>JACPTQ010000086.1 GCA_016192705.1 Deltaproteobacteria bacterium | reverse complement strand
GCCAGCGTTCGATCGACCCCCAAGTCTCTCAACCGCCGTTCCAGGGAAACGGCTTGTTTCTGGTTGGGCGGGCGGGGATTGGGCTTGCTCCGGGTCGCGTCCGCAGGGGATGAGGTGCCGATGGGGCGTGGGATTGCCGTTCTCATGATATTCAAATCATTTCGCGCAGACTCACATTTCATGTCAGACCCGAGGACTTTCGCGAGCCGGAGCGAGCCCAAACCCCGCCCGTACCACGCAAAACTTGCCCGTTATTCGGGAATCAGGCCCACATCGCGCTCCCGCCTGTTTCGCCTCGTTTGATCTTCGTCCGCATCTGCCCTAGCATCACCGCGTTTTCCTGAACGGAGGCTCCGAATGCTCGGTTACATGCGCGAACAGCGCCGATCGATTCTCATTTACGCGTTTTTCTCAATCATCATCGTGACATTCGTCCTCTCATTTGGCCCGGGTTCCGGCGCTTCGTGCGTGAAGGCTGGCCAAAGCGCGGCGAAGGTGAACGGCGAAGCTATTTCCGCGACCGAATTCGAAACGCGTCTCGTTCGGCTCCGTGAACTTTACGGCGATCGCAAGGATTCGAAGGAGATGCGCGAGCAGATCATGAACGGCCTCATTACCGAGCGATTGTTTGCACAGGCTGCGCATGAGGCGGGATTCCGCGCGAGCGACGAAGAAGTGATCGAAACGATCGAGAAGCAGCCGCAGTTTCAAACGAAAAAGACGAAGGCGTTCTCGTACGAGCGTTACAAGCAGATCGTGAACTGGGGTGAGCGGACGTCGGTCGCGGAGTTTGAAGAGCGGACGCGGCGGCGCTTGATTGCGGAGAAGCTCGACGGAACCGTGCGCAGCTTGCTTTGGGCGAGCGAGGGCGAGTTGTGGTCGGAGTTTGAGGAGAAAAATCGAACGGCGAATCTCGAGTACGTCGCCTTCGACCCAAAGGATTACGAAAAACAGTTTAAGTTAACGCCGGAAGAAGCGCAGAAGTGGAAAACCACGAAACGAAAAGAAATTGATGACGCGTTCGCGAAGCGGAAGGCCGATTACCGTGAGTATTTCGTGCGGCAAATCGTGATTGGGTATGAGGCGGGAAACGACGCAAAAAAGGACGAGGCGCGGAAAAAGGCCGACGAGGTGCGCGCGCTCGCGAAGAGCGGCGATTTCGCGGAGGTCGCGAAGAAAGAGTCGCACGACACGACGAAAGAAAAGGGCGGCGAGCTCGGCTGGGTAAAGCTCTCGACGATTGCGGCCGATCAAGTGCGGAATGAAGTTCTGCTCATGAAGGACGGCGACGTGTCGCGTGTGGTCGATGAGCCGGGGCGATTTTTTGTGGTGAAGCGTGAGAAGCATCGCGACGTTGAGTTGAAGCAGGTTGAAGACGACCTCATCGCCGATTTGGCGCGGGCTGCGGCCTCCAAGGAGAAGGCGAAAGCCGACGCGGCGACGCTGATCGCGAAAGCCGCGGCCGATCCAAAGAAGTCGCTCAAAGTCGCCGCAGGAGAGGACGATGCGGAAAAAACTAAAGACAATAAGGACGGCAAGAAGGCAGGAAAAGAGAAAGACAGCGAGAAGGAAAAAGAGTCGCGCGTTAAGGAGACCGGGGATTTTGGATGGAACGCGCACGGGCGTTTGGTTGGAATCGGGACGTCGAAGGCGCTCATGAAGGCGGCGTTCAAGTCGCTGTCGGATGAAAAAGCGGTTCATCCGACGCCCGAGGAGGCCGACGGGAAGGTGTACGTCGTGCGGCTCGTGAAACGGGAAACGCCAAACGCGGCGCGGTTCGCGGAGGAGCTCAAGAAGAAGGGACTGCGCAAGGAGCGCCTCGATATGAAGGGTTGGCAGACGATGATGGGGTGGCAAGAGGCGGTGCGGTCGCGGGCCAAGGTTGAGCGCAACACATCGTTCCTCCTTCCTGAGCGGGTCGAGGCGCCTGAAAAACGTGAAGGGACGAGCGGCGCGAGCGCTGCTGGTGCGGGCGCGAAGCCGCGGATTCAAATCACGCCGTCGCCGGAGCCGGCGCGCCGCGACGACGCCCGACGCTAAGCCGCGCTTGGAAAACCCCAATCCCTTTTTTCTCGGTTTCATCGTGACGCATGCCTCTCAAATTTAGGTTGCTTGCGACCGACTCCGAAACCGGGGCACGAGCCGGTGTCGTCTCGGTTCGCGGCGTCGAAATCGAGACGCCGTGTTTTATGCCGGTCGGCACGCGGGCGACGGTTAAGGCCCTCGACCCGGACGATCTGCGCGCCGCGGGGGCACGCATTATTCTCGCGAATACGTACCACCTCTATCTGCGTCCGGGCGCGGACACGGTTGCGGCAATGGGCGGGCTCCACCGCTTCATGGCATGGGACGGCGCGATCCTGACCGACAGCGGCGGTTATCAAGTGCTTTCGCTCGCCGAGCGGCGCGCGATCGACGACGACGGCGTCACGTTTCAGTCGCACATCGACGGCGCGCGCTGCCGCTTCACGGCGGAGTCCGTCGTCGAAACGCAAGAGGCGCTCGGAAGCGACATCATCATCCCGCTCGACGAATGCCCACCAGCTGGCGCGAGCCAGGATGACGTCACACGCGCGATGCGGCGTACAACGGCTTGGCTCGACCGATCGATTGCCGCGAAGCGCCGCGAAGACCAGGCACTCTTCGGCGTTGTCCATGGCGGGCTCTTCGAGGATCTGCGTCGCGAACACGCGGCCGAGATCACGGCGCGCGATCGGCCCGGCTACACGATCGGCGGACTCAGCGTCGGCGAATCGCCCGACATCATGCGGGCCATGGCTCGTATCGCGGCCACGGCGCTCCCCATCGATAAGCCGCGGTATCTGATGGGCGTTGGAACTCCCGAAGATCTCGTCGCCTGCGTCGCCGCCGGTGTCGATATGTTCGACTGCGTCATGCCAACGCGCAACGCGCGCAATGGCATGCTCTTCACGAGCGCGGGCCGCGTGCAAATCAAAAACGCCGCGTACGCTCGCGACGAAAAGCCGCTCGACGCCACGTGCGATTGTGGAACGTGCCGCCGCTTCTCGCGCGCGTATCTTCGACACCTGTTCATGGTCGGCGAGATTCTCGCGATGCGCCTCCTCACGATCCACAACGTCAGCTTCTACCTCGCCCTCATGCGCGCGGCCCGCCGCGCCATTCTCGATGGGCAATACGCGACTTTCATGCGCGACCGACTGGTCCGCGAGGCAAACGTCATACCCGACTAATTTTCCGTCTTCCCTCTTCTCTTCGCCCTGGCCCGCATTGCACGGCGCAATCCCGCGATGCTAAAACCGCCCGCCATGGTTAGCGAAAAACTCGAACCCGCAATTCGTGAAATCGGCGAGCGCCTCCTCGCGCGCATGGGCGACGCCAAGCCCGGGATGTTCGGCGGCGAAGGCCTCACGGGACGCCTTATGGAATGGTCGATGAAGAACGACGCATTCAAGACCGAGATGTTTCGATTCGTTGACGTCTTCCCGGTGCTCCGAGACGCGACCGACATGGCCCAGCATATCCGCGAGTATTTTTTGCGCCCGGAGCAATCGTTCGGATTTCTCGGAGCGGCCATGGGTTTTGCGGCAAGCGGGATCGGCGCGCGCATGAGCGCTGGCATGATTGAAAAAAGCATCCTCAACATGGCCCGACGATTCATCGCCGGCGCGACACCGATTGACGCCGTTGCGACGCTCAAGACGCTCCGCGACGCGGGGATCGGTTTTACCGTTGACTTGCTCGGCGAGGCGACGGTCAGCGAGAGCGAAGCCGAGACTTACGTCTCGCGTTACGCGGAGCTCGTTGAAACGCTCGCGAGCGAAACAGCCGCGTGGCCCGAAAACAACCGCCTCGAGAAGGCGCCTTGGGGAACGATTCCGCGCGTCAATGTGTCGGTGAAAATCTCCGCGCTCTACTCACAGATTGACGCCATCGATTTTGACGGCAGCGTCGCCATTCTTAAGGAGCGCGTGCGCCCCATCTTCCGTAAAGCGCGCACGGCAGGAGCGTTCGTCAACATCGATGCCGAGCAGTTCGCACTCCGTGACGTAACGACGACGCTCTTTCGCGAGCTTCTCGACGAACCGGAGTTCCGCGATTTTGACCAGGCCGGGATCGCAGTCCAGGCGTACCTCTGTGACTCACACGCCGACATCGAGGCGCTTATCAAATGGGCCAAGCGACGCGGAACACCCGTCACGGTCCGCCTCGTGAAGGGCGCATACTGGGACTACGAAACCGTTATGGCCACCCAGCGCGGATGGCCGTCGCCCGTGTTCGCAACAAAAGGCGCGACCGACGCAAGCTTTGAGGCGTGCGCCCTACTCTTGCTCGACCACGCGAAGGTCGTTCGAACCGCAATCGGGAGCCACAACGTGCGCAGCATCGCAAGTGCGAGGGCCGTTGCGCGCGCCTTGAAGGTCCCCGAATCGGCGCTCGAGTTTCAAATGCTGTTCGGCATGGCGGAACCCGTGAAGCAAGCGCTTATCGCGGAAGGGTTTCGCGTGCGTGATTACGCGCCCGTTGGCGAGCTCTTGCCAGGCATGGCGTATTTCGTTCGGCGCTTGCTCGAAAACACGTCAAACGAAGGCTGGCTACGAAAACGCTTTGCGGAGGGCGTCAGCGCCGCCGAGCTCCTCGCGCGACCCCGGGAAGACGAGAGGCGACCCGCGATGACGCCATCCGCAGCGATCGGTTTTCGGAACGAACCACCGATCGATTTCGCGGCGGGCGAGAGTCGCCGTAATTTCGCAGCCGCGCTCGCGTCACAAAAGCGCGGTGTCGACATACCGATCGTTATTGGCGGCGAGGAAAAAAAAACATTGCACACGATCGTCTCGTCAAACCCCGCGCGAAGCGGTGACGTCATCGGGACATCGGCGAGCGCAACGGCCGACGATGCGCGCGAAGCTTTGACGGTCGCGCGGTCGTCAGAGGCAGCTTGGCGTGAAACGCCCGTCGCGACACGAGCCGCGATTCTCAGGCGCACCGCCGAAATCCTGCGCGTCTCGCGCGTCCCCCTCGCGGCCCTCGTTGTCGCGGAAGCCGGAAAGCCATGGCGCGAAGCCGACGCGGAAGTGTGCGAAGCGATCGATTTTCTCGAGTACTATGCGACCCAGGCCGAACGCCTCTTCGCCCCGCAGAAGGCGCTCTCTCTCCCCGGCGAAGACAACGTCTACGCATACCAGCCCCGTGGCACCGGCGTCGTCATCGCCCCGTGGAATTTTCCGCTCGCACTTCTTTGCGGCATGACCGCGGCGGCACTCGTGACCGGCAACACCGTCGTTATAAAACCCGCCGAGCAGACGCCCGTCATCGCGTGGCGCCTCTTCGAAGCGTTTCGCGTCGCAAAACTCCCCAAGGGCGTTCTCGGGTTCTTGCCCGGCGTCGGCGAAGAAGTGGGCGCCGCACTCGTCGCCGATCCGCGCGCCGATTTTGTCGTCTTCACGGGTTCGCGCGACGTCGGCCTCGGGATCGTGCGGACCGCCGCCGACGTGCGGCCCGGCCAGCGCGGCGTTCGGCGCGTCATTGCCGAAATGGGCGGTAAGAACGCCATCATCGTCGACGCCGACGCCGACCTCGATGAAGCCGTCGCGGGCGTCGTTCGCTCCGCGTTCGATTACGCGGGACAAAAATGTAGCGCCTGCTCACGCGTCGTTGTCGTTGGCGATGTTTACACCGATTTTATCCGCCGGCTCGTGGGCGCCACCGAATCCGTCGCCATCGGCGATCCCGCGCATCCGCGAACCCGCGTGGGCCCCGTCATTGATGAAAACGCGGCCGAACGCATTCGCCACGCGATCGATGCGGCAAAGGCCGAAAGCCACCTCGCGTACGCCGGGCGCGCGCCGAGCATCGGATCGTTCGTCGCTCCGCACATTTTTACAGACGTCTCACCGACGAGTCGTCTCGCCCAAGATGAGATCTTCGGCCCCGTGCTCGCGGTTATCCGCGCCGATTCATTTGACGCCGCCATCGAGATCGCAAACGGCACGGCCTACGCGCTCACGGGCGGACTCTTCTCGCGTTCGCCCGGACACATCGAGCAGGCGCGGCAAGCCTTCCGCGTTGGCAATCTCTACCTCAACCGCGGGATTACCGGTGCGCTCGTCGCGCGGCAGCCGTTTGGCGGCTTCAAGATGTCCGGCGTCGGCTCCAAGGCGGGTGGCCCCGATTACCTCGCACAGTTCGTCGAGCCGGTCTGCATCACCGAGAACACCATGCGCCGAGGTTTTGCGCCTGAGCTTCTCACTTGACCCGGCGCGCCCTTCCCCGAAGCCCCCTCACGCGCGAAATCGTCGCGCTCCTCGCGTCGTGGCGCATTCGCGCGTGGTTCGTGGTTTTGGTTGCCTACAGCGTTCTCCTCCTTAACCTGCCACTCTTCAACGTTCTTGGATTCGAGTTTGCCCTCGCCTCAACCATCCCGCTCACATTCGCCGCCGGGCACCTCGGCACAACCGCCATCGATCTCGCACGCCGCCACCACACCGACTGGCCGAGAGAGAGCGGCGCCCGCATTGCGGCGCGTCGATTTACCGCGTCGCTTGTCGTTCTCATGCTCTTCCTCTTCGTCCCGGTCGTGGCGGGCCTCATCGGTGCCGCCTTCATCCTCAACTGCAACCTCGCGCGCGGCCTCGCTCTTTACGCACTTCTTCCACTGCCCGGAGCCCTTCTTGCCCTCGCGACCGGCCAGTTCGTCGGGGCTCTTATCCCGCGACGCGTGTGGCCCACCATCGCGTTCATCGCCATCGTTCTCGCAACCGCCGTCTGGGCCCTCTTCACGTTTGTTACCGAACCGACCATCGCCCTTTACCATCCGTTCGTCGGCTACTACCCCGGCTCGCTCTACGACGAGCGCATTGAATCGAGCCCCGCCCTCCTCATCTACCGCGCGACAACGATCGCCCTTGCGCTCGGCTTGTCGCTCCTCGTCATCGCCGCGTTCGACGCCGAAAAACTGCGCCTCCGCGTGGCGGCCGCTCGATCGCGCCCTCTGCTGTCCGGTGTCGCTGTTTTCATCTTGATCGCGGTTGGCGTCGTCCTGTCGTTCGGCGGCCGCATCGGCTTCTCCGTCACGCGCCGCGACATCGAACGCGAGCTTTCAGCGCGCCACGAAACGGAACGCGTCACGATTCACTACGCGCCGTCAGCCGACACCGCGCGCGACATCGTTCGCATCGCGACCGAGCACGACTTTCAAATTGCCGAAATCGAGCGCCGCCTCGGCCTCAAATATCCTCGCCGCATCCACTCTTACATCTATCCAAACGCCGACACGAAGGCCCGCCTCATGGGCGCCCGAAACACGTACATCGCGAAACCGTGGCTTCGCGAAATCCACATCCAACATCAACCCTTCCCGCACCCCGTGCTGCGTCACGAGCTCGTTCACGTCGTGGCCGGCGAATTGGCCGCGCCGCCTTTTCACGTAAGCCAGAGCGGCCTCCTAACGTTCAACATCGGCCTCATCGAAGGCATCGCGGTCGCCGTCGATTGGCAGGACGACCGCTTGACCCCGCACCACGCGGCGGCTGCGATTCACCGTCTGCCAGGCCG
>JACPTQ010000009.1 GCA_016192705.1 Deltaproteobacteria bacterium | reverse complement strand
GGCGCCGCGGGCGGTTGCCCGACGCTTGGGCAGCAGGCGTGCGCGAACTCACTTATTTGCGCGGACACGACAAACTGCAAGACGACGTGCGCGGCTGATGGCGACTGCGTGACGGGGTACTGCTTAAGCGACACGTGCGTTGGGAAGCGCTTGAACGGCGCGGCCGCGGACCGTCCCACGCAGTGCGCGAGCGGATATCTGGTCGACAACACCTGCTGCGCGGATTCGAGTTGCGGCGCGGGAACGTGCGCAACACCGACGGGGACGTGCGCAACGCGAAACGGACAGGTGTGCAATGCAGGCTCCGAGTGCGCGAGTGGGACGTGTGCGAAGCGAGCGGGACAAGTGACGGGAGTTTGCTGCGCGACAGCGTGTAACGGAAAGTGTATGGCGTGTGACCTCGCGGGAAGCGCGGGGACGTGCGCACCAATCCTTGCCGGGACAAGCGATGCGGCGTGCAGCGCGGGCGCGGCGGCGTGCTTGACGGGTGCTTGCGACGGCGCGGGGGCGTGCGCGCGGAAAGCTGCGGGAAGCGTTTGCCAAGCCGCGAGCTGCAACGAGACCCTGCTCACGCCCGCTGCCACGTGCGGCGCGACGGGCGGCTGTCCATCGATTTCGCCCCAATCGTGCGCGAACTCGCTCAAGTGCGAGAACGCGACGAGCTGCAAATTAACGTGCAGCGTCGACGATGATTGCGCGAACGGGACTTACTGCAATGGGGGCACATGCACGACGCCGCGCGCGCTCGGCGGCTCTTGCTCGCGCGATACGCAGTGTTCGAGCAATCACTGCGTTGATGGCACATGCTGCACGGTTTCCAGCTGTGGTGCGCAAACGTGTGCGACCGCGACGGGGACATGCGCAACGCGAACGGGCCAAGCGTGCTCGCTCAGTTCGGAATGCGCGAGTGGGACCTGCGCGAGGCGAGCGGGGCAAGCGACGGGGGTCTGTTGCGCGACGGCGTGCTCGGGGACGTGCATGGCGTGCGACGTAGCGGGCAGCGTCGGCACGTGCGCGCCAATTCCGTCGGGCGAGAACAACACGGCATGCAGCGCGGGCGCGGCGGCGTGCTTGACGGGTGCGTGCGATGGCGCAGGCGGTTGCGCGCGGATTGCACCGGGGGCAGAGTGCCGCGGCTCGACATGCGCAAACGGGAATCGGTACACGCCGGCCGCGACCTGTTCGGTTGTTGGGGGCTGTCCCGCGACGCAAGAGCAGGTGTGCGCGAACTCGCTCACGTGCGCGGACACGACGACGTGCAAGTCGACGTGCAACGCGAGCAGCGTCCCCAGTGACTGCGTTGACGGAACCTACTGCGCGGGTGGCGCGTGCGTGAACGTGAAGGAGCTTGGGCAAGCGTGTAGCGTTGGAGTGGAGTGCCGCAGCGAAAACTGTAAAGACGGAACGTGCTGTAGCTCGTCTCAGTGCGCTTCGAACGAAACGTGCGCGACTCCGTCCGGCGTTTGCTTGAAGAAGGGCGGCGTCGCGGTCCTTGAGGCGGCCGACTGCGCGAGCGGCATCAGGACCGACGGCGTTTGTTGCAGTGTTTCGGCGTGCGGGACGTGTCGCGCGTGCAACGTCATCGCCGCGGGGCAGGCCGGCGCGGGGTCGTGCGCGAACGTTGGGTCAGGGCAAACGCACGGGAGCGACTGCCCGGGTGGCGATGCGGCGTGCTTAACCGGCGCGTGCGATGGGACTGGCGCCTGCGAGCGTCGAGGCACAGGTTACGTTTGCCTCGCGGAGACATGCGTCGATCCGAACACGCACACAGCGCGGCAGACCTGTGGCACGTCAGGCGCATGCCCGACGACGACCCCAACCGCATGCGCGGGCGATCTCGTTTGCGCGAACGGGACGTCGTGCAAGTCGACGTGCAGTATGAACTCGGATTGCCGCACGGGTTACAGGTGTTCTGGGAATTCGTGCGTGCCGCTCACCGCGACGGGTCTTGCGTGCGGCGGCGGGATCGAGTGCGTGTCGGGGAAATGCATCGATGGTGTTTGCTGCGCGTCCGATTGCAACACACCGTGCCGCGCGTGCAATGTTCCCGGCAACGAGGGGACGTGCGTCAACGTCCTCGCGGGCACCGCGCACGGCAGCGACTGCGGAACCGACCCCGCGTCGCAGTGCTTGGCTGGCACGTGCAACGGGGTCGGCGGATGCGAGCGCATGTCGACAGGGTCGCAGTGCGCGCCATCGACGTGCGGCGGCGCGAACAGCTTCACGGCATCACGATTGTGCGGCGCCACGGGCGCGTGCCCCGTCGCGGGTGCCGCAACGGCGTGCGGCGGAAGCCTCAAGTGCGAAAACGCGGTTTCGTGTCGCGTGATTTGCGCGGTCGATGGTGACTGTATGAGCGGCAATTACTGCGACACGGGCGGCGGAACGTGCATCGCCAAGAAAGCGCCCGGCCAGGCGTGCGGCGGCGCGTACCAGTGCGCCGCCGGTTATTGCACTGATGGCGTTTGCTGCGGATCCCAAACGTGCGGCACTTGCCAAATGTGCAACCTGAATGGTCTCGGCACTTGCTCGTATGTGGCGACCGGGCAGGACCCCCGAGCCGATTGCGCAATACCGGGCGGAAACGCAACTTGCGGCGTTGGTTGGTGTAGCGGCGCGGGTGCGTGTGCATATCCCGGAACTGAAACGCGGTGCAGCGATGGACTTGCTTGCAGCGTAAACGACACATGTGACGGCCTGGGATTCTGCACAGGATCGAGCAGCTCGTGGCTCAGTCCACGGCCGTTCAACGGGACGATGCGCGCCGTTTTTGCCGCGAGCGCGAGCGTAATTTTCTTCGTCGGCGACCGAGGCCAGATTTGGCGTCACGACGGCGCCAACGCGTGGACGCAAATGGACAGTGGTACGCGATCTGATCTTTTTGCGGTCTGGGGTTCATCAGCGATGAATATTTACGCGGTTGGAGCAGGCGGGGTCATTCTCAAGTACGACGGCAACTCGGGCAATCAGTGGAGTGTGATGGCGAACCCAGTTTCAATTCAGCTCAACGGTGTTCACGGATCATCAACAGGCAGCACTGTGTATGCGGTCGGAAACAACGGCGTCGTACTCAAGTACAGCGCTGGATCGTGGCAGAACGGCTCGCCAACGGCGGCATTGCCCGAGCTCCCGAACCTGAATGCGGTTTGGACGAACGGCAGCGTCGTCATGGTCGGTGGGCGCGACGCGGCGGCGTGGAAGGGTGCTTCGGGTGACGTCGATCCCGCGTGCCGATTGACGTGGTGCCGGAAGAACGTTGTGGGCTCGGGTCTCACGATGTCGGTCAGCGCGCTTGCCGGGTTTTCGTCGACCGACATCGTCGCGAGCGGGTATCGATCCGGCGGTTCGGGCCGGACACTGCAGCGGTGGAATGGGACATCGTGGTCCGAGTTGAATTGCGGTGCCTCGCCGTGTTCTAGCAATTACGACTCGATCATGCCGATCAACTCTACCGACCTCTGGTTGTCGAACAGTGCTGCGCTCGCGAGATGGACGAGCGGAACACTAACCTCGCAGAACATCCCCAATTCGCAGCAATCGACAAAGGGTTCACGAATTCCCGGCGGGCCAACGATCTACCTTGCCGGAACGCACAACTTTCGCCATGACGGCACGTCGACGTTTACGGAGTTAACCAGCGACATGGGAATGTTGCCGGATGGGAACGCTTACCCGTTGTTTCATCGCGCTGCTGCGGCCGCCTCGGCGTCCGACATTTACACGGTGAGCGTACGATCCTACAACAACACAGTGCAGATTCGCCGATTCGATGGTTCATCGTGGTCGGTTCTTTTGCCCCCGCTCTCGACGCAGTGGCGCGCCGTATACCGCGCAGGTGCGTCGGCCGTTTATTTCGCGGGCGATAATGGGACAATCGTTTTTTACAACCCAAGCGTGAGTCCGGCGACTTGGACGGTGGTTCCACCTGTAACTGCGGCGAGTCTCAAGTCGATACACGGAAGCTCGCCGACGAACATTTACGCTGCCGGTGAGAACACGCTCCTAAAATTCGACGGGAACGCCTGGACGGTTCAAACTTTTGCGAGCGGATCGGGACCCAACGACATCCACTCTGTATTTGTGCTTGACGCAACGCACGTTTATTTGGCCGCAGAAAACGGCCTGTGGTTCTTGACGCCCACGGGCAATTGGTCGGCGTTCCCGCTGTCTGGAGCGTGGGGGAGAGTCTGGGCAGCGAGCGCAACAGATATTTATGCACTGTCGCTTCCGATGGCGGAGCCAGATGGGCGGCGAGGCCTGGGATTCTCTGTAGAGCATTTTGACGGTGTCGAATGGAGAGGGGCTGGGCTTCGTTCAGGGCAGATTTTTGGAACGACCGGCACGGACGATCTTTGGGGCGTCGACGCTTCGCACATTTACGTCTCGACTTCGGTGCTTTCTGGAGGCAGCGTCATTCGGTACGATATCCTTCGTTTCGATGGCGCACGCTGGCGACGCATCGCGGAGATTCCTGTCACGACAAACGGCTCCGACGGTTGGCGCGCGAGCACCCTTGCAACCACGGCGGCCGGTGACCTCTTTCTCGTTGGACGGAATGTCGCTGTCTGGAAGAGTGCGACCTGCGATCCATAGGCCCGACTTACATCGCTGACGCGCTCTTCCTTGACTCCGTGCGGTTCATAGCTATGTTAGAAGTTATGGGTCGCCATCACGAGATTTGCATCGGCGGCGACGACGGCCCACAAAGGAGCACACATGCCGCGTAAGGGTGAAGGCAAAGACAAGAACGGCGGGCGGGACGACGACGACAACCCGGAACTCCCGAAGGACTTATCGGTTCTTCCACTTCGGAACTCGGTCTTCTTTCCGGGCGGGATCATCCCGATCGGCGTTGGCCGCCCGAAGACGATCGCGCTTCTCCTCGACGCCGAGCGCAAAAACGCGCTCATCGGGATCGTCGCGCAGCGAAAGCCCGAGATCGACGACCCGAAACCCGGCGACCTCTACAACGTCGGCACCGCGGCGCGCATTCTGAAGCTCATCAAAGTCGGCGAGGACAACTACCATTTGGTGGTGCAAGGGATTTCGCGGTTTCGCGTGCGGCGCTTCGTTCATCTCGACCCGTTTATCAAGGCGGAGATCGAGCCGTTCCTCGAAGACCGCTCGGCCGACGTCGAAGTCGAAGCGCTCGCGCTCAACTTAAAGAAGCTCGCGCGTCAAGTGATTTCGCTTATTCCCGAGATCCCGCAGGGCGCGTCAGAGTTGGTCGAGGGCGTCTCCGACCCCGCGCACCTTTGCGACCTCATCTGCGCGAACATCGACGTACCGATCGAAGAAAAGATCGGCGTGCTCGAGGAGGCCGTCATTAAGGCGCGTTTGAAGAAAGTGCTCGAGCTGCTTCATCGCAAGCGCGAAGTCTTGATGCTGTCGAACAAGATCGACACGCAGGTCAAAGGCGAGATGAACAAGACGCAGCGCGAGTATTACCTGCGGCAGCAGCTTAAAGCGATTAAGACGGAGCTCGGCGAACTCGAAGGCGAAGAGGGCGAGCTCGAGGAGCTGAAAAAGCGTCTGCAGTCGGCGAAAATTCCGGGTGAGCAAGAGAAAGCGGCGATGAAGGAGTTCAATCGGCTGAAGTCGATGCAGCCGGCGTCGAGCGAATACACGGTGTCGCGGACGTACCTCGAGTGGATGGCCGATTTGCCGTGGGCGGTTTCGACGGAAGACAAACTCGACATCGACAACGCGCGGAAGGTGCTCGACGCGAAGCACTACGACCTTGAGAAGGTCAAGAAGCGCTTCATCGAGTTCATTGCGGTGCACAAGTTGAAGCAAGATATGAAGGGGCCGATCCTTTGCCTCGTGGGGCCGCCGGGCGTTGGGAAGACGTCGCTCGGGCAATCGGTCGCCGAGGCGCTCGGGCGAAAGTTCGTGCGCATTTCGCTCGGCGGCGTGCACGACGAAGCGGAGATTCGCGGGCACCGGCGAACGTACGTCGGATCGTTGCCGGGGCGCATCATCCAGGGCTTGAAGAAGGCCGGAACCAACAACCCGGTTTTCATGCTCGACGAGATCGACAAGATTGGGCACGACTTCCGCGGCGATCCCGCGGCGGCGCTGCTCGAGGTGCTCGATCCCGAGCAGAATTTTTCGTTCAGCGACCATTACTTGAATGTGCCGTTTGATTTGTCGCAGGTTTTGTTCATCACGACGGCGAATTTGGCGGAGCCGATACCGCCGGCACTCAAAGACCGTATGGAAACGATCGAGCTGCCGGGGTACACACAGGAGGAGAAAGTTTTCATCGCGCGAAACCACTTGATTCAGCGGCAGCTCAAGGAACACGGGCTTTCGGACGAGCACGTTGAGTTTGATGAGACCGCGGTCGACGGGATCATCAGTTCGTACACGCGAGAGGCGGGCGTGCGAAATCTCGAGCGGAACATTGCGAACGTTGTGCGTGGCGTCGCGGTCAATGTGGCGGGTGGCAAGAAGGAAAAGTCGGTCGTGAAAAACGACGACCTTGTGGGGTATCTCGGGCCGGAGAAGTTTTACTCGGAGATTGCCGAGCGGACGGAGGTTCCGGGCGTTGCGACGGGGCTCGCGTGGACGATGCATGGCGGCGACATCCTGTTTATTGAGGCGACGCGCATGGCCGGGAAGGGTGGGCTGCAGCTTACGGGGCAGCTCGGCGACGTCATGAAGGAGTCGGCGCACGCGGCGATGTCGTTCATTCGGACGAACGCGCGGGCGTTTGGCATCGACGAAAACTTTTTGGAAAAGCACGACATCCATATCCACGTGCCGGCGGGCGCCATTCCGAAAGACGGGCCGTCGGCGGGCGTCACGATGTTTGCGGCGCTTATGTCGCTTCTGACGGGGATTCGCGTGCGGAACGACACGGCGATGACGGGCGAAGTGACGCTGCGCGGGAATGTGTTGCCGGTTGGAGGCATCAAGGAGAAGACGCTGGCGGCGCGGCGCGCGGGGATCAAGCGCGTGATTTTGCCGGAGCGGAATCGCAAGGACCTGATCGAAATCCCGGAGCACGCGCAGAAGGGGATGGAGTTTAGTTTTGTGACGCGGATGGAGGAAGTTCTCGACGCGGTGCTCGCGGAGCCCGCGAAGATTCAGCGGAACCTGACGCAAACGTCGATGGGCGCCGCCGCGGTGCCGCCCGACACGAAGGCGTGAGCAAGACAAGAGTAACCACAGAGGCTCAGAGGCGCTGAGGTCGGAGGAGTAAAATTGGTGTCCAATAAAAGGCCCTCATCCGGGCTCACATTCTCTGGGGCTGCGCGGCACTGCCGCGACACCAACTCGGAGCATCCCCATTCCGCACATGTTTCGCGTAATCCTGTCCGATCGTTTCGGGTGTGGTTTCTCCTCTTCTTCGCCGGGTGCGCGGGGATGGTCGTGCCGAAGAACCACTGGAACGATTTCCATGGCTTCAAGAGCGATAAGCCGGTCTTTGTTGATACGGACGAAGGCGTTGTGCATTTTACAGTGCAGTCGCCGCTGACAATCGTCGATGCGAAGGGCGAGAAGATCGTCGCCCGCTTCAAATCGATTTCGATTGAGCGCGACACGTTTGTTGGGCGGACGCGCGATGGACGCGAGATTCGGATGTCGTTTGCGCAGATCGCGCGGCTCGAAGTTGACGGCAAAGCTTTGGGCGAAGTGGGAACCCTCGTCGAGAAAAAAACCGAGCAGCGGCGTGGGCTCGGGCAGCGCGGCGCCGGGTCGTTCTGAGGGGTTCGTCGCGACTTGTGGATGGGCATCACTTCATATATTATGATCTTATGATCACGAAACGCATTGATAGGCGCGTGACATTCTCGGTGGCGCGAGATACGACCGCGCTCCTCGATCGAGAGGCGGAACGACTGGGTGTTTCGGTGTCCGAGGTTATTCGACGGATGATTGAGCGTGTTTACGGCGGGCATCCGAAGACGAAGCGGCGATTGGCGTTTGCGTCGCTTGGCCGGAGTGGTCGCGGCGACACGTCGCGCACCGTCGATGAGATCCTTGCGCGCGAGTGGGGCACCGAACGGCGCGGCCGAGCGGGAGAGCCGCCGAAGCGGTCGCGACGAACGCGCGGCCGATAGACGATTCCCGGCGTGGACGTTGCGATTGTTGATACCGGCCCGCTGTATGCGGCGGTTGACGTTGACGATAACGCGCACGAGGAGTCGGTCGAGGCGCTGGGGCGGCCGGGCACGCGGCTTGTGATCCCAGCGATGGTGCTCGCGGAGGCAACCTACCTCATCGGAACGCGGCTCGGTGCTGCCGTAGAATCCAAGTTCCTGTCGAACCTCGGCGACGAAGATGTCGAGGCGCCGTCGCCCGACGATCTCGATCGCATGGCCGCCCTTGTTGAGCGGTACCGTAATTTTCCGCTCGGCGGCACCGACGCATCCGTTGTTGCCCTCGCGGAGCGCCGCGAGACCGACCTTCTCATCACGCTCGATCGCCGACACTTCGGGACGATTCGCCCGCGCCACGCCAAGCGCTTTCGGATCATTCCTTAGAGAGAAGATAGCCTGGTTCCCGGTTAACGGCCAAGACCAGCGTGGGGCGGTCGGGTTTGGGCTCGCTCCGGCTCGCAAAAGTCCTCGGGTCTGACATGAGATGTGAGTCTGCACGAAATCAATCAAACATCATGAGAACGGCAATCCCACGCCCTATCGGCACCTCATCCCCTGCGGATGCGAGCCTCCGCTTGCCCAGTCCCCGCCCGCCCAACCAGGAACCGGCCGTTTCCCTGGAACGGCAGTCGGGAGGCTTGGGGGCCGATCGAACGCTGGCCGACACCCAACGGGTGAACCCTTCGTACCGCCCTCAAGCCTAAAGAATACGTCCCCGGAAAGCGGTCCGCCCGGAATTGCGTAGGGTCGGCAGGGGCGCCGCAAAGGCGCGCCTCCGCAGGGTCTGCAGCGCGTTTTCGGTTGGGACCACCGAGCTTTCGCGTGCCTCTGGACTGCGCATCAATCGCACGTCTCAAATCAGACCCGAGGACGTCGGCGCGCCGAAGCGGGCCCTGTCGACCCTCACGCTCACGAGCGAACGACCGCTTAACCGGGGACTGGGGAGAAATTAGACTTGGCCAGTCCACGACATACCTCCTATAATCATGATCCGACGCGCTTGCCATGCCGCAACGCGTTGGGGTAGGGTCCGCCGATTATGAAGTTCGACTTCGCAAATGTTCTCGTTTTCGTGGTCATCGGCGTCGGTTTCTTGACCGTGACGCTTTTTCTGTCGAGCCTTCTTCGCCCGCACCATCCCGACCGCGAGAAGAACTCAACCTACGAATGCGGCGAGCGGCCGATCGGCAAGGCCTGGTTCAACTTCAATCCTCGGTTTTACCTGGTCGCGCTCGTTTTTGTCATTTTTGACGTCGAAATCGTGTTCATTTTTCCGGTTGCGGTCGTGCTGAAAAGTTGGATCGCCGCGGGCAATGGGACGTTGGCTCTCATTGAAATCGCCACGTTTGTCGCGATTCTCGCGGTTGGGCTCGCGTATGTTTGGGCGAAGGGCGACCTTGAGTGGGTCAAGAAGGTGCGCGGTCGCGAGGTCGAGGCGACGGACCACCTCGACAAGCTGCTCGCGAGTCGCGAGAAAGGCATGACGGGGCCAGCGGGTGTGCGGACGTATAAAAAGGCTTGAGGGTTTCGCCTTGAGGCTTTCGCGCCCAAGGCCAATCGCTCTGAGCTTGATATAGAGGAGGTAAATCATGGCGCTTTATCAATCGATGGAAGGTTCGGTTCTCACGACGAACCTCGACAAGCTCATTAACCTCGCGCGCATGCATTCGATCTGGTATTTGCTCTTCGGGCTCGCGTGCTGCGCGATCGAGCTGATGCAAACCGGCGGGCCGCGCACGGATGTCGACCGCTTTGGGTTCGTGTTTCGTGCGACGCCGCGCCAAAGCGACCTCATGATCGTCGCGGGAACGCTCACCTATAAGATGGCGAAACGGACGCGCCTCCTTTACGACCAGATGGCCGAGCCGCGCTACGTGATTTCGATGGGGTCGTGTTCGAATTGCGGCGGGTTGTTTCAACTCGCGTACTCGGTCTGCAAGGGCGTCGACAACATCGTGCCCGTCGACATTTACGTGCCGGGGTGTCCACCGCGACCCGAGGCGCTGACGGAAGGGATTCTCGCGCTGCAAAAGAAAATTAAGGGCGAGCCGTTTCTCGTGAGTCCGGAGTCGGGCCTCATTGTAAACTCGAATCCAGTTGTGGGTGCGGGGCCGGCATTTGCCGCGGGTTCGAAGGTCGCGTAGGCATGGGTCCCAAAGACGTTTTCGAAACGCTGAAGGCGCGGTTTGCCGACGCCGCTGAGTGGAAGGAAGGGCACGCGGGTGAGCCGTACGCCATCGTTGACGCGGGCAAGATTGTCGAGGTCGCGCGGTTTTTGAAGGAGACGCACGGGCTACTGTTCGACTGCCTGTCAAACTTGACGGGCGTTGACCTCGTCAAGTTGAAGCTCGACCGAATTGCCGTTGTTTATCACCTTTTCTCCTATTCGCAGCGGCACAGCTTCGTCATGAAAGTGCACCTCGATCGCACGGCGCCGACGGTTTCAACGTTAAGCGGGGTCTGGCGCGCGGCGGCCTATATGGAGCGTGAAGTTTTTGACCTGCTCGGGGTGAAGTTCGAAGGGCACCCCGATTTGCGGCGAATCTTGCTTCCGGAAGACTGGGTCGGCTACCCGCTCCGCAAGGACTACACGGAAGAGGCGACGTACCAGGGGATTCCAACGACGCGACCGAATCCGCTTGAACTCATTCCGCTCGGGATGGCGGAGGAGATTAAAAACGCATGATTCAAGATGGCGCCGCGGAACTCTTTAAGGATTTGGGAGAGATCGACTCGGGTCAGTTTGAACATTACGAGCCCGAGGAGGAGATGATCCTCAACATGGGGCCGCAGCACCCGTCGACGCACGGCGTCTTGAACTTCATCGTGTTTACCGACGGCGAAGTGATCCGCAAGGCGGTCCCCGACATCGGGTATCTGCACCGTTCGATCGAGAAGATTGGCGAGACGGTCACATGGCCGGGGTTTATGCCGTACACCGACCGCGTCGATTATGTCGCCGCAATGACCGCGAACGAAGGGTACGCGATGGCGGTCGAGAAACTGATGGGTCTCGCGGTGCCGAAACGCGCGCACTACTGTCGGGCGATCGCGAGCGAGCTCGGCCGAATTGCGAGCCACATGATCGCGCTCGGCGCGATTGCAATGGACATCGGCGCGGTGACGCCGTTTTTGTGGTGCATCGGGCATCGCGAGCGGATCAACGATTTGCTCGAGGAGCTGTGCGGCGCGCGGCTGACGTTCAACTACGTGCGAATCGGTGGCGTCAGTTGGGATTTGCCAGACGGGTATGCGGCGAAGACGAACAAGTTTTTGGACGAGTTCATCGGGAGTCTCTACGAGTTTCAAAACCTGATTTCGAACAACCCGATTTTCGTTGAGCGGCTTCGTAACGTCGCGATCGTCACACGCGACGAGGCGATCGATTACAACTTGGTTGGGCCGAACTTGCGCGCATCGGGCGTCGATTGGGATTTGCGACGCGATATGCCGTATTCGATTTACCCGGAGCTAACGTTTCGCGTGCCGGTTGGGCAAGGTTGGGCGGGAACGGTGGGCGATTCGTACGACCGCTTTTATTTGCGGTTTTTGGAGATTCAAGAGTCGGCGTTCATGGTGAGGCAGTGTCTCCTGCAGATGGAGCCGGGCGAAATCATGGCGAAGGTGCCGCGCAACCTGAAGCCGCCCGCGGGCGAGGCGTATGCGCGGGTTGAGGCGGCGCGCGGCGACATGGGGTATTACGTCGTGTCGGACGGCGGGCCGATCGCGTATCGCGTGCGCGCGCGGACGGGGTCGTTTGCGGCGATGGGGATGATCGAGGCGAAGAGCCGCGGCTTGATGGTCGCGGATTTGGTGGCGTTTATTGCGTCGCTCGATGTGGTTGCGCCGGAGATCGATCGATGAACAAGCTCTGGCGTCGCGTGTTTCAGCCCATGGTGGTTGTGTTTTGCGCGGTGTTGATGGGCAGCGATGCGTCGGCATCGGCGACCAGCATCACGGTGGAGGCGACACGCGTTGAAGTCGGGTCGGTGATCGTCCTTCGCGGTAAGGGGTTCACATCGGGCGCGGCGGAGCGGCCGAAGGTGACGTTCGAAGGTATCTTTCATCCGGCTCACGAAAAGGCGCCGGCCCGGCGGATCGCGGCGTTCACCGTCGAAGGGCACTTTGAGCACGCTGAGCGTGTGTCGGTTCCAATCGACGAGAGTTTCCGCGCGAGGTTCAACGGCGAACACGGGGCGTGGTTTGGGAAGGTGCGTCTTGCGCTCTCGCAAGCGGGCGGTGGCTATCGCGTTTTTGATGCGCGGCGCGTAAATTTCGAGGTTTTTCCGCAGAATCTTCAGGCGCTTGCGAACAAGGTGAAAGCGAGTGGGCTTGTACCAACCGTGAACGGCATCATGGTGTGGGGGCTCGTTTTCTTGCTGCCGCTCTTGCTCGGCGGGTTTTGTTATAAGCGTGCGGGGCTCGGCTTCATCTGGAGCGCGACGCTCGCCGCAATTCTCGGGGTGATTCTCTATGCGCTGCAGCCGAAACTCACGGTGATTGTAAACGACCTGACGTCGATGCCGGGACTCATCGAAGTTGGGCTCATGGCGGTGTCGGCGCTCCTCGTTTTGCTTTTGGTCATGGCGCCGTTCGCCGGGATCGCCACGCTCGTCGAGCGGCGCGTTTCGGGGCGGATGCAAAAGCGAATCGGCGCGAACCGCGTCGGTCCGCAAGGGCTGCTCCAGTGGGTCGCCGATGCGGTGAAGCTCCTCCTCAAGGAAGACATCGTTCCGACGAACGCCGACCCGATTTTGTTTCGTGCCGCGCCGTATCTCGTTTTCATGGGCGTTTACCTGACGTTCGCGGCGCTCCCGTTTACGACGTCGCTGGTCGTCGCCGATTTTAACCTCGGCATCCTTTATCTGATTGGCGTCACGGCCGTGGTGGTTGTGGGACTGCTCATGGCTGGCTGGGCATCGAACAACAAATGGGCGCTCCTGGGTGGCATGCGGTCGGCCGCGCAGATCGTGAGTTACGAAATTCCGACGGCGCTCGCGCTCCTCGCGGTCGTCGTCGCGTCGGGGACGGCGTCAACGCAGGCCATCATCGCGTCGCAAGGCGGCGCTCCGTGGAACTGGTTTCTTTTCCACAGCCCGCTTCACTTTACGGCGTTCTTCCTTTATTTCACGAGCGCGCTCGCCGAGGGGAACCGCACACCGTTTGACTTGCCGGAGGCCGAAAGCGAGCTCGTGTCGGGTTACAACACCGAGTACAGCGGGATGCGGTTCGCGTTTTTCTTTCTCGGCGAGTTCGCGAACATCTATGTGATGAGCGCAATTGCGGTCATCGCGTTTTTGGGCGGTTGGCGAATTCCGGGCGTTGGTGTTGGTGTACAAGAGGCGTCGGTCGTGCTTCAGCTCGCGGGGCTTGCCATTTTCGCTTTCAAGACGCTGCTCATGGCGTTCGTCGTGATTTGGCTTCGCTGGACACTTCCGCGTTTTCGCGTCGACCAGCTGATGAATTTATGCTGGAAATATTTCGTGCCGGTCGGATTCGTGGTTTTTGTTGGCGCCGCGATGTGGGAGCTGTTGCCGCCGTCGGCGCTCTCGAGCGGCCGATGGATCATGTTTGCAATCGGGATTCTGGTCTTCGTGGTGTTCGTGAATCGCGTGCGCTATCACATGCAACTCACGGGCGCGCGCGTTGCGTTCAACCCGCTGAAGTTGATGTTCCAAGACGGTGTCCCCGAGGGGGATCACGTACCGTTCGCGGTTGCGTCGCTTTACGATCGCGCGCAGGGACTGCCAGGCACGGCTTGGATTGAACGTCGGCCGCCCGCGCCCGCGGTGCCGGCAGCGGTCCCACCCGATCCCGCATCTCCGGCCCCCACGGGAGGTGAGTGATGTCGGTTCCTGAAACAACTCGCGAGACGGACGCTCGCATTGAGGCACCGCTTGTCGAAACGACGGGGGGATTTTCGGGGTACTTTAAGAAGATTTTTCACGCGGGCAAAACGGTGCTCGACGGGATGAGCGTCACTTTTTCGCATTTCTTGCGAAAACCGCAGACGATTCAATATCCCGAAGTCCCCGTCACAAACGATCTCCCTGAGCGCTACCGCGGGCTCCTCGAGGTCGACATGGACATCTGCACGGCGTGCATGGCGTGCGAGCGCGCCTGCCCGATCAACTGCATCAAGATCGACATGAAGAAGGTCGAGAAAAGCCTGATCATGTCGCGCTTCGACATCGACATGGCGAAGTGCATGTACTGCGGGCTTTGCTCCGAGCCGTGTCCGACGGCGGCGATTCGGCACACCAAAGAGTTTGAGGGAGCAACGCCGATTTTGGAGTCGCTCATTTTTCGGTTCGTGCCGCCGGGCGAATCGATCATCGGCTACAAACCGAAAAAGGAAGACGGCGACAAGATGCCCGACACGCGCGCGAAGGGCGAGATTGCGCGCGAGGCGCGAGCGCTTGGCTACACGTTTAATCCCGCGTGGTACGCGACGGGGCTGAGGCTCACGGTGTCGGCGCCGAAGAAAAAAGTCGAAGAGAAAAAAGACGCAGCGCCCAAGGTGGATGCGACGTCGGTCGCGGCGAAGCGGGGCGAGTTTGAGAAGAAGCTTGGGGACAAATCGGAGCAGAAGGTGTTCAAGCTGCTGCGTGAAATTGTTGCCGACACCGATTGCGGCGAGTGCGGGTATCCGACGTGCGACGAGTATTCGCAAGTGATGGCGAGTGGAAAAGAGAAAGACCGGAGCCTTTGTAAGCCGGGGGGTGCGGAGACAGCGGCCGAGATCGACTTGGTTTATATGATCCTCGAGGGGAAGCCGGTGGGAGCGAAAAATGAACCAACTGCTTGAAGGGCTGACGCTCAGTGACCTCACGTTTTACTTAGTCGCGGCACTGACGATCGTCAGCGCGGCCGGCGTCGTATTCTCGAAGAGCATCGTTTATTCGGCGTTCGCGCTGCTTGGGACGTTTGGCGGTGTCGCGGGGCTTTACCTTTTTTTAGCGGCCGACACGATCGCTATTGTGCAGATCATGATTTACGTGGGCGGCATTCTGGTGCTTCTCCTTTTCGCGGTCATGATGACGCACAAGATCGAGTCGGTCGACGTCACGAGCCGGTCGATGGACCTTCACAAGGCGCTGCCGCCAGCGGTGGTTCTCATTGCGCTTATCGGCGTCATTGCGAAGAAGACCGAATGGAAACTCCTTAAGGCGCCCGACGACAATCCCATCACGGCGAAGCTTGGCGACGCGTTTTTGGGAGATTACTTGTTGCCGTTTGAAGTTGCGTCGCTGGTGCTTGTCGTGGCGCTCGTCGGCGCGGTTGTCATGGCGCGGCGCGAAGTGAAGGGCGACTTCAGCCGCAAGGCCGAGAAGGAGAGCGAGTAGTGGAATTCTTGAAAGTCGGCCTGTGGCAATACGTCGTCGTGTCGGGCGTGCTCTTTTCGCTGGGGCTGGTGTGCGTTGCAACGCGGAAGAACGCGATCGCGGTGCTTATGGGCGTCGAGCTCATCTTGAATTCAGCGAACATTAACTTCATCGCGTTTTCACATTATGTCTCGGGCGCCGTCGGGGGCCAGGTTTTTACGGTGTTCGTCATTATCTTAGCGGCGGCTGAGGCGGCGATTGCGCTCGCCATCGTGCTCGCCATCTTTAACCGCTTCCGCACGATCGAAGGCGACGTCGCGACCACGCTCAAGGAGTAATTAACCCCCCATGCACGCAACTTCGGACCTCGCGCACGAAACGCTTCGCCTTATTCCGCTCTTGCCGCTCATCGGCGCGGCACTGAACGGGTTTTTCGGGTTCCACCTGCAGCGGCGCTTTGGCGAGCGGCCGGTTGGGCTCATCGCGGTCTTCGCATCGCTTGGGGCTTTCGCCGTCGCGGTCGCCGCGGTCGCGCGCCTCGCGGGGTTGCCCGTCGATTCGCGGAGCCTCGTCGACCACGTCTGGACGCTCTTCGACGTTGGACAGTACCTCGACATGGGCGAGCTGCACGTGAACCTCGCGTTCCATCTCGACCCGCTCTCGGCGGTGATGGTGCTCGTTGTGACCGGTGTCGGATCGCTTATCCACATCTACTCGATGGGCTACATGCACGGCGACAAGTCGTATTGGCGTTTCTTTTCGTATCTGAACCTCTTCATGTTCGCGATGCTCCTTCTCGTGCTCGGCGACAACTTCATCGTGATGTTCTTCGGGTGGGAGGGCGTCGGGCTTTGTTCGTACTTGCTCATTGGATTCTGGTATTCGAACCGCGACTACGCGAAGGCCGGCATGAAGGCGTTCGTCGTGAATCGCGTCGGCGACTTCGGGTTTCTCGCGGGGCTCTTGACGCTTGTTTGGGGGCTGTCGGATGTGGCGCGACAACCGCAGGAAAAGATTCGGTCGGCGCACGCAGCCGTGATTGCCGCGGAGGTGCGTTTCGACGCTCATCATGGTGTCAACGCGCACGTAAAAAAGAAAACCTACGACGCTAAGGCGATTACGGCTCGCTCGATGCCCGATCACCGCGTGGTGGCCGGAAGTCTCGCGTTTCGCACGCTCGAGTCGCGCAAGGGCGAACTCGAAATCCTGCGGCAGCGAAAGCTCCTCGGGCTCGGTTTCTTGACGATCGTCTGCATCTGCTTTTTTATCGGCGCGTGCGGGAAGAGCGCGCAAATCCCGCTCTACACGTGGCTCCCCGACGCGATGGCGGGGCCAACGCCTGTTTCGGCCCTCATCCATGCTGCGACGATGGTCACGGCCGGTGTCTATATGGTCGCGCGACTCAACTTTTTGTTCGCGCTGTCGAACGGCGCGATGACGGTCGTCACGGTCGTCGGGGCGCTCACTGCGCTTTTTGCGGCGACGATCGGTTTCTTTCAATACGACATTAAGAAGGTCCTCGCGTATTCAACCGTGTCGCAGCTCGGCTTCATGTTTATGGGCGTTGGATCGGGCGCGTTTGCGATGGGGATCTTTCACTTGATGACGCACGCGTTTTTCAAGGCGTGCCTCTTCCTCGGCGCGGGATCGATCATTCTTGGGATGCACCACCGCCAAGACATGCGCGAGATGGGCGGGATCAAGAAATACATGAAGGCGACATGGCTGACGTTCCTCGTCGCGACAGTGACGATCGCGGGGATTCCGCCGCTCGCGGGGTTTGCGTCGAAGGACGAAATCCTCTGGAATCTTTTCCGCAACGCGAACACCATTGTGCCCGGCGAACTGATTTGGGCGATTGCGTGGCTCACGGCGGGGTGCACCGCGTTCTACATGTTCCGCCTCTATTACATGACGTTCACGGGTGATAACCGCGCGCTCGCGGCGTCAAAGCACGCCGAGGCGCACGGGCATGGTCACGACGCGCACGACGCGCATAGCGACGGGCATCACGCGCTGACTGAAATCCACGAGTCGCCAAAGACGATGACGATTCCGCTCATGATTCTCGCGGGCCTTTCGTTGGTCGCTGGGTTTTTCCAGATGCCGTTTGTCACGCACTTTTTCGATGCGTGGATGGAGCCGGTGTTTCGAGGGACCGCGCACCTCGTTCAAAACCACAAGCCGTATGGTCACGGAATCGAGGCAGGGCTTGCGATCGCGTCGGTTGCGATTGCGCTCGTCGGGATTCTCGTCGTGGCGCGCCGGTTTTACAAGGACAACGCGTCGTCGGTGCCGGCAAGGATGCTCGCGAATCCGCGCTGGGCGGCGGTTCATCGTGTGCTTCACAACAAGTATTACGTCGACGAGGCTTACGACGCGGCGGTCGTGCGGCCGACCGTGCAGGCGACGGAGGCTTTCGCGCGGTTCGACCTTCGCGTCATCGATTTTCTCGTGAACATGTGGTCGCCGATCGGGCGCTTCTTCGCGTGGGTGCACGGGCTTGCGGACAAGTATGTCGTCGATGGGCTCGTCGATGCGCTCGCGAACGGGACGATCGCGGCTGGGCGAAAGCTGAAAACGGTTCAAACCGGGCGCATCCAGAATTATGCGCTTGGTGTGCTTGTGGGCGTGGTGGCGTTGTCGCTCGCGCTGGTTGCAGTGCTTTAGGAGGCTGTGAGATGGACTTTTTGAACGAGCATTTGTTGTCGATCATGGTTTTTGCTCCCGTCGTCGGGATGGCGGTGATCTGGCTCGTCGCGAAGAGCGACAACGTCGTCAAGTGGATTGCGGCGGTCGCGACGGCGGTGCCGCTGGTGCTCGCGGTTTATCTTTTCAACACGTACGATCGCAAAGCCGAGGTCGACCCGACGCTGTCGCTCTCGCCGGCGAAGATCGACGAAGTGCGGAGCAAGAATCAGAAGGCGATTATCGACTACGCGATGAAGTACAACGCGTGGGCCGCCGAAGTGCGACGGCGCGGTGAGGATGCGGCGGCACTCAGGCTCGAAGGCGACGAAAAAGGCAATGTCGTCGGGATTCCCGCTGAGACGGTACGCGCGTGGTATCAGTCGACGGCGTCGCACGATCCGGCGAAGTGGGACAAGCGGCACGGGCTGCAGTTCGTCGAGCGCGCGGTTTGGTTCAACGTGCAGATCGCGGGGCTTTCGTGGGCGAAGTTTAACGTCGAGTATTTTGTCGGCGTTGACGGGACGAGCATCGCGATGATTTTGCTGACGGCGCTCATCAGCTTCATTTGCATTTTTGCGTCGTGGGAAAACATCAAGAAGCACATCAAGGGTTACTTCTGCATGTTTCTTTTGCTCGAAACGGGCATGATGGGCGTTTTTTGCGCGCTCGACTTTTTTCTCTTTTTCATCTTTTGGGACGTGATGCTTCTCCCGATGTACTTCCTCATCGGCGTTTGGGGCGGGCCGCGAAAAGAGTACGCGGCGATCAAGTTCTTTTTGTACACGTTTGCCGGCGGCGTTTTGATGCTGCTCGCCATGATCGCGATTTATTACGGCAGCCAGTCAACGTCGTTTGACCCGCGCTACGGCCAGCCGTTCTTTAAGCTCGCGGACGGGTCGCTCGTGCAGCACACGTTCAACCTCATGGACCTCGCCTACGCGAACAGTTGGTCGACCGCGTCGCTCCTCGGGATGGATTTCGCAAAGGTGATTTGGGTCGCGCTTTTCATCGGCTTCGCCATCAAGATTCCGATGTTCCCGTTCCACACTTGGCTCCCCGATGCACACGTCGAAGCGCCAACGGCGATTTCCGTCATCCTCGCTGGAATTTTGCTGAAGATGGGGACGTACGGCATTTTCCGGATGAACTTCCCGCTCTTTGCGGAGGCGACGAAATGGGCGTCGGGCGCCATGGTCGTCTTCGGCGCGATCAACATCTTGTATGGCGCGTTCTGCGCGATGGCGCAAAAGGACCTCAAGAAGCTCGTCGCGTATTCGTCGATCAGCCACATGGGTTTTTGCCTCCTTGGAATGGCCGCTGTGACGCCGGCCGGGATGAACGGCGCGATGTTTCAGATGTTTAATCACGGCTGCATCACGGCGATGCTCTTCCTTTTGGTCGGCGTGATTTACGATCGCGTGCACCATCGCCAGATCGAGGGGTTTGGTGGGCTTGCGTCGAAAATGCCGGTTTACACGGCGTTTACGGGGTTTGCATTCTTCGCGGCGATGGGGCTGCCGGGGTTGTCCGGTTTCATCAGCGAGGCACTCGTCTTCCTAGGTGCGTTCCAAGAGTTTCAACTGGCGACGGTGCTCTCAGCGATCGGCATCATCATCACAGCGGCGTACCTCTTGTGGACGATTCAGCGAATGTTCCTTGGGCCGGTCACCGACCGCGTGCTCGCGTACGAGAAGGAGGGGCACCTCCACGAAATCAACCTCCGCGAAGTGGGCACGCTCGCGCCACTCGCCGTCATGGTCATCGTGTTTGGATTTTACCCGGCGCCGGTGCTCGACCTCTTCAAATCGGGGATGCAGGGGCTGACAACGCTCGTTGCGTCGTCAACGGGCATCATGCCCAACGTCGTTCTCGCGGCGGTCGGGGGCTGACGATGAGCGTTTCGCAGTCGGTCTCGTGGTTTTTCCCAGAGCTGCTGCTCGCGTTTGGCGCGCTCGCGGTATTGGTCGTCGATCTTTTGGTGACCAAGCACCGAAAGAAAATCGCCGTCGTTATCGGTGGACTTTTCGTTTTGCTCGCGCTCTTAAAAAGCGAGTCGGCCGCGTCCGAGCATTCGGGCGTGGTCGCGCTGTTTTCGGGGATGGTCGTCCTCGATCCGATGGCGTTTTTCTTCAAGCTCATCTTTGGCATCGCTGTTCTCGTGACACTCTTTTTCGTTTATCGATCGGCGGAGAGTCCCGAGGCAAATTCGGGCGAGTTCGTGACGCTCCTCGTCGCCGTCACGCTCGGCTTGTTCCTTATGGGTGCGGCAAGCGACATGGTGATGATGTACTTGTCGCTCGAATTCGTGAGCCTCTGCTCGTACGTGATGGCGGGCTGGTCACGCAAAGATCGGCGCTCGACGGAAGCGGCGCTCAAGTACGTCATCTACGGCGGCGTTGCGAGTGGCGTCATGGTTTATGGGATGAGCCTCCTGTATGGACTCACCGGAAAGACGAACCTCTTCGAAATTCGTGACGCGCTGGCTGCCTCGGCGCCATCACAGCTCGCGCTCACCTTGAGCGTTGTTCTCATCATCGCGGGAATCGGATTCAAGATCGCCGCGGTACCGTTTCATATGTGGTGCCCCGATGTGTACGAGGGAGCGCCGACGCCGGTCACCGCGTTTTTTTCGGTGGGACCCAAGGCCGCGGGTTTTGCGATGATGATCCGGTTTTTCTACACGACGTTCGTCGATGCGACGTCGTGGGGGTCGGGGACGGAGCTCGTCGCGGTCGGCGGTGCGCCGTGGCCACTCCTCGTGGGGATCATCGCGGCGGCGACGATGACGCTCGGGAACTTCGCGGCGATCACGCAGAACAACTTAAAGCGGCTCCTCGCCTATTCGAGCATCGCGCACGCGGGCTACATGCTGATGGGGATCGCGTCGATGAGCCGCCAGGGTGTCGAGTCCGTGCTCTTTTATTTGGGCGTCTACCTTTTCATGAACCTCGGGGCGTTTCTCGTGGTCATTGCCATTCGAGATCACACCGAGGGCGAGGGGATCGAGGCGTATCGCGGTCTCTCGCAGCGCCAGCCGTTCGCGGCGGTTTTGATGACGGTGTTTTTGCTTTCACTCACCGGTGTTCCGCCATTTGCTGGATTCATCGGGAAGTTCTACTTGTTTGCGGCGGTCCTCGCGAAAGGCGGTTTCTACTACTACCTTCTCGCGATTATTGGGATTCTAAACAGCGCGGTGTCGCTCTTTTACTACGCGCGAATCATTCGAGCGATGTTCCTCGAAGAGCCAGTTGTGCGCGCGCCGGTTGGACTTCCGCTGCCGTACCGTGTCGCGCTTGTGGCGCTTGCTGTTCCGACCGTCGTGCTCGGAATTTTCCCACCGCTTCTTTCCGACCTCACGCAAGTGTCGGTCGGCGCTCTCGGCGTCGTAACGACTGGGTTCTAACGGCTACTCGCCGCCCATCGCATCCTTCATCTTCTTCTTGGCGGCATCGCATTTTTCTTTGTTCGCTTTTCGGAAGTCGCGGTCAAAGCAATCGATTTCATCGGGCGCGAGCTTCTTGCATGCCTCGAGCTGCTTCGCCATCTTATCTTTCACTTTGTCCGCGAGCTCGCGCGGGACATCCTTGAATGCCTTTTCGATCACGGCTTTGCACTTTTGCTCCGCGTCACTCTTACAGCCGGCACCAACGAGTGTGGCCGCCGCGAGAAAAAAACCAGCGAACCAAAGGGGAATAAGCTTCATCTCGGTCCTCCATTCGTGTGAAGGCGAACGCCCTCGTTTGCGTCGGGGACGATCGCACAGCTCTCGTGACGTGTCCACGGTTAGCGTCGAAAGCGCCGCAGTTTTCGCTCACCGTGTTTCGGATTTCAGCGGAACGGAGTGTCTGTTAGAGTTTGCGCGTGCGGATTTACGGGCTCACAGGGGGAATCGCGTCGGGGAAGAGCACCGTGTCGAAGATGCTCGCCGAGCTGGGCGAGCACGTGATCGACGCGGACATAATTTCGCGAGACGTGGTTCAACCGGGCGCACCCGCCGTTGACGAGATTCGCGCGGCGTTTGGTGATTCGGTGATTGCCAAGGACTCGCTCGATCGCGCGAAACTCGCGGCGATTGTTTTCGCAGACGAGGCGAAGCGACGCGTCTTGAATTCAATTATGCATCCGCGAATCGGCGCGGAGTTCGCGCGGCGCACCGAAGAAATTGCGGCGAAGGGGGCCGATCGCGTGGTGTACGAGGCGCCGCTCATCGTCGAAAACAGGCTCCACCTCGGGATGGCGGGACTTGTGGTCGTGTCGGTGCCGGAATCGACACAGATTGTGCGCCTCATGCGGCGCGACGGGATCACGTTTGCGGAGGCGCAGCTTCGGCTTTCGGCCCAGCTTCCGCTTGAAGAGAAATTGCGCGCGGCGACATGGGTCATCGACAACGGTGGGTCGGAAGCCGCGACGCAGACGCAGGTTGAGGACCTCGTCGCCGCTTGGAGAAAAACGTGACGGCGCGCGCGGGCCGCCACATTCTCGTCACCGGGTTTCCGTCATTTCTCGCGCGGCGGCTCATCGCGGGGCTGTGCCAAGATCCACTGGCGCGCGTTACCGTTCTCGTTCAGGAGCGGTTTCTCGCGGACGCGGAGCTTGCGCGTGACCAACTCTCGGCGCTCGGGCGAGTTGATCTGCTTATTGGTGACGTCGTCAAAATCGATTTCGGATTATCGGGTGCTGAAATTGGGCGTCTCGCAAGCTCCGTTGAAGAGATTTACCATTTTGCCGCTGACAGTTTTTTTGGCGAGACGCGCCACCGGCTTTTTGACGTTAACGTGACAGGTACGATGCATGCACTCGATGTTGCTCGGGTTGTGCGGCGGCTGCGTCGTTTCGTGCACCTTTCATCGATCATCGTGGCCGGGCGGCGCGCGGGGCGCGTTTTAGAGGGCGAACTCGACGGGCGTGCCGGTTTCCACAACGCGGTTGAGGAATCGAAGTTTCGGGCTGAACAGAAGGTCCGTGCGCGATTGCATCAGTTGCCGATCACCATTGTGCGCCCGGGGCTTGTCGTTGGTGATTCAGAGACCGGTGAAATCGATCGGATGTCTGGTCCCTACCTTGTTTTGCGGGCCGTCGTCGATCCGCCATTTGATTTGCCGCTTTTTCAACCCGGTGCCGGGAATGCGCCGTTTCAGTTGGTTCCGGTCGATTACGTTGTCGACGCGACGCTCGCGATTGCACGGCACGCGAACTCGTCCGGCAAGACGTTTCACATCGTCGACCCGCACGCGTTGCCCGCGCACACGGTGGTCGAGCTCGTTGCGCGCGCGGCGAATCGTTCGGCACCGCTTGTGCGAATGCCGGCCCTGGTTGCGCGACAACTGACTCGCCTCGCGGCGTTCAGCCGGTTTTTCGGAGAAATGCGGGCTGCAGCCGACTACTTCAACACGCGCGCCACTTTTGATTCGCAGGAGGCCGATCGCATCCTCACGGAAGCGGGCGTAACGTGCCCCGGGTTCGAGAGTTACGTCGATCGGTTGGTTGCCTTCATCGCGAGTCGCTCGGAGCGCGCGCCCGAGCCCCGCGGCGATCTCCACGATCCTTTATTTTGAAACTTCCCGCGCGTTGAACCCCGCGTCAATTGATGCCCAGTGCGCTTTCCAGACTTTTGCGCGTGGCGGAAGGCTTTTCCCGGACAGGAATTGGAGCGCATCGACAACCGCGCGAAGGCGCGGCGGCGAGAGCGGGTCATCGAGGAGCGCGGCGAGCTGAAGGCCGACGATACGAAATTGATCGGGCCTTGAACTCACAATTGTCGTAAGGGCGCGAACGCGTGCGACGAAGATTTCGTCCGACGGCGATAGCCGGAGCGACTCGATAATACGGCGCTCGGGAGCCGCTCCGACAGCCGCGATCAGCAGGCGCTGCATCTCATCCGCCGAAACAACGGTCGAGCCGTCAGGGATGTTGTAGCGAATAAACCTCGTGTCACTCGTCGGCCCCGTTGAAACTGCGCCGGCATCCTTGGGCGGCGTCGTAAACGAGACAAAGCTCTTGGCGAAATTGTCCGAGAAGCGCTTGCCATAAATAATGATAAAGACAAGCACTCCGACCATTAGGATGAGGCGAAAATAACCGGCGTTGAATCTCATGGCGTGTGCGGTCGCGGAAGATCACGGAGGCGAATCTCGCGGGCGGAGCGAATCGAATAGGCGACATCGACTCGGTCGCCACGGCGCACGGTGGGCGCGCCCATTCGAAACCCCGTCGCGCGGAAGACGGCGCCGCGCTGTTTAAGCGTGAGCGACAGATTGCCGTACATCGAAACTGAGGCGGCAACGACATCAACCCCGCGGGCGATCCACGTGGGTTCTGGATTTCCCATTCCAAACGGCGCGAGCTTTGTGATGTCGCCAACCAGCGCGGGTGTCAGTAAATCGAACGGAAGCTCGCCGTCGATGCGAAGAATCGGTGCGGGTGATTCGCCGGGTTTGGCCTGCGCGGCTTTCGCAACTTCGTCGATTCGTTCGGCCAGGCGCGGCAAATCCACGCGGAGTACCGAGAAGCCGGCCGCCGCCGCGTGCCCTCCATGGCTCACGAGGATGTCGTGACACGATTCGAGTGCGCGTGCCGCGTGGAGCGCAGCCGTGCTGCGAACGGAACCGCGCGCAATCGCTTCGCCGGGCGCAAGCGACACGATGAAAGCGGGCCGATAAAACCGTTCGAGAATTCGCGCGGCAACAATCCCGACGACACCCGCATGCCAACCCTCGCGCCACAAAACAAGCGCGGCGGCACCGCGCGCCACTTCGCGCTCCGCTTCTCCAATCGCTTCCGCGACGATGCGCGCCTCGACCGCTTGCCGGTCCTGGTTGGCCTTGTCGATCTCGCTCGCGAGTGCGTCCGCCTCGTTCATGTCATCGGTCGTCAGGAGGCGAAAACTCACCGCGGCGTCACTCATCCGGCCCGCGGCGTTTAGGCGCGGTGCGATCTTGAAGGCCACGTCGCGCGCATCGAGTGCGCCGTTCGGCGCCGACGTTGTGAGGTTCGCGACACGCCAGAGCGCGCGAACGCCGGGCCACACGCTCTCAGCGAGCGCCTTGAGCCCCGTCGCGACGAGGATTCTGTTTTCACCGTCGAGCGGGGAAACGTCGGCAATTGTTCCGATGGCGACGAGTCCCAGGTACGGGCGGAGGCTTGGTTCGGCTTTCTCCTTGAATCCATTCGCTTCACGCAACCGCGCGCGAACGCCAATCGCAAGCATAAACGCAAGCCCGACCGACGAAAGCCCCTTGTACGCAAACGCGCAGTCGGGCTGAAGCGGATTCACAACCGCAACGGCGTCGGGCATTGCGGGAGGCACGTGATGGTGGTCAAGCACGATGACATCCATTCCAAGCGTCTTCGCGAACGCAACCTCGTCGGCTGCCGAAATGCCGCAATCGGCCGTGACCAAAACCGTCGCGCCCTTTTCCGCGAGCGTTGATACGGCTGATTTCGCGAGCCCATACCCTTCAACAAACCGGCGCGGAATAAAGGCGATTGTCTCGAGACCGATCTCCTTCAAGAATCGCGACAAAAGCGCGACCGCCGTGACGCCGTCGCAGTCGTAATCGCCGTAAAGCGCGACCTTTTCACGACGCCCAACCGCGTCGACGATTCGCGACACCGCTGCCTCGAACCCCTTTAATGCATTTGGTCTCGCCAGGTTTGCGAGGTCTGGCGCCAAAAACCGCCGCGCACGATCGACGTCGTCGAGACCTCGGCGAATCAGCGTTGCCGCAACAATTTCAGAAACGCCAAGCTCGCCCGCGAGCGAGGAGACAGCCTCAGGCGTCGCCGGCTTCGGACCTTCCCATGTGTGCGCGACCAAGCCTTCTCACTCAGAGAAGACCGCTTCACGCTTTCGCGCCTGCGATTTCGACCACAACTTGTCGACGACGAGTGTTGTCTGCGCCGCGACCGCAATGGTCGAGTAGACCCCCGAGATCATTCCGACCAGCAGCGCTGTGCTGAAGTCCGCGAGCGACCCGCCCGCGATCGCGAAAATCGCGAACACCGTGAACAGCGTCAGCGACGACGTCAGAATCGTTCGCGCCATCATGTCGTTGATCGCGCGGTTGACCATTTCAGGGAGCGGCCGGTCGCGCACCCGCGCCATGTTCTCGCGAATGCGATCGTAAATGACGATCGTGTCGTTAATCGAATACCCAATGACCGTTAAAATCGCCGCGATGGTCGACAACGTGAACTCCAGATTGAACATCGCGTAAAATCCGACCGTGATGATCGCGTCGTGGGCGAGCGACAAAATCGCACCCGGCGCAAATCGAAGGTCGAACCGGAAAGCGATGTACAGCGCCATAAAGAGCAGCGAATAAAGCACCGCCGCAATCGCATCCGCGCGCAACTTCGCGCCCGCCTTCGGCCACACTTGGTCGACGCGCTCGATCGACACCTCGTGCGACGGGAACGCCGCCTTCAGGTCGCTCGCCATCTTTTGCGCGAGCCCCTCGAGGTAAACGTTGTATTCCATCCGGTCCTTGTTAACTTCCTCGACTTCGCCGCGCAGCGGGATTTTTGCCTCCGCGAGTTTCGCCGCGATCGCGCTTGGGTCGACGTCTTTGCTCAATACGAGTCGCGGAATTCCAATCCCCTCATCGTACGCGAGAAATTCGTCCTTAAACTGCTCTTTGAGCGTCGCCGCGATCCCCTTCTTCTGCTCGGCCGTCATCTCCGAAAACCGCACGCGAATCGCATACTCAACGCGCCCCGCCTTCGCCGCCTTTCGCTCGACCTTCGGCCGGAGCGGCATTTTCAACTCTCGGAAAACCGCGTCGATCTCCTTAACGTCGACGAGCCGCGTCAAATGGATCTCGACCCGATCCGCCTCGACTTCAAACCCGTGCTCCGTCTTCAAAATCCCGGCACCGAACTTCTTGTCGAGCGCCGCCTTGATCATCGTTGCCTTGGCCGCGTCGATAAACGCCTCCTGCTGAATCGACAGCAAAAACGCGTTCTTCCCGGCACCGCCAAACGTCGCCGCGTTTCCACCCGGATACGTCTTCTCGATCGCCGCGCGCACCACATCGTCCTTGAGCGGCGCGCCCGTAAACTGCACCTGCACGTCCGTGCCGCCCCGGAAATCGATTCCGTAGTTGCAGCCCCGAACGAGTATGAAAAACAAACTGACCGCCACCGCGACACCCGAGATGCCGCCGTACAGCCACCACTTCTTAACCCAATCGACGTTGAGTGTCCCAGGCTTCAGAAATTCAAGCATCGTCGTCGTCCTCTTCCTTAGATACTCAGCCCCGGCGCGCGCCGTCGCGACAAGACCCACACATAGATGAGCCGCGTCACGACAATCGCCGTGAACATCGACACCGACAACCCAATGAGCAGCGTTACCCCAAACCCGCGCACCGGCCCCGTTCCGTATTGCCAGCACATCATCGCTGCGATCGCCGTTGTCACGTTCGAGTCAAAAATCGTCCAAAAAACCCGCGAATACCCCGCCTCAACCGCCGCGCGCGCCGTTTTCCCCGCGTGCAACTCCTCGCGAATTCGCTCGTTGATCAGAATATTCGCATCGACCGCCATGCCGACGGTGAGCACGATCCCTGCGATCCCAGGCAGCGTCAGCGTCGCGCCCGCCGCGATCATCACCGAAAACAAAAACACGGCGTTCAGGAAAAGCCCAACGTTCGCGATGACGCCCGAGCCTCGGTAATAGACGATCATAAAAAGAAAGACCGCCGCGAGCCCGACCAGGAACGCCCACATCCCCTTCTCGACCGACGCCTTTCCGAGTGTCGCTTCAATTCGGCGCTCCTCCTGCAGCTGAATCGGCGCCGGCAACGCCCCCGACTTCAGCACGAGCGCTAAGTCCTTCGCCTCCTTGATGAGTGCATCGGGCGACTTGTACGACCCGAGCTCAATCTGTGCGCGCCCTCCGCCAATCCTTGATTTGATGACGGGTGCCGAATTCACCTCGTCATCGAGCACAATCGCCATGCGCCGCTGCACGTTTTCGCCCGTAATCTTCTCGAATTCGCGCGCCCCGCGTCGATTGAACTCAAGCGACACATACGGCCGATTTGACAACCCGCTTTGCCGGCTCGAATCCTGGCGCACGCTCGCGTCGGTGATAGTCTCGCCCGTCATCTGAACCTTGCGGTGCATGAAGTACGTCCGGTACATCTTTGCCGCAACCGCGGTCTGCACCGTCCCCGCACCCTTCTTCGCGCCCTCTTCTTCGTCTTCCTCGGCCTCGTCGCGCGGGTTGTACGGCCCAAACGCGACCTGGTGATCGTCGCCGATCGTCAACGTCTTCACGAACTCCGCGAGCTTCGACTTTTCCTTCGCGACCAAATACGTCAGCGATGGCGCCGCGCCCTCGCCCGAGCCGCCCTCCGTTCGCTTCTCAATCCCCTCGGGCGGTTTATCGACCGACCCAAAAAAGTCCTTCGTGTCGTCGCAAATCTTGAATTCGAGCTGCGCCGGCTGCCCAATCAGCTCCTTCGCGTGCTCGCCCTCGCGCACGCCCGGAAGCTGCACCTGAATCTCCGTCCCTGTGAGCTTCGTGATCTGCGGCTCCGTCAAGCCGAGTTTGTCGACGCGGTCGCGAATCCGCTCCATCGCTTGGTCGACCGATTTTTTCCTCAAATCATCAACGAAATCTTCTTTTGGCGTAAGCTCGAACGTCCCCTTCGCCGTGTCAGACCGGCTGACAAAAAAGAAGTAACGATAGTTGTCGCTGTCGAAAATCTTCGTCGCCTCGTCCGACTTCGCCGCCTCCTTGAGCTTCACATCGACCTTGAACGACCCCGGCCGCCGCGCCGCCTTCTCGACGACCGCGCCCTTCTTAACGAGCTCCGCCTGCATCTCGCCGGTAAGCCCGTCGACGCGGTCTTCAATCGCTTTGTCGACTTTCACGGTATAGATGAGGTGCATGCCGCCCTTCAAATCGAGTCCGAGCGTCACGCGCCGCGAAAAAATCTTCGTGTACCAATCGGGCAGCACGCGCGATTTTTCGCACGCCGAGCGGATTTCCGGTGCCGCCGCTGGATCGCAGTCCGGGTCGACGATCGACGGCAGCGAATAAAGGATCGCGTAAACCGCAACGATTGCGACGATCCCAGATTTCCAGTACCAACTTCTTTCCATTCAGGTCTCCAAGAGATTTGAGGAAGCGAACAATAGTCGAGGTTTTTTAGGAAGTCACCTGATTCTTACAGTAAACTCGGCTGCGGAACCGGCCGAGCGTCAGGCTACATATATCCGGCCTCCGACTCCTCGCCGAACACGGACAGCACGTTGATTCGCTCGTAGCTCGCATCGCAGCGGGCGCACCGCTCGCGCGACCATCCGAGGTCATCTTCGATGACGATGGGTTGGCCATCACCACACGCTGGACAAATCGGCGTGGCGAGCTTCTTCTCGTTGGTCCACGGCCCCGTCGCGAGAGGGGCAAAGCTTGGTCGGAGTGCGTCGGGGTCCGTCTGCCTGATGTCGTCGCATTGGCGACGTGCCAGATGCAACGAGCCGGAGACGTCGGAGCCAAGCTCAGCGAACCCACAGCGTGGGGTGCATACGACCTGGAAGCTCCGCCATGGCACGATGGCTGCCTTTCGCTGATCGTCAAAGCGGAACGACCACGCCTCGGTCGCGCCGATCGTCACGTGGAACAGCCATGTGAAAGCACTGACCTGCTCGGTGACGGCGGTGAGCTTGCCACCAGCCAGCGTGACAAATTCGTCGCCTCCGGTCCTCCAGGATCGACCGATCTCGGTGAGCCGCTGCTGCACGCGTTCCAGGAATTGATCGCCTCGTTGATGTCCAAGCAGAATATTGAAGGGCTTGAAGTTCTGCAGATTGACGCAAACGAAGACGGCGGGCCTTCCGTGCTCGCTGGCTGTCGCGATGATCTCATCTTCTCGCCAGCGAGGCATGCGGGAATCCTACCATAAGAAACAGCGGCTGAACTCGGCTACGGAAGCGGCGCGTCGAACCGGCCGTTGGCGTTAACATCGACGTAGATCGCGTTCGTAAAACCGAATGGTTTGGCGCCGGCCGCGACCGGGTCGAGCGTGCCGGTGCCGGTGGCGATGGCGACAACCCAGGTGTCGCGCGTGAACGCGAGTGGGATGTCGTCGTCAAAGCGAACAACGGGCGGTGCGCCACCCGGAGCGGCGAGCGTCCGCTCGGCGACGCGCTGGCCGTTTGCGTAGATTTCGATTTTGGTGACGCTGACCCATGGCGCGGCTTGCGCCTTCACGTGAATCGAGGGCGACGTGCCGCTCGGCGTGAAGAGCGCGCCCGGCGTCGCGCCCCCCATCGACGCCGTCACGAAAATGCCACCCGACACAACCACGCGCCCCGCGCGAACGTTTGCGATGAATTCACTTTCGTTCGCGGCCCGCGGGTCGTCGGTCGACGAAACGACGTAATTTCTCGGGTAACCGACGGCGTGCCGCGCGGCGAAGTGCGAATCGGAATTCCCGGTAGCCGTGACGCGCTTCCCGCGATTTAGGAACGAAAACCAATCTGCGCGAATCTGGTTTTCGAACTCGCGCCAGCCGTTGCCGTTCACGACTTCGAGCGTGTCAAAGTCGTCCGACCAGCCGCTTGAATTCGACGCGACGCCGGTCTGCGCGTTGTATCCAGCGGCATTGAAGTAACCGCCGACCATTCCCATGCGCGGGTGGTTGACCTGCCAAATCGCCTGCGGGTACGAGCGCCGCGCGTGCGCAAAAAGCGTGGGGGCTGTCTTTTGATACCACTGGATGGCACCGTTTTGGCGCGCGGTTCGGTCGAGCGCGAGTGGGAACGCGTTGAAATGGCCGTAACCAGTCGACACCTCGTCGCCCATGATGGCGTTGACCCAGGCGCCGACGCCCGCGTCTGCGACGCCGGGTCGCAAATCGACGATGTTGTCGTGTTCGGTCGACACGAGGATTTCAAGCCCTTCGGCGCTGGCCGCGGCGGCTTTGTAATCGGCCGGGTCGGTTGAGTCGAAGCTGCCGTTCGTGTGGACGTGAAAGTCGCCCGACAAGTAGCCGGTTGTGTCAACGACGCGCCGGAGCGAGACGTCGAGGCGCGCGGTGAGCGTCGATTCGAGGTCGACCGTGGCTGTGTGGCGCGTGTACTCGAAGCCGCGTGCGACGGTTGCGCGGTATCGGCCGCGCGGAAGGGCGATGTCGCTGCCACTCGGCGAGATGAATTCGATGCGTGGGACGTTGGAGCCGGCGTCGAGGGCGACGAGCACGAGCTTTGCGGGCGCAAGCGCACCGGCGGTTTCGTCGCGAACTTCGACGCGGAGCGTTGGTTGCGTGGGCGCTGGTTGAGGGCCGGCGTCGTGGGCGGGCGTTGGTCCGGCGTCAACGGCCACCGGCGCGCCGGCATCGGAAGGTCGTTCGGGGATTGACCCGCCCGAGCCGCCTCCGTCCCCGGCGTCAGCGGTGCCCGGAGTTTCCCCGGAGTCGGTTTCCTCGGCGCCCCCAGGCGGGTCGTCTACGCCGCGGTGCGTCTGACACGCTAGGGCGCCCACGGCGAGCACACCGGGAATAACCCATCGCACGGCCAATCGCGCGAACGCTGCCAAAAGGAATCCCTCCACAACGCCAATCCGGATCGATCTTCATGCGTCGCAAGAAGAGTACCGTTGGAGTAGATGTTGCTTTTCAATCACTCGTGGAGTGGTTCAACATGAAAAAACTTGCATCTCAGGTCTGTATGCGGAACTCGTTTGCGGGGTCATCCCATTTCGTCTTGCTGGTTTTTTTCGCGGCGAAATGTGGCTCGGCGCCGGTTGAAGGCGGTTCGTCGCCGCCCGCTGAAACGCCCGACGCGAGCTGTGGTGTGGCTGCGGGGCCACATTGGACGGACTCGGCACAGTGTGCCAGCGGGGATGGGGGCGGCAGTCCCCAGGGCGACGCGGGAGCGGGTTCGGCCGCGGATTCGGGAGCGGGTGCGGATGCGGGCGCGGGTGCGGATGCGGGAGCGGGAGCGGACGCGGGTGCGGATGCGGGCGCGGGCGCGGGCGCGGTAGCCGACGCGGGACCACCACCCATCGGCCAGTTTGACGGCGGCCCTTTCGCAAACGACCGCTCGCCCATCGGCACCAACCTGAACGGCATCAACGACTGGAGCACCGAATGGTCGTTTGTCGACGCGTTCAAGGAGTCGCGCGCCTGGATTAGCGGGTCGTCGTCAACGTGGGACGACCAGCGCCCGATCGACGTTGACGCGGACGGTTGGGTGCGTTCGCTCTTGCCGGGCCAAATCGCGAGAACGGCGATGTTCTGGGGAATCGGGTCGAACTACCCCGCGGGTCGTTACGTTGTCGTTTACGAAGGCGGCGGCACGATTCAATACAACACGGCGGCGACGAAAAACGTTGCGCTCTCGGCGCCAGGCCGCGACGTGGTCGATGTCGACCCAACCAAGGGCGGCGTTGGGATGAGCATCACCGCGACGACGCCGGGGAATTACGTGCGCAACATTCGCTTCATCATGCCGGGCGGCGCGTGTGCGAACGATTCGCTTCGCTATTGCGCGTCAGCGACCGACTGCACAGGCGGCGCGGCGTGCGTCACGTTTGAAACGTCGTACGCGACGCAGATTTTTCATCCGAAGTTTTTGGATCGCGTGAAGGCGTACAGCGTCTTGCGCTTCATGGACTGGATGGCGACGAACAATTCGTACCAGCAAACCTGGGCGAAGCGCCCAAAGCTGACCGATGCGCGCTGGTCGACGAAGGGCGCCCCGGTTGAGGTGATGGTCGCGCTTGCGAATCGGCTCCACGCCGAGCCGTGGTTCACGTTGCCGCATCTCGCGGACGACAACTACATCACGCAGTTCGCGACGGTGGTAAATCAATCGCTCGACCCGTCGCTGCGTGCGTGGATTGAGCATTCGAACGAAGTTTGGAACAGCCAGTTCGCGCAGGCGACGTACGCTGAAAACCAGGGGCGCGCGCAGAACCTCAGCCCCAATGCGTTCGAGGCGCGGATTCGTTACCATTCGAAACGGTCGGTCGAAATCTTCGACATGTTTGAGGCGGCCTTTGGCGGGCGTGCGCGGCTCGTGCGCGTGATGGGGTCGCAGGCGGCGAGCGGGTTCGCGTCGACGGCGGCGCTCGACCACCAAAATGCGAAAGCGAAAACCGACGCGCTCGCGATAGCGCCGTATATTGGCGGCGGTTTGGGTGCACCGGCGCAGGCGACACGCGTGCAATCGATGACGGCCGACCAAATTCTAAATGAAGTTGACATGGTACACATGCCGCCGGCGACCGCGTGGATCGCGAGCCAAAAGGTGATCGCCGACGCGCGGCAGGTCGCGCTTGTCGCGTATGAGGGCGGGCAGCACCTCGTTGGGCACGGCGGCGTTCAGGACAACGGGACAATCAACGCGCTTTTCGATGCCGCGAATCGCGACGCGAAATTCAAGGCGATTTACACGAAATACCTCAATGCGTGGAAGACCGCGGGCGGCAAGATGTTTGTGCACTTCCAAAGTTGCTCGCGGATGTCAAAGTGGGGGCGATGGGGTGCGCTCGAGTGGCTCGAGCAGCCGCGCGCGTCGGCGCCGAAGTTTGATGCGCTCATGAGCTTCATCGAATCGACGCCGCGCTGGTGGTGAATCGTTGCTGGGCGAGATCGATCGTGTTAAGGTAAGAAGAGTGTGATATCGATGGAGGTGCCATGAGCCGCGTGACGGTATCGTCGAAGTTTCAGGTGGTCATACCCGAGAAGATTCGGAAATCGTCCGGGATTAGGCCCGGGCAAAAGTTCGAAGTCATTGAGTTTGAGGGGTGCCTTGAGTTGGTGCCGATCCGGGATGTGCGGGACCTGCGCGGATCACTCAAGGGTTTGGAGACGAGTGTTCGGCGTGAAAAGAAGGACCGCCTTTGAATGTCGTCGATTCCTCCGCCTGGTTGGAGTACTTCGCCGGCGGCTCAAACGCCGGGTTTTTCGCCGTCGCCATCGAGGATTCGGATCGGCTGGTCGTTCCAACCGTTTGCCTGTACGAAGTGTTTAAGTCGATTCTTCGGCAGCGCGGGAAAAAGGATGCGCTCGAGAAAACGGCGGCCATGCGACAAGCGACCGTCGTCGACTTCGACACGTCGCTCGCTTTCCTCGCGGCGTCGCTGGCGCTCACGCACCGGCTCGCGCTCGCGGACAGTGTTGTTCTCGCGACCGCTCGGGCGCGCGGGGCGGTGCTTTGGACTCAAGACGCCGATTTCGCGGACCTGCCGGGCGTGAAGTTCAAATCGAAGGGTCGTTGAGTACAACGCCCCGTAAGTTCGGGACCAGGGAGCCTCGCGCGAAGGCGCAAAGCCGCAAAGTGAAGATCCCAATCTTCTTGGCGATCTTGGCGCCTCTGCGCGATCCTTCCGGTCTGCGTCTCTAAACTCGGGGGTGTCCACGAACTCCCCGGGGCCTGTACTGAGGTGAGTCAGTTCGCGGTGGGCGAGGGCGGAGCGGACTGCGTCTTGGCGGCGATCTGGCCGCGCGCCATTTTGACGCGGACCTTGTCGGCGATTTCGAGCGTGACGATCGTGTCGGTCAAACCCGCGATGCGTCCGTAAATCCCCGACTGCGTGACGATCTCGTCGCCCTTCCTGACACTCGCGAGCATCGCCTGATGCTCCTTCTGCTTCTTTTGCTGCGGGCGAATGAGCAAGAAGTAGAAAATGACGAACATGAGACCCATCATGATGAGCGGGTTGCCGAGCGAAAGCTGCGTGCAGCTCGCCATCGGGTCGGGCGGTGTGGGCGGCGGCGTGCCTGTGGGAGCGGCGGTGCCTGCGGCCGCAACGGGTGCGCCTTGCGCGGCGACCGGTGTGCCGGCTGCGGCTGGCTGCGCGGCGACGGGCGCGGCTGCAGCGGGTTGCGCCGCACGGGCCGCGATGGGGGCTGCTGCGGCTGGTTGTGCGGCCGGGCGCGCAGCGACGGGGGCTGCGGCGGCTGGGGCCGCAACAGCCGGTTTGGCCGGCGCGGCGACCGCTGGGGTTGTCGGGGCAGGCGCGGAACCACCCGTGGGGGCGGCCGCTTGGGCCAAAACGATAAACAACGCTTTAATCACTTTCGATCCTCCTCTTTACGCTGAAGCCAAGAGCAACTCCTTATCAGACCCTTTTGACTTTTGCAATGATGCCCGTTAGCGTGCCGCCGGGTGTGGCAGACGCTCATCATCATCGCCGTCATGCTTTGCACGCTGTTCGTGGTGTCGCACTTCCTCGAAAAAGCGCATAAACGCCGGCTTAAAGCTTCCGAAGACACGCGCCGCGACGCCCTGCCCGAGTCCGACGCAGCGCCCGACGGCGAGTTGTCGCGCATTTCCGAACTCATCGAGCAACTTGGGACACCAGACCCGGCCGTGGTTCGCGAGGCGACCGACGCGCTGCTTTCGGTGGGGCCGGGCGCGCTGCCACGGCTTTACAACGCGCTTGCGCGGGTTTCGATCGGGCGGCCTTCCGGGGCGGATATCCCGTGGACCGTTAACATCTCAGAGGCGATCGCCGGGTTCGGGCCGCGCGTCATCGACGACCTCATTCAGCGCTGGCCTGGAGAGGGGGGGCCGGTCGGTCCTGACGGGGTGCCGCCCTTGCGGCTCGCCGAAATTCGGAACATTGCGGCGCGGATCGGCGAAGCGGCGATACGCCCAGCGGTCGATGACCTGCAGCGGTTTGAGCGTCTCGACGCGCTCCCGCAACTCGCGGCGATTCTGCGCGGTGTGGGGCAGCCGTGCCACGGTTCGCTTAAGCGGGCGCTTCGAGATCGGCCGGCGTCGTCGTCGGCGATTGTGCGCGTCATGGTCGAGACGGGCGCTCTGGCAATGGACGGGCTCAGCCACGGCGGGAGCGACGCGGGTGACGACGCATTCGGACGCGTGATTTTGAGAGCGCGACAACTCTGGGAGCGGACGCTGAATCGTGACGCGGTCGATGCGGGCGGCGACAGGGAAGCGGAGGTTCGTGACCTGGTTTCGACAATCGCGCGCGGCGACGATTCGGCGCCGAAGCTTGACCTCGCACTTCAGCTTGCCCGGACGGGGAATCGCGAGGCGCTCGTTCCGCTCATTCACCTCATTGAAGGCGATCGCATGCTTCGAGAAGCGTTCGACCTGCGTGTCGAAATGGCCTGCTCGTTCAGCGAGGCGCTCCTCGAGGTTGTGACGCTCGACTACATTCGCACGTCGCCGTCGGGGCCGATGCGTACGTGGGCGGTTGCGCTTCTCGGCGATGTCGGATCGGCGGAGGCCGTCGATCGGCTGATTTCCGTCATCGACACGATGGAGTCGGACGACGAGGCGGTCGAGGCCGCGGAGTTTGCACTTGAACGCGTCCCGAATTTTGCGGCGCGGCTTATCGACGCCCTGACGCATCCGAAGGTCCATGTCGTTTCGTCCGTCGCGCGCGTCCTGCGGTTTCGACGCGAGGCGGCGGCGCTGGAGCCGCTTCTCTCGCTGTCGACAACGATGCTCGACCCTTTCCCCGCGCTCGACCTCGCGCGTGACCTCGGTCCGTCCGTTGCGCCTGTCTTACGCGCCTACTGGGATGGAAGTCCCGCCGTGGAGCTCGAGTGGCGCGTCGAGGATCTTTTGCGCAGTTGGGGCGTTGCGCTCGACGACGGCGCGGCGAATCGGCCTACGTAAAATGAACCGGAATTTCGTGACGCTATCGACAAGTCTTTTCGAACTCTTCCGGACTTGAATGAAGGTTGAAGAACGAGCGTAAAGGATCACGAACGGCCTTGGCCTTCACGTAGCCGAACTTCGCTGACCGCAGGAGGTAGACAGGCGGCCATGGGTCATCGTCGTCAAGATCCGAAGCGCGAGAAAAATTCCAAAGCCAGCGTCCAGACGATCTAAACCCAGGAGCGTGCGCGAGTTCACATTTCTTAAGGGTCGAAACAATCGGTGATGTGTCAGCGGTTGATTCATAGACCGGAATATCCTTCGTCGCGAAAACAGTAGCCTGCGCAAAATAAGTATTTTCACCCGGGAACAGTTCGCTTGTGTCGGGACTGAACCAGCACGTGTCGAACGGCTGACGCGCGGGACACAGCCCCAATTGTGGGAAATGAACAAACCATTCATACTTCATACGATAAACGTCACTGGTTTTGACGACTTCGGAATAGCTCTTGTTGAGCGGGTTTTTCGAAACACGACGCTTTTCGATCTTGCGCGGAATCACGTTCCTGAGCATTCGCCGGCATTCGGCCGGGCACAAAAAGTTCCCTTTTGGGGTTTTCGCCTGGCGCTCAATAAAACTTACGAACATGTCCCAGCGATCCCATCTCGCCTTTACCCGAGGGTCGTACGCGGCCTCTTGCGCCAGCAGGCAGACACCGGGCAGCCGCAGAGTTTGCATGCACGCCGCCAGATGTCGGTTGTGGATGGGCTCGTTCGCGCGGACAAGCGCGAGCGTATTCGGGTTAAAGTATCTTTCCTTCATTTTGGAATCGCTGTCACCGAGCGCGCTTAGAAAAACTGGGGGAACCGAGCCCACCACACGCCCCATTAACGAAGTTGAAATCGAGACGATAACGATAGACCACATTGCGCTACCTCCTCTCAGGGGCCGAGAGCCCGTCTTGTTGCAGACCTATCGGGCGGCGATCGCCCATATTTCTACGGACAGCAACAACGGGACCACTTCGCGCGTCTACGCGGTCAGAGAATTCGGTGTAATCATAGCCATCGGTGCGCATCCGAAGAGGCGCGAACCAAGAATCGGGCGTGACAGGATGTCTGTGTGACGTCGCGCGACGTAGCAGTGCGACGCTCGACGACAGTGCGGCGAATCGGCCTACGGAAACGTGAGCGTGGCGACGAATGCTTCCCAGCGCTTTTGAAATGCGGCGAGGTCGGTTGTGCCAAGAATCGATTTGAGCGTTTCAAGTCCACTCGGGTCGCGGTCGACGTTTGCGCGAAACGTTGAGAAGAATTTTGCGAGCAGCCCGCGCTCTTGCAGGTAATAGAGGAGGTAGCGTGCGGCGGCGTAGTTTGTGCCGGGATCGTCGTCGTAAAACTGCGAGGTTGTTGTGGCGAGGAGCGATGAGAGGCTGGGAACGCGGCGCTCGTGAATCGCGCGCTGGAGGCCCGCGAGACGCCAATTCGTACGGCCGATGATGCGGCCGCGGCGCTCGGCCGATTGTTCGAAGAGGGAGCCGAGCCCTTCGTTCAGCCACGCCGGGCAGCGCGGGAAGTTCGCGCGCATGAACGGGTGGACGATTTCGTGGACGAGCGTTCCGCCGCCCGTTGCGATGTTCATGACGAGCGCTTTGTGTGCCGCGGAGTAGTAACCATACGGTGTCGACGGCGTCGCGCTAAAGAATCGTCGCGCGTTTCGTCGATAGCTCGCGGCGTCTTTGAAGAGCCAGACGTCGATGATTTCGTCGGGGTCGCGCGCGAAAAAGTCGGCCTTCAATTTCGCGACAGCCCAGCGCACCGTTGATTCCGCGTAGCCTCTGACGGCGTCGGGGGTGTCGTCGCCGATCACCACGAACGGCGGCTCGACGATGACCGCAAATCCGCGTGGCAACTGCCTTTTTAGCTTTTTGATGTGGCGCGCGAATCGGTCGTTTTCGCCACCCGATGCAAGTTTCGAGGCGATAATCGGCGCGAGCGCAAGCAGAGCAACGACGAGCGTTTTCATTCGCTGACACCTTAAGACGCGCGAATCGGAAAAACGATCTGTCAGGCAAGCGTTTTTAGGAATTTGATTGCGGGCGCGACGCGGATCCCTTCGAGCGTTTTGTAATTCTTCGTGCCGGTCGCGCTGAGCTGCCACGCGGGGACTTTCGGAAAGCGAACGGACAGATAGCGGAGCCCGCGGTCGAGCGGCGCGTCGCCCCATTTGCATTCGACGAAAAGGATCGGCTTTCGGCGGTCGGTCACGACGAAATCGACCTCGCGGCTGTCGGTGTCGCGGAAGTAACAGAGCTCGACGTCGCGGCCTTTGACGTCTTGTTCGAAGTGGAGCCACTTGAGAAGGTGCGATGCGACGAGGTTTTCAAAGCGCTGCGGCGCCTCGACGATGACGCTCCAGTCGAAGTGGTAGTGCTTTTGTTCTTTTTTGACGGCGCGCAACTTGGGGCTACCGAAAGGCGGCAGTCGGAAAACCGCGTAAAGGCGCTCGAGGACGCGCATCCACGAGGCGACCGTTTTGTGGCTCACCTGCAAGTCCTCGCGGAGTGCGTTGAGCGATAGGGGCGAGCCGACGAGGTCGGGGAGGCGCATCACCAGAAGTTCGAGGTTTCCGAGGTCTTGTACGCGTTCGAGGCTCGTGACCTCCTCGCGGATGAGGAGGTTCCGGTATTCGCGGGACCAGCGGCGCGCCTCAGTTTCCGAGCCGCGGAAGTACGGCTCTGGGAAGCCCCCGAGCGTGAGCAGATCGAGGAAATCGCGTTGGGACGCGAGTTTGAGCTCCGCGACCGAGAGCGGATGGAGGCGGAGAAGGTGGTAGCGGCCTTGCAGCGACTCGCCAGAAAAGCGGTACATGTCGAGGCGCGCGCTTCCGGTGACGAGGATTCGCTGCGACGCAGGGCGTCCGTCGAAGGCGCCTTTGAGGAGGTTTCGCCACGAGCGGTACTTGTGGATCTCGTCGAAAATCCAAAGCGAGCCGGGTGGAAATTCGCGCTTCAAGATGCGCGCGCGATCGGCCGGGATGTCCCAGTTCAGGTAGGCTTGCCGCGCGCCTGGGAAACTTCGCGCGAGGGTGGTTTTGCCAACCTGACGCGGGCCCGCAACGAAAACCATCTTGCGGCGAAGGTCGTTGTCGATGGGGTCATAGAGATATCGATGCTCACTGCCCACAAAAAGAGAGTACAGTGATTTTCACCCACGGTCAACAATACCAACAGTGATTTTCACCCGTGGGCAAAAATACTAACGAGCTCGGTCAGCGCCGGCAGGATGGGGATCGGACAAGACTCCGGCGACGTTGACGTTAAGCAATGGTGAGTCTTCCGCTGGGGGCCATGCGCGGATAGTATGTTCTCGGGGGGTTTTGAAAGGAGCAACTCGGCGATGAGATTCGATAGGCGCGGGTTTTTGGGAATCGCGGGGGCGGCCGGTGCGGGTGCGGTGCTCGCGGGGCAAGGCGCGAGCGCGAAGTCGGCGGACGATGAGGGCGCGGGCGGAGCGGAGCGCGCGAAGGCGGGCGGCGAACCGATCGTCAAGCGGTATCGCACGCTCGGGAAGACGGGGCTCAAAGTGTCGGATGTCGCGTTTGGCGGTGGCAGCATCGAGGGCGGGCCGCCGGTCGTCGAGAAGGCGATTCAACTCGGCGTCAATTTTTTCGACACGGCGCCCGACTATGGCAAGAGCGAATCGATCATCGGGAAGGCCATCAAGGATCGGAAGTTGCGCGAGGTCGTGACGATTCAGTCAAAGATTTGTCGCCCGGTGAGTTACCCGGGACACGTGCGCCCAGGGACGGCCGCGGCAAAAATCGTCGAGCTCGTCGAGGGGAGTTTGCGGCGGCTACAAACCGACTACATCGACATCTTGCTCGTGCATGCGCTTGGCGAGCCGGGGATGGGCGACGTGCGGCGCGCGAAAGACGAGGCGACGCATAAGGCGTACGAAACGCTGAAGCGCGACGGGAAGATTCGGTTTACGGGGGCGTCGTCGCACGGGCCGAACGAGATGGCGTCGAACCTTGAGTACGTCGTCGAGTCGGGCGTGTACGATGTCATCATGCCGGCGTTCAACTTTATGGGCGGGAAAAAGCAGGAGGCGCTGCTCGCGAAGGCCGCGGAAAAAGGCGTCGGCGTCGTTGCGATGAAGTGCCTTGCGGGGCAGCGAAAGACGCTTCTCCCGAAGCTCCACGACAACTGGGCGAAGTTTCAGCAGGCGGCGCTTCGGTACGTGTGGGCGAACGAGGCGATCGCGGGCGCGGTCGTGACGATTAAGAACATCGACCAGCTCAAGAAGTATGTCGCGAACTCGGGAACGAATTTGAAGCACGCAGACCTGAAACTTTTGAAGGCGGTCGAGCTCGCGAACAGCGCCGTAACGTGCCGCGTGGGGTGTGGCGATTGTTTGTCGTCGTGCCCGAACGAGGTGAAGATCGCCGACATTCAGCGGTACGAGATGTACTTCAAATCGTATGGCGACGAAAAACGCGCGATGACGCTCTACGCGGGGTTACCGCTCGCGCAATCGGCGGCAACGTGTCTCGGCTGTAGCGGTGAGCCGTGCCGCGGGGCCTGCACGCACGGGATCGACATTCGAGGGGCGATGCTGCGGTCGCACGAGGCGCTCGATTTGCCGCGCGTCGCGCAAGGTGAGGAAAGTCACGACCACGGTTTTGGCGACCCGTACGTTACGCACGGGTAGCGTTCGGGCGCGCGGGTGGAACAGCGTATCCTCTATATAGATGTGGCGTCGGGCGCGTCGCGGCGCGAAACGCTCGACGAGCCGGGCGTTTACGGACCGCTCGATGTCGCGCTGAAAGTCTGGGACGGCGGCCGGCGGCTCGTGTTCGGGGGCGGTCCGCTCGCCGGGTCGATTGTGCCGGGGTCGAATCGGTTGACGTTCGCCGGGTACTCGCCCGCGTGGGACGGCTTTTTCTCGTCGTCGATGGGCGGTGCGGCGCTGCCGTTTGACGATGTATGGCCGAACGTCGTCGTCATCGAAGGCCGCGCGTCGGTGGCGTCGGCGTTGCTCATCACGATGAACGACGGCGACTTGCGCGTCGACGTCCGTGCGCTCGACCCGCGTCCCATCTGGAAGGGGTACGACGGCAAGGAAGGCTTTTACGCGCTCCAGGCGTATGTGCACGAAAAGATTTGGAGTGGCGTTGGCGAGCCGCGCATCTTGGCGACGGGGCCCGCGGCGCTTGCGACGACGTTCGGCGCAATTGGCAGCGCGCGCGTGAAGGCGGGCAAGGTGACGCCCGTCGATACGTGGTGCGGGCGCGGTGGGATGGGGTCGCAGCTCGCGCGGGCGCACGGGATTGTTGCGATTGCGTACAGCGGGAACTTCGAAGACCAAGACCTCCGCGACTTGAAAGAGGCGGATGGTTATTTTCAAAAGAAGTTCTCGAAAAGAATGATGCTCGTCGACCTCGAGAAGACGACGAAATATCGATTCGATCCAAAGTTCGCGTCGGGCGGCACGCTCGGGTCGAATCTGTCGTCGCTTCGCGAGCTGATGTTCAGCTTTAATTACCGCAGCATCTACGAAAGCGACGAAGCGCGCGAACGGCTGTGGGAAAAACTCGTGCGCGACCACTACTTGAAGCAGTTCAACGACGAGACTATCGCCGGAAAAGAGAATTACAACTGCGGCGAGCCGTGCCCGGCGGTCTGTAAGAAGATGTGGGGCGATTTCAAAAAGGACTACGAGCCGTACATGGCGCTTGGGCCAAACGCGGGTGTGTTCGATCAGCGCGCGGCGGAGCGGCTGAACCATCGGGCGGATGCGCTTGGGTTCGATGCGATTCAGGTTGGCGGCATCGTGTCGGCGCTGATGGAAGCGCTTCACCTCGGCGCACTGAAGCCAGCGGATGTCGGCGCCACGCGCCTCCCGCGGTTTACGGCAGACGGATTCGACGCGGTTGCGGACTCCGCTGAAAATGCGGCGCTGGGCGCGGAGTTGCTCGAGGCGATTGTGTATGGCGAGCACACGGTTGGCGTTGCGGCGCGGCGCGGACCTCGGGCGCTTGCACGGGCGATCCCCGCGATACGCGACCTTATCGCGTACGTGTCAAACGGCGATGGCGACGGCGCGGTCATTCCGAATTTTTATTGGGTGCCCGGGATGTATGCGCCGATGCCGCTCATGGGAAAATATTTTTGCTACTACGGCTACGACTATCATGCGCCGCGTGAGGTTGGGCGGCGGAATGCCGAGCGGATGGTCAAGGAGATCGCGCTCGACAATTTGGGGATGTGCCGATTTCATCGCGGGTGGGCGGAGGAGTTGTTAGCGGATATCATCAATGAGCACATGAAAACGGCGGTCAATTTCACGGCGCACCACGCGGCGTTGAGCGCGCGCCTTGCGGAGATGGCGAAGGTGAGGCCATGGGAGAGTGCGCGAACGCGCGACATCATCGGGGCCTATCTCGCGAAGCATGTGCGCGAGGACGAGAAGGACGCGACGTGCGCGGATTGGGCGCGCCGGTTTCGCGAGGACGGCGAGGCGGCGGCGCGGGCGTATTGGGATGAGCTTTGGGCGGGCGCGCGCGAGGGGTTGGGGGTGGAGGTAGAATGACGGTGTCGACAAACTCAGATCGTCGTCGTGCTTGTGCACGTGCTCGTAAATCGATCACGTTCTCGTTCGTCGCACACGTTCATCGAGGACGAGCACGAGGACGTGCACGACAACGACTACGAGAAGGAGAACGATCGGGATCGCGAGCGCGAGCGGGAGCGGCGAAGAAATGAGCGACGAGTTTTCTGAGGGGCAACTCGCGCTGATGGTCGTCGTCGAGCCGGGCGGGCGGGCGCACGAGCCGGCGCCGCTCAAGACGCTTCTGCAGGTCGGACGTGGCGCCGACGTCGCCGTCAACGATCCGCGGGTGTCGCGGTTTCATTTTTCGTTGCAGCAGATGGATGGCGGCGAGGTGCACTTGGTCGACCTCGGAAGCCGCAACGGAACTTCGCTCAACGGGCGCCGCGTGAGTCGCGCGCGCATCGAGCGGTCGGACGTGATTCGCGCGGGTGATTCTGTTTTTGTGTTTGATGAAGCGCCAGCCGGTTCTGAGGTTTTTCCGTTTGGACGTTTGGCCGGAGCGAGCCGTGCCATGGAGCGCGTGGTCGCGGCGATCCGGCTTGCTTCGTTGAGCCGCGAGCCGATCATCATCGAAGGTGAGCGCGGCGTTGGGCGAAGCCTCGTCGCGGAGGAAGCCGCGGCGAGGTCGGGCCTTGCGGACGGAGCGTGGCGCTACGTCGCGGACGTGGGCGATTTGCCACGCGAGGAGCAAGAGAAACTGATCGGCGAGAGCGACGCGGGTGGGCGCCGAGTTTTCGCGTCAACGATTAATCCGCTCGACGACGAGGTCGGTGCCGGGCGCATCGTCGCGGCGCTTCGCGACCGGTTTATGCATCATCGGATCGCGCTCCCTGCGCTTCGGGCACGGCGGCTCGACATCGTCCCCATTGCGAGGTTTCTCGTTAAGGCCGCGTCGGGACGGGTCCCCGCACCGACGGCCGATTTTGTGGAGCCGTTGCTCGTGCACGATTGGCCGGGGAACGGCGGTGAACTGAAATCGATCGCGGCCATCATCGCCGAGCGGTTGGGCGATCGCGACGCGCTGACGGGAGGCTTGCTGCCAAATGAGTTTCACGATCGCGTTGGGTTGGCGTTTGAATCGGCGGCGGACGAGCCGGTCGAAGAGACTGAGGTCGCGCCGACGGAACGCGAGCTTCGCGCGCTTCTCGAGCGACACCGCGGCAACGTCTCGGAAGTGGCGCGCCACTATCGGAAGGATCGCGTCCAGCTTTATCGCTGGCTGAAGCGCCACAATCTTAAAGTCGAGGATTTTCGTTAAGCGTCAACATTTGACGCGAGGCGGCAATCGTGTTAGCTGCCCGGCCGTGGACGCGAAGAAAGAGATTCTGCGACACACTCCGATTTTTGGCGGGCTTCTCGGCGAGGAGCTTGAGCGCGTCGCGGCGTTGCTCCGCGAGCACGCGTACCGCGCGGGTGACGTCATCGTGAGCGAGGGCGAACCGGGGCGCGAGATGTATATTGTTCGGAGCGGGAAGGTGGTTGTCGAGCGCGGCGGTCAAAACGGAGCGGCGCCACTTCTCCTTGCGACGCTTTCGGGTGGCGATTTTTTTGGCGAGATGGCGGTCATCGATATTCAGCCGCGGTCCGCGACGGTTCGCGCCATCGAAGAGACTGCGACTTTCTCGTTATCGAATCGCGACCTGCACCAACTGTCTCACCGCGAGCTCAAGACGTTCACGCTCATCGTCATGAACATCGCGCGCGAGATCAGCCGCCGTCTGCGACAAACTGACGCGGCACTCGTCGAATCGAACCTCGCTGAGAAACTGCGCAGCTCGCGCCCGATTCTCTGACCGTTTAGGCGAGGAGGGGATGTCGATGAAAAAAGAGGCCATCGCCATTTGGGTCGGGGCCGCCGCGTTCGTGGCGGCGCTCGTGTTTGTGATTCGCCAATCGGATGGGACGGCGACCGACGCGAGCGCGATGTCGGCTGCGCGCGGCGCGGATGAACTCGACCGAATTGTTGTTTTGACGCCTCCGAACGGCTGCGACGGCGTCGCATGGGGATCGGTTGAACCACTTCTCGGCGACAAGGGGCTCGTGACAAAGTTGTTGAAGACGGTCGGTGACATCGCGAAATCTCCGTTGGGTGTGGGGCTCGTCGCGTCAAATCCGAAGCTCGCCGGTCTTCTCGATCCGGCGAAAGCGCGGGCGAAGGTACGCGAAGAGATCACCAAGGAGCTCGGCTTTGATCCGTCTGGGTATACGCGTGTCGTGTTTGCGTTGTGCCGCATGGGGATCGCAGCGTTCGTTCCTCGCGGTGCTGGTGCGAAGGCCGCTGACGTGATGGCGGCGAGCCGCGACCTCGGCGAGTTCGTCGTGGTGTCGAAATCGAAGGACCTGCTCGACGAGATCGCGGCGTGGGAGAAAAGCGAGAAAAAAGTCGATCATCCTGGGGTCGCGGCACTTCGCGACGTGCGTGGTTTGCGCAAGGGGTTTGGCGGGGAAACGTTTGGGGCGTTTGGATTTGGAAAGATCGATGGGAAGCTGCGGTTTCGGACCATTTTTGCGGTCGCTGAAAAGAGCGCGTCTGGGTATCGCTTGGTTGCGGGGGGCTCTGGCGACGAGGCCGATCTTGTTGCTTATGAAGTGAAGGCGAAGGAAGCGATCGCGAAGTATCGCGGAATGATCGACCGGTTGCCGCCACAAGCCGCGGTCGGCGTGTCGCTCGTGGGCGGCGTCGACAAGCTCACGAAGATGGTCGACGGCGCGAAGGTTGCGCGCGAGGGGAAGTTCTTGACCGGCGCGATGACACTTGCGTTTGATGATTTTGCGACGGTCGGAATGATGAGCGCAATCGCGATTCCCGCGTTCGTGAAGTACGTGGAGCGCGCGAAGAGGGTGCGGGAGCGGTTCGGGGATCGGCGCGACAGCAATTGGACACCGAGCGGCGAGGCGCCGATCGTCGTCAGGGACGCATCGCAACTCGGCGCGGCCGTCGGGAGGCTCGTCACGCTGGAGGGTGTCGTCGAGAGTTCAAAAATTGCGACGCTTTTGAGTGTTGACGTTGCGAGCGATGCGCCGGACCTGCGCGGCGAAAAGGCCGTGGCGACGGGGGTTTTGCGAAAGCTTGTTGTCACACAAGAGGAGATCGACGCACGCACCGCGAAGTTTGGACAGTTCGCGCATCGTGGTGCGGGGACTTTTTTTAGTCTCGTTGATCCCGCGACAGGACGGCTTGCGCAGGTGAGACGTCCTTGAGCGCGCGTTTCATTCGCCTGACGTTTTGAGTTTTTGTCGCTCGGCGTGACGCTCAAGCGCGAGGTCGATGAGTCGCGACACGAGTTCCGTTGGGCCGATGCCGCTTGCTTCCCAAAGCTTTGGGTACATCGAGATGGCCGTGAACCCGGGAATTGTATTGATTTCGTTTACAATGAACGCACCGTCCGTGCGGCGCAAGAAGAGGTCGACGCGCGCGAGGCCTGAACATTCGAGCGCATGGAACGCGCGAACGGCGAGGGATTGAACGACGCCGATTTGTTCGGGCGTGAGTTTCGCGGGAATTTCAAGCGCGGCGCCGTTTTCATCGATGTACTTTGCATCGTACGAGTAAAACCCGTCCTTGTGATGAACGATGATTTCGCCCGGGAGCGACGCGATGGGAGTGTCGTTGCCGAGCACGGAGCATTCGATTTCGCGACCATCGACGGCGGCTTCGGTAAGCGCCTTCGTGTCGAACGCGAACGCGTGCGCGAGCGCGTCGCGAAGTTCGCTGGCCGATGCGACGCGACGCACGCCGACGGACGACCCGAGATTGGCGGGTTTCGTGAAGATCGGGAATCCAACTTCAGCCGCAAGAGCGCATGACGCCGCGGGATCCCGCGCGAAATCGGATTTGCGAATCGTGCGAAACGGCGTCACAGGCAATCCAGCGTCGCGAAGGAGTCGCTTCATGACGTCTTTATCCATGCCGACCGCTGAGCCGAGAACGCCTGCGCCGACGTAGGGTAGTCCCGCAAGCTCGAGCATTCCCTGAACGGTTCCGTCCTCGCCCATCGGTCCGTGCAGGACCGGAAAAACGACTTCGGCGGCGACGGCATTCGTGGATACGAGGGTCGGAGCTTGACGCAAAGGCGCGGAGACGCCAAGGGAAGAGGTTTCGTTTTTTGCGTCTTTGCTCCTTTGCGCCTTGGCGTTGAAATCTTCTGACGTGAGCGACACTGTGGGTCCAGCGGTGTTCAAACGCACGAGGCGCGGATCGCGCGGGGCTTCGAGGAGCGCTCGTTTGTCTTGCAGCCTCCAAGCGCCTTGCTTGTCGATACCGACAAGAATTGGTTCGAAGCGCGAACGGTCAAGTGCGGCGACGACATTGCGCGCGGAGAGAAGCGAAACTTCGTGTTCGGCGGAACGCCCGCCGTAAAGGATTGCGACGCGGATCTTTATCGACATGGGGAAACTGTATCGCAGCGGCGCGGGGATTTCAGCCAATGACGGGGAGTGCGCGTGAGGCGAGCTGGATTTGTGCACTGGTCGCCGGCGTCCGCGATGTCGACGCGAGCCGCGATGGCTGGAGGATCTGGACGACCTCTGCGGACAGATCGTAATCGCCACTCGACGCGATGCGCGCACGCACGAGATCGCCTGGTCGGCACGACCCGCGCAGGACGACGTGGCCGTCAACTTCAGGCGCCTGCGATTCGAGGCGGCCCCGCGCCTGCTCGGCGACTTCGTCAACCAACACATCGACCTCGCGACCCACGTACGCGGCGAGCCGCTCTCGTGAAAGACGTCGCTGAAGCGTGAGGAGCCGATGGCGCCGCTCAGCTTTCACGCGCGCTGGGACTTGTCGCCGCATCGTGCCCGCCGGTGTCCCCTCCTCGGGCGAGTATTCGAAAACGCCAACATGGTCGAAGCGCATTTCTTCCACGAAGTCGTAGAGGCGCTCAAAGTCGCGGTCGGTCTCGCCAGGAAAGCCAACAATGAGCGACGTACGGAGCGAAACCCTCGGGATCGCCGCGCGCAGTTTTTCCACGAGCTCGCGATGGAATTTTTCGCCTCGCCCGCGCTTCATTGCGCGCAAAATGCGATCCGAGATGTGCTGAAACGGGATGTCGATGTACTTCGCGACGCGCGGTTCCTCGGCGATCGCCGAGAGCAGGTCGCGCGGAAATGGCCGTGGGTAAAGGTAATGGAGGCGCACCCAGCCGACGCCATCGATGCGCGCGATCGCGCGGAGCAGTTTCGCGAGGTCGGTGCCGTCGTGGCGATCCGCGCCGTAGGCGTTCAAGTCTTGCGCGATGAGGTTCACCTCAAACATTCCGCGCGACGCCAAGTTCGCAACCTCGGCCGCGATATCGGAGATGGCACGACTCCTCAAGTCGCCGCGAAGCTTGGGGATGATGCAAAACGTGCAGGGGTTGCCGCAGCCCTCGCTGACCTTCACATACACGCTGTGCGCCGGCCGCGAGTTCACACGTGTCACGCGCGAGTCGTAGACGTACACGGGGTTTGCGACCGCGACACCGTCCGCGGGCGGCTCAGCGACGAGCGCCGCGATGTTCTGGAATTCGCCGGTGCCGACCCATAAGTCGACCTCGGGGATCTCGTGGCGAAGCGCGTCGACGTAACGCTGCGCGAGGCATCCCGTGACGACGAGGCGTTCGCAACTGCCGCTCTCCTTTTGCGCTGCCATTTCAAGAATGGCGTCGACGGATTCCTTTTTTGACGCGTCGATGAACGCGCATGTGTTGACGAGAATGAGCGCGGCTTTCGCGGGATCGTCGATGACGCGGTACCCCGTCTCGAGAAGGCTCCCAAGCATCACCTCGCTGTCGACGAGGTTTTTCGGGCAACCGAGCGAGACCATATGGAGTGTGCGATTCGCCATCGTGCAAACCCGTCATTATACAGATTTTGGCGACGCCTGGAAGCGGTTTCTCCTTTCGGTTACCATTACGGGTGAATGGTCGAAGCCCCGCAGACGGCGGACGCCCGCGATGAGTCGTCGCTTTCCCTTGAGCGCGCCATCGAGTTTGGGCGGCTTTTGTTGCGCCGCAAGTGGCTCATTTTGTTGGTCGCCGCAGGTGTTTCGACGGGGACTTTTTTTTGGACCGACAGTCAGATTCGGATTTTTGCGGCGAAGACGACGGTTGAAATCAACACGCAAACGCCGCAAGTCATCACAAACGTTCGCGAAGTCGTCGAGCTGGGAACGGGCGGATATTGGGCGTCGAAGGAGTTTTTTCAGACCCAGTATCAGGTGATTCGAAGCCGTGCCGTCGCAGAGCGCGTGGTGCGCGCGGAGGGGCTTGCGCGCGACCTCGATTTTCTGGGGCTCAAGGAGCTCGAAGGAACACCCCGGCTTGCGGAGGCGCTCAAGCGCACAGACCCCGTTTCGCGGCTCGTTGGTGCGACGCGGGTTGAGCCGGTGCGTGACAGCCGGGTGGTGGCTGTGGTGGTTGAGGACTCTGAGCCGACGCGCGCCCAGCGGCTGTCGATTGCGGTGGCCGAGGCGTATCGTGAGTTTAATGTGGCGCGAAAAGGGAGCACGACGCAGGACGCGCTTGCGAAGCTCGTCGGCGCGGTGCCAGGGCTCGAACAGAAGCTCGCGAGCGCCGAGCGTGTGCTTTCGGAGTTTCGGGTGAAGCACGGGTTCCGCGTGCCAGGATTTGAGGACAACCTAAGAATACAGAGCGAAAAGCTACAATCGGCGTGGAAAAAATACCAAGAGGTGACGTGGAGCCGGAACTCACTCGAAAAGGAGCTCGCGGAGCTCAAGAAGCTCAACGGCGATTGGGCGAATCCGGAGGTTTCGAGTGCCGTGCTTCAGAACGCGCTTGTTCAGCGCCTCAAGGCGGATATTTCCGAAATCGACCGACGCTACAAAAAGCTGCTCGAGCGGTACCAAGAGAAATATCAGGACGTTCGCGATGTGAAAAAAGAGCTCGAGACGGCGCGCGCGGCGCTGACGGAAGAGGTCGCGAAGTTTCGAAAGAATCGAAATGTGTCGACCAAGGAGCGAGAGGCGAATTTGAGGGCGCTGCAGAAGCTTGAACGCGAGGCGCACGTCGCGTTTCAGCGGGATGATTCGGTTGCGCGGCAATTGACGGCGCGGGAGGCGGATTACAGTGGGCTTTTGCGCGACGTGAAGTACTCGGAGATGTCGCTGTCGCGCGTGCTTCAGCGCATCAAGGAGATCGAGCTGACGAAGGACGAGACGCAGATCGCGAACAACGTCACCGTGCTTGACCGCGCGCAGGTTCCCAGAGCTCCCGTGCGGCCTCGGTTCATGGTGAACCTCGCGGTTGGGTTGGTGCTTGGGATCGTGTTGGGGGTTTTTCTCGCGATGCTGCTCAACAGTTTGGATACCTCGGTTCGAACCCAGGAACAGGTCGAGGCGCTGACGGGGGCGACGTTCCTCGGAATTGTTCCGCTCGTCCGCAATGCGCGCGTCGCCAAGAGTCCGCCCGCGCGAAGCAGCGAAGTCGACCCGCAGTCGTTTGTGAGCGAGGCGGTGCGGGCGATTCGGACGAACTTGTTTTTCATGTCGCCCGATAAACCGCTTCGGAGCATTGTCGTCACGAGTTCGGGCCCCGAAGAGGGGAAGACAACCGTCGCGTGCAATCTCGCGACGTCTGTGGCGCTCACGGGGAAGCGCGTTGTTTTGGTTGATACCGACATGCGGCGTCCCAACATTCATCGCGTTTACGGAAAGCAGAACGACAAGGGGATCTCGTCGCTGATTTTGATGGACATTCCTCTCGAGGAGGTTTTGGTTGACTCGGGAATTCCGCATCTGTCTCTCCTCTTGTGCGGGCCGGTTCCGCCCAATCCGAGCGAGCTTCTTCAATCCGCGCGGTTCAAGAAGGTCTTTGAGTTGCTTGTCGATCGGTTTGATATGGTGATTTACGATTCGCCGCCCAGCCTTGTTGTCGCCGATGCGCTCCTGCTCGCGACCGTGTGCGACGGGACGGTGCTCGTTGCGAACGGCGCGCGCACGGCACGCGAGTCGCTGCGCCGCAGCACGCGGCAACTTCGGGCCCTCAAGGCCCACTTGCTCGGCACAATTCTAAACAGCGTTGACCTCGAGGATCGACGCTACGGCTATTACTACCATTATGGCTACACGCGGCGATACGGGTACTACAGCCGGCCCGGGACAGCGGAGTCGTCGCCGAGTTCGGGCCCCGACGGCGCGGGTGCGTAGGGGGGCTCTTTACGCGGCTCCCTGATTCTGTTTTCGGCAAACAAACGGGCCGATCACCAAGGTGTCCATTTTCGTGCGCCGGTAACAATCGATCGCTTCTTGCGGCGCGCAGACGATCGGCTCGTTTTCATTGAAGCTCGTATTAAGGATGACGGGGATGCCGGTTTTCTCAAAGAATTTCTGAATCAGGTCATAGTAGAGCGGGTTTTCATCGCGCGCCACGGTTTGGAGGCGTCCCGTGTCGTCAACGTGATTGACCGCGACGAGCTTTTCGCGCCAGGCCGGTCGAATCTTGTAGACGTGCAGCATGTACGGCGACGGGTGATCGTGCTCGAACACGTCGGACTGATGCTCGGCGAGGATCGATGGGGCAAACGGACGGAACCACTCGCGGTGCTTGATGCGCGCGTTCAGGACATCCTTCATGTCCGGGAGGCCGGGGTGCGCGAGGATTGAGCGGTTGCCGAGCGCGCGCGGTCCCCACTCCATCCGCCCTTGAAACCAGCCGACGACACGTCCGGCGACGAGATCGACGACGGTCTCGTCGAGGAGAGCCCCGCGATCGCAGCGGGCGAACGGAACGCCACTTCTCTCAAGGTCGCGCTGGATGGCGTCGTCGCTGAACTCGGGTCCGAGGTACGCGTTCTGCATAACGAAACGCTTTTTCTCTTTCAAGAAAATGTTGCTCACGTACAGTGCGGCTCCAAGCGCAAGCCCCTCGTCGCCCGCGGCCGGCTGGATGCAGGTTTCACGAAACGGTGTTTCACCAAACAGCTTCCCGTTCGCAACGCTGTTGAGCGCGCAACCGCCGGCCATCACAACGCGATCGGATGGAACGAGACGGTGAAGCAAGTTCAACAAATGAAAATACGCCGTCTCGAAAACGCGCTGGAGGCCGAACGCGAGATCCTTGTCGCGGTCGGTGAGCTCGGCGTGGCGGACCCGCGGCAGCCCAAACTTGTCGACGACAAGATCAGAGTAATGGCGCTGCAGCTCCATCTCGCCGTTGTCGCGAATCGTCATCCCCTGATTGGCGCCGAAGGGGACGAAGTATTTTGGATTCAGCTCAAGTCCCTTCGTGGTGAGGGTGATCATGTCGTCGAAAAGCGCGCGGTGGCGGTCGGTGCCGAGCGGTGCAAGACCCATCACTTTGCCTTCGTCGCCGTATGTGCCGTAACCGATAAACTGGCAGATCATCGTGTAGAGCGAGCCGAGAGAGTGCGGCACGAAAATGCGGCGTTTGGTTTCAATCGTGTCGCCGCGGCACTCGGACAGGAGGCACGTCACGAAATCGCCCGAGCCGTCGATGGTGATTCCGGCCGCGTGGTCCCAGGGCGAAACGAAATACGAACTGGCCGTGTGCGCGAGGTGATGCTCGATGTTGTGCTGGTTGAATCGGAGCGACGCCGTCGGGACGTCGCATTCGGTCGCGATGAGCGCGCGAAGATCGTCGAGGCGGCCGCGCGACCGCTTAATCTTGAGGAGGTTCAAAAGGTTGCTGGGGTTCTTGAGGGCGTACTCGATTTTCTTGTTCACGTTCGCCGAAGCATCGCGCCCAATCGCGACGGCGTCGACGTCGCGCCACGTCACGCCCGCCATCTCTAGGCACCGCTGGATTGCGAGCTTGGGGAACTTCGCGTAGTACTTCACGCGGTTGAGCCGCTCTTCGGCAATCGCCGCGACCGGGTGACCGTCAACAACGACGGCCGCGGCGGCGCCTGGATGAAACGCGTTTATTCCGAGAACGACACTCATTCCGGTACACAATCAGAATACGAACGCGCCCGGGCGATGTCCAGTTACATGCTTGCCGCGTGCGGCGCGTCCCACTACATTCGTTGTCGGCGCATGAAGGTTATCCATGTTTTGCCTGGGCTTAACCGAGAACGGGGTGGCCCGCCGACATCTGTGCCGGCGCTCTGCTTGGCGCTCAAGAATGCTGGCGTCGACGTGGCGATTCACACACTTGACTGGGAAACCGGTGTTCGCGAGTTCTCGTTTCCCGTGACCTGTCATCCATTTTGGCGCTTCCCGCGTCGGCTCGGCGTTTCCCCCGCGATGCGCAGGGGGCTCGCGATTGAATCTCAAACCGCGGATCTTGTGCATAACCACGGCATCTGGATGATGCCAGCGATTTATGCCGAGCGCGCGGCGCGCCTGGCGAAAGTGCCGTTTGTTCTCGCGCCTCGAGGCATGTTGGCACCGCCAGCCGTTGCGTATTCACGCGTCAAGAAATGGATCATGTGGTTTTTGCTCCAACGTTCTTCGCTTCTTCGCGCGTCGTGTCTTCACGCGACGTCGGATTTGGAGCGCCAGGATTTGCGACGTCTCGGGTTTCGAATGCCGATTGCGGTCATTCCAAATGGTGTCGAACCTGCTTCGCGATCGGTGCAGCGCGCTGTCGTAACGACGCGAAAGCGCGTCCTTTCATTGGGGCGACTCGATAAGAAGAAGGGGCTCGAGAATCTCCTTCGCGCGTGGAACCTCGTGGAGGCCGACGCCCCGGACTGGGAGCTCGTCATTTGCGGGCCTGGACCGACGAGATACTTGGAGTCGCTCAGGAGTCTCTCGCGTCGACTGATGAATGTGCGCGTCGAGTTTCTGGATGCGCGATACGGGGAAGAGAAGACGGATGTTTTCGCATCCGCGAACGTATTCGTGTTGCCGAGCTTTGACGAGAATTTTGGCATGGTCGTTGGCGAGGCGCTCGCCCACGGGCTTCCGGTCATCACGACGAAGCGGACGCCGTGGCGATGGCTCGAGGAGACTCGGGTGGGTTGGTGGATTGATATCGGTGTACCGCCGCTCGCGGATGCGCTGCGCTCGGCGCTGTCCACGTCGGCTGATGACCTGCGGGCGATGGGCGAGCGGGGACGCGACTTCGTGGCGCGCCATTATTCGTGGAGTTCAGTGGGCGAGAAAATGCGCAAGACCTATGAGTGGCTCTTGGGCGGGGGAAGCGCGCCGAGTTGGGTTGAGACGGGCGCCTGATCGAGTGGTTCTTCAGTAAGCTCGTAGTAAATGTGATCGATGCGATCGGTGTTAAAGAGCGACGCGTGATGCCGTGGATGACGGTCCCCTTTTGGAAAAACACTCAGCGCGGTAAGTCCGGTCCTCCCCTGCTATTCCGGTGATCAGTGCAACTTTTGGCATTGCGGTCGTCGCGAAACGATTCCAACGAATAACATCAAGTCGCGGCCAGGAGAAACCAAACGACGCAAAACGTCATCCTGGGGCTTCAGCGAAAATTGCTGTCCCTTAGCCACCGCACCGTTTCCGCCACACCGTTTTCGAGCGTGTACGGGAGCGGCCCGACCACGCGCTCGGTTCGCTCGACCGGATACGGCGCCTCGACCAGCATGTTGTTGTATCGCCGCGTTGAAAGCGGCGGATCGCTCCACCCGAGCCGCATCGCCGCATCTCCGACGCGCGCAACGGCGCGCAGAAGCGGTCGGGGAACGGTCAGAATACGACGCACGCCCATGCAACGCTGAATCGCTGTCGCCCATTCAGTGACCGAGCGCTTGGGATAATCGCAAAGATAAAAGACGCGTCGCTCCACTTCGTCTGGTGCCGCAACAAGAAGTCTCTCAAACATGTAGCACGTGTTCGCAACAAAGCTCTGCGCCTTAAAAACCGGCTTTCGGCCAGGATGAAAATAAAGACCGCGCTCAACCATCTTGAAAAACAATTTGTACGGCGCCTCGAACCAAGGCCCCCAGATCGCGGTCGGACGCACGATCGTCCACCCAAACGGGAGCGGGCCCGCCGCGCGGACGATCTGCTCGCCACGCATTTTGCTCTCACCGTAAAGATTCGGCGGGCCGTAGTCGGTGTCGTCGCTCGGAACATAGCCGTTTCGGCAAACGAGAAGCGTCGACGTGAACAAAACGCGCTGCAACTTTGGCAACGTTCGCGCGACGTCGATGAGATTCTGCACGCCGTCCATGTTTGCCGCGAAAAACGAGATGTCGCTCAGATCCATTCCGGTTTTCGCGGCGAGATGGACAATGTGCGTTGGCGAAAACTCTCGGAGAACCTCGTCGAGCCGCGCGCGATCACAAATGTCCACCTCGCGCCACAAGGGGCGATGGGCTTCCTTCCGGGGCGGCTTATGATCAAACGAGCGCACGTCAACCCTCCAAGACAAAAAATGGTCGACCATGTTCGTTCCGATAAACCCAGACCCGCCGGTAACGGCGACGCGCATTTTAGAGCTGATCCCTGCCGTCTCCAACGCGCCCGTGATTATCTCCGCGCGCTCGACGCAACTCAAGCACAGCCCTTCCTCCCCCATGCGTCATTCATTTCATCAGCGGTTCGGGGATGCTATGATTCGAACAAACTGATTGGAGTGCTCGCTGTGTCCAAAGTGATGTTAGTTACAGGATCATCCGGTTTGATTGGCTCGGAAGTGGTTTCCGCATTCAAAACTGAATTCGATGTTATTTATGGCATAGACAACAACATGCGGGCGGTCTTCTTTGGAAAACCCGGCGACACGCGATGGAACCAAAAACGTCTTGAAGCCGATCATTCCAATTTCAGGCACATCGAGCTCGACATCCGGGACCGCGAGGGGGTCTTAAAGACGATCGAGAAACTGGGACCGTCGCTCATTGTGCATACCGCCGCGCAACCCAGCCATGACTTAGCCGCGACGATTCCATTTGACGATTTCGAAACCAATGCCGTCGGAACCCTCAACCTGCTTGAAGCAACGCGTCGCTATTGCCCAAGCGCAGTGTTCGTCCACATGTCGACGAACAAAGTGTACGGCGATGCGCCGAACAACATTAGGCTCATTGAGTGTCCAACTCGATGGGATTACGACGATCCTGAATATCGAGACGGGATTAACGAGGGTTTTACCATCGACCAGTCGAAACATTCGTTGTTCGGCGCGTCGAAAGTGGCGTCAGATATTATGGTCCAGGAGTACGGACGGTATTTTGGAATCAGGACCTGCTGCTTAAGGGGTGGTTGTCTCACAGGTCCGTTTCATTCTGGGGTCGAGCTCCATGGATTCCTCAGCTACTTAATCAAGTGCAATCTGGAGGGCAAACTCTATCGCGTGTACGGCTACAAGGCGAAGCAGGTTCGCGACAACATTCATTCGCACGATGTTGCAGCGTTCATTCGGGCGTTCTACACACGACCAAGGATCGCCGAAGTTTACAATATCGGAGGCGGTCGAGATAATTCCATCTCGATGGTGGAAGCGTTCGGCAAGATTGAGTCGATCTCCTCGAAAAAGATGGTGTACGAATATGTCGATAAGAACAGGGAAGGGGACCATATCTGCTACATCAGTGACTTGGGGAAAATGAAACGCCACTACCCCGAATGGAGGATTACAAAGTCGCTCGACGACATCTTCGGTGAGATTTACGAGTCCTGGAAAGAAAGGCGGAATGGGTAGAATCTGTCTGGTAAATAGGTATTACCCGCCGAGTCCGAATATTACAGCGGAGTCAGCGTGTCTGTTGGTGGAGTCTCTCATTCGCGAAATTCCAGGGGTCGACGTCTCGACTGTGTGTGTCGATGCCCCTTACGAAGGCGGAGGGAGCCAAAAAGGACCCGTCGGCGCGGCAATTCGTTTGAAATCTGTGTACAACGGAAAGGGTAAGATATTTAGATTGTTCAGCTCGTTGATCGAAGGGCGTCGTCTAATAAAGAAGGCGCTCGAACTCGGCGATGTTATTGTCGCGATGACGGCCCCACCGTTCTTGAATTATTGGGCGGGAAGACTGTGTAAAGCGGCGCGCGTACCCTGGGTCTACTGGTCAATGGACGTGTATCCTGATGCATTTTCTGCCGCACGGCTGGTCCGGGAAGGGAACCCGGTTTATCGGTATCTATTGAAGAGTTTTCGACAGAATCCACCCGACTTGCTTGTAGCGCTGGGCGAGGAGCAAGCGAGTTTTCTCCAACGTCGTTGGGCCGCACCGGTCCCTCAGGTCGTCTTGCCATGCGGTGTTTTTACCGACCACTTTTCGGCGACTCAACCGAAGTGGCGACAAGATGATCGAAAGATCTATTTCGGTTATGTTGGCAACCTCGGCGAGGCGCACGATCCTGAATTCGTTGTAGATTTCGTCAATTTACTCGATGCGAAGTTGCACCAATTCATCTTGTCCGTTTACGGCTCTAAGGCACAGCGCGTCGTTGAAAGGCTGAAGGGTCATCCGGCAGTGAAGTTGGTCGACGCGGTCAGCAGAAGCGAACTCCAATTCATCGATATACACCTCGTTAGCCTTTCTCCGGAGTGGACACACGTCTGCGTTCCGTCCAAGGCCGTGAGCGCGATATGCGCTGGGCAAATAATATTGTTCAATGGTCTTGAATCGTCAGACGCGTGGCGCATGTTGGGCGAAGCTGGATTTCTTGTATCCGAGTGTTCTAAGCGAGAGGCGAGGCGGGCACAAATGAGCGCTGTGGTGTCGTCCCTTTCGAACGGTGGTGTTTTGCGGCAACGCAAGGACAATGCTCTGCGGATTCACGATCGCCTCATAAGGCTTGAGGACAACTCGTTTAAGTCGATTGCCGCGAGGATCAAGAATTGGGTATTTCAGCCGCAGACTAACTTGGCGTAAGACGCGAGCCGTGCATTGGGGACGACATCGCCGGCGGCGCGACGCGGCCTTCGCGCTCGAGCTGCTCGTAAATCGAAACGTACGGCTGTGGAAGCCCCTCTTCGATCAGCCCGCGACCGCCGACAACATGAAGCGGGTGTATCACGACTTAATCGGGAGTGCCGACTGGGGCGATGCTACTATTAAAAGCAACCAGTCTTCATTGAGGCGCGCATGGTCGATTTTTACACCGGGTTGATATTAATACTCGCTACGCTTCTGGTTGCCTTCGGACTCTCCGTTTTTTTCGCCCGTCGGTATTCTCTCGCGCTTGCCTCGATGTGCGCCACCGGCATCATGATCTATGTTTCTCTGCCATCTGAGTATTTTGTCGTCGCGCTTCCGGTGCTTGCGCTTGTGACGATAGGAGGGATGTTATGGATTCGGCTCCCGCTCAGTGGCAGGTTTCCCGTGGACGACCTCGGATTTCTTTATTCCTTGGTTATCATCCTCTATGGCGCGTACCCGCTCATTTCATTCCTGGCCAACGGACTATCCGCTACCGAGAGGAGCGATTATCGGCTCGCAAGAAACATGCTGTCTCCGGGAATAATGGCGGAGATCGGCGGAATGCATGCCGTATATTTATTTGCGTTCGCCACCGGGTATCTCATCACGCGCCACGGCAGACAAGCCCAGCTCCCGCGAACCGTCGAACAAGGAAACCGAATCGCGTGGGTTGCCCTCGTCTTAATTGTGGTAATTGTGGGACTGCGGGCGATCATCGAATCGGTTTTCGGGATTACCCAGGTTGAGTACGGCAAAGCCCCTCAGTATTTCAGTTTGCCGCTTGTCGTCCGCCAAGTTTACCTCAACACCCAGCTCATGTTGCTTCCACTGAAGCTCGCAGCCCTGATTGCGCTATTTAACGATTATCGCAGAAACGGGAAGCTCATTGTCCTCTTTTTCGCAGTATTCATCCTCCCCGTTCTATTGAGGTTTGGCGAGCGGCACGAGTTCGTCGTGCTTTGTCTGGTGACCGCTCTTTTGTTCCACGACCGGGTTCGCAAATTGTCTGTGGTAGAGTTTGGCATCTTAGGCGCGGTTCTTCTTGCGGTATTTCTCGTGTTTGGTGAATTACGGGGCGGCAAACGCGACGTGCAAGTTTTAGGGGGCAATGAGTTCGAGGCGTGCTTTTCGACGGTCGCCGACATCTTCGTGAGCCGTGCAGCGGGATTGTTGCCCGCGGCTCCGCCCCAGGTTTATCTGGCCGATTTTTTGGCCATTATCCCCCAGCAAATCCTGCCGTTCGAAAAGATAACCGGGAGTGAATGGTATCTGAGCCACTTCGCGCCTGACCTTATCGAACTGGGCCAGGGGTACGCCTTCGGAGTTTTGTCCGAGTCGATCATTGGCCTCGGGTATTTCGAAATCTTTTTCAAAGGCCTCGTCATCGGTGTTTTCTTCGCCAAAATTGTTGCCTGGTACCGCCGAAGGGGTTCGCGCTGGTGGGTCGCCGCTGTGTACTTTTTTATTTGCGCAACCTGTTTTCGTACATTTCGATCGAGCACTTTTGAATTAATTCGCTCGATCGTCTACGGAGTGCTCCCGCCATTCGTGGTTGTTGGCTGGGTTATCCGGTGGACGAAGAGGGCCGGAGATGAAACCCGGAATCGAGCGCCTGACACAATGACCGGCGGGCACTGAGTCACAGCCTATTTTGAAACGCCGCTCTCAGTCGACGGCCGCGCGGTGCGCAAACGGTCGGTCAGCCACGCGGCAGTCCCAATTGGAATCGCCACGGCCCAGAGCGTCCGCGGCAGCGCTCCCTCGAGCGGCTGAGCTTGGTGAATGACAGGCACCCCGACATGGAGGGCGCACCGAACATATTGGGCGGCGACCTTGGCGAACATCGGCGCGAACCGTGGCCAGTAAGTGCGAGCGAGATTGAGCGCGACGATGCCGTATTGCATCCGCCCCCACGCGTTGCTCGTCGGGCTCTTGAAGCGGTTCATCAGGGTGTTGTCGTCGGTGAGATCGCGGTGGTACACGCGAACGATCGTGTCGATGCACCGCACGGTATAAGCTTCCCCGATCCTTAGCCAGACGACGCCTTCGGGCACGAGGCTGTTGTCGCCATGCCGTTCTGGAAACGGATATCCGCGGAGCAGATCCGTGCGGTAACTAGGAAGCTTTTCGCCCACCATCACTCCGCCCGCGACGAGCTCGAAGTGCGACCCATCGACGTGGCTCGATGGGAGGCGTTTGCCCGCGAGCTTCCCGTTGGCGTCAGAGGAGTGCCCGATGATACCGGCGTACCGATCGCGGACGGCCGCGGGGATGGACTGCCACTCGCGCCATATCGCCTCAAGTGCCCCGGGCGTGAGTTCGTCGTCTGAGTCGAGGAAGACCGTCAATTCGCCGGTCAAGAGGGGGAGTGCCGCGTTGTGTGCGCGATGCTTCCCCCCGTTCGGCTGCCGAATCGTGCGCATTGAGAACGGCGCGATTCGGGTCAGCCCGGCCAGAAGACTCGGCGTTTCGTCGTGCGATCCATCGTCGACGACCAGCCACTCGAACATGCGGGCGGGTTGCTTGCAGAGACTGTCGTAAACCCGGCGGAGTGTGTGCGCGCGGTCGTAAGTAGGCGTGAAGACCGTAAAGGGTAACACGAAGAGGTCGCTCCTACTTGAACCAACCCAATCGCTTCGCGACCGGCTTCAGCGCGCGGCGCAAAGCTGGTGACATCTTTTGAATCAGAGGATTCGCTGCCTTTCCGATCAGCCACCGTGTGGCCTCCTCGACCGACATCACAGACCGCGCCTTGAGGTCTACGCCAATGTCGAGCCGACGGAAGTGCCACGCATCCCACGGAAACCACTTGCCGCGCTCGACCACATGGTGTCGGTAGCCGAGTGCATCGCGCCAAACCGCCGCAAAACGGTCGAGATACCCGCAACGCTCAGTGGCATTCATCTCGAATTGCCAAATCGACTCGCCCGGTACCATTAGTCCGCGCAGGGTCTCGACTCGCCAAAACGCCGCTTGCGTCGACACCCGAAAAGGCGCGCCGACGTCGATCAGCCCGTATTCATCGTTGCCTGGGACGCGAGTTGTCGGACCAGGCCGCGGAATTAGTCGCAGCGTCTGAAGGCTGTCACGCTGTGCTGTCTCGAACAGTCGCAACACCTGGGCTGTGTTGGTTCGTCGCCGCAAAAAAAAGTCCTCGAGCGTGAAGAGCACCCACGGTGTCGTGATGGCGTCAAGCGCGCGCAGGTTTCGCGTCGACCAGTCCATGCCAGAGCCGAGCCGCAGCGAACGTACCCACGGTAGGCCCGCATCCTTTTCCTCCGTAACCAGCGCGACCGGAAATGGACGGTCGGGCCAGCGCTTCTCCAAAAGGGTGAAGTATGGACGCCAAAGATCCGCGTACCCGTCGCAGCTCGATACCAGGAGCGTGCAGGTCGAATCGATCACCATCATGATTTCACGAAGGTAAAGACGCCCAGCACGTACGTCAAGCGTGCGAGGTCGTAGAGCGCCACGTCGGGTGAGACCCGTTCGCTGACCCCGCCGCCCGGGTGAATAATGGTCAGCGCGGACAGATGAAGCTCACTGCGACTTGCGAGCTCGACCAATTTGCGCGGATCGATCACGCGGTGCGAGTTGAACTCAACGCGCTCGATCCCGATGGGAACGGACAGGTAGAAGACGCCTTTCGATTTCAGAAGACGCGCCATGCTGGCGAGCCCACGTTCAAATCCGAGCGGATCGACCGGATCGCCGTAACGTCCGAGCCCGAAGTGCTCAAGCGCGTGTAGGCATGAGAGCGAATCGCAACATTCGGAGAGCTCGCCGACCGGATCCATAAGGTCTGCTCGCGTGAACTTTATCCCGGGGATATTCGTCGAGATCGGTCGGATGTCAAAGACCTCGATCTCACGAAAGGCGGCGACGTGCGCGACAAAACCGTCGATGCGCGATCCGATGTCGATGTGGCGAGTCGGACGAGCCTCAAAGATCTTTCGAGCAACAAGAAGGTCTTGCCAGAAATACTCACTCTTCGTCGTGCCGCCTTCCTCGCTTCGGTTCTGCAAAGCCGGCGAGATCACGAACTCTCCCGTGTAGCCGGCGCGGAATTGCCGCATGTCGCGGAAGTAACCCGGTAGGCCGCGTAGCGTGCGGAGCGGTTTAAGGGGATCAAAACCGATCTGTCCGCTGAGGAGCGAGTAAAAACGAAGGAGTGTGGCTCTCAAGACACGGCCCCTGTTCCTCCGAGTCTCAATGACACCAGCATCAACCAGACGAAGAGAAATTCAGAGAAGATCACCGCGGCAGACCCGACCCCATTTATACCCCAGCCGTACGTGCCCGCGTAACTAACCGCGATGCCGATGACGGCGGTAACAATTTTCGCCAGCATCATCGCCCGGGTTTGCATCCGGCTCAGCAGGTTCATTCCGATGGTACGTCGTCTTCCATTTCCTTCCATCTTAAGAAACATCGCCCTTCCTATCATGACAAACAAGAGCGGCGGGAACCAGGCGTCGAGGTGACGCGTTCGCAGCGTTTCGATCGCAAGATGACTTGTACCCGGGATCGTGGGTGACATATAACTCGATGCAGGTCGTATCGACTCGAACTAATTTGGTAACTGCGAGGTACTGAATGAACATTTTGGGATTAGACTATGGACACAACGCTACGGTTTGCCTGATCCAGGACGGCCGGATTACGTTCTGTCAGAGCGAAGAGCGCTTCAATCGCATCAAGAATAGTGTCGGTTTTCCTGAGCGCACTTTGGATTACGTCTATCAGAACGTTCTTCCACCGGATTCAATTGACCGAGCCGTCCTTTTTCAGAAGTCCATTTATGGCTACTTGGATTTGAAGGCCAATTCGTTCAGATCGCGCCCGCCTGCCACGCACATGGCTTTTGCCGACGGTAAGCCTCTCAGGTTAAGGATTCTCGGCTCAGCTCTCCACAAGAGGATTGGCGATCTTCGGCGCGCGATCAACGAGCGACGAGAGAACCTTCGCGCCGAGGCGACTGCATATTTCAGCCGAGCGATCAGAATTCCAGCTGATAAGATTGTTTTTCTTGACCACCACTTGTGCCACGCTTTCAGTCCGTTACCGAATATCGTTGTGTGGAGGGAAGCGTTGATTTTTACCTTGGACGGGGAAGGCGACGAAAAGTGCGCAACCGTAAGTCGATTTGGTGATGGCCGACTCGCCGTGCTCAGCGAAGTCGATAGACAACATTCGCTGGGTTATTACTACGCCTATACCACGATGATCCTAGGAATGAAGGCGCTGGAACACGAGTTTAAGGTCATGGGATTGGCACCGTACGCGAAACGGCAGTATTTCGAGGAGATCCTTGTTCGTCTGAAGATTCTGTTGCGAATCAACAAACACGGCCGATGGGAAAGCCGACCGGCGCTTTCCGATCTTGCTTCTGAGTTGGAGCGACTTTTTCGCTATCAGCGCTTCGACAATATTTCCGGGGCGATCCAACAACTAACCGAAGACCTCATCATCGAGTGGGTAAGGTATTGGGTCAAGAAAACAGATTGCCACGATATCGCGGTTGCAGGGGGCGTCTTCATGAACGTGAAGGCCTGCCAAAAGCTTGCTGAATTGCCCGAGGTGAATCGGATTATTGTGATGCCATCTTCTGGCGATGAGAGTTGCGCGCTTGGTGCGGCCGCATGGGGAGCCGCTGAATTTGATGGAGGACATCCGCTAAAGCCGTTCGAGCACCTCTATCTTGGGCGGTCGTACTCCGACGAGGAGGTGACTGCCACCCTTGAGAAAACCCGGGCTTTCGAGCGCTATGCGATCACGCGCCCAGAGAACATCAATCGCGCGGTTGGCGAGCTTTTGGCCGAGAACAAAGTCGTCGCGCGATGTAGCGGACGGATGGAGTTTGGTGCGAGGGCTCTTGGCAATCGGTCCATTCTCGCTGACGCGCGACATGGTGGTAATGTGAAAGTAATTAACGAAGCCATCAAGTGCCGCGATTTCTGGATGCCATTTGCACCGGCGATTCTTGCAGAGGATTTCTCGCGTTACGTGCGAAATCCCAAGAGCATTAGCGCGGATTTCATGTGCATCACATTTGACAGCACGCCGGAAGCGCAAGTCGACTTGTGCGCTGCCGTCCATCCGATGGACAAGACGCTGCGACCGCAACGCGTTCGACCGCAGTTCAATCCAGAGTTTCATGAGATTATCTCTACGTTTAAGGCGCGGACAGGCGTTGGGGGGTGTCTTAACACAAGCTTCAATCTTCACGGAGAACCTGTCGTGTGCTCGCCCGAAGATGCAATTTCGACTGTTGATAGGTCTGGTCTTGAGTACCTCGCTATTGGGCCATTCCTGCTAACGAAAACGCGTTCATCATGACCCGCGGAAACCAGACTCCGACGCTGAGCGAGAAACACGCGCAGGAGGTTTCGTGCGGCAGGCGCTTCGAGTTCGGCAAGAACTGGCGTGCCTTCCTCGACCATCTCACTGAAGACCATATCGCCGAGGCTGAGCGCTCACTGCGATCCATGCTCGAGGTCGATGACCTTCGGGGCCGGATATTCCTTGACGCTGGTTCGGGCAGCGGGCTTTTCTCTCTAGCCGCCCGGCGACTTGGCGCCCGTGTCAGATCGTTCGACTACGATCCGCAATCCGTTGCATGCACTCGCGAGCTTTGGACTCAGTACTGTCCAAATGATCCGGACTGGTTGATTGAACAAGGTTCCCTTCTCGACGAGGACTTCATGAGTTCACTTGGGCAGTTCGACGTCGTGTACTCATGGGGCGTGCTCCACCACACTGGCGCGATGTGGAAGTCGATCGAAAACGTCGCCGCGCGTGTTGGGCCGGGCGCTAGGCTCTTCATCGGCCTTTATAACGATCAGGGTTGGCGCTCGCGCGTCTGGACTCATGTGAAGCAGGTATACTGTTCCGGGCCTCTTGGTAGAGCGCTCGTACCGGCTGTGTTTTTTCCTTACTTCTTCCTCGCCGGAATAGCCGGAGACATCGTGAAGTGGCGCTCACCCCTGCGGCGCTATGCCAACTATAAGAAAACTCGTGGTATGTCCATGGTCCATGATTGGGTCGACTGGCTTGGCGGGTATCCATTCGAGGTGGCGAGACCTGATCAGGTGCTTGATTTTCTCCGGGAGCGAGGATTTGCGTTGCGAAAACTGAAATCTGTCGGAGGCGGAATGGGCAACAACGAATTCGTGTTCGAGCGCATGCTCCCTGGACCATTACACGAGCGGAGCAACCGCGCCAGATGATTCCAGCTTAAGGATGGTACGTGCGCAGGAAAACCGAAACCGTGTCCGGATCAGGAACACGCGCCGCTGCTCGTGGCATATGAGTTTTGCATAATCCATCTGGTTGTAAGGCATGAGTGAGCCGTATGCCGCTTGAATCCAAGGAGGGCGACGAGAAACGATCGCGCCCCATGAGTCTTCGTTCCAGTGTTCTTTGGGCAACGCTTGGGAATGGGGTTTACCTGGTTTGTCAAATGGCGACCCTCATGATTCTGGCAAAGATCGGCAGCAGGAAAATTGTTGGGGAGTTTTCACTCGCGCTCGCCGTGGTCTCGCCCGTTATCATTTTTAGCCAAATGCAGTTGAGGCAGGTCCTGGTAACTGACGCCCAACATCAGTTCTGTTTCGGCAATTACCTTTGGTGTCGATTAGTCCTGACGGCGGCTGCTCTCCCAGCGATTGCGATTATCGCGGCGGTGGGTTTTACAGATTCTCCTTGGATCATATTGCTCGTGGGACTCGCGAAGAGTTTCGAGTCGATAAGCGATGTTCTTCAAGGAAGAATGCAGCAGTCCGAGCGAATAGACCTCGCCGCGATTGGACAGATCACCAGGGGAATCACCACGTTGGCGTTGCTTCTTGTCCTTTTCTGGACGACTGGTAGTCTTCTTTGGGCCGTCGCAGGCTTTGCCGGCGCACACGCCGCGACACTCTTGTATGACCTTGGCGTGCAAAGGCGGCTGGGGAGAGGCGGTGAACAATTTCTTGTGCGCAATCCGGCTTCCCTTCGTCGACTGATTTGGACAGCGTTTCCGCTGGCGCTTGGTGGCGCAGTCGGCACTCTGGCGACAAATCTCCCGCGCTACTTTCTTGATCGTTACCATGGCGTAGAATCCGTCGCGATCTATTCCGTCGCCATGATGCCATTAACCGTCATCGGGGTGTTCATGAGCGGAGTGAGCCAGGGGACGCTTGCTCGCGCCGCACGCTATTTTCAAGATGGACAGATGTCTGCGTTTAACCGCTTGGCGATCAAGGTAACCGCTGTGCAAGTGGCCGGCAGTGTGCTTTTTACTCTCACCTGTTTCCTCTTTGGTGCCCCGTTGATCAGCCTGCTTTTCACTCCCGAATACGAATCAGCCGCTCAGCCTCTCGTCTTGTTGGCGGTGGCGCTGACCATCGGAACGCTTTCTACCCACGGTACTCTGGTAGTATCAGCGGCGCGTGCATTCCGACTTCAACTGCTGAACACGGTTGTCAGTTTTGTGGCGATGCTGCTTGTGTGCGTAGTGGTGGTTCCCAAGGCTGGCGTCATAGGCGTCGGTGGTGGAGAGGTTTTTCGGTTCTTTGTCGCAACCGTGTTTTTGACGATCGCGGGTCTAATCGTCTACCGGAGGAGGGCTTCAGCCGGTCTCTGTTCGAGTACCTTAGTACGACCCAAGAGCCAGTGATGGAAACGCAATGAGACACCAGCTTCGGAACATCCAGACCTCGTTTCAGGTCTTTGGACCCGACATGCAAAAGACGATTCGTTCGACGATCGGATCTTTTCGGATGCGGAATCTTCGCGATGACGAAACAGTAAGTGTGGGATTCCGTTGCCGAGGTTTGTGAACATTATCCTCCGGCCGATCAGGCGACGCCCAAGCCCCGGGGGAAGAGAAGCGGTCGGAAATCGAGAGAACAGCGGGAACGCGTTACGGCGGTTACTTTTTCGCTGGTTTACAGAAGTACGTGGTTCGGATCTGTGAAAACGAAGTTATGGGTTCCGAAACCACGCCGGTTGGTTTTTACCCACCGGGAGATATCGTCTGACGTGACGATCTGACGAGCAGCGTCGAGCGTCCGCGCTTGATAACCGTGATGCCAGAAGACCTCGAACACCTCGCGGAAGTGCGGGGTTTGCCCGCGGGGCCAGTGTTCTGCGAGGCAGATCTCCACGAGCCACGTGGGATGTGGCGATCGGGAGAGTGTCTCGCTTGCACCTCGCAGAGCGTCGAATTCGCCACCCTCGATATCTATTTTCACGAAGAGCCGGCGAGATTCGAATCGGCCGCTGAGCAGCGTGTCGAGTGTGGTGACCGGGATTACGCGGGCGTACTGCAACGAGGCGCCAGCCCATCCGGGTACGACAGAAGCGCCCGTACCCCCACCGTAAAGGACTCGTAGGCCCGGCTCAGCGGCAATGCCCACCGGGAAGACCTCGGCGTGATCGAGACCATTGGCAACGAGATTCTTGTATAGAAGCGTCAAGTTGTCCGTGCAGGGTTCGACTGATACCGTGCGCCGGCCACGGGAGCCGGCAAGGCAAGTGAAAAAACCGACGTGGGCACCGACGTCGACGAATACGTCGTAGCTTCCGATGTTGTTCTGGACGAGTATTGTTTCGTCCGGCTCGAAACTGCCGTCAGCCATTGAGTCATCGCCGATAAGCTGAAATCCGGCGGCCGTTGTTCGTAGCCGCCGGTTACGCGACGACCAAAAAGCGCGGAGTCTGCGGTAGGTGTTCGCGATCGCGGGGTAGCGTTCGACGTAAGGCTTGAAGAGGCTCAGCATGAGGTCGGAACGATAGGACGCTGAATTGCCCGAGTCAACTTGGCAGCTATCCGCGCCGATCAATCCACATCTGAAACCAAAGCTCAAGGAAGAGGAGTGCCCAAAGGCGCGTCGACCAATCGCGGGCGCCGGAGGCGTGTTCGGCGACCATGCGCTCGAGAAAGCGGCGTTCGAACAAACCGCGTCGAAGGCAGCGTTCGCCGAGCAGGGTCTCCTTCATCATCGGGAGCAAGGGGCTGCGAAGCCACGCCGCGAGCGGGATGCCAAAACCGGTTTTTTTTCGCGTCAAGGTTGCGTCCGGTAAGAGCGACGCGAGGGCGCGCCTTAGGATTGCTTTGCCGCCGGTCGCGTCGCGCTTGAGTCGTGGCGGAATCGTTGCCGCGAACTCGACGAACGCGTGGTCGAGGAACGGGCAGCGAACTTCGAGGCTGTTTGCCATCGCGGCGATATCGACCTTCGTCATGAGGCAATCCGGCAGATAGTAATGTTGGTCGTGGCGCATCATCCAGTCGAGCGCGTCGTCGTCCGCTCGATACGGTAACGCCGTGACGGTGCGGTCATTGCATTCGGCGAGGCGTGTCTTGAATTCAGGCGTGTACAGGGTGCGGCGCTCGCTTGGCTTGAAAACTTGGGTGCTTTGCACAAACCGCTCGTTGACATCGGCCGCCAACAGGGCAACTCCGCGCGACACTCGGCTTCCAAGGTTGCTGTACGGAAGACGATCGAGGATGCGGCTCATTCCGAATCCGAGCGGGCGTCGCAGTCCGCGCGGAACGATGTCGGCGGCGCCCCAAGCAAGCGTGTTGCCATAACTCGCGTAGCCGCCGAAAACTTCGTCGCCGCCGTCGCCGCTCAAGGCCACCGTTACATTTCGGCGCGTCATTTCCGCGACGTAATAGGTCGGTATTGCGGACGAATCGGCAAACGGCTCGTTGTAATGCCACACGAGTTTTGGGAGCAGATCCTTGATGCCGGCTGTTACCATCAATTCGTGGTGTTCGGTTTGGTAACGTTCGGCGATGAGGCGCGCAAACGGGACCTCGTTGTTCGCGGCATCGTCGATGCCGATCGAAAACGTCTTGACGGGGGCGCCGCCCTCAGCCGCCATAAGCGCGACGACCGCAGCAGAGTCGATGCCGCCGCTCAAGAACGCTCCCAGTGGAACGTCCGAGATGAGTCGCGCGCGCACCGCCTCGCGCAGCCGACGCACAATCTCGGATTCGATTTCGACCGGATCGGCTCTTATCGGCGCGCGAAATGCGGGCGGCTCCCAGTATCGCTCGACGCGCACGTCGCCGTTTGCGGTGCATGTGAGGAAGTGAGCCGGGGGCAGTTTTTTGATTCCTTTGAAGGCGGTCTGCGGACTTGGCACGTATTGGAGTGCGAGGTAGCTGTCGATCGCCCCGTAATCCGGTAGGACGTGCACATCGGGGTCCGCCAAGATCGCCTTGATCTCCGAGCCGAAAACAAAGGCTCGCTCGGTGCGCGCGTAACAAAACGGCTTCTTCCCAAATCGATCCCGCGCACAGAAGAGCAGTTTCCGCGGTGCGTCCCAAACTGCGAACGCGAACATTCCGCGCATTTTCGTAACGCACGCGGTCCCATGCTCCTCGTAAAGGTGAACGATGACTTCGGTGTCGCTCTCGGTGCGAAACGCGTGCCCCTGCTCGCGAAGGGCCGCGCGCAACTCGCGGTAGTTGTAGATTTCGCCATTGAAGACCACCCAAACCGTGCCGTCTTCATTCGAGAGGGGCGCCGTTGCGCTCGGGCGCAAGTCGATGATCGAGAGGCGGCGTTGCCCAAGGCCGATGAAGGGCGCGGTGTAGACGCCCGCGTCGTCAGGTCCACGGTGCACAAGGGTGTTCGACATTTTCTCGATAAGTGCCGGCGATACGGCGCCTCCGCGAAAATCGAGTTTTCCACAAATCCCACACACGATTCTGCGATGCGCCTCCACGCAGCCACATCGATTAGAGACGGTTAGGATGCCAACGTCAAATCGGTGGATCGTCGTGTTGTGGTCGAACTCTTGTGTCATTGAGCGGGTCTGCGATACTCGCAGCCAATGCGCTTGCTTTTTTTGATCCCGTCGCTTTCCGGCGGCGGCGCAGAACGGCAGTTGAGTCTCATTGCCCCCGAAATGGCGCGCCGCGGACACGAGGTTCATGTGTGTTTCACGTCGGCCGGGAGTAACCCGCAGCCGCTCTTAGAAGCAGGCATTAGAGCCACGCAGCTATCACGCCGCAACAACTACGATCCCCGACTGCTCTTCCAGATCCAGAAGACCATCTCAGAATCGGAAATCGACGTGATCCAGACGTGGATGCTTCAGATGGATATCCTTGGCGGGTTGGCGGCAGCGGTCAACAGAATTCCGTGGGTTTTGCGAGAACCAACCAACCTTGAGGGTCACCCAGAATTTGTTAAGAGTTTGGTGCGCCGAGTGGTGGCGGTAAGTGCGGCGGCGGTCGTCGCGAATTCCCAAGGGGGAATCGCCTATTGGCAATCGCAGCCATTTCCGCAGAAACGCTTTCTCATAACGAACGCGGTGCCACTTTCTGAAATCGAAAATACGGTGCCGTGGAAGGACGGATTTTTGGGTATCGCATCCGAACAGAAAGTGGTCCTGTCCGCCGGGCGGTTTCACCCACACAAGAACTTATCGAACTTACTCAGCGCGCTCGAGCACCTGCTTGCCGATTCAACCGTGTCCGTTATGCTTTGCGGCGACGGGCCGGAACTTGGGGCGGTGAAAGCGTGGATAGGTGCGCGAGGGCTATCGAGCCGGATTGTTTGCCCAGGCTATATCGCTGATATTTGGCCCCACATGAAGCGTGCGGACGCTTTCGTGTCGGTGAGTTTTCTTGAGGGGCAACCGAACGCCGTGCTGGAAGCGATGGCGTGCGAATGTCCGCTGGTGGTTTCGGATATCCCCGCGCACCGCAGTTTTCTGAACGCGGAGTCCGCGCTGCTCGTGAATCCGCACGATCCTCACGCGATCGCCCTGGCGCTAAAGAACGTGCTCAACGACCGTGTCGCGGCGAAGCGGCGCGCGGCCGTTGCGAAGGAGAAGACGAGTTCGTGGTCGGTCGCGTCGGTCGCGAACGAATACGAGAAGGTCTATGCGGCGGTGCTTGAGCGGTCGCGACGCCGAGTCGGCCGGGCACGGTAGCGCGACGATGTGTGGAATTTGCGGCATCGTCTCGACGACCCCAATAGAAAATGGCGATCGCCTGTTGTCGACGATGGCCGACACGATGCGGCACCGCGGCCCCGACGACAACGGCATCTTCCTATCGCCCCGACGCCACGTCGGCCTCGCACACCAGCGGCTCGCCATCGTTGATCTGTCGCCGGCCGGGCACCAACCGATGTCGGATTCGTCGGGGCATCTCACCATCGTTTTCAATGGCGAGATTTATAATCATCAGGATCTTCGCGGCGAGCTTGAGGGTTGCGGGCATTCGTTTCGAAGTCGGTGCGACACCGAGGTCATTCTCGTCGCCTATCGTGAATGGGGTGTCGATTGCCTCGACCGGCTCAACGGAATGTTCGCATTCGCGCTTTACGACGCCGAACAAAACCGTGTGTTTGTGGCGCGCGATCGTGCGGGCGAAAAGCCGTTCTTTTATTTTTTCGGTAACGGGAAGTTTGTGTTTGCTTCGGAGCTAAAGGCACTCTTGGCCGACCCGGCTTTACCGCGTGACCTCGACGTTCAATCCTTCGATCACTACCTCGCGTACGGGTATGTTGGGGGCGATCGTTCAATGCTCCGCGGCATCAAGAAGCTGCCCCAGGGGCACGCGGCCATTTACGACATTGAAAACGCGTCGCTTCGCGTGTGGCGATATTGGAATCTGCCCGCGTCGAACCCCAGCGCGAAATACACCGCGGACGAGTTGCTCGAGCGGACGGAGTCTCTTCTCGCCGATTCGATTCGTCGTCGGCTTGTCGCCGATGTTCCGGTTTCGATCTTGTTGTCGGGGGGCGTCGATTCGTCGTTGCTCGTCGCGCTGGCCGCCCGACATTCGTCGAAGCTGGTCAAGAGTTTCACCGCGAGGTTTACGGGACATCCTCGTTTCGACGAAGGCCCGTACGCGCGGATCGTCGCCGAGCATTTTGAAACCGATCACACGGAGCTCGAAGTAGGACCCTGCGAAGTCCCCTTTCTTGAAACGCTGGCCCGTCAATACGATGAACCGATCGCCGACCACGCCATCGTCCCGACGGCACTTATCTCGCGGCTGGTGTCGCAGCACTGCAAAGTCGTCTTGGGCGGCGACGGCGGCGACGAGCTGTTTGGAGGCTACCCGCAATACAACCGGGTCCAAATCGCGGAGCAGCTTCGCCGATTCGCACCGGTCGGTGTACTTGACCGCATCGCGGAAATCTCGCGCCGATTGACGCCGCTGGGCACCCGGGGTCGAAACTTTCTCGTCGGACTCGCCGGGGGGCTGCGCGAGAGCCTTGTTCACAACAACCTCTATTTCGATCGTGCCTCCCGCGATGATTTGTCGCCTCTTTTGGGAAGCAGGAAATCGAGCTTTGTCCGCGCCGAGGAAGCCCTCGCGACGCATGTCGAGCCGGCGCTTTCGGCTTTGCAGCAGGCGACGCGCCTCGACTTCCGATCGCTCCTCGTCGACGATTACTTGGTCAAAGTGGATCGCGCGACGATGCTTTATTCGCTTGAATACCGCGCACCGTTCCTGGACCATCGGTTGGTCGAGTTTGCGTTCCGTGATTTGCCCGACCCATTTCGTGCGACGACGTGGAAAAGAAAGATTCTGCTCCGTCAGCTCGCTGGCCGCCACCTTCCGCCGAGTCTCGACCTGACGCGCAAACAAGGGTTCACAATGCCACTCGGCGAATGGCTCAAGGGAGACTGGGGAGATTTTTTTACTTCGGTTCTGGCCGAAGCCGACCCAAACGTGTTCGAGCCGCGCGCGATTCAGAGGTTGCTCAAAGGGCAGCGACGGGGTCGGTCGAATGCGCACCGTGTCTTCGCGCTGACGATGTTCGAGCTTTGGCGCCGCCAGTATGGAATCCGCATCCCCGCGCGGTTATTATTTGCAGGCGATTCATGAAACGCGAACTCCTTGACGTGCTTTGTTGTCCCAAGTGCGCTGGCGACATCGCGTGGACGGCCGGTTCGAACTCGGGCGCCGAGATTCAAGACGGCGCCGTTCGGTGCGAGGCTTGTCGTCAGGAATACCCTGTTGTCAATGGGATTCTGCGGTTTGTGCCGACAGACGACTACACGCAGAGTTTCGGTTTTCAATGGAATCGCTTTGCGCGCACGCAGCTCGACAGCCACGCGGGGTTGACGCTGTCGCGCGACCGATTTTTCGAGTCGTCAGGTTGGTCGCCCGAGGAACTTCGCGGGAAGTGGGTCCTCGATGTTGGGTACGGCGCCGGTCGCTTTGCGGAAGTTGCGGTGAAAGCTGGCGCCCACGTTGTCGCGATGGATCGTTCAAGCGCGGTCGACGCGTGCGTGAAAAACCTCGAACGCGAGACCCAACTTCACGGGGTTCAAGGTGACGTCTATCATCTCCCGTTCAAGCAGAACGCTTTCGACTTTGTTTACTGCCTCGGGGTTTTGCAGCACACACCCGACGTCGAGCGCGCGTTCAAGGCGCTTGCGGGGCCCCTTAAACCGAGTGGGAGGTTGGCCGTTGACATTTATCCTCGGTTGCTGCTCAACGCCCTTTGGTCAAAGTACTGGATTCGGCCGGTCACGAAGCGAATGAACAGCGAGCGGCTGTTTCGACTGGTTGAGGCGATGGTGACGGTCCTTCTTCCGGTCAGCGTTCGATTGGGCAAAGTCCCCTATGTTGGGCAAAAGCTGAAGTATGCGCTGCCGGTCGCCAATTACGACGGCGTCATTCCGTTGTCGCGCGCGCAACAGAAGGAGTGGGCGATTCTCGATACGTTCGACATGCTTGCGCCAACGTACGATCAGCCGCAAACCGCGGGAACGCTCGAAACCTGGTTTGCGCAAATCGGGTTCACCAACGTCGAGGTCTTTCGGCGCGGCGTCCTTGTTGGTCGCGGGGTGAAACCCGCGGAGGATCAATCTTGAAGGTGGCGCTGGTCAATTTGACCAGCGGTGGCTTGAGCGGTGGGTACCAAAAATACCTCTCAGCCGTCGTCCCACGGATGCGGCGCGATGCCCGAATCGGCGCGATGAATGTTTTTGTGCCTCCGGAGTTTGTGGAGGCTCCAGCGTTTCGTGCGCTCGGCGCCGAATGTTGGCCACGCGACGACCCGTGGCGTGGGTATCCCTCGTTGAACCGCCGCCTCCAAGAGATAAACCCCAACGTCGTGTTCATCCCAACATCTCGACACCTCGAAACGGGGACACCAACGGCGATCATGGTGCGAAATATGGAGCCGCTTGAGGCGCCGTTTGCGGGAAATCCCTGGCCCGAGAAACTTCGAAATCTCGCACGATGCGCCGCAAGCCGTCATGCGTGCCGCGCGGCGACGTCCGTTATTGCGGTCTCGGCGCACGTCAAGGAGTTCCTCGTGCGGCGATGGGGAATTTCGGCGGAAAAGGTGTCGGTCATTTACCACGGTGTCGAAGACCATGCGGGCGGGGTTTCCGCTTGTTCGCCGGTCTCTGCGGGGGCGCTTACCCCCGGGCGGTTTGCGTTTACAGCGGGATCGATTCGGCCGGCCCGGGGATTAGAGGACGCTGTTGAGGCGGTTGCGCACTTGAAACTGCGGGGGATCGAGATTCCGCTCGCGATCGCCGGGGGATTCGAAACCGCGCAACACCAGTATTTGAGGGCGATGGCGGGCTTGGCTGAACGGTGCGGAGTCGCGAACTTAGTTGTTTGGCTCGGACATCTGTCGCCCGTTGAGATGGCTTGGTGCTACATGAATTGCCGCGTCTCAATCACGACGAGTCGCGCGGAGGCTTGTCCGAATACGGTTCTTGAGGCGATGAGCCACGGCTGCCTCTGCATCTCGACGAAGACGCCGCCGATGCCTGAGTTCTACAAAGATTCGTGCTGTTATTACGATGGGGGCAACGCCATCGACCTCGCGAACGTTATGGCAGAGCTCGTTGAGAGCGCGGACGGTGAAAAACAACGATTGCGCGAGGCGGCTCTCGCGCGCAGTCGCGCTTTCACATGGGACAAAACGGCGACGCAAACCGTTGATATGCTTCTGGCAACATCGTCGAGATAAGAGTGTGGGTCGATCGTTTTGGTAAGAGCCGTCAAAGCCGCGTGGCTGTTGTGACGCGTGGGAGGGTTGTTTCTTGCGGCGTCGCCGTCGCGCTGTTTTGCGTCGTAGCGTTTGCGCCGCTGGGGCTCCGCGATTCGGCTGCGGCGTATGGCGATCGCCCGGCGCTGGCCGCGGCGGTGTTCGCGCTGATGGCGGTCTTGTGGTTCACCGAGGCGATTCCGATCGCGTGGACGGCGGCTCTCCCGCTTGCGCTTTTCCCCGCGCTCGACGTTTTTGGCAACGGGGTCGCGCGCGGATTGGTCGACGCGGCGTTGCCGTACGTTGACGCGTACATTTTTCTATTCATGGGTGGTATCGCGCTCGGCGCCGCGATGGAAGAGCAGAACTTACATCGGCGCGTGGCGCTTCACATCATGCGGCGCATCGGGTCGTCGCCGCGTCGGCTGTTGATCGGGATGATCGTCGCGACGGCTGCGGTGTCGCTTTGGATTTCGAACACCGCGACCGCCGTGATGATGATGCCGATCGGGCTGGCGCTCGTGCGCGAAATCGAGTTCGAGAGCGGGAAGGCGCGCCTCGCGAGTTTTGGCGCGGCGGTCATGCTCGCCGTTGCGTATGCGTCGAACGTCGGTGGCATCGGAACGAAAATCGGGACGGGAACGAATTCGATCTTCGTTGGATTTGTTTCGGCAAAGCTTGGGCGTGACATCGGCTTTCTCGAATACGCGGCGGTCGGGCTGCCGTTCGTTTGCCTTTTCTTGCCGATCGTGTGGATGGTGCTTTGGCGAATCGCGCGGCGCGATGGTCTCGCCGAAACCCGGGGGCGTGACGCGATCGCGCGCACGCTTGCGTCGCTGGGGCCCATATCCCGTGCGGAAAAGCGCGTGGCGCTCGTGTTTCTTGCCGCGGCCGCCCTTTGGATCGGCGCCGATCCGATTCGCTCTGTGCTCGCGCCGCTTATGAACGGTGTGCTGGGGACCGGATTCAAACTGCTTGGTAAACACGTCGAGGCCACCATCGCCATTCTCGCCGCGCTGTCGCTCATCGCGCTTCGCGTCTTGTCGTTTCGCGCTCTTCGGCGCGCGCCGTGGGGAACGCTCGTGCTGCTCGGCGGCAGTTTCTCGCTCGCCGCAGCGATCGAAGGGAGCGGCCTTGGCGTCATCACCGCAAGTGCGCTATCGGGACTCCGCGATCTCTCGCTCTTGTCGCAGATTGGCATCGCAACATTCGCAACGGTGTTTCTTTCGGCGGTCGCATCGAATACGGCAACCATCAACGTCATGCTGAACGTCTTGCCGCCCAACCTCCCCGTCCTCACGGCAAGTGCGCTCGGCGCCTCGTGCGACTTCATGCTCCCCGCTGGAACGCCGCCGAACGCGATCGTTTTTGGGAGCGGCTACATTCGCCTCCGCACGATGATTCGCGCGGGCTTTGTGCTGGACCTCATCGCAATCGCGCTTCTCACGCTATACGCATACGCTTTCGTTCCGCTCTTTCTCTCGTAATCGCGCGGCGATGGTTGCGGCGCGCGCGCGGCGCGTGTTACCGCTTGATGCGCATGGCTGACAAACCTCGAGAGACGTCATCGCACATTCCGCTCGAAAATGTTTATTCAGGGGGCGACGCGCGGAACGCCCATCTTGGTGCGCCGGGCGAGTACCCGTACACGCGTGGGATTCACGCCGAGATGTATCGCAAGCGCCTTTGGACAATGCGCCAATACGCGGGCACGGGGACGGCGCGTGAAACCAATACGCGGTTTAAATACCTTCTCGCGAACGGGCAGACGGGGCTCTCGACGGCGTTCGATTTGCCGACGCAGAACGGATACGACGCGGATCACCCGAACGCTGAGGGTGAAGTCGGCAAGGTCGGCGTTTCGATTTCGTCGCTCGCCGACATGGAGGAGTTGTTCGACGGTATTCCGCTCGGCGACGTGTCGACGTCGATGACGATCAACGCGCCCGCGGCGATTCTGCTCGCGATGTATGTCGTCGCTGCGGAGAAGCGCGGCGTGCCGCTTGCGCAGCTTTCGGGCACGACGCAAAACGACGTCTTGAAGGAGTACGTCGCACGCGGCACGTACATTTTTCCTCCGCGTCATGCGCTGCGGCTTGCCGCGGAGCTTATCGCGTACTCGGCGCGCGAGTTGCCCAAGTGGAACCCGATCAGCGCGTCGGGCTATCACATGCGCGATGCGGGTTCGACGGCGGTGCAGGAGATGGCGTTTGCGGTGTCGAACGCGATCGCCTATGTCGACGCGACGCGCGCATGGGGCGTGGCCGTCGACACGTTCGCGCCGCGCATCTCGTGGATTTTCAACACGCATAACCATTTTTTCGAAGAGGTCGCGAAGTATCGGGCGCTGCGGCGGCTTTGGGCGCGCATCCTACGCGAGAGGTTCGGGGCGCGCGATCCGCGATCGTGGCAGCTTCGCACGCATTCGCAAACGGGGGGCGCGACGCTGACGTTGCAACAACCAGAGAACAATGTTGTTCGCGCGGCGTATCAGGCGATGGCGGCGGTTTTGGGCGGCGTGCAGTCGCTCGCGCTGTCGTGTCGCGACGAAGCGATCTCAATACCCACCGAAGAGTCGCAAGAAATTGCGTTGCGGACGCAGCAGATTCTCGCACACGAAACCGGCGTCGCCGATGTCGCCGATCCCTTGGGCGGCTCGTACTACGTCGAAGCGCTGACCGACGAGCTTGAAAAGCGCGCCGTCGCTCTCATCGACGAGATCGACGCGATGGGCGGCGCGGTTGCGGCGATCGAAAATGGGTTCATGCAGCGCGCCATCGACGACGAGGCGTACCGGGCCCAGTGCGAAATCGAAAGCGGCGCGCGCGTGGTCGTGGGCGTCAACGCGTTTCAGCGTCTCGAGCAAAGCCGTCTCGCGCGGTTTCCACTCGACCCGGCCGCCGAGGCCGCGCAGATCGAGAAACTGCACACCCTGCGTGCGCGGCGCGACAACGACGCCGTCTCCGGCGCTCTCGCCGACGTCCGTACAGCGACCGAGCGTGGCGACGCACAGATCCCCCCCATCATCGCCGCTGTGCGCGCTTACGCGACGACCGGCGAGATCGTCGACGCCATCGCCGCGGTCTGGGGCCGCTACCGGCCGTAAAGACTTGCGCGGCGATTGGATGAACCTGCGCGAGGCTGTAGGTGCCGCTGAAATTCAGCAACCGAGAGAGTTATCTTCACCGCTTGCGCAACCGAAGCGCGCGGATAATCGTATAGAGGAAGGCCGCGAAGCATAGCGCCGCGCCAAGGCCAACGCCGGCTTTCATTCCCTTGGCAAACGGTCCATCGCTGAAAGAGGTGAGTGCGCCCGGGTTAATGATCAAGATGGCAACCAGGCTAACTGAGATGAGAAGGGTTGCGAGACCGACCACGAACAGGTTCTTGTCGACGAAACTTTTCACGCGACCGATTCCATTGTCAGTTGCCATTCGTTTCCCCCTTTGGCGCGCAGTGAAGTAGGCAATATAAACATTTGCGCCAGATTGTCAACGACTTTGGGTGGCAGCGTCCCGGATCAGATGACTGCGAGGTGCGCGCGCGATTGCTTCGCGACGGATCGCTGGTGCTGCTTTAAGACCTGCTCGAAGTGGAACAGAAAATCGTAGATCATGCCGCGCGTGAGGGCGCCCATGTTGGCGACTTGGAAGACGCGGTCTTTCAGATGCTCCTTCGCGTTGTAAATGATGAAGCCGCGGTTTTTCAGTTCGCGATAAAGGTCGTCGAACGCGATGCTCTCTGGCGTGAAAAACGATGAGATGGTGTGCGATTCGCACCCAGTTTCAGTAAACGGCTCGACGCCGAGGCCCGCAAGTCCACGCCGGATAAGCGCGTTGAGCGATTCGTACCGCTTGATGCGCTCCTCGACGCCCTCCGCGAGCAATTCTCCGAGCGCACGGTCGAGCGCAAAAAGCGTGTTGACCGCTGGCGTAAATGGCGTTTGCTCGAGGTCAACGGCGTAGCGCATGTATCGCTTCAAATCCAAATAATAAACGCGCGGCCGCACATCGCGAATGCGATCCCAGACGCGCTGATGGACGGCGACGACCGCGAGTCCGCTCACCGCGTGAAGGCACTTGTTCGCGCTCGACACGGCGATGTCGATCTGGTCCAGCTCAAGCGAAAACCGTTCGCCGCCGAGCGACGACACGCAATCGACGATGAACAGTTTGTCGTATTTCGCCGCGAGCCGCCCCAGGTCGCGAATCGGATTTAGCAAGCCGATCGACGTTTCATGGTGCACCATCGCGACCGCGAAAACATCCGGGTCCGCAAGCGCGCGCTCAACTTCGGCGACGCGCACCGGATGCGCCCACGAAAATCGCACGTCGACGACCGGAATCCGGTGCAGCTCCGCAATTTCGCCGATGCGGTCGCCGAACGCCCCGTTCGACACGACGACGAGCTTTTTCCCCTCGGGGATCGCCGACGATATCGCGCACTCCATTCCGCTCGTCCCCGATCCCGTAATAACGAACGCGCGGTGATTCCCCTCAGCGCCCATCACGTTGAGCAACTTTTCTTCGACGGATCTCAAGATGTCCGAAAAGTCGCTGTCGCGGTGGCAGATGTCGTGTTGCACGAGCGCATTTTTCACCTGCGCCGTCGTCTGCACGGGCCCCGGATTCAAAAGGACATATTTCGGGTACTCCTTGTGCTCGAGCAGTTTCTCAATGTAGCCGTTCGTTCGAATTTCGGTTGCGTCGGCGACGCGCGCGTCAATTCGAGCCCCGGGCTTTGGCGCCGTTCGCGTGACGATCTCCGCGAGAAGATCGCGCCCCTGCTGCAGCCCCCGTCGAATTCGCTTCTCAAACAGCGTGATATCGACCTTGCCGTTCCCCCCGCCCTTCGAACTGTTCCGCTTCCGCGCCATCAACAACTCCTCTCGAGCTTGCGCAACCCGCCTCACCACATTTTGGCCGACCGACGGAAGATAGACCAATAGTTGATGTCGCTATAAGCAATCCATAGGCCGGACACGCGAGCAAAAACCCTAGTGAATTTAGGAGGCATTTTTTAGGTTGGAGGCGTCGTGTGTGGTTAAATGGCCACAGCTGTCAACATGTTTCACGGTTTGGTTGCAACGATCCCTTGCTTTTCACGGCGGTCGGTGTTCTACCTGCGCGCGGACGGAGGCCGCATGATTCGCTCATACCTGAACTTCGAGCCGACCATTCACCCGACCGTTTTTGTCGCTGAGAGCGCCATCGTCATTGGCCGCGTCGAAATCGGCGCCGAGGCGAGCATCTGGTACCAAAGCGTTGTTCGCGGTGACGTCGAGGCGATTCGAATCGGCGCCCGCACGAACCTCCAAGATTTTGTGATGGTCCACGCGCGCAAGGGCAAGTACGGCTGCACGGTCGGCGAGGGTGTGACGGTCGGCCACCACGCGACGCTCCACGCGTGCTCGGTCGGGAACCACGCGCTCGTTGGGATCGGCGCGATCGTGATGGACGCCGCCGAAGTGGGCGATGAGGCGCTCGTCGGCGCGGGGGCGGTTGTGCCCGAGGGGATGAAGATTCCGCCACGGACCTTGGTGCTTGGGATGCCGGCGCGGGTGAAGCGCGAGTTGACCTCGGACGAAATTGCGGGGCTTCACCGGTCGGCGGCGAGCTACGCGGAGCTCGCGCGCGAACATATGAAAAGCCGCGCGCTGTAGCAGGTTTTTGCGGGCGTGCGCGATTGACAGCTCGATGGGGCGGGGTTAGTTCTTTCACGAGTCAGACGGAGGTGAACCATGCGTGAAGTTTGGATCGTTGGTGCCGCTCGAACGCCGATCGGCTCGTTCCAAGGAAAACTCGCGACGGTGAGCGCGCCACAGCTTGGCGCGACGGCCGTGAAGGAGGCGCTTGCGCGCGCGTCGGTCAAACCCGACGATGTTGGCGAAGTCTATATTGGCAACGTTCTTCCGGCCGGCCTGGGGCAGTCGCCCGCGCGGCAAGTGGCGCTCGCGTCGGGCATTCCAAACAGCGTGCCGACCGCGACGGTCAACAAGGTTTGCGGATCGGGGCTAAAGACCGTCATGCTCGCGGCGCAGACCGTGGGCGCGGGTGACGCCGATGTCGTCGTTGCGGGCGGGATCGAATCGATGTCGAACGTGCCGTACTACCTCGACAAAGCGCGCGGCGGGTATCGGCTTGGGCACGGGCAAGTTGTCGACGGCGTCATCAAAGACGGGCTTTGGGACGTCTACAACAATTTTCACATGGGGAACGCGGCCGAGCTCTGCGCGCGTGAGTGTGGTGTTTCGCGCGAGGACCAGGATTCGTATGCACTTGAGAGCTATCGACGCGCGAAGACGGCGGTCGAAACGGGGGCCTTCAAAAGTGAAATCGTCGCGGTGGCGCTGCCCGGCCGAAAGGGTGAGAGCGTGGTCGTCGACACCGACGAAGAGCCGTTCGCGGCGCCGCTCGAGAAGCTGCGGACGTTGCGGCCGGCGTTTCAGGCCGAGGGCGGCACGGTCACAGCCGGGAATTCGAGCAAGTTGAACGATGGCGCCGCGGCGGTTGTGGTGATGGCGGCCGACGTCGCGAAGAGGCGCGGACTTGCGCCGCTCGCGAAGATCGTCGCGTACGGGCAGGCGGCGCAGGCGCCCGAGTGGTTTACGACGGCGCCGGCGGTCGCGATCGATCGGACGCTTGCGCGCGCGGGGTTCGCAAAGGGCGACATCGACCTTTGGGAAATCAACGAAGCGTTTGCGGTCGTTGCGCTCGCGAACAACCGAAAGCTCGGGCTCGATGCGGCGCGCGTCAATGTGAACGGTGGCGCCGTCGCGCTCGGTCACCCGATCGGTGCTTCGGGCTCTCGGATTTTGGTGACGCTCTTGTACGCGATGGCGGCGCGGAAAGCTAAGCGGGGCTTGGCTTCGCTCTGCATCGGGGGTGGCGAAGCGGTCGCGATGGTGGTCGAAAGGGCTGGGGAACGATGAACAAAGTCGTCGCGAACGCCGACGAAGCGGTCAAGGATATCGGCGACGGCGCGGTCATCATGTCGGGCGGGTTTGGGCTTTGCGGAAATCCCGAGAACCTTATCCACGCGCTTCATCGCAAGGGCGTGAGGGGACTCACGATCATCTCGAACAACTGCGGCATCGACAACAAAGGGCTCGGGATCTTGCTCGCCGCGGGGCAAGTGAAAAAGATGATTTCGAGTTACGTCGGCGAAAACAAAACGTTCGAGCGGCTTTTTCTCGAGAAGAAGCTTGAGGTCGAGCTCGTGCCGCAAGGGACGCTCGCGGAGCGGATTCGCGCGGGCGGCGCGGGGATCGGCGGGTTCTTCACGCCAACGGGCGTCGGCACGGTCGTCGCCGAGGGGAAGGAGGCGCGCGTCATCGATGGGCGCGAGTACATCCTCGAAAAGCCGCTCAAAGCCGATTTCGCGTTCGTTAAGGCGTGGCGCGGCGATCCGTGGGGGAATCTCGCGTATCAAAAGACGACGCGCAACTTCACGGTGATGATGGCGACCGCGGCGCGCTGCACGATCGCGGAGGTCGAGGAGATTGTGAAAGTTGGCGAAATCGACGCTGAGCAGGTCCATACGCCGGGCGTTTATGTGACGCGCGTGTTGCGCGGAGAAAAATACGAAAAGCCGATTGAGCGGCGTACGACGAGGAAACGATAATGCCGTTGACGCGTGAGCAGATTTGTATGCGGGTTGCGCGCGAGCTGCATGACGGCGATTTTGTGAATTTGGGGATCGGGATGCCGACGCTCGTTGCGAACTATATCCCGCGCGGGATCGACGTCGTGCTGCAGTCGGAAAACGGGATGCTCGGGATTGGGCCGTATCCTTATGAGGGAGAAGAAGACCCCGACCTCATTAACGCGGGGAAAGAGACGGTGACGGTGCTTCCGGGCGGGAGTTATTTTTCGTCGGCCGATTCGTTCGCGATGATTCGCGGCGGGCACATCGATGTCGCGGTGCTTGGGGCGATGGAGGTTGCGGCGAACGGCGACATCGCGAACTGGATGATCCCCGGGAAGATGGTCAAGGGGATGGGCGGCGCGATGGACCTTGTGTGCGGGGCAAAGCGGCTTATCGTTGCGATGGAACACACGACGAAAGAGGGGAAGCCGAAAATCTTGAATCGGTGCACGTTGCCGCTCACGGGGCGCGGCGTCGTCAATCGAATTATCACCGACCTTGCGGTCATCGACGTGACACGCGACGGGCTTTGTCTTGTCGAAGTTGCGCCGGGCGTTTCGGCCGACGACGTTCAAAAGGCGACGGAGCCGAAAATCGTGGTTCCGAAGCCGCCGTCAACGATGTCGTTCTAACACCCACCCCGCCAGCTTTTTTCGGTTAATCCCGTATGTTACTCTTGAATGCGACATGAGAAGTCCGCGATGAAATGCGTCGGCTGCGGCGTCGACCATAAAGACGCGTTTGACTACTGCCCATCGTGCGGAGCGCCCGCGCCGCAAGCACAACCCGTGGCCCTCGAGGACGAAGTTCCGCCCGGTACCCTCCTCAAGAACCAGTACAAAATCGTTGGGCCGATCGCGCGCGGCGGGATGGGGACGGTTTATCGCGGCGAAGACATCAGCCTGAAGCGAATTGTGGCGATCAAGGTGTTGCCGTCGAAGTTCAACTCGGATCCGGAACTCGTCAAGCGGTTCTTGCTCGAGTCGCAATCGGCCGCGGCGCTCGATCACCCGAACATCGTGCCGATTTACACCGTTGGCACCGACCAAGGATTCAACTTTTTTGTCATGAAGTTGATCCAGGGCGAGACGTTGACAAAGCTGATTCGAAGTCGGTCGCTGAATGCGGGGAGCGCCCTTCACGTCGTCACGCAGATCTGCGATGGGCTCGATGCGATTCATCGCGCGGGGTATGTGCACCGCGACATCAAGTCGTCGAACGTGATGGTCGACAGCTCGGGGCGCGTGACGTTGCTTGACTTTGGCGTACTGCGTCAGGCCGAGGGGTCGGGCGCGGGCGCGCTCACGAAGACTGGGCTCGTCATGGGAACGCCGCACTACATCGCACCCGAACAGGCGCGCGACTCGAAGCTTGTTGACCATCGCAGCGACTTGTATGCGCTCGGTGTTGTCATGTACGAGGTGTTCGCGGGGCGGTTGCCGTTCATCGCGGCGAACGTCATTGACGTCGTGATGAAGCACTTGACCGAGATGCCACCACCGCTTGAATCGATCAACCCGTCAATTCCGAAATCGCTTTCGACGATCGTGATGAAGGCACTTGAGAAAAAGAAAGAGGATCGATTCCAAAGCGCGCTCGAGATTAAGGCCGCGCTTAATCACGCGGCGCAGGCGCTCGGGTACTCCGTTCAGTCTGGGACGTGGACGAGCTTACCCAACGCCGCGGTAACGGGCGCGATGGCCACGCAAACGCCGGTCTCGGGTTTGACGAACGCGGGAACCGGCGTCGGCTCGCTGCGGCCGCAAACGTTGTCGTATGCGCCGTCGGCGTTTGAAGCGACCGTGATGCCGTCGCAGCTCCCGACGGGTCCGACGGCGTTTTTTGGTGAAGCGCAAATTGCGGCGAGGACGCGTCGGAAAAAAGCGTATGTCGTCGGGGGCGTTCTCGCGGCGGCGGTGGCGGTGGGCGCGGTGTTTGTGATGAGCCGCGGGTCGAACACGAAGCCGCCCGGAGTTGGCGAGGTGGCGGCGCGAGGTGTCGACGAACGCGTTGAGCCGCGCACGCCGACAACTGCGCCACCGATGAGACCCGCAGGTTCTGGTGATGCGCGTGGGGTTTCGCCTGAGCCAGCGCGTGCTTCGGCGCCGCTGCCGACGGTTCCGATGGCGCCGCGGCCCGAACCGCCAAAGGCATTGTTTATCGTGAGTAAGATGACCGAAGGCGCGAAGCTGACCGTTGACGGCAAAGAGGTGCCGGTTCCGAAAAACGGTGAGTTGATGCTCGAACCAGGCCGACACGTCGTCGAGGTGTCGAAAGCTGGGTTTGGAACGGTCCGGGAGACGATCGAATTCATTGCAGGAACGAAGCGCGAGCGGAGTTTTATTCTGGAGCGCGCGCAACCCGCGAAGCCAACGCTTGGGACGCTCAAGATCATCGCGTACGATGATTCAGGGTCGTTGCGCCCGAACGTCTGGGTGAACCGCCAGAGCAAAGGGCAGGCGCCGGTGAATATGCGCGTGCCGCCCGGAGCTTACACAGTTGAAGTCGCGCTCGGCGGTTACAAGGCGGTGATGCAGAAGCGCGTCGTGAGGGCTGGGCAGACAATCTCTGTTCCGTTTGAGATGAAGAAGAAGTAAGGATCGGGGCATGTTTAAGCGATTCGTTGTTGTTGTGGTCTTGGTTGGAGTTTCGCGGGTCGCGGGTGCGGATGCGCTCGATGTTGCGGTGAAGAAGGCGGTTCGCGAATACGCGGCTGGGAGCTTCAAGAAGGCGATTGCAACGCTCAAGAAAATCGTTGAGCGGGGCGGCGACGCGAAAAAACGAGCGTTGGCGTATCGGCTGCTTGGGGCGTCGTACGTGTCGATTAACAAGGACGGTGACGCGTCGGCTTCTTTTCGCAAGGCGATCGAACTTGATCCGGAGGAGGGGCTCGACGCGAACCGTTATCCACCATCGATTGTGGAGTTTTTTGTGGGCGTCAAGGCGAAGATGCGCGGAAAGCTGACGATCAAATGCGATCGTGAGGACGCGCAAGTTGAAATCGACGGGAGGCCGGCCGGAAAGTGCGGCGAGGCGCAGGATGTTCCCAGTGGGAAGCGCAAGGTTGTTGTGACGTCGAAGGGGAAATCGCAGGAGCGGACGATTTATGTTGCGGTGGATGGGTCGGTGACGGAGGAAGTGAAGTTCGGACCGTCGACGGGGAAGATTGCGATCGATTCGGTGCCGAAGGGGGCGACGGTGTCGATTGGCGAAAAGGAGATCGGGAAGACGCCGATTGAGAATTATGAGGTTGACGCGGGCGAGTATGTGGTCGTGATTGAGCTTGCTGGGTTTGCGCCGATTCGGGAGAAGGTTGTGATTGAGGCGGGGGGTGTGAAGGCGATCTTGAAGCCGCTTGAGAAGGCCGCGGGGACGACCGCGACGGTAGCGACTGTTCCGCCAAAGACGACGACGACAACAACGACAACCACAACTCCGCCCAAAACGACGACGACCGCGGTCACGGCGACGCCACCGAAGACGACCACGACGACGACGACGATTTCAACGGGCGTCGTCAAGAAGCCGTCACGGTGGATGCGAACGTGGGGCTGGGCGCTCGTCGGAGTCGGGGGCCTCTCGACCATTGTTGGCTTCATTTCTGCCATCAAGAATTTGAGTGCAAAAAGCGACGACGACGCTCTCACCGGCAACGAACCCAACTTTAAACAGCTTCAGGCGGAGTATCAAGAACGGGCAGATGACACGTCCACGATCGCGAATATTACGCTGTGGCCCGGCCTCGTCTTGACGATAGCGGGAGGAGTCCTCCTCATTCTCGACGCGACATCAAAGAAGAGCGTGGCTGAGAGCCCGCTTCGCGTTTTGGGTATTGGAGCGGTGCGCGATGCGCGGGGTGTTACGACGCCGATGCTCCAGGGCGCGTGGCGGTTTTAAGAGTTTAAGGATGGGTTCCGTTGAGAGCCGCGGGTGATGCGCGTAGCTGGTCGGCCATGGCCCGTGCGCGTGTTGCTTCATTCCGTTGCTCGCGCGCATCCGTCGCGAGATCGTAGAGTTCGACTGAGCGCATTCGTAAGTCTTCAATGAGTTTCCAGGTGCCGCGGAGCACCATTCGTTGGTGCGCGCTGTAATTCGGCTGCGGAAGGATTTCGGCGAACACGGCGCGGTCTGCGAGCGGCTCGCCGCGGAGCGCTGCGACGAGGCTTCGTCCCGCGATGGGCCCGATGGGGTTGACCCCGGCGAGCTCGGCAATCGTTGGGCGCAAGTCGACAAGCGACGCAACGGTTTCACTCGCGCGCACAGACGGGCGGGCGAGCGGCGCCCGAATCAACAGCGGAACGCGGAGCTGCTCGTCGTAGAGCGCATGGCCGTGCCAGTACTTCGCGTGCTCTCCAAACGCTTCACCATGATCCGACGTGAGAATGACCGCCGTTGTTTTCGAGAGGGCGAGGTCGTCGAGATGTTTCAAGAGCCGACCCACCTCGCGATCCACGAAACGGATTTCGTGATCGTATTTGTCCATCATGGCGGTGCCAAACGTCGGCGAGCCTTTGTGCAAAATGTAAAAATGGTGGGGCTCGAAATAATGCACCCACAAGAAGAACGGCTTCTTTGCGTCTTTGCTGCGCGCGAGAAGTCGCCGCGCGCGCTCGGTCACGCGGGGCGCGGATTCTTCGCGGCCGGTTTCGATGTCGTCGTCGACGAGCGACGTGTCCCACGTGTGAAAACCACGCGCGAGGCCGCGCTCGCGGCGAAAGTACCAATGCGTCAAGATGGCGTGGCTGCGATAGCCCGCCCTTTCGAGGTCTTCGGCGACGGTTCGAACCTGTTTGGGGAGCGGCGGGTAGTTGGCCGGATTTCGCCACGGGATCTGCGATGGGTAGCGCGATGTCAACATCGATGGAATTGAGCGTGGGGTGTTGGGCGCGGCCGCGTAAGCCCGCTTAAACAGAACCGCGGTCGTCGCGAAGCGATCGATCTCGGGCGACGTGGGGCGAGCGTAGCCATACGCACCCAAATGGTCCGGACGCAGCGTATCGATGGTAATGAGAACGATGTTCGGTTTTAGGCGCGGCGAATTTGGCGGCGGCTTTTCGTCACCGGGTGAGGTGATGGCTGCGTCGAGGGTGAGCGCACGATCGGGAACGGGATCCTCGGGCGGATCGGGTGTCGCAGATTCGGGCGAAGCGACGGCATTCATCGGCTGTGCGAACGCGGGGGTATCATCGGGCGGATGAAGGAGGCCAAGCAGGATGCGCGGGACAAACGAGCGCGACACGAGTGCGGCGTCCGCGTCGGCGCGCTGGCCGATCGCGAGGAGGCCCACCGAAACGAAGGCGACGAACAAGCCGAGCAGCGCACCGCGAGTTTTTGACGACCACGCGTCGATGACGCTCCACAGGGGCGTGGTCGACAGTCGGTAAAGCGCGCCCCATGCGGTGATGAAGACCAAGGGGATGATGGCGATGCGCAGGTCGACACCGAAGCCGATTTCGAGCGACGAGTTTAACCACGTGGCAACGATCGAAACGTGAATGGCGCCGATGGCCGCAAGCGCAAGAACGACACGCGGGAGCGTCGTGTGGCGTTGCGAAGGGAGCCGGACGTGGCGGAGGACAGCGCGTGCGGTGAGTGTCGCGACGGCGCCGAGGACAACGATGGCCCCGACGGCTGAGATGACGAAGGCGCCGAGGGAGGCGCCGCGCGGGCGTTTTCCGACAAGCTGTTGATCGGCGAGGAGAAACAAAACCGTGACGTAGACCGCAAGGGTAAGGCCAATGGCGAGGACCCACACAGACCAACGAGCGTCCGTCGCTGGATCGCGGAGAGAGCGCGCGAAACGGCGTCCCGGATGGCGCGCGACGTGATTCACGATGTGAACGCCAAGAACGATGGGAGCCGCGGCGGCAATCGTCCACGCCACAACCTGCACGCAGAAGAGGAGGGCCGCACCGAAACCGGTAATGCCCGAGCCGATTGCGAACGCGTAGGCGCATTCCACGACGCCAGCGACAACGCCGGCGGCGAGTCCGCTGGTAATGATGCGGGGTGTCTTGTGGTCTGCCACGTCCACACGGAGTCTAAGCATCGTTTGAAAAGCGGATCAACTTGCGTTCGGGCTTCGTTAAACGAGACGATATTTGCAGGTGTACCGAAAGCGTGGAGGCGGCGCGAGCTTGGCGCCGAGACGCGCGGGGCCGGTTGCGGTCGCGAACCCGTAACCGCGTCGCGCGGGCTCTGCGAGCCACGGGAGGACGCGCAACTCCGGGAATCCGGGCACGCTGGGGTTTTCGCCCGGGAACCCAATGAACGCCGACGCAACGGCATCGACATTGACTGACGAAAGTCCGCCGAACCCGACGCCGAGCGGCACGGCGTTCGTCAGCCCGCCCTCGCGCTCGACGTTGAGTCCGTCGCCTTCGCCGCAAACGCCGCCATCGACCAGCGCAACGTGCGGTGTGAGCGCGCAAAAGTCGGTGAGGCGCGACGAGAAAACGTCGAGCGACGTAAAGTAATCGCTGCGTCGAATCGCGCCGCGCTTAAACCCTTGGACGAGTTCCGCGTGCATTCGCCATTTTTGGTTGTACGGAAGGATGGCGCCCATCATGTTTTTAAGCGTGAGCGTCGTGACGGGGTATCGATGCGTTTTCAGTTTCGCGCACGACACCAGCACCCCGCGGTCGAACGCGTTCCATACGGGCTCGGCGATGTCGATCTCCGTCATCGTGCGAGCCGACGCGAGCTTCACGTTGACGGCACGGGCCGCGTTCAGGTCAACGGTCTGGGCGCCGCGCTTTCGGCAGAGCGCATCGATCCCCAGGAACTGAATGACGCCGTTCGCGGTCGTGCGATAGCCGAACCCTTCTCCAACCGCCATTCTCGAATACGGAACGCCGCGCTCGCGAAAATAGTCGAGCACGCCTTCGATGAATCGCGGCGACACGGTCACGGGCGCGAGGTGAGCGGGCTTAAGGCGTCCCGCGGCAAAGTCCTTCGAGTTGAAATTGAGGTTGGGTTTGATAAACACCGGGCCATCGCCGATGCTTGGCGCGATAAGCGTGAGAAGCGCGTGCGCGACCGCCGCTGGGTCGTCGTGTTTCGCTTGGGCAACTCCCGCCCTCGCGACCGCCCGCGCGCGTTCATCCGTGACCGTCGCAGAAACGACACGGACTGCCTTGGGTGACGCCGCCCGCGTTGCACCCGTCGCGACATCGATCGGCGTTGGCGCTCGGCGCTCAGGCGTCGTGCACCCAGCCGCCGCAAGCACCGTTGCACCCGCGACAGCGGCACCGGAGGTCGAAAGAAACTCGCGCCGCGTTACCGCGTCATCCACGACCGATTGCGAAGCGTGAGCGCCGCGTAAGGCATGATCCATTGCAGCGCGAAAAACGAATAGAACGAATAGGCGATGCCATAAATGAAATCAGTGCTTTTTTCGGTGCGCACGTAATACATCATATAGATGAGAGACCCAAACGCGACACCGGCCATCGCCTGAATGAAGAACACCGGCGAATGGAGAATGAGGTAATAGGTGTATGTGATGAGCAGATATTGCAACGGCAAAATCGCAAACGTCGTCAGAAAGTCGAACACGGAGAACGCGGCGCCGCGCCATTTTCGCTGCGACGTAAAGATCTGCTTCCCAAAAATCATGCTTTCGCGAATGTTGCTGCGCGCCCACCTCGTGTACATTCGCGAAAGCCCCTTGAACGTTTGCGGCACGACCGTGTAGACGAGCGCGTTTCGTTGGTAGACCGCGTCGTACCCCGCGTTCAAAATGTAATTCGTCATGGCGCGGTCTTCGCCGTACGTGCACGACCCGCCCAAGAACTGTTGATTCATCCAGTTCTCGACCACGCCCTGGAGCGCGCTCGCTCGATACGCCGTGAGCGCACCCGGACAGCACGTCACCGTGCGGCAAACCGATTGATACGCCCGCGTGTAGTCGAACGCCATCACGTAGCGCACCCACAACATGCGCGTCAGGAAGTTGTCGTTGCGGTTCAGAACCTTGACGTTCCCAGCGACCGCGCCAATGCGCGCGTCGGCCAAAAACGGCGCGACCATGTTCTTGAGCGTTTCGTTCGCGACGACGCTGTCCGAGTCCATCGTCAAAATCACTTCGCCGCGTGCCGCCTTGAAGCCAGTGTAAAGCGCCGCGCGCTTGCCGCGGTTTCGGTCGAGCCGCACCGAACGCACGACGCCCGGGTGTTGGTGCCGCGCACGCTCGATGTACATCCATGTGTCGTCCTTCGAGCCGTCGTCGACCGCGATGACTTCGAGCAATTCGCGTGGGTAATCGGCAGCCACGATCGAGAGAATCGATTTCTCGACCATCGCGCCTTCGTTGTACGCCGGAATAACGACGGTGAGTCGCGGGAGCGGTCCGCCCTTGTACCTGAACGGCTTATAAAACAGCCAAATGAGCGTGCGAACGGCCAACGCAAAGAGCAGGATGAGGCCGAAGACGCGCGCGATGGGCGCGAGGTAACTCCAATACGCGTCGATTTGTTTGAACGCGCCAACTTCTTGGTCCGCACTCAGCGAGCTCGCGAGCGCAATGATTCCGATGGTCGCCACCGAGATGGCAATCTTGAGCGGCGCCTCCTTGGTCCATGGGGGCCGAAGCGCCGTCGTTCCGGCCGCAACGCTTTGCGCGATTATTTGGTCGCTCACAACAGAATTCATCGTTCTCTCCATCACTGGCCTTTCTCGCGTCAGAGGTGAGCAAGCTTCGGACCACCTGAAATCACAGATAAACGTGGGTTTTTCGAATAGGTTTTAGGGCAAAAAGTGGGGTGATCTGTATGAAGATTCGGCCAGGCCCCGGCCGGCCTAATTAAACGTAATCAATACATGCAGTTAAGTCGATGTGGGTGTGTATGCGATGCCCTCCAGGCCGAGCGCCGGGTGACTTATTTTTCATCGTCGCCAGCGGCGTCTTCGGCTGGGGTCGGTTCACCCCCGGCCCCCTTGAACGTGCCTGGATCGAGCCCATGTTTACGAAGGAGGCCGTAGAGGTCGGCACGGTATTTTCCGGCAAGCCGCGCCGCGGCGCTGACATTACCGCGCGTCAGCCGAAGGAGTTGCTCGAGGTACTCGCGCTCGAAGCTCTCGCGCGCCTGTTTGTACGGCGGCAGCGACGGCGCCTCGGTCAAGACGCTTCCGGCGGCGCCCGCGACGGACTGGCCTCGGCCCGCTGCGCCCGATCGCGAGATAAACGTGACCTCGCTCGCCTGGATTTCGTCAGCTTTCGCCATGACCACCGCATGCTCAATGGTGTTTTCGAGCTCGCGAACGTTCCCTGGCCAATCGTACGCGATGAGAGCCTCAAGCGCCGCTGTCGAGAACCCCCGAATTTCGCGTCCCACTTGCTCAGAGAACCTTTTTAGAAAATGAAACGCGAGCCGCGGAATGTCGTCCTTACGGTCTCGGAGCGGCGGCAGTTCGATCGGCACGACGTGGATTCGGAAAAACAGATCCTCGCGAAACTTCCCGTCCTTGACCATTTTTCGCAAATCGCGATTCGACGCGGTGATGACGCGCGCATCGGTTTCGATTTCGTGAACTTCGCCGAGTCGTGTGAACTTGCGATCTTGGAGCACCCGCAACAGCTTAACCTGAATGGGAAGTGGCGCGTCGCCAATTTCGTCGAGGAAAATCGTCCCGCCTTGAGCCGCGGCGAAGAGCCCCTCTTTTTCGCGGTTCGCGCCCGTGAAGGCCCCCTTGACGTGCCCGAAGAGCTCGTTTTCGAGGAGCGTTTCGGGGAGTGCGCCCATGTTGACGGCGACGAACGGCCCTTTCCCGCGCGGGCTTGCGAGGTGAATCGCTTTTGCGACGAGCTCCTTTCCCGTGCCGCTTTCGCCCGAGATGAACACGGTCGCGTCGGTCGGTGCGACGCGTTCAACCTGTTCAAACACCGCAACCATGCGGGCCGCCTTGCCGATGATCTCGCCGACGTCGAAGCGCTCCTTGACGATCGACTCGAGTCGATTCACTTCGCGCATAAGGCGTCGCCGCTCGAGCGCGTTTTTCAGCTCTTGAAGCAGTTGCGCGTCGTCGTATGGCTTTGTGACGTACCCATACGCGCCTTGGCGCACCGCTTCGACGGCGTTCTCAATGCTGCCGTGAGCCGTCAGAATTATGACCGGAAGGTCGGGATTCGCGGTCCGCGCTTCTCGGAGCAGCGTGAGGCCATCCATGCCGGCCATTCGAAGATCGGCGATCATGAGGTCCGGCTTTCGGGAGGTGACCCATTCAAGCGCCTCTTCTGGGCGGAGCGTGCACGAAATCTTGTAGCCGTTCGCTTGAAGGCGCAGCCGCAACACCTCCAGGATGTGGCGATCGTCGTCGACAACCAGGATATGCTCACCGCTCATCGCTACGCTCCCTCTCTCTTTGGCGACGTCACCGGCAACGAAAAACGCACGGTTGTGCCGACGTTCTGCTGGCTCTCAAGAACGAGATCGCCGTTGTGCGCAATCGCGACTTCGCGCGCGATCGCGAGGCCGAGCCCGCCCTCAACGCCAACCGTTCCGCTTTCGAGTCGTCGCCGAATCTCCGTGAGCCGATCGGGCGCAATCCCGGCGCCGCTGTCCGATATCGCGCCGACAACGCGCCGCGAATCGACGCCGCGTGCGGCTTGTTTTCCGGCTGGCGTTTCGAAGTTGGAGCGGCCGGTCGCGCTGCTCGGCGAGGCTCGACCCCACGGAGGAGGCGAGTCGGGGGCTGCGGCGACCCGACGCGTGACCGATATGCGGCCGTGCTCCGCGGTGAACTTGAGCGCGTTCGTGAGCAGCGTCGAAATCGCCTGCGCTACGCGTTGACGGTCAACGACGACAGGCGGGACTTCGCCCTCGGCACTGAACTCAACGGCAATCCCCTTTTTTTGTGCGACAAGTCGAAACTCGGACAGACACTCCTCGATTAGCGAATCGATCGGGGTCGGCTCGAATCGAAACGGGACAACGTGTGCCTTCATTTTTGAGAGCTCGAGAACGTCCTTGACGAGATCGATGAGGCGACGGCACGCCTCCATGGAGATATCGAGCAGCTCGCGTTGCTGCGACGTGAGCGGGCCGGCAAGTCCGTCTTGGATGAGTTTGTTGGCCTCGCGAATGGAGGTCAGGGGTGTGCGAAGCTCGTGGCTCACGTTCGCGATGAACGCCGATTTCGCGCCGTCCAGTTCGGCGAGGCGGGTCGCCATCTGGTTGAACTGCCGCGCCAGCTGTGTGAGCTCGTCGTTGCCGCGCTCAGGTGTGCGCACATGGAACTCGCCGGCGGCGACGCGCTCCGTTGCCTGGCCGAGTTCGACGATGGGTCGCGTGATGCGCCGCGTGAGGAGCCACGCGAGCACGAATCCAACCGACAGCCCGATGCCTGCAACGACGAAGCCGATTTGTCGCCCCGTCGTTCCTATTTTCTGCGCGCGGCTGACCTGCAGGCCGATCGATTGGTCCGAAAGTCGCACAAGCGCGTGAATATTCTTGGCGATCTCTTCCGAGGTTTGGAACCGTTTGGCTTCGTTGGGCGCTTCGCCTAGGGCGTTTGCTTTTCGGCTCGAGATGTCCTCTGCAAAAAGAAGATTCATTCTTCGATATCCCGCTTCGATTTGCGCAAGAATCTTTCGTTCCTTCGCGCTGTCGAGCAGCACGACGATGCGCTCGAGCTGTTCAACGCACGTGCGTTTGAAATCCTCCATTGCGCGCAGGTCTTCTGGGTTTCCCTTGTCGAGATACCGACGGCCGGCGCTCTGCATCCGATAAAACGCTTCGCGAAACCCTTTTTCAAAGTAGATGGTTTTGACGTCGACCGAGAGCATCGTCTCGACGATTTCGTTCATCTCGTGGAGGCGCTGAATAAAATAGAAGCTCGCCACACCAACGAGGCACGCGAGCGCGAGGAACGAGAGGAAAAGTTTTTTTCGAAGCGACACGAGCAACGCGATTATAGAGACTTGCTCTCAGTTTGAGAATGAAACTCTCAGCGCAAGAAAACGAACGCGGCGAGGGTGCCCGCACATCTCATAAACCAAAGGGAATTTACGTGAGTTGAGTGGCACTTGAGTTGCTCAGTTAATTGCGCGTGCGCATTCTGGTTGCTGACGACGAACCCAACACGCGGGACGCCCTCGCCGAAGTGCTTCGCGAGGAAGGGCACGCGGTAACGACGGTTTCAAGCGGTCGCTTGGCCGTTGAAAGTCTCGGTGCGATTCCGTTCGACCTGGTCATCACAGACCTCAACATGCCCGATGTTGACGGGCTCGAGGTGATCGAAGAGACGCGGGCGGTACAGCCGGAGACGGCGATCGTCGTTATCACGGCCTACGGCGAGCGGTTTAGTCGGTCGTACCTTGAGACGGGCGAGATCGTGCTTTTGTCAAAGCCGTTTCGTCTGAGCGAAATACTTGCGGCGGTCGAAACCGTTGCCGCGCGCCGCTCGGCACGATTGGCTGCGGGTGCGAAGGCCGCGCCAACAGCCGGTGTCGTTGCAAATGCGGTTGGGGCCGCGGCTGCGGCTGCCGCGGACGTTGGCGAAACGGCGGAGCACGTCTGACGTGTTTGCCCTTCTTTACAACGCGGAGACACTCACCAACGCGAACGGGATTGAATCGCTGGTTGCGCACAAGAGTGTGATGAAGTGTGTCGACGCGATTGAACGCTCGCTCAACGAGTTGATTGCGCGACGGGCCATCGCGGGATCGTTGAAGCTTGTGCCGGTTGGGTCCGATGTCGACGATTTGCGAAGCGAGCTGGTCCGCATGCGCCCGGCTTGGGTGTTTCATTCGTGCGAGGCGGTCGCGGGCGACAGTCGCGGCGAGGCGTGGGTGGCGTCGCTTCTCGATCGTCTTGGAATCGTGAGCACGGGGGGCACGCCGAAGTGCCTCGAGCGCTGTCTGGATAAGTTCAAGGCGAAGGTCGCGCTTGTGGAGGCGGGTGTTCCGACACCGCGCGGCGTGTTGGTGGACGAGATGCGGCGTTGTGGTGACGTCGATTTCTTGCCGGCGATCGTGAAGCCGGTGCGCGAAGATGGTTCGATCGGAATCAGCCAAAACTCGGTTGTGCGCGATGCGCTCTCGCTCGCGAAGCGGGCGCGCTATGTGATGTGGCGCTTCAAGCAGCCAGCCATCGTCGAAGAGTACATCGACGGCGACGAGTACTCCGTGCCGGTGTGGTGTGGCGGCGAGACGCTTCCGATCGGCCGAATTCGGTTCAACGGGTTTCCGCCCGGTGTGGCGCGCATTTGCAGTTATCGGGCGAAGTGGACCGCGCGGTCTTGGGAGTATCTGTCGACGCCGTCTGAAGTGCCGGCTAAGATTGACGACGGACTTGCGGAGGAACTTCGGCGCGTGGCGGTTCTTGCGTATCATGGCGTTGGGTGTACCGGGTACGCGCGGGTCGACTTGCGCGTTTCGCCGACCGGGCAGCCTTATGTGATCGAGGTGAATCCCAACCCCGATATTTCGCCGGGTGCTGGGTTTGTGCGCGCGGCGGCGGCGGCCGGGCTTGATTACACGGCGATGATCGAGAAGATTGTTACATACGCGATCGCGAACGGCGCGAAGGTGCGGGCGAGAGCGGGGCGGCGAGTGGCCGCATCGCAACGTCAAGATCGACGGGGCGAGAGACGTGAACGGCAAGAAAAGGGCTATGAGAATTCGGAAACTTTGCTCGCGCGATCGAACTGAGCTTGTTCGCCTGATCCGCGGTACGACAGAATTCACGGACGCGGAGAAGGCGTGCGCGATTGAGCTGGTCGACGCCGCGTTATCCGATGACGCGCAGACCGATTACATTTTCAGAATCACAACGGATGAGAACGACACGGCGCTCGGGTATGCGTGTTATGGCCCGACGCCGATGACCGACGCGACGTTCGATCTGTACTGGATCGCCGTGAGTTCGTTCCGCCGTGGGGGTGGGCTTGGGCGCGGGCTGCTTGCGGGGGTTGAGGAGGAGTTGCGAATGGGGGGCGCGCGCCACCTGATTGTCGAGACGGGCTCGAATCCGGCGTACGCTAAAACGAGAGCATTTTACGACAGAGCGGGTTATTCCGTGGCGGCCCGCATTCCCGATTACTACAAGGTGGGCGACGACCTCATCATTTACAGAAAGGTGTTGGCGCAGAATGAGAATTCTGGTCACTTGTAACGTTCAGACATCGACGCACGAAGACGAAGCTGAGTACGATCCTCCGGAAACCATCAACGAAATCTTGCGCGCCCTTTCGAGCGGCGGACACGTCGCTGAGGCAGTGAACGTATCGCAGCCGCTCGCGCGGACGGTGGGAAAGCTCGCGGCGTTTCGGCCAGACTTGGTTTTCAATATCGCCGAGGGGCGGCGCGGGCCGTACCGCGAGGCGCTCGTCCCCGCGGTGCTCGAGGACATGGCGATTCCGTTCACTGGGTCGGACGCATGGACGCTCGCGCTGACGCTCGATAAGGCGATGACGAAGTCGGCGCTCGGGGGGCTCGGTATCGCGATCCCCGGGGGGTGCGTGGTTCGGAGCGAGGCGGATTGGGCGGCGTGTCGGGGGCTCAAATACCCGGTTATCGCGAAGCCGAATTTCGAAGGGTCGAGCCTCGGGATTTCGGCGTCGTCGGTGGCAACGTCGTACGACCGACTTGTTGAGATTGTTCGCGGCGCGAAGGGGTTGCTTGCGCGGTTTCCGAACGGGCTGCTCGTCGAGGAGTATATTCACGGGATTGATGTCGCGGTGCCGTTTCTCGAGGGTTCGCTCGGTGTCCTGACGCCGTTTGCGTACGAATACGAGGCGATCGAAGAAACTCCGTATCGCCTGTACGACTACACGCTCAAGTCGGCTGCGGCTGGGAGCGTGCGTATCGTGATTCCGGCGCCCATCCCGGCCGGTGCGCAGGAGCGGCTTGTGGCGTTTACGCGCGAGGCGTTCCGGCGGCTCAAGGTGCGTGACGTTGGGCGCATCGACGTGCGGTTTGGTGACGACGGCGCTATTTATTTTCTCGAGGTGAACGCATTGCCGAGTTTGAATCCCGAGGCCGGGTTGTTTTTGGCGGCGTCGCGGTCGGGGCTCGATTTCGCGGGCGTCATTTTGTCGATCGTCGACAGCGCGGCGCGCCGGTACGGGCTGTTGTCGCACGGGCGCACGGGGAAGAGCGGCGGCGCACACGCAGGTCCGCTCGCCGTTGGGTTCACGTACAACGTCAAGCGCGTCAAGCCACGGGCGCTTGATGGCAACATGGCGATAACGGCCGCCGACGACGACGAGGCCGAATACGATCCACCGGCGACAATCAATGCGATTGCGGAAGCGATTGGGGCGCTTGGGCATCGCGTCGTTCATTTCGAGGCGGGGCCTGAGCTTGCGCAGGCGCTCACCGAAACGCCGGTTGATGTGGTGTTCAACATTGCGGAGGGGCGCGAGGGGCGAAATCGCGAGGCGCACATTCCGGCCCTCCTCGAGCTGCTTGGGATTCCATACACGGGGAGCGACGTCGGCGCGCTCGCCGTGTGTCTCGACAAGGCGCTTGCGAAACGGGTCGTCGCCTCGCATGGCCTCGCGACGCCGCGGTTTCAGCTTGTGTCGTCGACGCGCACGAAGATCATGAAGGGGCTCAGCTACCCCGTCATTGTGAAACCGACGTTTGAGGGGTCGTCGAAGGGGATCACGGCGCGCTCGGTTGTGACGAGCGAGGCCGAAGCGCGACGCGTGGCGACGGAGCTCATCGAGCGGTACCGGCAGCCGGCGCTCGTTGAGGAGTACGTGGTGGGGCGCGAGTTTACGGTGGGGGTTCTCGGCGATCGCCGCCCGCGCGCGCTGCCGCCGATGGAAATCGTGTTCTTGAATTCGGAGGCGGAGTTCCCGGTTTATGATTTCGCGATCAAACAAGAGTGGGATCGCCGCGTGCGGTACGATTGCCCGGCGAACATCACGGCGCGCGAGCAGCGGGCGCTGGAGGTGGCGGCCCAGGGTGTGTTCGAGGCGCTCGGGCTTCGCGACGTCGCGCGCATCGACTTCAGAATGGACGCGAACGGCGTTCCTTACTTCTTGGAGGCGAATCCACTCCCAGGGCTGACGCCCGGCTTTTCGGATCTCGTCCTCATCGGGCGTGCGGGCGGCATCGACTACAACGGGCTCATCGGCGACATCCTCGCGGGCGCGATTCGGCGCCATCGCGAGCGCGTTTCCACACCGAATGCAGAAGTTGCGGGGATACGCGCAGCACGCCGCGGTTGATCCTTCCGGCTTTTTTATTTCGCCTTGGCGAGCTTCTCACCCGCGAGGTTATCGAGGATGCCGTTGACGAACGGGGCCGACTCCTCGCTGCCAAAGCGTTTCGCGATGTCGATCGCTTCGTTGATTGCGACGCGCGCTGGGATATCGTCGCAGAACAAAAGCTCGTACGCGGCAGCGCGCAGAATGGCGCGGTCAACGACGGGCATGCGGTCGAGCCGCCAATTCTTTGACGCCGTCGCGAGACGTTCGTCGATCGCCGCGCGGTTGTCGGTCGCGCCGCGAACGATGCGCTCGACGAACGCGCGATCGGTTTCACCCTCCGCAAAGCTGCCCCAAAAATGCCCGAGCGCCTGCTCGACGGGGAGCGCATTCGTGTCCATTTGGTAAAGGATCTGTACGGCGCACTCGCGCGCCCGTCGTCTCTGTCCCATTGTCGTCTTGCCTTATTCCTTGAGCTCCGCGAGCAGATTAACCATTTCGATCGCCGCGAGCGCCGCATCTGCGCCTTTGTTGCCGTGCTTGCCGCCCGCCCGATCGAGCGCTTGGTCGAGTGTGTCGGTCGTGAGAACGCCGAACGCGACGGGAACTCCCGTTGTGCGTTGAACGTCGCCGCACCCGCGCGTAACTTCGCCCGCAATGAAATCGAAGTGCGGTGTTCCGCCGCGCACGACGCATCCGAGCGCGATCACGGCCCGCACCTTCTGCGACTCCGCGAATCTCTTCACAACGAGAGGCAGCTCGAACGCGCCCGGGACCCACGCAATCCGGAGGCGCGCGTCATCGGCGCCGTGACGCTTGAGAACATCAAGCGCGGCGCTCAACAGGCGCTCCGTGACAAGCGAATTTGTGCGCGAGATCGCGATCCCAAAATCAATTCCCGCGGCGGTCAGCTTTCCCTCGTATGTGCGGCTCACGGCTTTTTCCTTTCGGCTTTCGCGGCTTCGATCGGCACGGGCGCGAGCGTTGCCGACTCAAATGGCACACGCTCAACGATTTCGAGGCCGTACCCGTCGATTCCAACCACTCGCGCGTGGCTGTTGGTCATGAGGCGCATCTTCCCGACGCCGAGGGCCTTCAGGATTTGCGCGCCAATGCCGAATTCACGGAGCGCCGCGAGGCGTCCCCCTTCCGACGGCACAAAATCGCGATGTGCCGAGTGCGTGTCGAATTCCCGAAGCAGCGCCGCGCGCGACGGCTCCATCCCGAGGTACAAAATAACGCCGTTCCCATCGGCTTCGATTTTCCGCATCGCCGCGCGCAACTGTGCTTCGCACGCGCAGCGTCGCGACCCAAAAACGTCGCCCGTGATGCACGCCGTGTGCGCGCGCACGAGGATCGGGCGGTCGCGCTCGATGGTTCCCTTCGTCAGCGCCAAGTGGACGCGTGAGTCGACGAGGTTCGAAAAGACCTGCGCCTTGAACGTGCCGGCGAGCGCCGTCGGCAGTTCAGCCTCCGAGATGCGTTCGACGAGCGACTCGCGTTCGAGCCGGTATTGGATGATGTCCGCGATCGACAAGATCATGAGGCCGTGGTCTTTCGCGAACTTTTCGAGGTCCTCGCGGCGCGCCATCTGGCCGTCCTCGCGCATGATTTCGCAAATCACCCCAGCCGGCCTGAGGCCCGCAAGGCGCGCGAGATCGACGGAGCCTTCGGTTTGCCCCGTGCGAACGAGGACACCGCCATTTCGCGCCTTGAGTGGAAAGACATGACCCGGGCGCACGAGGTCTTCGGGGCGTGCGTCGTCGGCGACGGCCGCGAGAATCGTCACCGCGCGGTCGGCCGCGCTGATTCCCGTTGTTACGCCGCGGCGTGCCTCGATCGACACGGTGAACGCTGTGCCCAAGGTCGATGTGTTTTCGCGAACCATCATCGGCAGATCGAGCGCGCGAACTTTTTCTTCGGTCAGCGTGAGGCAGATGAGCCCGCGCCCATGCGTCGCCATGAAGTTGATGGCATCGGGCGTGATGCGCTCGGCGGCCATGCAGAGGTCGCCCTCGTTTTCGCGGTCTTCGTCGTCGACGAGGATGACGACGCGCCCCGCACGGATCTCATCAAGCGCCGACCGCATGCGTGAAATGACCGTCTCGGCGTCGCTCATACAAATCCCCAGTCGTTTCGCGCTCCTTCGCGTCCACCGAGGAGCCGCTTCACATATTTCCCGAGGACATCCGCCTCGAGATTCACCGTTGCGCCGACGCTCTTGACCGCTCCAAGCGTCGTAACGGCGCGCGTGTGAGAAATGAGTGTAACACTGAAATCCGTGTCCGTACAGCGATTGACCGTTAAGCTGATGCCGTCGATCGCAACACTTCCTTTTGGAATAAGGAACTCCGCGACTTCGCGCGGCGCGCGAAAAGTGACATCCCAGGCGTCGCCGTGACGGTCGATCGACGTGATTTCGCCGACGCCGTCGATGTGGCCGAGGACGAAGTGGCCACCCAGCGCGGAGCCGACGCGGAGCGCGCGTTCGAGGTTGACGACGTGGCCCGCGCGAAGCTGGCCAAGCGTTGTGCGTTCAAGCGTCTCGTGACTCACGTCGAGCGCGAACGCCTTTCCCGCGATCGAGACGACGGTCAAGCAGCACCCATCGATCGCGATGCTCTCCCCCATCGTGAGGTCGGCCGCGCGCAGCTTTTCTGGTTCGATGTCGAGCCGCGCCGATGTTCCGCGTCGCGCCATCGCGCGCACTCGCCCTCTGCCTTCAACGATTCCCGTGAACATCTCTTACCTCTTCCTCTTCCTCGTGCTCGTCGTCGTCTTCGTACTCGTCCTCGTCTTTTTCCTCCTCCCCCCAAACGCAAACCGCCCCGTGAGCATGATGTCGCCACCGACGAGCTCGAAGTTGGTCGCCTCGACGTGAATCGCGTCGGCCATCGATGCCGCACGGCCACGGTGAAAGAACGACTTCGCGCGCGCATCGCCGAGGAGCTTCGGTGCGACGAATGCGACGAGGCGATCGGCGACGCACTCGCGAATGAACGACCCGTGAACTCTGGCGCCGCCCTCGACGAGAAGCGATTGGACGCCGCGCCGTTGAAGTTCGGCGAGGAGTGCATCGATGCGAATGCCGTGCGCGTCGGCTGGCGCCTCGACGATCTCTGCGCCGCGGGACTCTAAGCGGGCGCGGATTTCCGCGCGCGTGTCGGTATCGTTTTCTGCGGTCGCGATGAGAACGCTCGCGCGACGAACATCGTGAAAAAGCGCAGCGTCGGGGGGGGTGCGCAGGCGCGAGTCGAGAACGACGCGAAGCGGCTCGCGGGCACCCGGAAAGCGCGCGGTGAGACGCGGGTCGTCGGCCAAGATGGTTTCGACGCCAACCAACACCGCGTCGTTTTCGGCACGAAGGGCCCGGGCCCGCCGACGCGCGGCTTCGCTGGTGACCCACTTGGAATCGCCCGTTTCCGTTGCGATTTTTCCGTCAAGCGTCAGCGCGACTTTGAGCGTGACGAGGGGGCGCCCCCGCGTGCATGCGAATTCGTAGGCGCTGTTCTGTGCGCGCGCCTCAGCCTCGAGAAGCCCGACGTCGACGCGAACCCCTTCGCGCCGCAGGCGACGGATGCCGGCGCCGTTGACGCGGGGCGAGGGATCGCGCGTTGCGACGACCACGCGCGTGATGCCGGCGTGAAGGATGGCGTCGGTGCATTTCGCGGTGCGGCCGACATGGTCGCACGGCTCGAGCGTCGTGTAGAGCGTGGCGCCTCGGGTGCGCCCGCGCGCAGCGGCGATGGCGTGGACTTCGGCGTGCGCGGTGCCGGCTCGGCGATGCCAGCCGGTTCCAACGATGCGACCGGCCTTAACGATGACGGCGCCAACGACGGGGTTCGGCGCTGTCTTGCGGTGCCCCAGCCCAGCGAGGGCGAGCGCGTCGCGCATCCTCGCCGCATCTTGAGCGGTGAAGGCGATTTTGAGGCGCGATTCGGACCGACCCATCGGGACGAGACTACACCGTCCACTGCGCCAAGGAGAATGGGGACATATGACCCCTCCCGAAGTGAATCTGAACTGCCGACCGCCCCGATATCGCTGCGGGTCGTCGGGAGTCTGCTTCGGCGCGCGGACGTCCTCGAGTCTGACATGAAAACAAAAGTTGTTTAATATCAACGGAGGCCGGGCGACGGGCGTGCGCACATAATTACCAGTGCACCTCAGACCCTGCGGACGCGCGCCTACGCGGGCCTCCCGCGACCCGCGTGCGTCGTGTCGTGTCTGTCGGCGCGGAATGTGCTTTGTAACGGGGTTGGTGGAGACCGCCTGCGACATGACAACCCGAAAACAAGCGTGGATGCTGGTCGTCGCGACGTTTGCGGCGTGCGCGCTCGCGTCGTGCGGAAAGGTCGGAGCGGGTGCGGAGACGGGCGCGGGTGCGGATGCGGGGCCAGCGCCGACGCGGATCCAGCCCGCGAGACCGGCGCCCGTTGATGACCCAGGCGCCGTCGATCGTTTGGCCGCGGCGCTCAGGCGACCATCATCGGTTGGCGATGAAGACGCCGTCATCGAGGCGCTCGCGCGCGCCGGAATCACGGTCCTTGAGGACGATGGCGAGACGCCGGTGCAGGCGCTCGCCGGAAGTCCGTCGCCGTTTGTTTTTTCGCGAAGCGCCGTTCGCGCCTTCGCGCGCGAGGTCGCGGCTGGGGCTTGGCGTTGGGGCGCTGAGATCGACGCGTTTGTTCGGACGGGCGTCCGCGTGACGTTGTCTGATTTCGTTTTTGCGTATGTTCGCGTCGGGGATACATTTGGCGCGCGATTCTGCCGAGCGCTCCTTCCCGAGGTGCTCGCAGGCGGCGCCGGAGCTGCTCGAGTTCCTGGACTTGCGCTTGCTTTTTTCGTGGCCGACATTTTTCCGCGCCTCTTCTGGGTCGATTCACACAATAAGATGGTCGATGCACACGCGCGCGCTTTGCAGTCGCCGTGCGCCGTGTTCGACACACTCTTTGCGCCCGTTCGCGGCGTGCTTTATGGTTCCCTGCGCGAGAACTTCTCAACGACCATGGGCGACGCCATGATTCGGTCGGTTGCGGTGGCTCGCGAGATTTCCGTCGAAGCCGCGCGAAGCGCCCTCGCACCCCTCTCGCCGGCGTTCCGAATGCTCGTGCCGGCGCTTCAGTTCTCATCCCTCATTGAACCATGGCGATTGCGCGTTGCGGGTCCATCGGGGCCCGTGCACCACCGCGTTGCTGGGATGTCGACGTCCGACGTGAGTGTGCAAGCGTTCGTGGTCCAGGGTGCGTTGCCGCCGGCATGGCTTCTCAGCTGTGCCGAGGACCGCAACGGGCCGTTTCATGCGGCGGCGATCGAGAACGCGCGGCTGCGATGGCGTGCGGGAGATGGTTTCGACGCGCACGCGACGTTTGCGGGTGAAGCGACCTCGCGCCTGGACGCGGACGGCGGCGCGTCGATTGGGCTACGGCTTCGCGAGGAGAGCGCGGAAGTTCACGCGTCCGGGACGATGAAATCTGCGAGCGTCGTTGTCGCTTGTGATGTTGATTCCTCGCCTTTCGAAGCGCTTGGTTTGACGCTCGCCCGCACGATGGGCGACGCGACCGCGCGGGCTCTTGCGTCGGAATTCGGCGCTGACGTCTTCGATCGCCTGGCCGCCGTTGTCCTGTCCCCGGTGGCCGCGTCGGTTGAAATCGGCGTCACTTACCACGAGTAAACACCGCCTTCATTGAAGAGAATTCCGCCCATGCGCTACACTTGTGGCGTTGGTCGCGGCAGCTTGAGCCGCGCCTAACGGACTCGCACGGAGGCAAGTTGGGAGAGGGCGTACAACCTGGGCCGACGGCGCATGAAGTGATCGCGGAGCGTTATTCCGCCGGGACGGTGGTCGCGGGACGTTTCAAGATCGTGAAGGAGGTTGGGGCGGGTGGAATGGGCGTCGTTTACGAGGCGACGCAACTCAGCGTCAATCGGTCCGTCGCGCTGAAAATCATCGGGACGGATGTGTCTCGGATACCGAACATCGTGCGGCGGTTTCGGCAGGAAGCGGAGATCGTCGCGAGCCTTTCGCACCCGAACATCGTGACGCTGATCGATTTTGGCGAGACCGAGTCGGGGGACCTTTTTCTCGCGATGGAGCTCGTGCGGGGGCTCCTCCTCGCGGATCGCCTTGCGCTCGGAAAACCGATTCCGCCGGCGAGCGCGGTCTCGATTCTGGCGCAGATTCTCAAGGCGCTCGACCACGCGCATGCGAAGGGGATCATTCACCGCGATTTGAAGCCGTCGAACGTGATGCTGATGGAAACGGACGACGGCGGCAGTTTGGTGAAGTTGCTCGACTTTGGAATTGCGAAAGTGCTTCGCGAGCCGACGAGCGGCCCGGCTGTGACGGCAACCGGAGTTGGGCTCGTCGTGGGAACGCCGTTTTATGTGGCGCCAGAGCAGGCGGCCGGGGGGCGCGCGGATGCGCGGAGCGACATTTACTCCGCTGGCATCATGCTTTACGAGCTGCTGGTCGGCGTTCCACCGTTCGCCGACGACGATTCGCAGGAAGTTCTGATGAGGCATCTTTACGAGAACCTGCCTCCCTTGCCGAAAGAGATCGAGAAGACGGTCCCGGATAATTTGCGGGACGTTATGTTACGCGCAACGATGAAGCGACCGAGCGAGCGGTTTCAGAGCGCGCGCGAAATGCGTGTCGCGCTGGTTGGTGACACGAGGACTGAAGTACAGAGCGCGGCAAGGGGCGAGCCCTTGCAGGTCAAGAAGTCGGTGTCGCGGCCGGCGACACGGAACGCTGGGACGCCAACGGCGTTTGAGACGACGGCGATCCGGACAAAGACGACGAGGCTGCGGCCGGGCGCTTGGGTGGCGATCGCGGCGGGGATTCTGGCGCTGGGTGTCACGGTTTCGTTGTTTGTGACCGGTCGTGGGACCGAAGACGGGAGAGTCGGTTCTGCGGTCGAGACTTCGAGCGACGTCGTCCCGTTGCCAACACCTCGCGTGGAGCGGCCGATTGTCGAGAGCGCGGATGCGACGCGGGCGGGAATACCCGATGCGCCGCAAACCCGTGAGGGAGCTCATCCGCGGGTGGTCGAGCCGCCACGCGTGGATTCGATTATGCGCACGGTCGTAAAGGCCGCGTCGGACCCACGCTTACGTGAGCGCGTCAAACGGAGTGAGAAAAAGGCGAGCGCGCGGGCGGTCCGCCTCGGAGCCTCAACATCGTCGTTGCGCCCCAGCGTTCCAGCGACAACTGCCGCGAGACGGGCGGCTGCGAAATCGGAGCATCGCGATGAGTTCGGGAATTCGGGTACGCGACTCGACGCGGTTCCCCAACCGCCACCGCGTGTTGAAGCTCTGCGTGCGACGACGGCGGCTGAGCTTCGCGTGATTGTGATCTGTCGTGACACCGGAAAGGCGTGCTGGGCTTCGATTTCGCTGAACGGCCGGGAAACGCAAACGTCGCGCGTCGCGCGGTTCAAGCCGTCCGACGGCACGCACACGATTCGCGTCGACAAAGAGGGGTACGAGACAGCGGGTCGAAAAGTAACGTTGGCCGGGAAGAGCGCCGAAGTTACGGTTCACCTTGAACGTACGCCATGAGAGTCGGTGCGCTTGCAATAGGGTTGCTTGCGGTGCTCAGCGCGGTTGAGGCCAGTGCCGGTGACGACGCCGACGAGATGAAGCGCGCGGAGCAGGAGTTTACGCGCGGCAATTGGGAGAAGGCGGCCGATATCCTTCGGCGGGCTGCGCCGAAGCTCGGCGGAGCGGCAAGACGGGCCGTGGCGTTTAAGATGCTTGGACTTGCGGAGATCGAGCGCAGGCAGATTGCCGAGGCGGAAGCGGCGTTTGTGCAGGCGTTGACAGCGGACCCGCTCATCGACGTGGATCCAAACGAGGACACGCCGAAGGCCGTCGCGCTTTTTCGGGGCGTGCGAGACCGTCTCGATGGACGGCTCTCGGTGACCGCGGACCAACCGGCTGCGCGACTTTTCATCGATGGGATCGAGCAGGGCCATTTGCCGACGGTTGTGACGGTGAAAATCGGGAAGCGCCGGTTGCGCGTCGCGACAGACGATGGACGCTTTGTTGGCGAACTCGACAACGTCATTGTTCACGTCGGCCGCCTCCTCAAAGTCGTCGTGAAGCTCAAGCCACGCGTTGCGTTCCCCTCGGTTTCGGGCGAGGAGAAGAGGATCGACGGCACGCTCGAGCGAAACGCAAAGCGTGTCATCCCTCCAGAGGCGCGTCGAAGCGTCCCGGTGGTCAAGTCGCGAAAGGCGACGCGAACCTTGGCCATTGTTGCGCTTGGCGTTGGGGCGCTATCCGCGGTCGTTGGGGCGGTTTTGTACTGGGCGCCCGCAGCGCCTGAAAAGTCTTCGATGCTTGCGGCTGAATATGAGCGCGAGAAGAGCAGCTTCAATTCGAGCCTGAACGCGGGGGTCGTGCTGATGGCTGCGGGGGGCGGTCTTCTCGCGAGCTCGGGCATTCTCTTCTTGGTTCACCGAGAGCAGGTGTTGAGAGACAAGCAGGGTCGGTTTGCGCCGCGTGGCGGAACGGGTGTGTCGGTTGCTTTTCGATTCTGAGCGATGTTTCAGAGCGTGCGTGGTGCTGGTCGCGGTCGTCGCGGCGGCTTGTCGGGCGATGCCGGGCGCCGGGGGTCCGTGCCGGAGCGACCTGGATTGTTTTCGAAACGAGAAATGTTGCGCGTCGGTGTGTGTCGTCGCGACGAGCTGTGATGCAATTCAAGGAGACGCGGGTGAGGACGCGGGAGCGGATGCGGGTGCGGGTGAGGACGCGGGAGCGGATGCGGGTGCGGGTGCGGATGCGGGAGCGGATGCGGGTGCGGATGCGGGTGCGGAAGATGCGGGAGCGGATGCGGAAGACGCGGGAGCGGACGCGGGTGCGGATGCGGGACCGGACGCGGGTGCGGGTGTGGATGCGGGAGCGGACGCGGGTGCGGATGCGGGAGTGGATGCGGGGGCGGCGGCCGACGCCGGCGGCGTTTGCTCGGTCGACCTTTGGTGTTGGCAAAACCCGCTGCCGCAGGGCAACGAACTTCGCGGCCTCTGGATCGCCGACGCGGGCGACGTTTGGGCCACTGGAAACAACGGCACGATCCTTCACTGGAACGGCGCGACGTGGTCTGGCGTTCCGAGTCCAACCACGAGTTGGCTTGTCGGCATCTGGGGGAGCGCACCGAACGACATTTG
>JACPTQ010000083.1 GCA_016192705.1 Deltaproteobacteria bacterium | reverse complement strand
CTATTCCGCGAGCAGGCTGTCGGCAAGCCAGCGGCTTGCCGGCGCGAGCGGAATGGCAAGGGCGACGGAACGGAGCCCGCAGCCCGACCTTCGCGCAGGGTCTGCAACGCAATATCGGCTGGGACCCATCGAGCTTTCGCTTGCCTCTGAACAGCGGCTCTGTCGCGCGCATCATTTCAGACCCGAGGACGTCGGCGCGCCGAAGCGGCACCTGCCGACCCTACGCGCGGAAGAGAACTGGCTGCTTATCCGGGGATCGAGGGATGTGGGATGTCGCGGTCCGAGTATTAGATGCGGCACGGCGCGTCCTATATAATGACGCTAGCAAGGTGAGGAGGAAGTTGGATGGCCAGCCCAGCTCAGAGCCCCGGACGCCTTGGGGAACTTTTGCTGCGCGAGAATTTGATTTCGCCGACGCAGCTACAGAAGGCGCAAGAAGAGCAGCGAAAGACGGGGGGCCGTCTCGGGTACAACCTCACGAAGCTCGGCTTCATCGAGGAAAGCGAGCTGACGAATTTTCTTTCGCGCCAATACGGCGTGCCGTCGATCAGCCTGACCGACTTCGACATCGACGCCGAGGTGATTGCACTCTTGAAGCGCGAAGTCGCCGAAAAGCACCTCTGCATCCCGGTGAATCGTGCCGGGAACACGCTCATCGTGGCGATGGCCGACCCGTCGAATATTTTTGCGATCGACGATCTAAAATTCGTGACGGGTTACAACATCGAGGTGGTCGTCGCCTCCGAGGTGAGCATCAAGGAAGCGGTCGACCGGTACTACTCGCCAACCGTGTCGTACGACGAGGTGATGGAGGGGTTTGACGAGGCCGACATCGAGATTGAAAAGACGGAGGACGATGGGAACGTCCTCGATATGGAAAAGTCGGCGGAGGACGCGCCCGTGGTGCGCCTCGTGAATCTCATTCTCGTTGACGCCATCAAGCGCGGCGCGAGCGACATCCACGTCGAGCCGTACGAAAAGGAGATGCGCGTCCGATACCGCATCGACGGGATGCTCCAGGAGGTGATGCGGCCGCCGCTCAAACTGAAAAACGCGTTGACGTCGCGCCTCAAGATCATGGCGGAGCTCGACATCGCGGAGCGGCGACTCCCGCAGGACGGGCGCATCAAGCTCAAGCTCGGCAAAGGGCGCGAGATGGATTTTCGCGTCAACACGCTCCCGACGCTGTTTGGCGAAAAGGTTGTTTTGCGGTTGCTCGACAAGTCGAACCTTCAACTCGACATGACGAAGCTCGGCTTTGACCCGAAGCCGCTCGCCGAGTTCAAGAAGGCGCTCACCCAGCCGTACGGAATGGTTCTCGTCACGGGTCCAACCGGGTCTGGAAAAACGACGACGCTTTATTCGGCGCTCAGCGAGCTCAATAAGGTGTCGCACAACATTTCGACGGCTGAAGATCCCGTCGAATACAACTTGCCCGGCATCAACCAATGCCACATGCACGACGACATCGGGCTCAACTTCGCGACGGCGCTGCGCGCGTTTTTGCGCCAGGACCCGGACATCATCATGGTCGGTGAGATCCGCGACTTCGAGACCGCTGAAATCGGCGTCAAGGCGGCGCTCACGGGCCACTTGGTTTTGTCGACGCTCCACACGAACGATTGCCCGTCGACGGTTCACCGCTTGCTCAACATGGGGATCGAGCCGTTCCTGGTGAGCGCCGCGGTGCTTCTGATTTTGGCGCAACGCCTCGCGCGAAAGATCTGCGTCGAGTGCAAAGAAGTGACAGAGGCGAATCCGCAGGGGCTCATTGACATCGGCGTGAAACCGGAAGATGCGGCCGCCTTCACGCTGTACAAGGGCGCGGGGTGTCGTGTGTGCGGGAACAAGGGGTACAAGGGGCGCGTCGCGCTTTACGAGGTCATGACGATGTCCGATGAGATTAAGGAGTTTGTGTTGAACGGTGCGTCGGCGGCGGAGCTCAAGGCTGAGGCGATTCGCCAAGGGATGCGGACGCTGCGCATGTCGGGCGTTCAGAAGATTAAAGAAGGCGTGACGACGATTGAAGAGGTCTGTCGCACGACGACGGCGGATTGATGGAACCGACGGCCGCACATGCCCCAAGCGCCGCCATCCCAACGCTGCATCAGCTTCTCAAAGCGATGATCGAGAAGGGCGCGTCGGATCTTCACATCACGACTGGGTCGGCGCCCGTTTTGCGGATCGACGGCGATCTCGTGCCCCTCAAGATGTCGCCGCTCACGCCCGCCGAAACGAAACAGTACTGCTACTCCATCTTGACCGACGCCCAGAAGGCGCGCTTCGAGGAGGACAACGAGCTCGACTTGTCGTTCAGCGTCAAGGGGCTCTCGCGGTTCCGATCCAACATCTTCGTCCAGCGTGGCGCGGTCGCGGGCGCGTTCCGCATGATCCCGTTCAAGATTCTGTCGTTTCAGGAGCTCGGCTTGCCGCCGATCGTCGCCGACTTGTCGCGCAAACCGCGTGGGCTCGTGCTGGTGACCGGGCCAACCGGGTCCGGAAAGTCGACGACGATTGCGTCGATCATCGACAAGATCAACACCGAGCGCCATCAACACATCGTCACGATCGAAGACCCGATTGAATATCTGCACGGCCACAAGAACTGCATCATCAATCAGCGTGAGGTCGGCGCCGACACCGCGAGTTTCAAGCGCGCGCTAAAATACATCCTGCGCCAAGACCCGGACGTTGTTCTCATCGGTGAAATGCGCGACCTCGAAACGATCGAGGCCGCTCTGAAAATCTCCGAGACGGGCCACCTCGCGTTTGCGACGCTCCACACGAACAGTTGCGTGCAGTCAATCAACCGCATCATCGATGTTTTTCCGCCGTACCAGCAGCCGCAGGTGCGTGCGCAGCTCTCGTTTGTTCTCGAGGGCGTCGTGTCGCAGCAGCTCATTCCGAAGGCGAGTGGGAGTGGGCGCTGCCTCGCGATCGAGGTGATGGTGCCAAACGCGGCGATCCGAAATCTCGTGCGCGAGGACAAGATTCACCAGATCTATTCGCAGATGCAGGTTGGGCAATCGAAGTTCGGGATGCAGACAATGAACCAGTCGCTGGCCGCGCTGTATCAGCGGCGCGTGATTTCGCTCGACGAGGCGGTGGGGCATTCGTCGGATCCCGACGAGCTGAAAAACATTCTTGCGCAGGGGCAGCTCGTCGAGCCGCCGTCGGCCGAGGGGGTGCCGCCCATCGGGATGCAGCCGGGTGGGGGAGCGCAGCGAGGTGGGAAACGGTGATGGGGTGCGGGTGCGGAGATTTGACGCAAAGGCGCGGAGACGCCAAGGGGAGAGTTTTTTTTCTTTGCGTCTTTGCTCCGTTGCGACTTTGTGTTGAAATCCTCTGCGGGTGCGCGGGAGTGGAACTCTAATGCCAGTCTTCGTGTGGGAAGGCCGCACGCGCGCAGGCGAAGTCAAAAAGGGGGAAATGGACGCCTCGGGGCGCGACGCCGTCGAAGAGAAGCTGAAGCAGGCGCAACTTGGCGACTTGGTCGTCAAAGAAAAGAAAAAGGGATTTGGGTTCAAGCTTCCCGATTTTGGTGGTGGCGTACCCGAAAAGAACCTCGTCGTTTTCACGCGCCAGTTCGCCACGATGATCGATGCCGGACTTCCGCTCGTTCAATGCCTCGACATTTTGGGCGGCCAGCAGGACCACAAGGGCTTCAAAAAAATTATTCTCGCGGTTAAAGCCGAAGTCGAAGGTGGCGCGACGCTTGCCGATTCGTTTCGCAAGCATCCGAAAGTGTTTGATGAACTCTTCGTGAACCTCGTCGCGGCCGGTGAAGTCTCCGGTATTCTCGACACGATCTTAAACCGCCTCGCGACGTATATCGAAAAGTCGCAGAAGTTGAAGCGCCAAGTGAAAGGCGCGATGAGTTACCCGATCACCGTCATGTCGATCGCGACGATTGTTATCATTATCCTCCTGTGGAAGGTCATCCCGGTCTTCGAAAACATGTTCAAAGACTTTGGCGGCGGAGCGCTTCCTGCGCCAACGCAGTTCGTCATCAACATGTCGAACTTTTTCATGGAGAACATCATCGCGATTTTCGCTGCGCTGTTTGGAACGATTTTCGCCGTTATGACTTTTCTCAAATCGGAGTTTGGGACAAAGGCTTTCGACGCATTCATTCTCAAGGTGCCGATTTTCGGGCCCGTTGTGCGCAAGGTCGCCGTCGCGAAATTCACGCGCACCCTCGGTACGATGATTTCGTCTGGCGTGCCCATCCTCGACGCGATGGAGATTTGCGCGAAAACGGCGGGCAACAAGACGATCGAGGCCGCAATCCTCTATACGCGCGAGCGCGTGGCCGAAGGGCGAACGATTGCCGACCCGCTGACCGAGACCGGAGTCTTTCCGTCGATGGTCGTCCAGATGATTTCTGTCGGCGAATCGACCGGCGCGATGGATCAGATGCTCAACAAAATCGCCGATTTTTACGACGAAGAGGTCGACGTCGCCGTGGCCGCCATGACGAGCATGATGGAGCCGCTCTTTATGATGTTCTTGGGCGGTATCGTCGGTGGTCTGATTGTTTCGATGTACATGCCGATTTTCGAGTTGGCGGGCGCGATCAAAGGCGACTAGCGGGATGGCGATCACCCCATTCCGGGCGGCGGAGTTGGCCTAACCGATGTACGCGCGCCTCTTTTGGCTGACGTTTTTTCGCGTCATCCTGATCAGCGTCCTTCTCGCGTCGACGTTGGTTGTTCATATGTCGTCGACGGGATTCGACCGCACCGCGGCCTACATTTACGTTGGCATCGTTGCTCTCTACCTCTTGTCGCTGGTTTACGTTTTCTTGCTCGAGCGCTTCAAATATTTTCGCGCGCAGGCCTATTTCCAACTTTCGTGGGACATCATTCTTTGCAACTACATCGTTTACTTGACGGGGATTGTCGAAAGCCCTTTTTCGTTTCTCTACATCTTAACCGTGGTCAACGCCGCCATCCTTTTGTGTCGCACGGGGAGTCTCATCATGGCGACCGTCGCGTCCGTCACCTTCTCGGGGCTCATCGCTCTCGAACGCTTGGGAATCGTCTTACCGTTTAACGTGCCGGCCGCGCTCGTCGAGGGGAAGACGTTGGTTCAAACGATGGAGGCCGTTCTGCTCAATGTCGGCGCGTTTTATGGCGTCGCATTTTTGGGGAGTTACCTCGCGGGGCAACTTCAGACGGCCGAAAAAAACCTCGAATCGACGCGCGGCGATCTCGCCGACATCACGCGCCTTAAGGAGAATATCGTCAACGTTCTCGACAGCGGACTCATGACGCTTTCGCTCGATTTCAAGATTTCGTTTGTGAACCAGGCCGCCGAACGAATCACGGGCTGCACGGCCGACGCCGTGTTTGGACAATCGGTTGAAACCCTTTTCGCCGATTTTGGCGAGCGCGTTGGGACGCTTCGAGCCGCCGCGGGCGCGTTGGGCGGCGGGCACGACGACCGGTGCCACTGGGATGCGCAGTACAAGACGGTGCGGGGCGAGGAGATCTATTTGGGTTTCTTTCTCTCGCCGTTTCGTGACAGCCACGACGTTCATGCGGGGTGGATTCTTTTGTTTCAGGATTTTACGCGGTATCGGCAACTCGAAGACGCGGTACGCCGCGCGGAGCGACTCGCGGCGATCGGCAAGATGGCGGCCGACATTGCGCACGAGATTCGGAATCCGCTCGCGGCGCTCTCTGGGTCGATCGAAATCCTGAAGGCCGATCGCGCGGAAGACCCCGAGGGTGCGCGGCTCATGGACATCGTGATTCGCGAAACCGACCGGTTGAACAAGCTTCTCAGCGATTTCTTGGCGTTCGCTCGGCCGGCAACTCCAGATTTGATTGACGTTGATCTCGCCCTCGTTTGCGACGAGACGATTCAAATGGTGCGGGTTGCGAAACAGGTTTCGGACGGGATCGCGATTAAGACGGCGCTGACACCGACGGTGGTTCGCGGCGATGGCGGGCAGGTTAAGCAGATTGCGTGGAACCTCATTTTGAACTCAATTCAAGCGATGCCGAACGGTGGCGAGGTTTCGGTGCGCGTCTTTTCGCGAGACCGTTGGCCGCTCGTAGAGGGGGACGTCGGCGTCATCGAGGTTTCGGATCGCGGCATCGGAATTGCGCCCGAAGACATCGACCGCGTGTTCGACCCGTTTTTTACGACGAAGCGCAGCGGCGCTGGGCTTGGGCTCGCGACGGTGTATCGTATCGTTGAGGCGCACGGCGGGCGCATTGCCGTTGAGAGTCGGCGCGGCGAAGGGACGACATTTACGGTGGCGCTGCCGCGGGCGGGGAAGAGGGAAGAGGGGATTCACCACGAAGACACGGAGACACTGAGGGAGCATGGCATCGATACTCATCGTTGATGACGAGCGGTCCATGCGGGAGTTCCTCGAGATCTTCTTGAGGCGACGAAGCTACGAAGTGCGCGTCGCGGAAAATGCGGTCAAGGCGCTCGAGGGTTTGAACGGGACCGAAGTTGAGCCGGATGTCATTGTCGCGGATTTGAGGATGCCGGAGATGGACGGGATTGCATTTCTCAAGGAGGCGAAGACGCGAATCCCGGACACCGAGGTGATCATCATCACCGCGTTCGCGACAACCGACACGGCCATCGAGGCAATGCGGCTCGGGGCGTACGACTACGTCACGAAGCCGTTTAAGGGTGACGAACTTGTCATCGTGATTGAGAAGGCGCTCGAGAAGCGAACGTTGCGCCGTGAGAACCTTGCGCTTCGGCGCGAACTGACGAAGAAGTTTAGCTTTGGAAACCTGGTCGGGAAGAGCGCGCCGATGCAAGAGGTGTTCGACCTGATTCGCAAGGCGGCACCGACGAAGACGAGCATTCTGATCGAGGGTGAAAGCGGGACGGGCAAGGAGCTCGCCGCGCGCGCCGTGCATTTCAACAGCCCGCGGGCGGGTGGGCCGTTCGTTGTGATCAATTGCGGCGCGATTCCCGAGAACCTCATTGAGAGCGAGCTGTTTGGGTATATGAAGGGGGCGTTCACGGGTGCGTTCGCGAACAAAGTTGGGCTTGTTGAAACGGCCAACAACGGGTCGCTGTTTTTAGATGAGATTGGTGAGCTGCCGCTGCCGGTGCAGGTGAAACTGCTTCGTTTATTGCAGGAAAAAACGTTTAAGCGGGTCGGCGGTGTCGACGACATCACGGTCGATGCGCGCATCATCGCGGCGACAAATCGCGATTTGAAGGCGGAGGTCGCGGCGGGTCGGTTTCGCGAGGATCTTTTTTATCGTCTCAACGTGATTATGGTTCGGCTGCCGCCCTTGCGCGAGCGGCTTGACGATTTGCCGCTCCTCGTCGATTCGATATTGAAGCGCGTTGTGGTCGATTGCGGGAAAACGATTGGCGACGTCGCGGCGGACGCGATGGAAATTCTTGCTGGGTATGCGTTTCCGGGGAATGTGCGCGAGCTTGAGAACATCCTTGAGCGCGGCGTCACGCTCGAATCGGGGCCGCATTTGACCGTCAAGAGCCTACCCCAATCGGTCGTCGACGAGGTGGCTCGGGGACGGGCGAAGGGCGCGGAGCCGCGGGCCGTGGAGATTACGACGGATGGAGTCGATCTCGAGGGGCTGCTCGGGACGTACGAACGCGAACTGCTTGTCGCCGCGCTCAAGACCGCGGGGGGTGTGCGGAAGGAGGCGGCGCGCTTACTTGGGATCACATTCCGGTCGATGCGCTATCGGCTCGCCAAGCACGGCCTCGCGGTCGAGGATGATGTATAATTGGATTCGGTGGATCATCTAAATAGGACGGAGCGAGGGCAGAGAGCCGCGCGGCGGCGGGCGTTTACGCTCATTGAGCTCATGGTTGTTGTGGTGATTTTGGGGATTTTGGCTGTGCTCGCGGTCAACATTTACAAGAAGTACATCAAGAAATCGCGCCTGAGCGAGGCGATTGCGCATTTGAGCGACATCAAGGCGAAGCAGGAGGCGTACAACGGGCGCTACGATCGCTATGCGAGCGTTTGCGACAACGCGACGTCGACGTCCTGCGCGGCGTGGTTCTACCCAACGTCGACGGCGTACGACGCGAAGTCGGTGTGGGACCCGGCGGCGATGACCGGCGGATGGACGGGGTTTATTCAGCTCGGGTTCGATAAAAAGGAGAGCCTTTACTTTGCGTATGGGACGGTGTCGGACGGGCCGAACCCGGGACAAATTGCGGCGCCATCGGTTTTGGGGCTTCCCGCGGGGACGAGTTGGTTTTGCGCGGCCGCGCGCGCAAAGGTTTACAACACCACGTCCGACGACGTTTACCTCGAGCTGACGAGTCACACGCAGCAGGTCTGGCAAATCGGCATGGGCATCAACACGTCGCAAACGGTCCCGACATCGCCGTGCGGCTGCGCCGTTAATGTCAGCGCTTGTCCGTAACGTGATGCTCTTCTCCGTGAGACCTCTGTGCTTCCTTGCCTCTGTGGTTACTCTTATCTTGTTCTCCTCTTTCCCCCTTCTCGCCGCGGACGACAGCGTGAAGTACGCCGCGGACGCCGCCGAGTTTCAATCGCTCGTCCTCTCGCACGGTGCCATCGGCGCGTACTTCGCGGCGTTCGTTCTCGGAATCGCCGCCGACTTGTCGCCTTGCGTTTATCCCCTCATCCCGGTGACCCTCGCTCTCATCGGCGCCAAGGAAGCGCCGACAAAGCTCCGCGCGTTTTCGCTGTCCGCGGTTTATGTGCTCGGCATAGCGGTCATGTACACGGGGCTTGGATTTGCGGTTGCGCTTGCCGGCAAGCTCGGTGCGAACATTATTGTCGGATTTACGTTTCAAAACCCGTGGGTCGTTGGATTCATCGCCTTGCTCTTCATCGCGATGGGGCTCTCATTACTTGGGCTCTACGAGTTGCGCTTACCGGCGGCGTTTCAGGCGCGTCTCTCAAAGCGTCGGCGCGGCATCGCCGGAATATTCGTGATGGGAATGGTTGCGGGCGTCATCGCGTCGCCGTGTACGGGTCCCTTTCTCGCGGGGCTTCTCGGCTATGTCATCGTGTCGGGCGAGCTCGCGCACGGGACAACGCTTCTTTTTGCGTTCGCGCTTGGGATGGGGCTCCCGTTTCTTGTGCTGGGAACGTTCGCCGGGATTCTCGGAAACTTGCCGAAGTCGGGAAACTGGATGCTGTGGGTGAAACGCGGTGCGGGCGTCGTTTTCTTGGGGGTTGCCGTTTATGTGGGGCAATACGCCTTACCGCGCGAGTGGCGGCAAGACCTGTTTGGGGGCAAGACATCGGGAGTGGAAGCGGAGGCGGTTGCGGCAGCGGGCGCGGATGCGGGCGCGGGCGTGGGCGCGGCGAAAGTTGCGTGGCACAAAGACGAGGCTGCGGCGGTCGCGCTCGCGAAACGAGAAAAAAAACCGGTGGTGCTCGATTTTTGGGGGGAGTTTTGCAAACCGTGCAAAGTGATGGACGTTGAGGTGTTTGCGAACGCGGCTGTGGTCAAGGAGCTCGAACGGTTCATCGTGGTGAAAGTCGACTCCACGGACGACGAACACCCAAGCGTCAAGGCGCTTTGGAAAAAGTACGGCGTCACCGGTTTACCAACGCTCGCATTCATCGACAGCACGGGGCGCATCGTGCACGAAAAAAAGCGGTCGGGCGCCGCGAAGGCGGGTGCGGTTCTCGCCATCCTGCGCTCGGTCCCCTAGCATAAAGGACCGTTTCACATGACCATAGTGGTCTTGTATAATGGTTCTATGAAATCGATGTCGGCAACGGTGTTCAAGGCGAAGTGTTTGGCGATTCTGGATGAGGTCCAGCGAACGGGCGAGGTCGTGGTCATTCTCAAGCGTGGGAAGAGAGTCGCGGAGCTTGGCCCGGTGCGGAGCGGGAAGGCGCGATACCCGCAGGATGAGCTTCGCGGAACGGCCTGGGCCGCCGATGACCTCATCGAGCCACCGTTACCGGAAGAAGCGTGGGATGCGCTCAATCCGAAGGCGCCGCTCGTGTGGGAAAGGAAGAGAACCCGAAGGAAGAAGAAGAAACGATGACGCTTCTACTGGACACCCACATTTTCTGGCGGTGGAAAATGGAGGAAGGGCGTTTGTCGCGTGAGCAGGCCCGCGCATTGGAACGCATCGACGCGACCAACCCCGCGCTGGTGTCGGAAATCTCGCTTTTGGAATTCGCGATGCTGTTCTCGCTAGGCCGCATCCGGTCGAAGCTGCCGCTTCGAGAATGGCTCGAAAAAGCCGTGGCTCCGCCGCTTGTGGAGCGGGTCGCGATCTCGCCCGCCATAGCCGCCGAAACGGCGATGTTGCCCAACTGGTTTCAACGAGACCCAGCCGACCGGATCCTCGTCGCGACGGCGCGAATCCATGGCGCAACGCTTGTGACGTCCGATGCGCGAATCATCGACGCGGCGCTCGTGGCCACGCTGGATTGACTGCGGCGCTGGTCGATCTTGCGCTCGGTGCCCTGACTCGGTATTTTCCCGCCATTACCGGAAAGTGAGAAGGAGGCAAGGCCGTGATGCGAAACCTGTTTGTTGTGGCATTGTGCGTGTGCACCTGTAAATCGAGCGACAAACCCAAGACGCCGGAGGCTGCGCGCGCGGAGTCAAAGGGCGTCGCGATCAAGTTTGAGCCGGTCGTGAAGTCGGTCGAGGCAGAATATTTTGAGAAGGATGACGTTGCGGCCGATAAGGCGAAGATCAAGGTACAAGTAAAGAACGGCGACGTCGACGTTAACGGCAAGGTCCGCATCGCGATCATGAAAGCCGGCGCCGATCGCGAAGAGTCAAAGGCGATCCGCGAGGAGTGGGCCGGGGCCGACATGCCGATGGCACCGGGCACGTACGATGTGCTCATTAAATACGATGAGTCGCATGTAGCCAAGGCGCATGGATGGTTGCGGGGCGTTGTTCTGAAGCCGAAAAACCTTCTCCGCGCGCGCGTAGCCATCGACTACCCGGTCGGGAAGGTGCGGTACAACGTCACAAACAACGGGCAGTCGGTTGATGGAAAGACGCGGATCGCCGTGTACAAACCCGGTGCGGACGCGCAGGAATCCAAGGCGCTGATGGAAGAGTGGGCGGGGGCGGAAATGAGGTTGCCCGCCGGGAAATACGATGTCTTCGTCAAGTACCACGAGTCGGACCAGGCGTACGAAAACAAGTGGTTGCGCGGGGTCGACGTTGCGGGCGGCCATCAGCTCAAGAAGGAGACGATTGTTCTTGAGACCGCGGTCGGATTCGTGCGCGTCGTTGCGATGAACAAAGATGAAAACGTCAACGGGAAATCGCGCTATGCGGTTTGGAAGGCGGGCGACGACGCGAAGGAGGCGAAGCCGGTTGTGTCGGGCTGGGTGGGTGCGGATTTTTCGCTTCCGGCTGGGAAATACGACGTGCGGGTTGAATTTCGCGCGTCGGATTGGGCCGTGAAAGAGGAGTGGGTTAAGGGGCTCGTGGTTGAGGGGAAGCGCGAGAAGAAGGTTGAGACGGTGAAGTTTGCGCTTGACCTTGTGAAGCTGAAAGTCGACGTCGCCGAAGGGGAGAAGGACGCGAACGGGCGTGCGCACTTTGCGCTTTTTGCTGCGGGAAAGACGGGCGCGGATGACAAGCCGATGCTGGATGTGTGGGCGGGAACGGAGATTGTGGTGCTTGCAGGCACGTACGACTTGAGGGCGCGGCTTACGGTAGAGGGGGCGGCCGAGAAGGTGAAGTGGGAGAAGGGCGTCGTGCTGAAGGTCGGCGAGCCGGTCGCGAAGAAGATCGTGTTTTAGCGGACGAGGCGACGCGAAGTCGTGCCAACGCAAGCTGAAAGCCGTTACCACGTTCTCGAGCTTATCGACTCGGGGGGAATGGCCGAGGTCTATAAGGCGAAGGCGCGCACGATTCACGGGATCGAGAAGGTCGTTGCGATCAAACGGATTCTGCCGCACCTGACCAAGAACAAAAAGTTCATCACGATGTTCCTCGACGAGGCGCGGCTGTCGATCCACTTGAATCATGCGAACGTCGTTCAGGTTTTCGACATCGGCGTTTCGGGCGGCAGCTACTTCATTGTGATGGAGTTCGTGGAGGGGCTCAATTTGCGCACGCTCCTAGAGTCGTGCATCGACGAGGGGAAGATTCTTCCGGTTGAGGTCGCCGTTTACGTGATGATGGAGGTCTTGAAGGGGCTGTCCTACGCGCACGAGAAGCGCGACGCGAACGGACGGCGGCTTTCGATTGTGCATCGCGACGTGAGCCCGCCGAACGTTCTGTTGTCGCTTGAGGGCGAGGTGAAAATTACCGATTTTGGGCTCGCGAAGGCGACGAGCCAACTCGAAGAGTCGGATCCCGATATTTTGAAGGGGAAGTTGTCGTACATGTCGCCGGAGCAGGCGCATGGGCAGTCGGTTGACCAGCGCGCTGACCTTTTTGCGGCGGGCATCTTGTTGTTTGAATCGTTGACGAGTCGACGACTTTTTAAGGGTGAGAACGACATCGAAACGCTCGAGCTCGTGCGAGCAGCGCGGGTTCCGTCGATCGCGAGATTCAATCCGAAGGTGCCGTGGGCGCTTGAGGAAATCGTGGTGAAGGCGCTCGCGCGGGATGGCGACGCGCGGTACCAGACGGCGCGGGCGTTTGAAGAAGACCTGGCGAGATTTTTGTTTGCGAATTCTCTCAAGGTGACGTCGTCCGATTTGTCGCGCGTCGTTAAGGAGACGCTCGGGTGGAAGCGCTCGAAGACGCCGGCGACGGGGCCGACGGTGGTTCGGCCGATGGTCGCGGAGGAGATCGAGCGGCTGCGGTCGATTGGGCGCGCGAGCGAGTCGGGGAAGTCGCCAAGTGGCGGTGGTGGTCGAAAGTCAGACGCGTCGTCGCGGCGGTCGGTGCAGCCCGGTGGAAGCGATTCGCGTCGCGAGACTCGGAAGATAGCGTCGGGGCGGATGCCTGCGATTTCGGCGGTCGGCGAAGGTGCGCCGACGACGGCGACTGGGCGGCCGGCACTGACGCGACTGGGTTGGTTTTGGCCGCGCGAGCGAGCGCTGTGGCGGGCGTTTTGGGTGTTGCTCCTCGTGATCTTGACGCTGTTCGCCGTTCTCATTGCGACAAAGATGAGCGAGCTTTCGGCGCTGCGCGAGTCGAGGGCCGGAGTGGAGGCGGATCTTTCCTGGACTTGGACCTCGACCTGGACTTGGACGTGGACTCCTAATGGTCCAGGTCCACGACCAGGTTTAGGTCCAGGACCAGGAGCGGATGCGGTAGCGGGGGCGGAGGCGGAAGCGGGAGCGGCTGTTGCGAGGGCGTCCGCCACATGAAGTCGCTCGTCATGGTGCTTGCGGGCGGGGAGGGGCGCCGGCTTTGGCCGCTCACGCGCGATCGCGCGAAGCCGGCCGTTCCGTTCGGTGGTCGATACCGCATCATCGATTTCGTCTTGTCGAACTTCATCAACTCGGGGTTCCGCCGGATTAAGGTTCTCACGCAGTACAAATCCAACTCGCTCAACGCGCACTTGAATCGCGGCTGGCGACTGGCGCTGATGCTTGATGAGTTTGTTGAGGCTGTTCCGGCTCAGCAGCGGCTGGGGCCCGACTGGTATAAGGGTTCGGCCGACGCAGTTTTTCAGAGTCTCGATATCATCACCGACGAGCAGCCGGACCACGTTTTCGTTTTTGGCGCGGATCACATTTATCGAATGGACGTGCGGCTCATGTTCGACGCGCATGTTGAACGAGATGCGGACCTCACGGTCGCGACGATTCCCGTACCCGTATCGGAGGCGCACGAATTTGGAATCGTCGAAGTCGACGCGTCGTGGCGTATCGTTGGGTTCGAAGAGAAACCGAAATCGCCGAAGCCGATGCCGGGCGATCCGACGCGCGCGCTTGTGTCGATGGGGAACTACGTTTTCAAAACGACTTCGCTGATACGCGAGTTGACACGCGATGCGGGAACGGAGAGCTCGCACGACTTTGGCAAGAACATCCTCACAACGATGATCAACCGCGCGCCGTGCTACGCGTACGATTTTGCGCAGAACTCGGTTCCGGGGATGGTCGAGAGCGAGCGGGGATATTGGAAGGACATCGGGACGCTCGACGCGTATTTCAACGCCAGCATGGATCTTATCGCCGTTACGCCGTCGTTCAACCTCTACAACCGCGACTGGCCGATTCGAACGGCGAACTATCCGAACCCACCAGCGAAGTTTGTTTTTGCCGATCGCGCGGGGAACCGCGTCGGAATGGCGAGCGATTCGCTCGTGTCGAATGGGTGCATCGTCAGCGGCGGGCGAATCGAACGCTCTATTCTGTCGGCGAACGTACGCGTCAATTCGTTCGCGGCGATTCAGGATTCGGTTTTGTTTGAGGGGGTCACCGTGGGACGTCACGCGCGGGTTCGGCAGGGCATCGTCGACAAACATGTTCTCATCGAGCCGGGCGCGGAGGTTGGCTTCGATGCGGCGCAGGATCGCGCGCGCGGGTTTACAGTGACGGACAGCGGGATCACGGTGGTGCCGAAACACACCGTTGTGTCGAAATAGCGGCGAATGGCGTCTCGCGTTTCGTTTTTGTGGCACATGCACCAGCCCGATTATCGGGTCGCCGAAACGGGAATTGCGCGCATGCCATGGGTTCGGCTTCATGCCGCGCGGAGCTATACGGACATGGCGTCCGTATTTGGGTGGTTCGATGTGCGACACACGGTGAATTTTTCGGGCGTGCTGTTGTCACAGCTCGAAGAACTCGAGTGCGGCGCGGCGCACGATGCGTGGTTCGATCTGCTTCGAAAGCGTCCCGAGGACTACGATGTCGGTGAACGTGCGTGGGCCGTTCGGAATCTTTTCGCGGTTAATCGCGGTCGCGCCGTCAAGCCGGTCCCGCGCTATGCGCAGCTTTTTGAGAAGCGCGGGGAGAATCCGCACGAGGAGCTTTTTCCGCAAATCGCGCGCGGGTTTCGAGCGACGGAGCTGCGCGATTTGCAGGTGCTGTTTCTCTTGGCGTGGTGCGGATTTGCAGCCGAGCAAAGATTTCCCGTTGTTCGGGCGCTAAAGAAAAAGGGGCGAGGGTATTCCGAAGAAGATCGGGCGGCGCTCCTTGAGGTTCACGACGCGTGCGCGCGCGGCGTTCTCGAAGCGTATCGGGCGCTCGCGCGCAACCATCGGATTGAAGTTACGGTATCGCCGTTTGACCACCCCATTTTGCCGCTCATTGCGGGGAAGCCAGTTCACGCGCCGAGCGATGCCGTGACAGCGCTTCGTCGCGCCGGGGAGATCGCGCATCGGGTTTTCGGTGTGAGGCCGCGCGGCGTGTGGCCCTCGGAGGGGAGCGTATCGCCGGAAGCGGTAGAGGCCATTGCGGATGCTGGGTTCGCCTTCGCAGCGAGCGATGAGGGCGTCCTTCTAAAATCGATCGAAGCGCCGCGGTCGGCGATTTATAGGCCGTATGAGTATCATGGTGTTCGGCTCGTGTTTCGCGACCACGAGATATCTGATGCGATCGGCTTTCGCTATGCGCAGATGGGGACTCTGGATGCTGTGAAAGATTTTTTTCGCCGCGTCGAGGCGGCGCCCAAAGACGGCGTTGTGTTCGTCATGCTCGATGGCGAGAACCCGTGGGAAGCATACGATGACAATGGGCGCCCCTTTTTGGAGGCGCTATCGAGCAGCTTGTCGGGTGGCGAAGGAGCGCGGGTCTGCGCCGAATTGATTGGCGACGCGGCGATGCGTGGAGACGCTGTGGCGCTCAAGCGTCTTCATGCGGGATCGTGGATCGATGCTTCGTTTCGGATTTGGACCGGGCACGCCGAAAAGAATCGTGCGTGGGATGCGGTGGTCGCGGCGCGCCAGGCGCTTATGGACGAAGAGAAGAGGAGAGAAACCACAGAGACAGAGAGAGCACAGAGATCGGAGGAGAAGAGAATCTGCAGCAGGAAAGAAGCATCGGGAGCGGGGGCGGGCGCGGATGAGGAAAGATGGCGAGCGGCGTGGGAGCACCTTTATCGCGCGGAGGGGTCGGATTGGTTTTGGTGGTTTGGGGACGATTTTGATACGCCGTTTGCGGATGATTTCGACGCGCTCTTTCGCGGGCACTTGCGCGCCGCGTACCGCGCAGCGGGGCTTCTGGTTCCTGAGGCGCTCGAGCGCCCGATCCGGTCAGCGGTCACGCGTCTCGCGGTGAGGCCACCCGAACGGATGATTTCGCCCGACATGTCGCGGGACATCGATGGATTCTACGACTGGCGCGGCGCGGGACTTGCGGTAGCCGGTGCAGCAACCGGCGAGTCGGGGGGAACGATGGCGCTCGCCACGCGGCCGTTTGAGCTGCTCGAATTCGGATTCGATGCGACGCGACTCTGCTTCCGTTTGCGAACGGCCGCGAAGGAGTGGCGCCGTTTCTCGCTTCACATGCGGTTGAGAATCGGCGCGTCGCTGGTTGAGATTCGACTTCCGGACGACGCCGGGCCGGGGGGCGTAGAAGCGCACTTTGCGCGAACGGCGAAATGGTCGGTTCGATGCGACGACGTCGGATGGCGTGTCGGCGAACGCGGCGCATTTTCCGTGGAGGTCGTGTTGGGCGAAGCGGTCGTATCGCGGTTTCCAGCGACGGGCGAGATTGAATTGGTTCGCGCGAGCGTTGAAAAAGAGCGCGAGGATTGGTCCGCGTGATCTCCAATCGGGTGTTAGCGCGCGTGTTCAGAGCCGTCGAATCAACAAATAGGGGTTTTCAGAAAACGGGGATCTCGGTTGCGGTGCCGGATCGTGATCCGTATCGGACGCTTATTGCGTGTCTCCTTTCGTTGCGCACGAAGGACGAAGTCACCGACGTTGCGGCGGCGAGGCTGTTCACGCTGGCCGAAACGCCACAGAAGATGCTGGCGTTGCCGGAGGCGGCGATCGCTAAAACAGTCTATCCGGTCGGTTTTTATCGAACGAAGGCGGCGACAATTCACGCGGTTTCGCGCGACATCATCGAGCGATTCAGAGGCCAAGTCCCAGACACAATCGATGCGCTCTTGACTCTCAAGGGCGTCGGCCGAAAGACGGCAAACCTTGTTGTCACGCTGGGGTATGGGCGACCGGGCATTTGCGTCGACACCCATGTTCATCGTGTGACCAACCGTTGGGGCTATGTCAAAACGCGCGCTCCCGACGAGACGGAGAGTGCCCTTCGCAAAACTCTTCCGCGCCGGTACTGGATTCCGATCAACGACTTGCTCGTTCAGTTTGGGCGGAATGTTTGCCAGCCGGTGTCGCCGCGATGCTCGATTTGCCCACTCGCGACGCTCTGCCCGCGCATTGGCGTCAAGCACCCTCGATAGATTTCGGTAGATTGCTCGCGCCATGAAGCCACTGGCTTCATGGCAGATGGCTCGCAAAATTACTTGAGATGCCGAGTCGACGTCCCTATCCTTAGATCCATGGGAGGAGTCGAGTGCCCGGGCATGCGCATCAACACTTGCTCGAGATTCAGCGCGGCACCCTTCGCGGGCTGAAGCGCGAAATCCGGCGCCACCTTGGGCATTTGCCGGCGCCGCTTCGGCACTACTACAACGAATACAAGAGCGAGTTTCGACATTTTCGACGGCTCGCGACGAAGGTGGAGCTCATTGAGGCGGTAAAAGAAACCGACATCGTTTTTGTTGGCGATTATCATACGTTGAAGCAGGCGCAAAAGACGAACATCAAGTTGTTGCGCGACATCGTGCCGGAGCGCCCCAACGTCGTTCTCGGAATCGAGATGGTGCTCGCGTCGCAGCAGGCGAAACTTGACGCGTACATGCGGGGGGAGGCCGACGACGCCGAGTTCTTGCGTGAAATTGACTGGGCGGGAACGTGGGGTTTCCCGTGGGAGCCGTATCGGGCACTGCTTGCATTTGCGCGTCTGCACGGGCTTCGCGTTGTGGCGCTCAATTCCGGAGCGTACGACGACCTTCATCGCCTCGGCGCGCGCGATCGATTTGCGGCGCGTCGGATCGCTGACGCCGCGCTGGCAAACCCGGGTGCTCTGATCTTTGTCGTTTTCGGCGACTTGCATGTGGCGCGGCGACACTTACCGCAACTCGTTGACGAAGAGCTGGAGCGACGCGGGCGGACGGTGCGTCGAATCATCGTCTATCAGAACAGCGAGACGCTGTACTGGCGACTCGCCGAATCGGGTCGAGAGCATGACGCCGACGTTCTTGAAATGGGTGATGGCGTTTACTGCGTGATGAATACGCCACCCTGGATCAAATTGCAGTCGTATCTTTCGTGGTTTGAGCGTGCCGGCGGCTCGAATGGATTTCACGCGGAGGACGAGGACAGCGCCGAAGAGGCGGAGGTCGATACGTACAACGATGAGGTTTATGCGTGCATCGACCAGGTGGCCGGCTTTCTCGATCTCGCGCGTGATGGCCTTCACGACGTGAGCGTCTCCACACTCGATGACCTTGAGTTTTTGCGTCGGCTCAAAGGAGAGCGGAGCGTCGCGGTTCTCGAGAATTTAATCGTCGAGGGGCAGAGTTTTTTCGTCGGGAAGCTCGGCCTCATCTACTTGCCGGCGCACGATCTAGGGCGGGCTGCGGAGGAAGCCGCGGCGTTTTTGGCTGCGCGGGGTGGGCTCGCGTTTCCCTTCGATCAGGGCTTTCGGTCGTTTCTGGGGCGCGTCGTCTTTCGTGCGCTCGGTTTTTTTGCGTCGCGGGTCGTCAACCATAAGCGCAAGTGCGCGCAGCTCACCGATTTGAAGGCGATGGCGGAGGGCACCGCGCGTGGCACTCGGCGTGAAAGGGCGATCGCGCGGGCGGTTCTTGATGCGTTGCCGGCGGTGCGGCGCGGCGAAACAGAGTCTGAAAAAGAAGCGCGGGCGATTCGGCGTGACACGCGGCTCGCGCTGGGTGTCTCGCGCGCCATCGGGCTTGTGCTTGGAGACGCGCTCTTTCGTTTGGTCATCGATGGAGAAGTTTCGCGGACGGCGGTGCGAGAACTGTTCACGACGCCCGCGAGGCGGCGCGCGGGTTTTCGAGAGCGCGCGCTCGAACTTTGGCGACTTGTTCGGGCAGCGGTTGCCGGCGCGGAGAGCAAAGACGACGTGTTTTAGCGCGCGGCGGCTACCAGGCGATCGGTTGGCCGTCGCGAAAAAAACCGCCCGATGGTCCACCGTCGGGGAGGGTGGCCGCCCAAACGATGCCGGCAACCCCCTCGGCGAGTAAGCGCGGTGCGCTCTCCCCGCCCATGTCGGTTCGAACCCAGCCGGGACAAACCGAGTTGACGAGGACATTTGAGCCCTTGAGCTCGTCCGCGAGAATTCGGGTGACGGCGTTGAGCGCGGCTTTCGACAGGCGATAGCCGGGGCACCCGCCGTTCATCTCGGTAAGCCCGCCCATGCCACTCGAGACGTTGACGATGCGGCCAAAGTTTCGTTCGCGCATCGAGGGGATAACTGCGAGGGCCACCCGCAGCGAACCGAGCGTGTTGGTTTCGAACGTCTGCCGAATAACCCCGAAGTCGGCGGCAAAGACACTGAGCGCGTCGGGGCGATCTCGCAAGGCCGTGTTGCCATCGAGAGCGATACCCGCGTTGTTGACGAGAACATCGATGCGGCCCAACGTTTTCGTGACAAACTCCACGAGACGCGTAACGTCGTCGTCGCGTTCAACATCGACCCGTACGAAATCAATCGACGCTGCAGTTGCCGCAAGGCGAGCGGCTGCCGCTTTGCCTTTGACGTCGTCGCGGCTCGTCAAGACGACGTGAAATCCTTGCGAAGCAAGAGCGTCACACGTTGCATAACCGAGTCCGCGATTTCCGCCAGTGACAACGGCGACTTTCATTCCCTTATCCATCAAGCGTCTCCTCTTAGGCCCTCAACAGAGCCGCAGTGCCATTCGAATACCGCGACCGTAAGCATCTTCGAGAAAAGTACCGCTGTCGTTGGCGAGCCAACCTTAAGTGTCAGCGCGAGGAACGCCGCGGCCGCACTTGGAAGCGTAAGGCTGCGCGCGGGGAAGGGGGCCACAACGGCGCCGAGTGCGCTCGCGGCGACAATAAACGGCATTGCGTGAAGGAGGCGATAAGGACCGTGGACGCGAACGAGCCGCGCGTGTCCGCGACCGTACGACCGCATCATGCGGCGAAACGATGCAGGCGACGTGGGGCGGTGGTGCGCAACGACAGCGGTGGGCCTGAAGAGAAGGCGCCCGCCGCGCGCGAGGAGTCGTCGGTCGAGGTCCTCGCATGGAAAGAGGTCCTCGCGAAAACCACTCACCGCACGAAGAGCGGAGACGCGGTAGGCCGCGTTCACGGTGGGGATATGGCGTGTTGCGACGGTGTGCTCGTCGGTGCGCAGATACTCGGAAACAAATCCGAAGGTCGCAAGGAATTCGTGAACCGTCCGCTCATAGGGGCTCGCGTCGTCAGGAATTGCCTGCGCGCCGCCAACGCCGATTACGTCCGCGTGGCAAGACGTAAAGACTGCGACAAGCTCGGCGAGCCAGTCGGGACGCGGAATTGCGTCAGCATCGGTGAATGCGATGATGTCGCCCGCGGCTTGCGAAAGGGCGACGTTGCGTCCGGCGCCGGGTCCAACACCGGCCGTCTCAATGATGCGAAACCTTGAATCGCGCGCGGCGAATTCGTTGGCGATGGCCCCAGTTTTGTCCGTGGAGCCGTCGTTGACGACAAAGACTTCGAGCGGAAAACGGGTTTGGGTCGCGATAGCGGAGAGGCAAGCGCCGAGGTTCTTTTCCTCATCGCGTGCCGGAACGCAGCCCGAGACGTTCATGCCACGGGCGGGCCTTCGCGACGTCGAAGCGCTGCAGCCGCGAGGTTCCCGTGATGCGAAAACATTGACGCGACACCGAAGGCCACCATGACGACGACCGTGGCCGCGTGTAGGACGATCGCGTAAGCGGCGCCGACTGCGGCATCGGTACGAAAAACCTCGACGAGGGCCGTCTTCACGCCGGCTTCGAACGTCCCGGCGTTCGCTGGCCCGCCGGGGATCATGATCGATAAGCAGACGACCGCCAACGCGAACATCGACCCTTCCCAGGAAATCGAAATGTCGAAGGCGCCGCATAAGATGTGCATTGACGCGATGTTGATGATCCAATACGCAAACGTATAGAAGACGAAAAGCGCCAAATCGCGACGTCGTGGAAGGGCGCGGAGTCCGGCGTGGAAGTTCTCGAGGAGTCCGACAAGTTTTGCAGCGAGCCTCGGCGAAATGAGCGACAACGCTCGGGTCCAAAAGCGAATCGATTTGTCGTGCCAGATCGCTGTCCCAACGATGGCGACGAGCGCGCCCGAGAAGATGGCCAACGCGACGAAACCAAACGCAATCACACCCGTGGGGATGACGACGCCTGTTACGAGCTGCGTCGACAGGAAAAAAAACGCGGTCACGGCAAGTCCGTCAAAGACCCGCTCCACAACGACCGTCGCAAGCGCCGCCGTCATTGAGATGCCACCGCGTTCGGAGATGAGATAAGGCCGCGCGAATTCGCCCATGCGAAACGGAATTAGGCCGGCGAGCATCCATCCGGTGTTTGACACGTTGAAGATACGCCACGCCGTCGCCGGGCCGAGTGGCCTTAGAAGGATGGCCCAGCGGACCGATTTTATGACTTGGATGACAACGCCGAACGCGAAAAATGGAACAAGCGGTGTGTAATCAGCGCGCTTCAGCGCGGCCCAGAGTTTTTCAGCGTCGACGCCACGAAACGCGAGCCAGAAGAAGACGAGGCCGAGTGCCGCCGACAGGAGCCATTTGAGCGTGGTCTTGAGCGCGGGAGAGGGAGGCACCGCGCGTCAGAGCCTCACGACGCGGGCGCGTGTCCGCTTGGGTGTCGCCGCGAGCGGTGCCTTCGTCGCGTTTCGCGTGTCGATGACGAGGCTCGCCCGCTCCAAGAGCGCCACGACATCCAGCGCGCGGTGGTCGGTCACGATGATGGCCGCGTCGTACGCCTCGATCGCCCCTGGCCGCGTGATGTCGACCGACTTAAAGCGATGGCCAGACGCCACCGTCAGCTCGGGCACGTGCGGATCGTGAAAATCGACGGTGGCACTTCTTTCAAGTAAAAGCTCGATGACGTCGAGCGCCGGCGACTCCCGGAGGTCATCGGAGTCGCGCTTATACGAAACGCCGCACACCAAAACGCGCGACCCGTTGACGGCTTTCCTGTCGACGTTCAACGCATCCACAACCAGTTCGACCACAATGCGCGGCATCGCCGAATTCACTTCGCCCGCGAGGTCGATGAATCGCGCCGTGTAGTTGAGCGTTTTCATTTTCCACGACAGGTAATGGGGATCGACGGGGATGCAGTGGCCACCGAGTCCCGGCCCGGGATAAAACGGCATGAAACCAAACGGCTTTGACGCGGCCGCTTCAATCACCTCCCACGTGTCGATGCCGAGCCGCTTGCACATCAGCGCGACTTCGTTAACGAGTCCGATGTTCACCGCGCGAAACGTGTTTTCAAGCAGCTTCGCCATCTCAGCCGAGTCGGTCGACGAGACCCGCACCACGTGATCGACCACTTCGCCGTAAAGGAGGGCAACGTGCTCAAGGCACCGTGGTGTGTGGCCGCCAACGATCTTGGGGGTGTTCTTAACGTGGTACGTGGGATTTCCCGGATCGACACGCTCGGGCGAAAACGCGAGAAAGAAATCGTCACCCACTTTGAGGCCGGTCTCGGCGAACATCGGCAAGACCGCTTCCCGCGTGAATCCCGGATACGTCGTGCTCTCCACAATAACAAGCTCATTTTTGTGGAGCGTTCGCTTGATCGCTTCGACCGCCGCGAGAACGGCCGACACGTCTGGGTCGCGCGTTTTGTTGAGCGGCGTCGGCACGCAGATCGACACGGCATCGCACGCCGCGAGTTTCGCCATGTCCGTTGTTGCCGTGAATTTCCCAGCGTTTACGAGCTTCGCAAGCGTCGCGGTCCCGACATCAGCGATGTACGAGCGCCCGTTTTGAATCGCCTCGACTTTTCGCTCGTCAATTTCAAACGCAGTCACGCGGAACCCGCACTCCGCAAATCGGACCGACAGCGGCAGCCCAACGTAACCGGCCCCGATCACACCGATCGCGGCCTTTCTCGATCCGATCTTTTCTTTTAGCGTCATGCGATCTCCTCTCCGTGCACGATACGACGCGGATTAACGGCGAGCAACGCGTTTGCGGTTGTGTCCCCGACAGATTTTTGGAGGCGCTTAATTCCGGCCATGACGGCGTCGATCCCTTCCGCGCTGTGAAGGTCGCTGGCCGCGACATGGTAGAGACCGCGGTCGAGAATTCTCCACGCGCGACTCTCCTGCGCGGCGCCGTAACCGCCCGCGAGGCTTGCGACGTCGAGTTGCAAGAGCGCACCGTTTAGAACGAGGCGCTCAACCGCTTCGAGATCCCGCGCGAAATCCGCGTAGCGCTCGGGGTGTGCGAAAAGCGGTCGATACCCAGCGAGTCGAATTCGAAAGAGCACGGCGTTGAGATCGTGCGGGATGTTCGTCGGCTGGAACTCAAGCAGATGGACGCGCGTCTTTTCGCCGAGCGTCACAAGGGACTTCGACTCCAACGACGCGACGTAGATTCCGTCGAACGTATGTTCGGCGCCGACGTGGAGCGGAATGGGCGACGCGACGCGAACCGTCTCAACCGCGCGCGTGATGCTCTCGCGCGTGTTCTCCCAATACCCTTGCTTGATGTGCGATGTGACGACCGCCTCGACGAATCCCGCGCGCCGGAGCGCCTCGGCCATCGCCACCGCGCCGTCGACGGTCTTTGCACCATCGTCAATCCCCACACCGAGATGGCTGTGGACGTCGAAGAACCCCGTCGTCATTTGGAAAGGCGGTCGAGCTCGACAACAAGAAGTCGGTGTTCGTCTTCAACGTCAACGGCGAGCCGCTCGAGGCGCTTGACTTGCTCCGCGAACTCGCGAAGCAATTCATGTCCGAGGCGAATGACGTCGCTTCGGAGAAGCGTGACCAAATCGTCCTCCGCGACCAACGCGGGCTTTTCATTCGATCCCGATAGTTTGACGACCTCGACTCTTGCCCCGTCTCCAGCGGTCCCCCGAGCGGCCGGCGCACGCGGAACGATCCGTCGAACCACGACCACCTCGCCGATGTTGAGCCCCGAATCGCCCGCAGGCGCTCGGGTGACAACTGCGTACCGATGTTGGCTCGTTCGCGCGAAAGCCCCGTCGGGATCGGCGAGCGCCTTCTCAAAATCGGCACGACGCGACAACATCCCAGCCGCTGTCGTGGCTGCGGTGCGGAAAAACTCGACGACTTTGGCGTGGTAGTCAAAAACGTGTTTAACGGCGACCGCACCCAGTCGGTCGATTCGCTTGACTCCGAGGACATCCGCAAGAGCCGCTGGTCGCACCGTCGCGCGAATCGCTTCCCACTCCGACCAATCGATCCTCGTCCAACGTTTCGTCCGCGCATCGACCGACGCCGCGTGCGTTCGCTTGATGCGAATCGCCATCGCCTGGAACGCGCGGTGGCTCGCTTCGGCGGCCGTGCGCGCCGCCTGGATTGTCTCTTTGGCGTCGCTGATTCGGTCGCCACGCAGACGAGCGTTCCCGACGTAGTATGCGAGAAAGCACAAGAACCCCGTGACGGGGATCATGGCGGCTGCCGAAATAATCCAGGGTCGGCGTGCGGAGCGCGGCGTGGCACCAACCTCAGATGATGAGTCGTCCGTGATGGGCGGTGGTGGCGGCGGTGCGGGGGCGGTTCCGAGCGAGCGCCCGGGATCGGTCGAGGGCGTCGTTGGCTCGGGGGCTTTCGGGCGAAGGAGCGTGAAGGGCACTTCGAATCGCGGGTCTGTCTTCGCGGCGTCCCGCGTCTCGCCGGTGTCGCGGTCTGTGGGCGCGGGAACGGTTGTGGATTCCGATGCGAACGCGGGCGCGGGTGCGGAAGCGGTTGATGCCGGCGCGGGTGCGGGAGCGGATAATGCGGGTGCAGGAGGTGGTCCGGCTGGTCCGGGCAGAGGCGGAGGCAGAGCCGGCGGCTCGGCGACAGGAATCGCCGCCTTATTCGCGCCTTCGTCCGGCTTCGCATCGAGCGATTTTCGAAGCGCCCCAAGCTTCGCACGTATCGCGTCGAGCGCGGGTGTCTGCGGCTCCGCCCCACCGCCTGGTGGCGGAATTTCGGACTTGGGCGGTTCACGTTTGTCGGTCATCGAGCAAATGAAAAGTAAAGGAAATAAGGCTCTTGGTCAAGGAATCCGCGAAAAAATTGGAAAGACTTGACACCGTGCGTCGAGATCGGAAAGTATTAGATACAGAGTGGTCGTTATTTTCTATTTGGGCGGTCGGGCGGTCGGTAATTCCTCGTTCGAGAATCACGTAAAGTTGAATGCGTGCGGGTCGCCAAGTCGGGGGAGTTTAGAGGGTCTGGCATGACGAAGAGGAAACCACGAATCGCGTTTGTGGCGTCGGGCGGAGCGGTCAAAGGGATTTCGCACCTCGGGGTCCTGCGCGCGGCGGAGGAGCTGGGGCTGCACTTCGACATCCTTGTGGGGTCGAGCGCGGGCGCGATGATAGCGTCGGTGTATGGTCAGGGCGTTTCGATCGACAAAATGGTCGACCAGTTTCGCCCAATTTGGAAACGGCGGTTCGCGGGGCCGCATCTTGGGCTCCGCACGTTCGTTGACGCGCCGAGCCGGCAAACTTGGGAGGGTTGGCGCTTCTTGACGAGCGGGATTTCTGAGCTACGTAGTTTCGAGCGTTTCATGCGTAACCTGTTGCCGCGAAACGATTTTCGCTCGGTCGAGAAAGAGATTTACGTCACGGCGACCGACATCGACACGACGGAGCGCGTGGTGTTTGGGCGAGGGTTCATCGACCACGTGCCGATGTCGCTTTCGGTTGCGGCGTCGTGCTGTCTGCCGATTTTGTTTCGGCCGGTGAAGATCGACGGACGCTATTTTGTCGACGGTGAAACGAAAAAGACGCTTTCGGTCGACATCGCGATTCTGCGCGGTGCCGACGTGGTCGTTGTTAGCAACGTCTACAACCCGCACGTGACGCCGGCCGGCGAGATGTCGGTCGCACACCGCGGCATCGGTCAGGTCGCGATGCAGAGCGGGAACATCGTCATTCACGAAAAGGCGATGCGCGGGCTCGACCTTTGGCGACAACTTTACCCGCACGTGAAGCTCGTCGTCATCGAGCCTGACGTTGGACATCTGCCGTTCATCAATTCGATGGAGGCGCGTCGGTTTTTGAAGGCCGGCTATTTGGAAGCGACGAAGCGGCTCACCGAGGCGAAGTCACATGGGCTGTTTGGCGACATCGAGGAGTCGCACGCGCATCTGAAGGCGCTTTGAGCGCACATCAATTCGGCTGATACCGAACGACTGTGCCGCTGTTCCCAACTGCAAACACGTCACCATTCGCGCCAACCCAAACGGCGTTAAGATCGTTCGTCGTGAGCGTCGGTTCGCTTACAAAGGTTGAATCGCCGACCCGCACCGCCGCACCGCCAAAACGCCAGATTCTTCCGCCGGCGCCAACAAAAAAAACGTTATCGGGGCGATTCCCAGAAATCCCGCGCAGGTTAACTGGATTCCACAACAAATGGTCATGCTGCCAATCGTTTCCATCGAAGCGAGCGACGCCTCTATCGCCAGCAACCCAAATATCGCTCCGCGCTGAGCCCCAGACGGCAAATAGATCCCCGAGGTCGTTGTCCCGCCAAACGCGAGGCGCTGATTTCCATTCCACGCCATCGAAATGAAAAACTCGATTTCCTGCAACGGCCCAGAAATTAGAGGGCGCATTTCCCCAAACGCTGCGAATCGGGTTGCCGGCTTCTGAGCCGTGTGGGTTCTGCCAAAGGTTCCACTGACTGGTTGACGAGATGTTTGGGAACCTTGTGAATCCATTCGTTCCGACCGCCCAAACATCATCTTCGCGCGAGCCCCAAACCGCTTGGAACTGAAACCCAGAGGCGTAAGTGATTGCTGCTCTGTCCCATTCGGCGCCGTCGAAGCGATAGACGAACACCCCGTCCGTGACCGCGATGAGGCTCGAACGACCGGTCCCCCAAAGTCCTGTCACCGGCATGCTGCCCCTCATTGAAACCGTCCATTGATTTCCGTTGAATCGGTAAATCATCCCATCGCGCGAGCCCGCGAAGACGTCATTCGCTGCGGATCCCCAGACGGATAGGAGATCGTCGCCCGCAATGCTTTCCACGCTCCAGCGACCGTTCGCCACGGCGGGAGGTGGAGGCGCTGTTTCACCTTCATCACCCGCCGGTGCGGAACCACACGCGACGGCGCCGATGAGCGCGATTCCCCAACTGCCAATATTGATTGCCCTGAGATCTCGCATTCGATTCCCCTTTCTTCATTGCCCTTCGCGAGACCAAGGATAGGCGAATCAGATAGACTCGAAAACTAATACTTTATTAACTATATTATAAATATCACATTTATAATTGAGCGCCCTGATTTGTCGCCAAGTTCTGGCCCGCAATGTCACCACGTTCGACAACCTCGGAGCGCGAGGTGGCCGCAGGGGATTGCGCCGTTTTCGCAAGCGACGTCGTTCAATAGCCCGATCCCTTGCGTTCCAGCAAAGATGCGCGCCCGGTACGTCGCGGGTCCATTCGATCCGAGCGAGACGCGATTTGGATACGCGCCATCACCGGCTGCAAACGATAGCGCGCCACGCTCATGGCCCGTGCGGTCATCGAAAACGGCGCGCCCGTTTATCGTGACGCTGCCGGTCACCGTCACGACTCTGAGGTCGAAGTCGCGAACCCCAGTCGTGGTGAATTGAGCCGCCGCGTCGACATTGATATTCCCCTGGCATGGCAACGCCCCATCTTCGCCGTCAACGCAGTTCGGCGCGGGCCGAACCTGCGCGCGGTACGTTCCGGCGTAGAGGCGCACTCTGTAGGTTGCGCCACGGGACGACAGTTCGACGGTCGACTCGCCCTGAACAGTGCCGACCCCGGTCGCACGCGGCGCCGCTGGCGAAAACACGAGCCGGCTCGCGACACCGTCACCCAGCGCATTTCCGTTCGCGGTCACTCTCCCTCGCACGTCGACAACAGGGACGTCGATGTTGAGCGCCGCGGGCCCCGCGACCGCAACCGACGCGGCGACGGTGCGCGTGAGGCATGGGAGTGGTCCTTCTGCGCACGATTCAAAACTCGAGATCGCGACGTCGTAGCGACCTTCGTAAAGCGGCGCACTGTATGCGGCTGGGCCGGTTCGCGCGAGTGTCGCGGTCGCAAGACCAGTCGCATCGCGGAATTCAACTCTGCCACGCGAAGGGTTGCCCGCGGCGTTTGCCACCGGTGCGCCGTTGACAGTGACGACGCCAGAAACGCGTGCGACGCGAAGGTCCAGATCAAGGCGACCGTCGGTGTCGATCCGAATGTCGCGCACCGCCTCGCGCGTTTGACACGGGAGCGGACCCGCGTCGCATTGTGTGAACTTCGACACAACGAAGCTCTGAACCCCTTTGTAAATGCGCGCGCGGTAAGTCGCTTCGTCGCGTGGACCCAGGTCGACAGTCGGTCCGCCGATTCCGTCGGTGTTTGCGATGAGAAGATTTCCGCGGGGCCAGCCGCTCGGTCCGTTGGGCATGGTCGCGCCGTTCAGGGTCACGCGACCGGCAACCGTTACGACGGGGAGGTCGATGTTTAAATTGCCGGACGTTGCGACGGCGAAACGGCGAAGGCGGACGCTCGCGTGGCACGGCACCGGATCCTGCGCTGGGTCGCAGGTTGAAGGGCCGACGATCGAGACATCGTAAACGCCGGGCAGCAGTCGTGCGCTGTACGTCGCGCGTCCCGACGCGCCGAGTAATTCGGTGACGCGAGTTCCCGTCGCCTCAGCCGGCGAAAACGCGATCGAGCCGCGGTTTCCGCCACCCGTGCGCGCGCTGATCGCCTGTCCGTTGACGGTGACCTCGCCGCTCACAACAACGTCGCCCGCGATGTCGAGATTGAGGACGCCGTTCGCATTGAGCGGGATCGCTCGGCGAAGTTCCTGGATTCCGCAAGGCGGCGCGCCCACGCGGCAGTCGGTCGCTCTCTCGTAGGTGATTCGGTAGGCGCCGGCAAAAAGATTGACGTTGTACGTTGCCTCGCCTGTCGTCGGAAGGTCGACATCGACCGGGATCGTAGTCCCGGCCAGGAGGAAGCGAAGCGTGCCGCGTGGCGTTCCATCGGGCAATCTAAATCCCGCGAGCGTCACGCGCCCGGTTACGTTGACGACTTTCAGATCGAAGTCGAGGTTTCCCGAAGTTGCGATCGCGACCGGGGCGCACGGCGTCTCGCAACCGTTTGCGGGATCGCCGTCGTTGTCACGAAATCCGGGCGGGCAGAATGCGGTTCCTCCGTCGGTGCGTGTTAGGCCGGCGTCAGGCGCGTTGAATCCAGCGTCTTCAAACGGGCGCAGAACGGGACCCGCCTCATCGGCGTCCCAGGAGTTGGGATCGACTTCGAGTGGTTGATTCGAGCCGCACGCGATCAGCAATCCAATGAGCGCCAGCGCAGACCCCGCCCTTCGACTCATGGCAACACGACGTCAACAGGCGACGCACTATTGTCGCCGCTGAAACCATTCCCGAGCTGCCCTTCGCGGTTGATGCCCCAGCACTTAACGCGTCCGCTCTGCATGAGCGCACAAGAGAAATCCCGGCCTGTCGCGATGGCCGTTACGCCGGACGCGAGATTCTCCACCTGATTCGGAATGGTCGTGTTGCTGTTAACCGTTCCGACCTGCCCGTTTTCATTATTGCCCCAGCAATGGACCGCGCCAAATTCAGTCAGCGCGCAGGTGTGGTAACCACCGGCCGTTACCGCTTTGACGCCCGCATCGAGCCCCAAAACGCCGGCTGGCGTCGCGACGTAGTCGGGTGATGTGGCGCCCCTCCCCAACTGGCCACCCATGTTGAGTCCCCAGCATTTTGCGGCGCCCTCGGTGGTCACCGCGCACGTATGGTTATTTCCCGCGCTCAATGATTTCGCCCCTGTCGAGAACCCAGTGACGTTCACCGGCGAATAACGTGTCGTAAACGTTCCGTCGCCAATGGCGCCGAAGTCGTTGTCCCCCCAGCATTTCAGGCCGCCTCCGATCGCGATCGCGCACGTGTGGTTTTCGCCCGCGGCGACAGCGGTGACCCCCGACGCGAGCCCGGTGACGTCGACGGGTGTTCGCCTCGCGGTGCTGGTGCCATCGCCCAGCTGCCCGTCCGAGTTTCGTCCCCAACATTTCAGGCCGCCCGAACTTGTTGCCGCGCACGAGAAGAAGTCACCCACGCCCAATGCCGTGGCGCCCGAGGCGAGTCCGCTCACAACCACGGGTGTCGATCGCGCGGTGGTTGTTCCGTCGCCGAGCTCACCGTAGCGGTTATCACCCCAACACGTGACGCCGCCGCCCATATTCCGTGCGCATGAGTGCCAAGCACGGCCGGCTGCAACCTCGGCGATTCCGGCTGCAAAGCCGCTGAACTCGTTTCGACCCCAACAAACGACGCCCCCGGCGCTCGTGACGACGCACGCGGTAGAACCACCGGCGCTAATCTTCGTTGCTGCGCAGCACGCGGCGCCGCACTTGAAGAAACCGGCATAGCACGTCTCGCCGCACGCACCGGCGTTGCATGTGGCTCCTCCTCGCGGACTCGATGGGCACGCGCGGCACGAGGCGCCGCACCCGGTCGCGCCTTCGCGCACGCAGAGGCCGTTGCAGAAGGCGAGTCCGTCGGATGCGTTGCAGACGCAACGGTGCGTCGCAATGTCGCATCGCCCCAATGTTGGGCATTGCGTGTCGGTCGCGCAGCCGGGATTGCATCGGCCCGTTGCGAGGTCACAGTAGTGGTCGTTTGCGCAACCTTGTTGTCGGCAGTCGACGGGGCGGTCGCAGACGCCGCGATTGCACGCCTGGCCGTTTGTGCACGCGTTGTTGCATGCGCCGCAGTGGCTGGTGTTTGACGAGAGTGCGACGCAAGTGCCGCCGCAGCGCGTGAAGCCGGTTAAGCAGTCTGACCCGGAATCGACATCTGGCGGGCGAGTCGGTGGTCCGCCAGCATCGGGTTGCACGTTGGCGTCTGGATCGGGCACACAAACACGGACCGTTCCCCCGTCCGTATTCGTGTCGAGGGTTGTGAGATTGGAACCGGGTCCGCAATCCTCGCTCGACGCGCATCCAAGCGGCAGTGCGACGAGAACTGAAACAGCGGCAACGCAAAATCCGATCTGACGGCGATCTGTTTTCGAGTTCATTTATTCTCCCTCTATTCAAACGACGTAGGCTCGTCTGGTTTGTTGCGCAAACAAGCGGCGACCATAGGATTACGATTTAGAAAAACTCAAGGTGGGTTCAAAGATCGCATTGGAAAACTGGAGCTGGTCCGAAATGAGACGGTTTTTCGGACAGCGAGCGCAGCGAACGGCTTGGTGTTCGCGCGCCGAATTACGGCTTCGCGTTCGCGAGCGGTTTCGCTTCGTCGATGAGAAAGTTGGGGATTCCGTCGTCGATGGCGAAGGCGAGGCGGCACGCGGCGCAGCGGAATTCGCTTTCGTCGTCGGCGAGCGCGACGGGGCCGTGGCACTTCGGGCAGGCGACGATGTCGAGGAGTTCTTTGTCGATCGGCATGACGTCACTATAATCGCGCGCGGTGTCGTTCGTCTATCGACTGCTTGGCGCGGCCGCGCTTGTGTTTCTGTTGCCGTGGCTGCTTTTTCATCCGAAGCTGCGCGGGCGGTTTTTCGAGCGCCTCGGGTTTTACGGCGGGAGGCTCGCGCAGGTTCGCGGCGGTGTTTGGTTTCATGCGGCGAGTGCGGGGGATGTGCGTGCGATTCGTCCGCTCGTCGAACGATTCTCAGCGGCAAACGGAGGGCGTGTTGTCGTGGCGACGCAGACGACGTCCGGTTTTGCGATGGCGGCGCGCGAACTCGGCGCGCTGGCAGTGGTTATTCGGACGCCGTTTGATGCGCTTGGGGCACCGGGGCGCGCGATGCGGGCGGCGCGGCCGCGCCTCGTGGTGCTCGAATATCTTGAGCTTTGGCCAGGGCTGGTGCTCGCCGCGAAGGCGCTCGGTGCTCGCGTCGCCGTCGTGAACGCGCGGGTCAGCGACAAGAGCCTTCGTGTGCGCGGGCTGCTCGCGTGGGTCGCACGGCGCGTCGATCTTGTTTTGGCGCGTACGCAAGACGATGCGGCAAGCGCGCAACAACTTGGTTTTAGCGATGTGCGGGTCGTCGGCAACACGAAACACGATCTCGTCGAAGCCGCGCCCCAAGCGGACATCGACGCGTTTTGCGTTCGGCATCGGGTTTCGCGCGCGAAGCCCGTCGTCGTCTTCGGAAGCACGCACAGCGACGAAGACGCCGTCTTTGCAGATGCCGCAGCCGACCTGGCACCGCACGTCACGGTCGTCTGGGTTCCTCGCTACCCAAATAAAGCCGGTCGAATTCGCGCGCTCGTTCCATCCAGCACAATCTTGATCGACACGGTCGGCGAACTTCGCGCCGCGTATGGCGCCGCGACCGTCGCGGTGGTCGGTGGCACATTTGGCGCGCGCGGCGGGCAAAATCCGCTCGAGCCGGTCGTGGCCGGGTGCGCTGTTGTACATGGTGGCAACCTCAAGAATTTTTCGGCGGAAGCCGAGGCGCTGGGCGACGCGATCGCAGAGGCCGGGCCGAGCGATGTCGCTCGCGTTGTGCAGGCGTTGCTCGACGACCCGGCTCGACGCAAAAGCCAAAGCGAAATTGCCCGCCGTCGCATCAAAACGCTCCAGGGCGCATCGGGCCGCGCATTTGACGCGCTTACCGCGCTCATCGCGGCACCACCGAAACCGCTCGCGCGGATTCTCGTCGTCCGCCTCTCGGCGCTCGGCGACATCATTCTCTCTGGTCCGGCCATCGCCTTGTTGCGCCAAACGTATCCGGACGCGGTTCTCCATCTCCTGGTTGATCCGCCGTACGCCGCCATCGCGCGATCGATCCCTGGCGTTTCCCGCGTCGCCACATCTCGCGCCGATCTCAGAGGTCCATACGATCTTGTCATCGACTTCCAGAATAAGCTTCGGAGCCGCGCCCTGTGTGCGTTCGCGGCGACATGGAACGCGCCCCGTATTGTGCTCGCGAAGTGGGAGGTCGCTGGACTTCTGAACCGCATCCGGCGGCGGCCCATCGTCATCGACCAGCGACGCCTTTACGCCGACGCGCTTTCGCCGTGGGTCGACCCGACGTCGCTCCCTCTGCTCCGCCTCACGATCACAGACACCGACCGAACGCGCGCCAGGGAGGCACTCGCGGCAAACGGCATTTCGCCGACGCGTCTCGCGATCGTTTTTGGGACGCCCTCGAAACCCACAAAACGGTATCCGCACATGGCGGCTGTCATTTCAGCGATTGCCGCAAACGGGTTTAACCCCGTCGTGGTCGGCGCCTCGGCCGACGCCACTTTTGGCCATTCATCGACGCTGCTCGGACTTCCGCTCGGAGTCGTCGCAGCGCTTTGCGAGCGCGCCTCGGTCGTCGTGGGTGTCGACACCGGACCCTTGCACATCGCTCGCGCGGTTGGTGCGCCCAGCGTCGCTCTCTTCGGCCCAACGAGCCCCGCACGCTGGTTCCCCGAATCCGCGCTCTCGCTCGCGCTATCGTGCAGTCCCTGCTCAGACCATGGCGGCCCGCACTGCCCGCTCGGCCACCACGACTGCATGAATCGCCTTCCCGTCGATGCCATCGTCGCGCGTGTCAAGGAGAAGGCGCGTGCGTAGTCGCGTGCAGTCCGCATTCGAGCGCCTCTGGTATCGCGACCGCGGCGCGCCACCGTATTTCTTCGACTTGCTTCTTGCGCCGTTTTTGCTCGCCGCGTCGCTCGCGTATCGTGCGATCGCGAGCCTTCGTCGATTCGCGTACCGCACTGGGCTTTTTCACGTTCATCGCCTCGACGTTCCGGTCGTGTCGGTTGGTTCGCTTGTCGTTGGTGGCGTAGGCAAAACACAAGTGGTTATCGCGATCGCGGAGCGCCTCGCCGAGATGGGCCATCGGCCGGTCGTTGTGCTCCGCGGGTACAAGGGGCGCGCCTCGCGTCGCGGCGCCATTGTTTCGGAAGGGAAGGGCGGCCCACCGATTCTTGCGAGCCGAGACGCCGGCGACGAGGCGGTCGAAATCGCCAAGCGCCTTCCGAACGTTGCGGTCTCGATCGGCGCCGATCGGGTTCGCGCTGCTCGCCGCGCGGTGACTCTGCTTGGCGCAGACGTCGTCGTTCTTGATGACGGGTTTCAGCACGTTCGATTGGCCCGCACGCTCGACATCGTTGTGTGGGACGCAGGTGTTGCGACGCGAACATTGCATCTCCTTCCGTACGGGCCGTTTCGCGAGCCGGTGTCTGCCGTCGCGCGTGCCGACCTTCTCGTGACGGTTGGACAAAACCCGGCGGTCGAGCCCGTTGCGCCCCGGCCATCGCGTGCGCTTCCGCTCGTCGCCTTCACGAAGGTGGTCGAATTTCGCAAACTCGACGGCGAGACAATCGCGGCGCCCACCGAAACGGTCTCACTCCTCACGACCCTTGCGAGCCCGAGCCGAGTCGTCGCGACGCTTCGTTCGGCCGGTGTCTCCGTTCTGCACCACACGGTCCTTCCCGATCACGCCGTGCCGCGCGCCATTGACGTCGCTTTACTCCCTGCGGGTCCAATCGTCATGACTGAAAAGGACGCCACGAAGATCACGCCCGATTTCCCGCGGCGCGGCGACATGATCGTCGTTCGCGCAGGCGTTTCGTTTCTCGGTTCAAGTGGCGCGACACTGCGAAATCGCCTTGCGTCGCTCTTCGAGAAACAACGTAACGACCCTCTGCGTAACGCGGCAAACTAATTGTTTATTTTCCAGAATCAACGAGAAGCTTGATCGACCGGGCCGTCCGGTTAGAGACGCTGACGGTCGCGAGCGCGTTCGCGAGCCGTTCCCACGCGGTTTTCGAGAGCGGGCTCGACACCGCCTTCCCAAGCTCGACGAGCCAATCTGGACCGACCGTTTTGCACGATTTCCTGCATCCCTTCATCGAGACAAAAGGAAGCCCTTCATCCATTTTCGCGCGCGACTTCCACGTGATGCCCACGATGTAACTCGCGTCGGCCGTTTCAAAGTGCGTCTCGAGATCCCATTGATCTGATTTTCCCTTGCGCTTTCCCACATAGGTAATTCCGTGAAGGCCCCAGAGGTCTTCGTGAACCGTGAGTGTTTCCGCATTTCGGGGGCCCAGACCCTTCAAGACGAGGCCGACCGCTATCTGGATCTCGCGGGCAGCGGCGGAATCGCTGCACGTGAGGTCGGACGGGAAATGCCGATAAGCGATCTTGAGTAAATCGAGGTTCGTCGGGAATTTGCCGAACAGCTTCCTCGTGAACGCCTCCTCGTTGCCCGACGGGCGCACGACGCCACCCGCGCGCGCGAAAACATCTCGAAGCGGCTCCAACGGCGGCATCCGAATGAACGACGCGGCGATCCCATCGTTGTCGAGCAAGACGACAGTTACTTCGTCGCCCCGCTCGTTGCGAGACGGCAAAACCTCGTAGCGTCCAGGCGGAAATGAGATGGCGACGTCGCCGAAGGCAAGCGTCCATGGAACAATCGGATTCACATTGGGTACGGGTTTCGGAGTGCGCCACGGCGAAAACATGATTGAGCTTTCGGTCGTGAGGCTCCGCTTGAGGAGAGGGCACGACTCCGACCAGCGTGGCTTGAGGTCGAGCGGGGCGTTCTGCGTATCACGTGTTGTAGCTGTCGTGCAGCCAAGAAATGTAGATGAGGAAGGCATGAGCACAGGAAACAGAACAAAAAACCGCCAGCTCATCCGTGCATTCCTACTCGTAATTCCTCTTCTTCTTCCTTGTTGATTTTGATATGACGGCCAACCCATGTCAACGAATCGCGCTTCTGTCAAAGGTCTCGATCTGCCCGCGCTCGAAGCCTGTTTGGCGTCCGTCGGCGAAACCGCGCCGTTTCGCGCGCGTCAGGTTTTCCAGTGGATTCACGGGCGTGGCGCGACGTCGTTCGCCGAGATGACCGACCTTCCGAAGCCGACCCGCGCGAGACTCGACGCGGCGCTCACGATAGGTGGCGTCGAAATCGCCGAAGTCGCGACGAGCGTCGACGGCACAAGAAAAATTGCGATTCGCCTTGAGGACGGCGCCGAAGTCGAAAGCGTCATCATTCCTGAGCGCGACCGATTCACGCTTTGTGTTTCGACGCAGGTCGGTTGCGCGCTCGGTTGTCGATTTTGTTTCACGGGCGTCATGGGCTGGGGGCGCCAAATGGCGGCGCACGAAATCGTCGACCAGCTTTACCAAGCAAACCGCGTCCTAGCAGACCGCATCCTCGCGAACCGCGCCGTTGCTCCAGACCGCGCGGGAGCCGACCACGTTTCGAATCACGAGCCTTCCGACAGCGAATCCGCGACCGGTGGACATCGCGGGCGCGTGCCGCGCATCACGCATGTCGTGTTCATGGGGATGGGCGAGCCGCTCGCAAACTTCGACGCTACGCTGACGGCCCTTCGCCTCATGACGAACCCCATTGGCGCGGGGCTTTCAACGCGACGGATTACCGTGTCGACGGTTGGGCTCGTACCGGAACTCTTGCGCCTCGGCCACGCGATTCCTGTCAACCTCGCGGTTTCGTTGCACGCGCCAAACGACGAAATTCGCGGCGCACTCATGCCGATCAACAAAACCTACCCGATCGACGCGCTGCTCAACGCGTGTCGCAACTTTCCGCTCCCTCTGCGGCGCCGCATAACGTTCGAGTATGTTCTCCTCGCGGGCATCAACGACGCCCCATCGCACGCTCGCGAACTTGCGCGTCGTCTCCACGGCGTTAAGAGCAAAGTTAACCTCATCGTGTTTAATCCGTTCCCAGGTGCACCGTACGATCGTCCGACTGACCAGGCGGTCGAAACGTTTCGCGAGACCCTTGTCGGGCGCGGGATTACGGCAACGGTGCGACAAAGTCGCGGCCGGGACGTGTTCGCGGCGTGCGGGCAGCTTGCAAATGTCCGCGCGACGCGGAGCGGCGAGCCAATCGTTTCGCTGGAAGTGCCGAAAAAGCCGAAGTTATCCACAGCTTCTTAGCCGTTCATGTGAAACTGTTGATTGATTCTAACCCTTGACACGATGGTTTAAATCTCGCAGGTTTTTGAGAGCGTATTCTACAGTTTAATTAGGCGGTTATGTCTGGTATTGCCAGTCGAAAATTAGGCCGATTTCGCGCGCAAGATGGGAGTAGAAACTGGTTTAACAAGCCCGTACTTCGGGAAACATGTGAGTAACTCGGGAATTGATGATAGCCGACAGTCGACAGCCAACAGTCATGAGTTCAGGGTAGAGCGGATTGGCCCTTACGATCATTCGCGCCTTCGTAACTGTCGGTACACGACTGTCAACTCTTGACTAAAAAAATTGACACAATTTTTCTGAGTCGATACAGTGTGTTCCGTTGAAACCCGGAAGAGTTTTCGAGGGCTTTGAACCAGGAGAAGCCGGGAGCGCATGAAGTTCCTCGATCGAGTTTTTGGTGAACGATCGGCGCGGGCGCGGGGCCTGGCCGACCGGGCGCGGGTCCTCCTTGAAAAGGGGCAAAACGAACGCGCGCAAGATGACCTCGTCAAGGCACTCAGGCTTGACCCCGATTCGCCTGAGGCGCGCGAGTTGTACGCGGGATTTCTGTTTCGACGAGGCCTCGTTCGCTGGACCGACGGCGACTTGGCGGGTGCTGTTGCCGAGTTCTCGCGGTCGCTCAAGGTTGTCCAGAATCCGATCGTGATGTTTCGGCGCGGGCTCGTGCACAAAGAGGCGCGCGAGTATTTGAGGGCGATTGAAGATTTGTCGAAGGTCGTAAGGACCGAAGACCCGCGATCGATACCGTACCTCGTTTGGGCGCTCGCGGCGCGCGGCGAGTGTTATCAAGAGATGGGTGAGCTGAAGGGGGCGCTCAAAGATTTTCAGGTGTGCATTGAGCAGCGCGCGGGTGGGCCGGCGGCGTACCGGTATCTGTTCAAGTGCGCGGGGATCGAGAAGCAGCTCGGCAACGCGGGGAAGGCCAGGGAGCTGTGTGAGCGGGCGCTTGCGATTCGCCCCGGGTTCAAGCCGGCTGAGGTTTTGCGCGCGGCGCTTGCGGGTGGGGGGGAAGAAAAGAGAAACCACCGAGACACCGAGACACCGAGGTCTGAAGGAGAAGAAAAGCAGGTTAGGAAAAAGGAAACCAGCATCGTGACGGCGATCGCATCACCGCAGGCTCACGAGGTCGAGAAAGTTGAGTCAGTCATCACGGCCGCGCGACCGGTTACGATTCCGCCGAGGACGCCAGGGCCGATGACGTTGCCAGCAGCTGTCGCTGTGGTCCCGCCATTGCGCGCCACAGATCATGTGGTTGAAGAAAGCGCGGTGCGCGGTGCCGCGGAAGATTCGACGCGGCGCCTCGCGGCCCAGACGGAGCGGGCTGTGGAGGCGCGTGCGCCAAAGCGAGTGACGACGCGGGTTATCGACGCGCCGGCGAGTGAGCAGGTTTCGTTTTGGGAGCGAAACGCGATTCCGCGTCCGGCGAGCGCTTCAGCTCCCGCAACCGTATCCGCAGAGCATTTCAACGCAGAGGCGCCAAGACGCAAAGAGGCAACGCCAGTAACCCCTTTTCTTTGCGACTCCGCGCCTTTGCGTCAAATCCCCGCACCTGAGCCCGCGTCCAAAACCGTTGCTGCTCCCGCACCCGCTTGCGCAGCCGCTCCCGCAACCGCTCTCGCACCCGCGCGCGCTACCGGACAAGATTTCAACGCCAAGGCGCAAAGCAGCAAAGACGCAGAGAATGAAGCCTCTTCCCTTTGCGACTCCGCGCCTTTGCGTCAAATCCCCGCACCCGCGCTGCCTTCGCCGGCGACGGTCGAGGGCCGGCTGCTCGGCAAAGTGGAAACGCTCCTCAAAACCTTTGATCGCGATGGCGGGCCGGCGCTCGACGACAGCATCGACTTTTTGATCCTAGCGGACCAGCTGCGCACGCGAGCGGTTCGAACGAATGGGCACGCGGAGGCCGTTTTGCGCGCAGAGAGTCGGGCGCGTGAGGTCGTCGCGGCGAATGCACTCGTGCCGTTCGTTCGAGAGTTGTCTGACGAAGCGGGCGATGTCCTCACGCGCACGAACGACGAAATTCTTCACGACCGCGTGACGCGGCATCGGGCGCGCGTGCTCGTGCGCCGTTTCAAGAAGTTGACGCGCGCCGAGCGGTTTCTTTTTTTTGAGTCGTGCGGTGCCGAGCGGTTTTCGCGGTTCTCGACGCTCGTTGATCTCGCGGACGCGGGGAGGCTCGCGTGAATCCTAGTCGTGGCGCTGATGTCGCGCTTTCTCCCTCCGAAGCGATGCGGCTCATCAAGGCAGCCGACGAGGCGCTGGCCGCGCGCAAAGTCGACGTCGCGATGCAGTGTTATCGCCGCGTCATTGAGCTTGAGCCGAAGGCGCTTCGGCCGCGGCTTGGCCTCTATCGCTCGGCGGTTCTTGGGCTCCGGCGCGATGAGGCGCTCGCGGTGTACGGCGATATTCGCGATCGCAAGGATTTACCTTGGTTTGAACGGTTTGCGATAGCGAAAGGGCTCGAAGAGGTCGATGCGTACGCGGAAGCCGAGGCGGAATATCTGCGGTATCTCGACCATTGCCCAGAGGACGCTGAGGCGCATCGGCGACGTGCGGCGCTCGCGCATCGCCGTTGGGAAGCGCTCGCGGCCGTGCGTGGGGGTATGCGAGAAGCGGAAGTTGCACTCTGCGACGCGAAAATCGCGCTTCGAACCGTCATTGCGCTCGAGCCGGAGGATGCCGCCGCGCACATGAACCTCGCGGCGCTGTGGGTTGATGAGGGCGTCAGTGTCGAAGGCGCGATTGTCGATGACATCGCGTCGCGCGCGCTCAAGACGGCGCTTCGTTCGATCGAGCTGAATCCGCAGAATGAAGGCGCTTACAAAGTTCTGGGTGATGTTCATTTGTCGCTGCGGGCGGCGTACGCGGAGGCGATCGCGGCGTATGAGAAGGCGCTTGCGATCGACCCACACTACGCCGATGCGCGGGCGATGGTGGGCGTCACGTACCTCAAGATGGGAAATGAAGACGAGGCGCGCGAGGTCTTTGAGCATGTTCTTCGTGACGACCCGACGAACGAGACAGCGCAGCAAAATTTATCGAACATTTAACAGGTTGCTGAAAAACCACTTTAAGCCCGTGAGGGGTGACTAAAACGCCCGCACGCTCGGTTGGTGCAGCAGCGACTCTGAGGGCGCATCTGAAACGCGTGGGTTTCCGCTGGCTTATGGAAACGCCCGAAGAGCGAGCAGACCCAAAGGTCTGCGAGCGCCGAGCTGCGGAGCCAACCGGAGCGCGCGGCGAGGGTTTTTCCGCACCCTGTTAGATCATCCGGCAACACCAATCGCGACGCGGGAGCCACGGCGTGCGAGGGCGCCAGATTTTGGTGCGCGCAGGAATCGAATCGCGTTGGAAAGTCCCTTCACGGTGAGCGGGAACATCGGGAAGATATCGCCGATCGCTGACACGGTTGGGTGAATCCACGCGCGCGGCGGGTCGGGGTTGAGCCAGACGCTGGCCGGGCAGCGCGACGCGATCGCACGCAGGTTGTCGATGCCGGGCCGGAGTCCGTCGCCCGAGACGCGCCCGAACGATGACGTCGAACTAAAGAGTTCGGTTGGCGCCATCGACGCATCGCCGACGATGATGACGCGATGCTCGGGCGTTAGCCGTCGAAGGACGTCGTTCGTGGTGACACGGTCGCCGTTCGCGTAATCGCGCCAGAGAAAACGATAGACGCAGTTGTGGAAGTAATAATGCTCGAAAGTTTTAAACGTTTTCATTCCGACGGCCGCGGAAAAGAGCCGCGACACGAGGTCTTCGTATGGATCCATCGAGCCGCCGGAATCCATGAAGAGCACGACGCGGACGCGGTTTGCGCGCGCCTTGTGGAAGACCAGGTCGATCTCGCCGCCGTTCTGAGCCGTCGCGGCGATGGTCGCGTCAAGGTCGAGCACCTCGTCGCCTTCGCGCGCGATGTGGCGAAGCGCCTTCAGCGCCACTTTGAAATCGCGGACGCCGAGGGGTTGGTCCGTGCGGTAGTTCTTCCACACGCCCTCGCTCGCGACTTGGACCGCGCTCCGGTTGCCTGTGGTTCCGCCGACTTTCACACCCTGGTTTGCGCGGCCGCCCGCACCAAACGGTGATGTGCCTCCCGTTCCGACCCAGCGATTTCCGCCGTCGTGGCGCTCGTTTTGCGCCGCGAGCGTTTTTCGAAACGCGTCGAGCAAATCGTCTGCGTTCGCGAAGTTGTGAACGCCCATCGCGTCAAGCTTTGCGGCGACAGGATTCTCAAGCCACGCCCACAGCGACTTGAAGAGATCCGGGTCGATCGCGATCCCCGCGAACGTCGCGTGATAAGCGAGGTCGTACGCGTCGTAATCGCTCTCCGAATGAATAAGCACCGCGCGCCCGAGCTCGTAAAGGCTGCGCGCATCGGTCGCGAGCCCCCGTTTCAACGCGTCAAGAAAAAGGAGCCACTCGGACACGCCGACCTTCACCCCCTGCGCCCGCAAATTCGCCAACAGCTCCTCAAACACTTTTCTTCGCCTCAATACCCGCGCGGACGCGTTCGCCCCGCGGCTTCGACGTCGTCTGAATCCTTGAGCAAGACACCCGCAAACGGAATGTTCTTGAGCGCCTCGGCGACCTCCTCCGCGCGAACACCGGCGCGCGCAAGCACCACAAGCCAATCGAGAAGCTCCGACGTCGACGGACGTTTGCGGAGCCCATCTTGTCCGCGGAGCCGCGCGAAGCGGTCGATTGCGGCGTCGACGAGCTTGTCGTCGAGATCGGGGTGATGGACGCGCACGATGCGCTTCAAGCGCTCGCGGTCGGGGAACGCGATGTAATGAAAAACACAACGCCGCAAGAACGCGTCGGGCAACTCTTTCTCAGCGTTTGATGTGATGAGAACAATGGGGCGATGCTGCGCCGTGTACGTCTCATCAAGCTCGGGAATGAAAAACTTCATTTCGTCGAGTTCGCGCAGAAGGTCGTTGGGAAATTCGAGGTCGGCTTTGTCCACCTCGTCGATGAGGAGGACGACCGGCCCATCCGACGTGAGCGCGCGACCGAGAGGGCCGAGGCGAATGTACTTGCGAATATTCGACACATCGCTGCCCCCAAAGCGCGCGTCGTTCAAGCGTGCGACGACATCGTACGTGTAAAGTCCCTCGACCGCCTTTGTGGTCGATTTGATGTGCCACGTTATGAGCGGCAACGCGAGCGCGTCCGCGACCGCTTGTGCGAGCAACGTCTTGCCGGTTCCCGGCTCGCCCTTCACAAGGAGCGGCCGCTCGAGCGCAACGGCCGCATTAACCGCCGCGGCAAGTCCGTCGTCCGCGATGTATCGCAGCGTTCCTGTAAACCTTTGAAACTCCGTCATCTCGTCACCTCTCTTGACCGCATTATTGCACGCTTCCGTCGACGAACAGGAAAAAATGAATGACCATTCATTTTCTAAAGCTGTCGACAACTTCACCGGGAGTCTTGGGGGTTCATGATGTATGTCTTGAGCGAGTCTGCTGCGGCATTGACAACTGCCTTGAGGGCGCGGCTCTCCACTTTGTCGGTCATTCCCCGGAGCAGCCCGTCGACCAGCTTACCGACTCTCGCCTTTATTGCATCGCGATTTTCGGGACGGTTGTTCGCAAAGGTATTTACGAGCGCTGACAAAGAGGGAAGGTCGGTAACACCGTCTAGGAGCTTGTCGCGAAGCGTAACCCATACGACATCGCCACCCGGGATTGGCAAGAGCTCACGTATGAAATCCTTGATCGGTCCGGTCAAGAGCTTGTTCACGACGTCGGTTGGATTCAAGGGCTGCGTGGGCGCTTGCCCCGACAGGAGATCGTTTAACACGTCGATCGCCCCGCCGATGAGGTTCCGAATTGCCGCGGACCGAATCGACTGAACAATCGGTCCGGAAGAAAGCGCGAGCGCTGTCTTGGCGTTCTCAGCGGTGGCTGAGTCCCACCGCCTCGAGCGCAGGATGTTGAAGAGATTCGAAAGGCCCGTCTTAATCGTCTCCTTCTCCGCGAGACCAGCAAAAACTACGTCCACTTCAGCGTTGAGAAATGTCTTGAGCTTTTCGCACAAAGCGTCAAAGAGTGCGGCGGGCTCTGTGGCCGCGTGGAGCGCTGTGGGGCTCTGCAAGGCCCGAACGACACCGGCTCGTAAACCGTTTACGAATTCCTTGGCGCTTGCGCCTTCGCCGCTCCCAAGAACCCGCTCTGTGAGGTCTGGCAGGAACTGCTTCACCGCGTTTGCGATAATCCCAAGAATCGCCTCACGGCTGCGGGCCGCGATTGCAGGCGATTCGAGTTCCGTGGCCAGCGCAATGAGCAGCTCCTTCACCCAGCTCGGCATTTGCACGTAGGCCACAACGATCGCGAGAACCGCGGGCCCCAGCGTGTCCTTAAAGAGATTTGTCATGCATGTAACGGGGGTTGTCGTAAAGCATTTCTTCAGGTCTTCCAGTTTTTCGGAGTTGCGTACGTACTCCTTAATTCGAGCGACCGATTTGCCGAACGCCTCACGCAGCCGCGGATCGAGACGCTGCCGCACCGCCTCCGCAAAGCCCTCCACCATCCCAGCGACCAGCTCACGCAGTTGCTCGACAATCTGTTCCTTGGGTTGCTCTTTGGCCATCTCCTTCCGTGCCACCGCGAGAACCCGGACCCAGAAGAACTCTCGCGCGTCCGCCAAGAGCCTCTGCGCCGCGGTCAGGACACTTGCGAAGCCGATCGCAGTCCAGTTCTGGCTTCCGTACTGCACGGCCGCCTCGATGAGCTCGATGATGATTCCCGACACAACGTTGACGACAGGGATTTGGATCACCTCTTCGAACGGGAGCCGCGCGAGCTCTTTGATTTTGAGCCATTTCGGTAGCTGGGTCACAACGAGTGCCTTCAGAAGGGTTTTGGCGCCATAGTTCATGAGCAGCTCCCACGCGATGTCGACGAGCGCCGCCAGAAAGCCGCCGGCAAACGGGACCGAGCCAGCAACGGTGATGATCGCCGTTTTTACGCCCTGCAGCAGAGCGCGGAGTGCGTCGACCGCCCAATCGACGAGCTTGTTTCCGAGCATGATAACGATCGATTCGAGAGCACCGCTGAAGTTTTTTGCAAAGACCTTAAGCAAACAGCCGCGTTTGTTGTCCTCGGCCTTCGGGAGCTTCATCTGCTCGCGGCGGTATTCCGGATCTTCGCAGTCGACCGCCTGTTCGGGCGTGAGACCGGCCGCCCGCGCCAGCATCTTCATGGTCTCGGCCATGCCTTCTGCCTTAAGCACCAGCCCAAGCAGCTTTCCGACAATGGGCATAATCCCTGATTGAATCGCGCCGCCCGCCTCCTTGAGCGGAGAGTCGCCTTCGATGCCCAACTGCGCGGTGTCGCTACTTGCCTCTCCGGTGACCGCCGCGATCCGGGCGTCCGCAGCAGCAAGGAGGTAATTCGGATCCTTGCAATTACGTCTTTCCACGGCCGCCTGCTTACACGCTTCGGAGTTTGGGTCGCCGTCATCGGACATATTGCACGACCACCCAGTGCGGCTGACGCTCCTACAGTACGCGTCGCGCGCGGCTTTTTTTCGAGCGATTTCCCCCTGGATGTCTCTCACCAATTGGCCACCCAACCGAGGGTCACCGAAGACCAGCTTAAAGAGCGGTGCTTCGTGCCAGGGTGTCCCATTCAAGTAGTGCTTGAACCCCTGCGGATTGGCCTCTGGATCGGGTCGCTTTGCTCTCTCGTCGTCCGGTTTGTCGCATTCAAACTCAGTGGGCCGACTCCCCGATCGACGCCTCTCTGGTGTCCAGAGATAGCACCGCTGCCACGCGCTAATTGGAAGTGCGTCGAGATACCTCTTCCCCTCACCCGTGAACCTTCGATCGCCGCCCGCGTTGGGGGGCGCGAGGAAGTACTGGAGGACCACGAACTTGGCGATTTCTTGATTGCTAACTTGGGGGCGCCCGACCCACATATCTTCGATATGCGCCTCTTCGATTAACTTCGTCTGAATCCAGTTGCGAAACGTGTTGTACATCGCGTTGTAGTTGGCCTGCTTCTTCACACCCGGATCCGACCAGCGGTACTGGTACGTTAGAAGACCTCCCCCGCAGTCGTCGGGCTTCCCCTTGCCAGCACAGCCGCTCGTAAAGGCTGCTTCCGCGCAGCGCTTGCAAGCCTCCCGCTCTTTTTCCCACTGCGGGTTCTCGCAGGTCGCATTCAACTCCGAGCAGTCGTCCCAAAATTTCTGCACCTTCACGCCCTCGCCGCGCTTGTACAAAGCCTTGAGGAGCTGGCCGAAGGATGAAGACTGTTGGAGAAAGTCGGTCATTCGCGTGTACTCATAGCCGTCGGTCCACTGGTCCACCGCGCGACGCAGAAGCTCTCGGCGGTTTCGGTGGACCGCAGAGTCGTTTTGGATCTTCACTTCGTTCTGAGCGTCCCCCGGCGGGGCTTCGCTTGGATCGACCTTGATCTTAGCCCCGTGATGAGCCATCGCATTGGAAAAGACCCGCAGGTAACCAGCTTTTCGGTAGAAGCCGAGCAGACGCAACACAACTTGATCGAGGTGGTTTCCTTCTTGTGTCTTATCGAAGACCGAGAGGTCTTTGTTGAAAAGAAGGTTCATCGCGATGCTCTCTCTGACCTGCGCCTGGACCGCGCACTCGATCTCTGTTGGCCCGAGGATAGCCTCCATGGGCACTCCCAGTTTTTCGTACACCCGTCGGCACTCCGCGTCCCAGTCGGGACGACAGTGGAACGGCACCTTGGCGATCGCCATTGTCACGGTGCCCGAGGCAATCGGTTTGATGACGCCACCCGCAGCTGGCTTCCCACTCGTCGAAGGACGGGCCAGAGTGACGGGTTGCATGAGCATGAAACGTGGTTCGAGGCAGGGTGGTGATTTGACCCCAACGGGTTTGGGATGAATTAACGTAGACACATTTGTACTTGTTTTACACACATAGCCGGTCATCGCCGCGCGACGCAGCGCGTACGCGTTCGGCTGCACGCTTCCTGTGGCAGAAAGAAGCGCCCCCTCACCGGCCACGACTTCGACACCGCCATACCGGCGACAGACCCCCAAAGGCCCCTGTGGATGGATCTTTCGAATCGCGTCGAGCGCAGTCCCATCGGCCAACTTGGCATCGCGAATCGCCGACTGCTTGAGCTGTTCGATCTCCCGATCTGAACTCCAAGGGACCGTCTCGCTTATCGGCCGAATCGGAACAACCTGCTCCGGCCGCTCTTCGGCGGTTTTGGGCACGCGCACGAGACCCTTCGCACTCACGAGCAGCCCAATGTCCTTCCGCAACGTGCGATCGAGCTGACGGTGCGTCACCGAGCAGAGCTCAACTTCGATCGTCTTGGCCTGGAGCGCCGGGAGAACGACCTGGGCCGAGGCCTTGCAGTCACTCTTATGGCTCTCAGCGTAGTCGGGGTCCTCGCATTTGACCTTGTCGAGATCGGGCTTCGCTATCGCTCTGTCCCACTCATCCGACCCGTCCGACCCGTCCGCACCCGGCACGAGCGGGATTTTTACCTTAACGATGCGCGCGAATCCTGGGAGCACACGACCGACGAGACGACAGCCATACTGAAACACCGCATCCCCGAACTCGTCCCCAGTGGGTTCTTGGCCCCTAAATCGCTTCTGGTTTGCGACCTTTTCGCGGACGTGGTCTACATAACCGGCGAGGATCGGCAGCAAGGGGCAGTATTGATCAAACTCCTCTTGCTTAAGCTGGGTCGGCGGAGGCTCTCCGGGCAAGGCTTTCCCGGCCAATACGGCCGTCTTGTCTTCGTCCGTAATCGACTTGACCGACACGGACTCGCCGAGGCCCGGAACCGTGCTGAAAACTGCGTCACCACTGCACTTAAGGAGGACCCCCGCCAGTTGTGCCCTCACATTGACTGCGCGCCCCAGCCACGCGACCGTGATGTCGCGTGACAACCGAAACTTTGCGGATTGCAGTGCTTTGGCTGTGACCTGACGGGTCCAACCGGAATCCTGTACGACGACACGCTTTGCCGTACCGAGCGGAGGAAGGGACGGCACCGTTCGTTTTACTGGGCCGCTCTCGATCCGCTTTACTGCGCCGCTATCTGGCCGGCGTACTGCGCCGGCACCTAACGGCGGCCTACTTGTTATCGTGAACCAACCCGTTGCCGTTCCGAAAGCGGTGACGATCTGGAGTGGCCACCGACCTGCGGGGGTCGTGGGCGCGATGAAGAGCGTAATGGGCACATTCGACGCGGTCGCACCGGGCCTGCTCTTGACCGTGACCCCCCTTGTCCCGAATTGGACCCGTGCGCCAGTCAATCCCGACCCGGTGATGAGCACGTTAATCGTGGTCCCGGCCGTCGCGCTGTTCGGAACAACGGCCGTGACCGTCGGCTTATCGATCCTATGGCGCAGCTGTGCGCGTGCGGAGCCAAACGCTGCCACGGAAAGGACGACGGCGAGGAGACCGCGAGATATTCTCGTTCCAAGACCCATGGCACACCTCCTCAAAAGACCGCCGGGAACTGCCCGTGTCGGAACCACGAGAACGGCGGGATTTTTGCGCCTGGTCCCGCGCGTCCCGTGAGATTTAGGCACTGTGCCCTCTGGCGCTCGATGACAACTTCGGAGGGAACGCTCGCGGCGCACCCGTCTGCCTGCGTCTTGTTGTGCTGAACATCCGAAAATCCCCCCGGCGCCGGCTGCATCCATTGCAAAATGACGCGGTCGATCTCTCTGCCCGGATCCGCCCTGGCCGTATGGGCGCGCATGAACGCCCGCCAGAGGTCCTCGGTCGCCCGCAGGGCAACAACCGCGTGTGGTTTCAGATTCGCTTCGGTCTTTGCGGCGGTCGGCGTTAACCAAATCACGTCACCGTGTGCTCCGTACCTGTCTTCGCGAATGCCCATGACCGATGGCGGGCCGCCGGCCACCACATGCTGGTGCCAACCTGCTCCGGGTGTACAGACATACGACTTGATGTCGTAAACGGTGCGGTAGCTATCTTGAGCAACGTTGCTCGGCCTTCGATCCGCATGTTCCAGGCTGAAAGCGTCTTGAAAGAGGTGCACAGCTCGTCCAAAGGCAAAGTACGAGAAGATCGCCTTGTGGTGCGTCGTCGCCGCTCCGCCGTCGGCGAACCAGAGGATCTTGTCGGTCGCCCCCGCAGCCGAGATAAAGTAGGCCCGAAGCCGTGCGTTGGCACGTCGCAGCGCGTCCCGGCGTTTCTCCGGCGTGGTGGTGTCACGCTCGACCAGGAAGTGATCGAGCTGCACGTCGGCGTTAAGCTGCGCGACAGCGTCGAAGCAGATACCCTGCAACAAGACGCTGAACCCCATAATGTCCACCCAGCGTTGGCCCATCACAGCGGACCACACCTTGTGGCTGTTCGTATCGTACTGACATGACGCGCTGGCGCACTCCGCCGTGCTCTTAGTCACTTCGTTCTTGGGCGGATTCAGCACCTGGAATTCCGGCTCGCGCGCCACGTTCTTTGCGGCTTGTACCGTCAACCACTCGTGGCCTATGGGCGTAATGGGAGAACGCTGGCTAAAGGCCAGGGCCTGCGTCGTGAACAAGCAGGGCACAACGACGGCCAGCGGGTGCGCGACACCAAGAGGCACTTTCCACCCCATCTTGCCACCTCCGTGCTTCCACTCGGCCGGCGTCCTAAGTTGACTGGCTAAGGCGACTTTACCAGGTGGGAACGGGTTTGTGGTAGAAAAGTCAATGGAAACCGAAGGTGTGGCTGTGGACGATTTTGTGAAGCTGTTTGAGGGGAATGTGGTCGACCTTGATGCGATTGCCGTAGAGCTCGATGCGCTCGATCACGCGGGGCGCGTCGCGGCAACGCGGCGGCTCGGCAAAAGTGCGCAGGCACGGCTTTTTGACGCGGCGGCTGGGCGCGGCGGCCTCTCGCTTCTGTCGATTGTTCCGGCCGGGGTTCCGCTTCGCACGGCGGTTCGACATCACGGCAAGAACACGCTCCCCCTCTTTTCGAAGTTTGAAAAGCGATTCTGTCGGCCGTCACCTGGGAGCGAGCGGCTTTGGGGTTACAACCACCAGTCTCTCGCGTGGCTCACGGGGCCCGGGTATTTTTTGGCGCGCGCGGACGTGCCGTCGGGTGAAATCGTGATCGAATACAGCGATGTGCCGCCGGAAACGCCAGACGGGTGGCCGAGGGTGCGGCCGAACACGTCAGGGATGGGTCGAATCGTTTACGGCGGGATGGTCGACGTACTTCGCCGCGTGTCGAGACACGTGACGATCGGGTCGGCGTTCAAGAAGGGGAAGTCGATCAATTCGTGGTTCATTCTTTGTCGAGAGGACTGATCTCAGGAAGGATGCGGCCGAGCTTGCCGCTCTGGTAATCACGGAACGCTTGGCGGATCTCGTCGGACGTGTTCATGACGAAGGGGCCATAACGTGCGACCGGTTCGCGAAGGGGTTCGCCCGCAACGAGGAGGGCCTCGCGCGCCGAGTCGTCGGTCCCTGGATGCGACAGCGCGATTGCATCGCCGCCGGTGGCAAGGATGGCGACGTTCCCCTCCGCGACGCTCTTCGCGCCGATCCCCGCGACCAAATCACCACGAAACGGAAAGACGAAGCCGCCGAATTCCGTCGGCACCGGGATTTCGCAGTTGGCGCCCGCATCCAACGTAAGGTGAAGGTAGAGGATCGGCGTTCGCGTGACGATGACCGCTCGTTGGCCAAACGCCTCGCCGGCCAAAACGCGCGCGAAAACGAGGCCGTCGGTCGATCGCCCCGTCGGAATCTTGCGCGCTGCCATCTCTTGGTAGTGCGGCGCAATCATCTTGTCACGCGCTGGAAGATTTACCCACAGTTGGAATCCGTGCAATCGCCCGCCGCACTCCACGAGATCGCGCCCCGGCATTTCGGAATGCACAACGCCGCCACCCGCTGTCATCCATTGAACGTCGCCCGGGCCGAGCGAACCGGCATGTCCCGCCGAGTCGCGGTGCTCGAATCGACCCGCAAGCAAATACGTTACTGTCTCAAAGCCGCGGTGCGGATGGTCGGGGGCTCCCTTCGCTTCGCCGGGGGAAAGGTCAGACGGACCCATCTCATCGAGAAGAAGGAACGGATCAACGGAGTCGAGCTGAGACGTTGGGAAGGCCCGACGCACCGCGAATCCTTCGCCTTCAAACGTTCGAATGCCCGGCGCGACGCTGGCGATAGTGCGCGATGTCATGGCGTTGCCCTCGGTTGACATCGTAACATTACTTATGATGGCTCAAAGGAACGAATGACTTTCAACGTCGACAGGGCCAGAACATTCGCCGAGCGGTTTGTCGCGCACGAGATTCTGAAGGATGCCGAGGGCGTGCTCACGTTTCGGGGAAGCGACTCTGAGACGGGCGCCGACGTCGTCATCAAAACGGCGCCACGCGAGGGGGCCACGCTCGACGTCGCGCGGCGACTCTCGCGCGAGGCGCCGCTCCTGCGTGGGCTGGCGCGCGGCAACGTTTCGGCGCCTCTTATCCATTTCGGAACCGACAACGGCAATCTTTTCGTCGTCACGCCGTTCATCGTGGGCGAAACATTGCGCGAGCGCCTTTCCCGCGGGCCGCTCTCCATTCACGAGGCGCTCACGGTGGCCGGTGATGTGCTCCGCCGATTGGACGAGGCGCACGCCGTTGGCGTTGTTCACCGCGACGTGAAGCCCGAGAACATCGTGTTGTCCGCCGCGGCGTCTGGGCTTAAAGCCGCCGCGCTCATCGACTTTGGCCTGACGCGCTCACACCGGTTTTCAGGGTGGATTGCGGAGGCGCCGGCCGTCATGCTTCGCTACGTCTCGCCGGAGCTCGCCGGACTTCTCGACCGCGGCGTCGATTCTCGTTCGGACCTTTACTCGCTCGGTGCGGTGTTGTTTGAGAGTCTTTCGGGGCGACCGCCGTTCGCCTCGGATGACGCCGGAGCCTTGCTCCGCGCGCATTTGCTCGAACGCCCGCCCGCGATTCGTTCCCTGAACGATCGGGTGCCGCGTGCGTTGGAGGCGGTCCTTGCGCGCTTGTTGCGAAAGGATCCGCGCGACCGATACCAATCGGCTGCGGCGGTGCTCCGAGATCTTTCTGAAATTGAGAGCCGGCTCGCGACCGGCGACGTCGACCCGGACGTGGCTGTTGGACAAGGGGATCGCCGTTCGACGCTCACGGAGCCGACGTTCATAGGACGCGAGCGGGAACTCGCGGGGTTTGATGCGGCGCTCGCAGAAGCTGCAGGCGGCGATGGGGGCGCGGTGCTTTTGGAGGCTGAATCGGGCGGCGGCAAGTCGTGGCTTCTTGATGAGATGGCTCTTCATGCCGCGGGGCGACGGGCTTGGGCGCTCCGTGGGCGTGCCACCACAAATGGAGCGGCTCGGCCGTATCAAATCCTCTTGGACCTTTTGCGTGAAGTTGTTCGGGCGGCACGGACGGACGAAGCGCTCGCGGAGCGGCTCCGGCAAAGCCAGGGTGACGATAGGACCACCGTCGTTCGCGCCATCCCAGAATTGGCCGAGATTTTGGGCGGTGTTTTTCCGCCCGACGAGAGTTTAAGCGGGGGAGAAGCGCACGGTGAAAGACGCGTCGAGCGCGCGCTCGCGAGATTTCTCGATGCGCTTGGAACGGCCGCACGTCCGGCCGTGATCATGCTCGACGATGTGCAGTGGGTCGACGAGGCGGCCGTGCGTTTTCTGCAGCGGTGGGCGGCGCGCGATGAAGAAACGATCGAGAATGTTGCGGGTGCGCCCCTCGGTCGAGACCGGCACGTCCTTGTCGTTCTGTCGTTTCGGACGGAGGAAGTGCCGCCCACGCATCGACTCCGGGCGATTGCCCCGCTCCTCGCGCTGTCGCTCGCGCCCTTTGGTCCCATCGAGATGCGATCTCTTGTAGAGTCGATGGCCGGGCGCGTGCCGGACGAAGTTCACGCGGTTGTCTCGCGCCTCTCGGAAGGGAGACCATTTCTCGCGGTGGGCGTGCTCCAGGGACTTGTTGAGGCGCGCGCACTTGCTCCGGGTGCCGACGGTTGGGAGGTCCAAGAGGACCACCTCGCAGACCTTCGAACCTCGCGGCACGCGGCAACCTTTTTGTCCGAGCGCCTCAATCGTATGCCCGAGGGCGTCCTTCGATTTCTCTCGGTCGCGGCGGTTATCGGGAGAGAGTTCGATATCGATCTTGCCGCGGACGTTGCGGCCGAATCGGCGGCAAACGTTCAACTCGCGGTTGAAGAAGCGCGGCAGCGCCACGTTATATGGAAAAACGCGTCCGGCACGCGTGGGACATTTGTTCATGACAAGCTGCGCGAGGCGTTGCTTGAACGCTGGTCGGACGACGCGCGTCGCGCGCTGCACGGTGAAATCGCGGAGCGGATCGAACGGCTCGACCCGGATCGCGTTTTTGAGGTGGCGTTTCATTTTGACAGAGCGGGTGCCACAGAGCGCGCATTGCCGTTTGCCCTCAGCGCCGCAGAGAAAGCGCGCGCACAACACGCGCTCACCGTCGCGGAACAAAACTACCGGATCGCGGCGAAGGCGGTCGCGGGCGCTCAACCGCGCGATGCGTTTCGAAGCGCCGAGGGACTTGGCAGCGTTCTCATGATGCAGGCGAGCTACGCGGAGTCGTTTGCGTACCTCGAGCGCGCGCGCACGCTCGCGCCGTCGTCGATCGAGCGGGTTCGCATCGAGGGTCTCTTGTCCGAGCTCGCGTTTAAGCGTGGCGATGTCGAGAGTGCCGCGAAGATCATGACGGATTCCATTCGCGCCCTGGGTCACCCTGTCCCGCGATCGACGCTGGGGTTTGTGCTGCATCTCGCGCGCGAAGTTTTCACGATGCTGCTTCGCGCGGTTTTGCCACGGCGGTTGTGGGCGCGCGGGGCGCGGTCCCGCGACTTGGATCTGGTTGCCGCCTACCTTTACCACCGCCTTGGGTACGCCTATTACTTCTTTCGCGGGCTCATTCCGACGGTTTGGACTGTGCTCCGCTTCGTCAACGTCGCTTCGCCGCATCCACCCTCAAAAGAGCTCGGGCAGGCCTTCGCGAACCTCGGGGTCCTCCTGAGCCTCGCCGGGTTCTATCGAGCGGCGCACAAATATGCGAGTCGATCGATCGCCCTTCGGCGTGCGCTCGGAGACACGTGGGGGCTGGGCAATTCGCTTCATTTTCTCGGGATCATTTTGTACGGCGAGGGGCGTTACCGCGCGTCGATCGAGGTTCTTCGCGAGGCGATTCAAACTCTTGAGCGAACGGGCGACCATTGGGAAGCGGTCAACGCGCGCACGAACGTCGCGTACTGTCAGATGCGACTCGGAAACACGGAGCAGGCGATCGCGGAGGCGCGCGCGGTTTACCGTGATGGCCACGTGCTGGCCGAAGAGCATTTTATCGTTCACGGAGCGGAGATTTGGGCGAAAGCGTCGGGAGGCAATCTCCCAAGCGAAGTCGCGGCGGTCGAGATCAAGGGGTCCGCGTTCGACATACAGCGCGTAAATTCGGTCGCGCAAACGCGAGCCATATTGGCGATGGCCGGTGGCGATGTGGAAACGGCGGTCACACTTTTGTCCGAGGCGGACGCACGCGCGCGAAAGTCTGGCGTTACGAACGCCCACCTCGCGGCGGTGCCAATTTGGCGCGTGACGGCCGCGCGGCTTCTCATCGAGAAAACGCCCGCACACGCGACGGCTCTGCGACGCCACCTTTTGCGCGACACACGGCGGTCCGTGCGGTGGGCGCGCATCGTGGCGTTGACCGTGCCTGGAAATGCGCCGCACCTCCTTCGCGAGCGGGCGATCCTCGCGGCGATTGAAGGGCGCCCGCGTCGGGCCCGGCGGCTTTTCGATGCGGCCGTCGCGTCGGCGGTTCATCATGAGGCGGAAGTAGAGCGAGGGCTGACCCTGCTGGCACGTGGGGTCGTGGGCCGTACGCTCGGGTGGGCTGGATCGGCGCGAGATGAGGACGAGGGGCGCGCGGTGCTCTGTGAGCGGGCGGTCAATTTCTCGTGGCTCGAACCGGGGCTTCCGACGACGACGCGAGGTCTAGCCGTGACCCCGGCCGCGCTTTCGGAAGATGACCAACCGGTGACATTGTCGCTTATCGATCGATTCTCGACGGTCGTTGACGCGGGACGCGCGATTACGGTCGCGTTGTCGCCCGAGGCTGTGTTTGAAGCGCTGCGTGAGGCCGCAACGAAGCTGCTTCGTGGCGATGAGTGCGCGGTTCTCTCCGTGGCGCCTCTTCGTCGCGCGGCGGACGATAATGAGAAAAGGGTCGAACGCACCGATGTAAAGTCGCCGTTTCGGTATGAGATTGTTGCGGGTCCGCTGGGGATTTCTGTTAGCGAACAGCTGCTTCGGCGGGCCGTCGACGAGAAGCGGCCGGTCGTCATGGGAGACAGGGCCGCTGAATTGGCGAACGCGAGCGACAGCATCGTTCTTCTGCGTTGTCGATCGGCCTTGTGCGCGCCGGTGTACGTGCGCGGCGAAATCGCTGCGTGCCTCTGGATCGCGCATCGCGACGTGAGTGGTCTTTTTGGTGACGTGGAGCGCCGCCTCGCTGAGTTTCTCACGACGCTCGCGGGCGCCGCGCTGGAAAATGCCGAAGGGTTTGCGCGCGTCGAATCGCTTTCGAAGTCGTTGGAGCGGCGCGTCGCAGAGCGAACCGAAGACCTTCGGCGATCGAACGACGAGCTTTCGGCGAGTCTCAAGCGGCTCCGCGAGACGCAGGCGCAGCTCGTCCAAAGTGGCAAAATGGCCGCAGTCGGGACGCTGGTTGCGGGGTTGTCGCACGAACTCAATAATCCCGTTGGCGTCATCCTGGGTTTTGCGCAGGGCCTTCTCGTGCGGCTCGCCGAGACGGACGGAAATCGCAAAGCGATTGTCGCGATTGAGCGCGAGGCGCGGCGCTGCGCGGAGCTTGTGCGGGCGCTGCTCGATTTTTCGCGACGGGCACCGGAGTCGCGGACGTTGGTATCGCCGACGACGTTGCTTGAGCGCGTTGAGCGGATTGCGAGAAGCCAAGCGGCCCGGAAAAACATTTCGCTTAAACGCGAGGTGGCGAGCGCTGATTTGCCCACCGTTCACGTCAATGGGCCCGAGATCGAATCCGCGCTCCTCAACATCCTCTCGAACGCCATCCAGGCGTCTCCCGACGCGTCGGAAGTGACGGTGCGCGTTCACGCGGTCGAGATAGAGGGGGCGCCCGCGGTCGAATTCGCGGTTTGCGATCGCGGCCCGGGCATTCGGGACGAAGTGTTGCCGCGCATATTCGAACCCTTCTTCACGACAAAGCCGGTTGGGCAAGGCACGGGCCTCGGACTCAGCCTCGCGCGGCAAATTGTTGAGGCCCACGGGGGCGAAATCGCCGTCGAGAGCCGCGTCGGAGAAGGCACGACGCTATCGATTCGCCTCCCCGCGACGTTGAGCGCCGAAGATCGGTCGTGATAAAAGACGGAACCTCGCGCATCGCTCGTGGTGGTGAACCCAAAGGGGAATTGATGGCCAACATTACATCGATATTGAAAGAGGACCGCCGATTCGAGCCCCCGCGTGCTTTTGCCGAGCGCGCGCACGTCGGCGATCTCGCGGCGTACCACGCGGCTTACCGCGAGTCCCTTGAAGCACCGGACGAGTTTTGGGGGCGAATCGCGAACGCGTTTCGTTGGACAAAGCCGTGGACAGAGGTTCTTGATTGGAGCGCCGCGCCGTTCGCACGCTGGTTTGTGGGGGGCGAAACAAACATCACCGACAACTGCCTCGACCGACACTTGGCGACGGCTCGGCGCGATAAGATCGCCATCCTTTGGGAGGGCGAGCCGGGGGATGTTCGCGTGTTCACATATGCGGAGCTTCATCGCGAGGTGTGTCGATTCGCGAATGCGCTCACGCGTCTTGGTATCACGAAGGGCGACACGATCGTGCTGTACATGCCGATGGTGCCCGAGCTTGCCATCGCGATGCTCGCCGCCGCACGGATCGGCGCGACGCATTCCGTGATCTTCGGCGGATTCAGCGCGACGGCGGTTCGGGATCGCGTGAACGACTGTGGCGCAAAAATAATCGTGACGGCCGACGGAGGATATCGCCGCGGGCAGGTCGTGCCGCTCAAAGCCGCGGTCGACGAGGCGCTTCTGGCCGGCTGTCCAACGGTCGAGCGCGTGGTTGTGCTTTCACGCACGAAAACAGAAACGGCGTGGGTGACGGGGCGCGACGTACATTGGGCCGATGCGGTCGCGGGCGTTTCGACGGATTGCGCGCCGGTCGCGGTCGACAGCGAGCATCCACTTTTCGTCCTGTACACGTCGGGGACCACGGGGAAGCCAAAGGGGGTCGTGCACACGACGGGTGGCTACATGGTCGGCACGGCGTACACGTCAAAACTTGTTTTTGATCTTCGCGACGACGACGTCTATTGGTGCATGGCCGACATCGGCTGGGTGACGGGGCACTCGTACGTCGTGTACGGGCCGCTCGCGAACGGCGCGACGACTTTCATGTACGAGGGGGCACCGAATTTTCCTGAGCCGGATCGATTTTGGAAAATGATCGCGAAACATCGCGTGAGCATTTTCTACACGGCACCGACGGCGATTCGCGCGTTTATGCGGTGGGGCGACGCGTGGCCGTCGCAGCACGATTTGTCGTCGCTCCGGCTTTTGGGAACGGTGGGCGAGCCGATCAATCCCGAGGCTTGGATTTGGTATCGGCAGAAGATTGGGGGCGAGAGGTGCCCGATTGTCGACACGTGGTGGCAAACGGAGACGGGCGCGATCATGATTTCGCCGTTGCCAGGCGCGACGCCGACGAAGCCTGGAAGCGCAACGTTGCCGTTGCCCGGGATTGTGCCGGAGGTCGTCGACAAGGATGGACACGCGGTGCCGGATGGTTCGGGCGGATTTCTCGTGATTCGGCGGCCGTGGCCGTCGATGCTTCGCACGATTCACGGCGACCCGGAGCGTTATCAAAAGCAGTACTGGAGCCAAATTGCGGGCGCTTACTTTACGGGGGATGGCGCGCGTTGCGATGCGGATGGCTATTTTTGGATCATGGGGCGCATCGACGACGTGATTAATGTCGCGGGACATCGGCTCGGGACGATGGAGATTGAGAGTGCGCTCGTCGCGCATCCGGCTGTTGCCGAGGCGGCGGTTGTGGGGCGGCCAGACGAACTGAAAGGGCAGGGGATCGTCGCGTTCGTGACGCTTTGCGCGGGGCGGTCGGTCTCGCAGTCGAATGGCGCGGCTCAGAAAATGGCGGACGAACTCAAGTCGCATGTGGCGAAGGAGATTGGCGCGATTGCGCGGCCGGACGAAATTCGATTCACCGATGCGCTTCCGAAGACACGAAGCGGGAAAATCATGCGGCGGTTGCTTGGCGATATCGCGGCGAATCGCGGAACGACGGGCGATACGACGACGCTCGAGGACCTGTCGGTGCTTGCGAAGCTAAGGGAGCAGGACGAGGAGTAAGAATGAAAAATCGGGGTGAGTGGATTTGAACCACCGACTCCACGGTCCCGAACCGTGTGCGCTCCCAGGCTGCGCTACACCCCGATACCAGCGAGCGATAACGGCCCGCTCGCGGCGTTGCCTTCGTCGCTCGCACCCTCGACGTACATCAGAGTACGCCTGCGGGTGCTCTCCCCTCGGCGCCTTGCGATCGAACCGTTCTCGCTCGCTGGCGTCGAATGCGATAACGGCTCGCTCGCGGCGTTGCCTTCGTCGCTCGCACCCTCGACGTACATCAGAGTACGCCTGCGTCGCTACCTCGCGACGCGCCGAAGGTTGGAAATCGCGCTCGCCCAGTCGGCCGCACCAACAACCGCCGAACCCGCAACGAAAACGTTCGCTCCCGCCTTTCGAGTCACCGCGAGGGTGTCCACGTTTATGCCGCCATCGACCTGGATGTCAAGGTTCCCGAGGCCGCGGCGGGTCGCCTCGTGGCGGAGCGCGCGCACTTTGGGGACGACCGCCTCGATGAACTTCTGCCCCCCAAAACCCGGATTGACGGTCATGCAAAGGACAAGATCGACGTCGTCCAGCACCGCTTCGACGAGGGCGAGTGGCGACGCGGGATTGAGCGCGACGCCGACGCGCATGCGCTCGCCGCGTTTCGTTTTGAGCGCGCGCGTCCGCTGAACCGTGCGGTGAAGGTGCGGGCACGCCTCGGCGTGAATCGTGATCGAGTCAACGCCGGCGGCGGCAAAATCGTTCGTGAGCGAATCGGGTTCGACAACCATGAGATGGGCATCGAGAGGCAAATGCGTTGCGCGACGAATCGCCTCGACGGCAACGGGGCCGAACGTGAGATTCGGCACAAAGCGCCCGTCCATGACGTCGAGGTGAAGGTCGTCGGCGCCGGCCGCCTCGAGGCGACGAGCAACGTCGGCGAGCGAGCCGAAATCAGCCGTAAGAATCGAGGGCGCGATTCGTGCGGCTCGGGGGCCAGGTCGTTTCCGCGTTGCCATCGCCATTGACCGTATCGGTTGGAATCGCACGCGTCAAATCGGCCGATTCCCGGTTAACGGCGAAGACCATTAAGAGAGCGGGCGGGGTCTGGGCTCGCTTCGGCTCGCGGACGTCCCCGGGGCTGACATCAAAAGAACGGCTGCGCCAGTTGAATCAAGGCCCGCAGTGGCGGCAAATTGACGCCGGTTCAACACCTCAGCCCCTGCGCGAAGGTGCGCTGCGGGCTCCGTTCCGTCGCCCTCGCGATTCTGTTCGCGTAGGCAAGCCACCGGCTTGCCAACGATTGCTCGCAGAATACGCGAGCCTCTGCTTGCCCAAACCCCTCCCGCCATCCCAGAAGTTCACCGTTCAGCGGTAAATGGCGGCGGTGTGTTTGGGGGTTGAACGATCGCCCGTCTTCACCCGTAGGGTGAACAGATCGCACCGCCCCCAAGGGCCAAAAAATATCTACCCGGTAAGCGGTTCACCAGCAGTTGCGTCGGGTTGGCACGGGCGCCGCCAAGGCGCGCCTCCGCAGGGTCTGCAGCGCAATATCGCTTGGAATCTCCGAGTTTTCGCACGCCATAAAACAGTGCCT
>JACPTQ010000088.1 GCA_016192705.1 Deltaproteobacteria bacterium | reverse complement strand
ATTGGGCAAGCGAAGGCTCGCATATTCTGTGAGCAATCGTTGGCAAGCCTGTGGCTTGCCGGCGCGAACAGAATCGCGAGGGCGACGGAACGGAGCCCGCAGCGCACCTTTGCGCAGGGGATGAGGTGCCGATGGGGCGTGGATTTGCCGTTCTCATGATGTTTGATTCATTTCGCGCAGACTCACATCTAATGTCAGACCCGAGGACTTCTGCGAGCCGGAGCGAGCCCAACCCCGACCGCCCCACTGAAGTCTTCTCCGTTATCCGGGGATCAGCGATTTATTCACTGTGCGACAACCGCCCACACTTTTGGTAAAACGGCCGCCAAGGAGAACGACATGGCATCGATAGTCGACCGCGCGCGGGCCGTTTTTACGAACAATTACCGGCAACAACCCGTCGCGTTCGTTCGCGGCGAAGGGGTTTACGTCTTTGACGAGGCCGGGCGACGCTACCTCGACCTTCTTGGCGGCGTCGCGGTGAACGGACTCGGGCACTGTCATCCGGCCGTTGTCGCGGCGATTCGCGAGCAAGCGGCGCGTCTCCTTCACGTGTCGAACCTCTATTACAACGAACCCTCCGTCGCGCTCTCGGAGAAACTTGTCGCGCTCACCGAGCCGGTCGGACTTGCGCGCGTGTTTTTGTGCAACTCGGGGACAGAGGCGAACGAGGCGGCCTTGAAACTCGCAAAGCGTTTTCAGACGATGGTGCGCGGCGAAGCGGAGCGCGTCGAAGTCGTTGCGGCGACGGGGAGTTTCCACGGGCGAACGGTTGGGAGCCTTTCGGCGACGGGCCAGCCGAAATACCACGAAGGGTTTGGGCCGCTTGTGCCCGGCGTAAAGTTTGTTCCGTACGGCGACCTCGCGGCGATGCAGGCGGCCGTCGATGAAAAAACCGCGGCGGTTATCCTTGAGCCGCTTCAAGGCGAAAGCGGCGTCGTCGTGCCGCCCGAGTCGTATCTGCGCGACGTGCGTTTTATTTGCTCGCGGCGCGGCGCGCTTCTCATCCTCGACGAAGTACAGACGGGGTGCGGGCGCACGGGAACCTTCCTCGCGGCAGAGGGGTTTTCAGTTAAGCCGGACATCGTCACGCTCGCGAAAGGGCTCGGCGGCGGCCTGCCAATCGGCGCAATGCTCGCGACCGAGGAGGCGGCGGCCGGCTTTGTTCCGGGCGCCCATGCGTCGACGTTTGGCGGGAACCCCGTGACGTCGGCCGCGGCGCTTGCGGCGGTTTGCGTCATTTCAAGCGTCGAGACCCTCGCGAACGTGCGCGCGCGGGGCGATGAGATTCGCGCGGCATTTAAAGCGTTTTTAGCGGGTGCACCCGGCGTCATTAACGATGTGCGCGGGCGCGGGCTTCTTGTAGGCGTTGAGCTTGCGCACGAAAAAGCCGATGCGGTTGTCGCGCATCTGCGCGATAACGCCGTACTCGCGAACGCCATCCACAATCGCGTGGTTCGTCTCGCGCCACCCTACATCATCACAAGAGAGCAAAGCGCCGAAGCCGTGCGTGCGGTCATCGCGTCGATAAAGGCGGTTGGAGCCGCGCCATGACACCGCGCCACTTCTTGCGTTTCAACGCGCTCAGCGCGGGCGAATTCGAGCAGCTCCTTACGCGTGCTGCGGCGTTGAAAGCGACGCGTCGCACGCATGAGAAACGCCTAGCGGGGAAATCGGTTGCCCTTTTTTTCGAAAAGCCGTCGACACGAACGCGCGTTTCGTTCGAGGTCGGTGTTCACGAATTGGGCGGCCATGCGGTCGTCATTCCGCCCCGCGATTCGCAAGTCGGACGCGGCGAGTCGGTCGCCGACACCGCGCGCACGCTCTCGCGCTACATCGACGCCCTCGTCGTGCGAACGTTTGAACAAGAGCGTCTCGAAGAACTCGCGCAGCACGCGACGGTGCCCGTCGTGAACGCACTCACCGACTTACACCACCCGTGCCAAGTTCTCGCGGATCTCCTGACCGTGCGCGAAAACAAAGGCTCGTTCGCGTCACTCAAGTTCGCGTGGATCGGCGATGGAAATAATATGGCGAACGCCTGGATCGACGCGGCGCGGCTCCTCGATTTCCACATCGTCTTAGCCTGCCCGCCCGGCTACGACCCTGACCCCGAGGTTCTTGGTCGGCCGTCCGCGCGCCTTCGCGTCGTGCGCGACCCGATGGACGCGGTCGATCGCGCCGACGTCGTATCGACGGACGTTTGGGCATCTATGGGACAAGAAGAGGAGCACGCAAAACGGCTGGCACTCTTTTCTCGCTATCAAGTAAACGAAAAGCTTATTGCTGGCGCAAAACCAGACGCCATCTTCTTGCATTGCCTGCCCGCACACCGTGGCGAAGAAGTTTCTGCAGCTGTCATCGATGGCCCGCGCTCGCGCGTCTGGGACCAGGCCGAAAACCGCCTCCACACACAAAAAGCACTCCTCGAGTTCCTGTTATTGAGTTAACAGTTTAAAGTTCACAGTCGACAGTGAAGAAAAAGAACTTACCGTTTCCCGATTCTTCTTCCTCTTGACTGTCAGCTGTAAGCTGTTGGCTGTTCAGTTGTTCGGCGCGCCGTTTTGAATCCACGTGCGGATGCAGTCGATCTTATCTGCCGCAAGCGCACCCTCGTTCCTCGGCATACGTTCTACGGCGGTCGTCGTCGTGAGCCGCAAGTGAAGACAGCTCTGCGCCGTGAGCCCCGCTGCAACGCGCGTCGAGTTGGCCGCGCTCGTACAGAATGTGGTCGTCGCGTTCGCCCCAACGAGCTGTGCGTGCGAGGCACTCGCGGTCAAGTTGAGACCGCCCGATGTCGCCGACGAAACCGCGTCGTGGCACGAGCTTGTCGCGCACGTCGGCGTCAAGATCGCCGACTGAATCGCCGTAAACGTCGCGCCGCCGTCCGCGCAGAATGGCGAGCCCGCGACCGCCGCATCTTTCCCACACGCCATCGCGGCGAACGCCCAAAAACCAACCAGCACCGGCACGCACCTCATTCTTGTCCTCCCGTCGATAAACCCGACCGGAAACTACCACAAACGGTCATTCGCGCGCACGCTTCCGATCCCGGCTCCGCTCCCGCGACGAGAGGATTCCACAAGAAACCCAGTCCGCTCTGTTAGCCGTTTGAGATAACGATTTCGTACGTCTCGCAAGTCGTGGGATTGGACGATGTCGTGTAGACATGGACGAAAACATCGGCGTCGTCGCCCGAGCCGTAACTGCCGCCCCAACTCACATCGTCGCTGCATCTCATGTTCTCAAGCGTGCAGATCCCTTGATGCGTGCCGCGCTTCACGTGGTAGACGCACATCGTGATCGGGTACGACGGCTTCTTTGTGAAGCGCACGCGCACCTTAAAATCGTCGCCAAAAATCTCGTCCCAGCCGCCGTTGTCAACGGCAAACGCGTTGTACCAATCGCCGTCTCCGCGCGACGTGAGTTTCCCTTTGATGGTGATCGATTGCGACGGGTCGTCGGTCACCTGCCCAAGCCACCGCGCATCGCCGCACGTTTGCCCCGCCTCGTCGCTCTCGATCGCGCATTCGCATCCGGTCCCAACAACACCGTCGGTGTCTGCGTACCCTGCGGCGCACGAACCTATGTTGCAGCTTCCGGCCGAGCAATCGGCGGTCGCGTTCGCCATCGGACACCCGGCCGCACACGTCACGCCCGTCCCCGTGAGCGTGATGAGGCGCTCGCTTTGGTCGGCGTCGGTGCTCACAACCTTAATCGTCGCGGACTCAAGCCCCAGCATACCCGGCTCGTACTTCACGCGCACCTGAACCGACTCGTTCTCGTTCAGCGTTTTCGGCAGAAGCGGCCGCGTCCCAACCCACGTGTAACTCGCGCTCGACCCAGGCCCAAAATCGATCTGCTGAATTTCGAGCGCGCCGACACCGTTATTCCGCAAGGTGATCGTCTTCGTCGGGCTTGTCCAACCGCGCACAAGCTGCCCAAACGCGATCGACGCCGGCGACGTTTCAAGGATGGGCCACACGGACCCGCCGTTCACCGCGACCCACACCTCGGGGTTCACGGGGTCGTTCGTCGAAATCTTGAGCGACCCCTGGTGCGCCCCCGCGGCCTGCGGCGTGAAATTGACCGTCAACCGCACTGAGGTGCCCGTCGCGAGCGGTGTTGCCGGCGGCTGCGTCGGCGTCACAGAAAAAGCCGACGACGAGGTCGCCTCAAACGCGAGCCCCGTGATCGTAAGCCCGTCAGCGCCCGCGTTCTTGACCTCGAGCTGCTGCATCTGCGTCGCACCCTTTAGGATCGTGAGGAACGTGATCGACGTCGGCGTGAGCGCAACCGTTGGGTTCTGATACGTCGTCCCGCGCAGCGTCGCCTCGATGAGCGGCACGCCCTGACCACCGCTTGTCGACGAAAACTCCACCGTCGCCGAGTGCACGCCCTGCTCCGACGGTTCATAAACGACGTTCACGTCGCGCGACTGACCCGGATTCAACAGAATGATCGGCGGGATGCCCGTCTCAAGCCGGAACGGCGCGGTGTTCGGCTCGATCAGCGCAGAGTCGACCGAGATGATCGCCGTGCCAGTCGACGTGTTTTTCAGCTGAATCGCCTGCGTCCCCCGCGCGCCCTGCGCCACGTAGCCGAAGTTGACCGCGGCCGGCGTCCCAACAAGCGTCGCCGTGCCAATGCTCCGCGTCGCAAGCTCGACCTGCACCGTCTGCACGTCGCCACCAACCGCCGCGCCAAATTCGACGCGCATCGTCCCGGTGTCGGTGAGCGTGTCGCTCGGCCGATACGCGACGACGATTTCAAAGCTCGCCCCCGCGGCAATCGTCTGCGGCAAAAGCCCCTGCGGCTCGAGTGTAAAGTCGGGGCTCGACCCCTGCGTGAGCTCGACCTTGTTCACAATCGCCGAACCACGCCCGCTGTTCGTCAACTTCACAACGCGCGTCGTGTTGCAGCCAATCGCCGTGCAATCGAAACCGACCTGCGTCGGCTCAGCCACAAGCGACGCTGGCCCGGCCACCCCACTTCCAGCATCAACGCGCGACTCGGGCCCCTGTGGAATCGGCCGCGACGGCGCCTCTTCGCCGCACGCAAGCGCGAGAACTCCCAGGATGCCCGCGAAAGCGCGTTTAGAGGACATTGAAGACTCCGTTCGTTCGCCGAATCGTGAAGACGTTCTTCACTTCGCCCTTTCGCGAAACGCTCACAACTTTCGTCCGGATGAGCGTCCCGTTGATGTAAACCTTGACCTGCACGTCGGTCGCGTCGTGGCTCGTGCAAACGTTCGCAATCGCCTGGTCGAGCCCCGGCAGCGTCACACCGCTCGTCAGGTAGGCGATGAGCGCGTTCGCCGCGATCCCAAGGATCGACGCGACCAGCTGCGAGATCGCCGCGCTGCAATCCTCGACGTAATCGGCTTTCACTTTGTAGTCGCCGTTCGTTCCGCCCGCGTCGGCGTGAATGATGATTTCCGGCTTCTCAGCGGAATACGACTGCCACCGCGGGTGCCCAAATGTTCCCCAATCGGGCGCGCGATTCGCCTTTGACACCGCGTCGCCGTACGGATTCTCGTACACCAAGTCGACGTTGCGAAAATCGTTCGTCGCCCAACCGCCCGACCCGTTATCGAATGTCATCTCGAGCTTCAGCACATCCGACCCAACGTTCGGCGCGCCGGTGCCCGAGAGGTCGACCGTGACCTGCGGCGTCGCCGGGTCGTTCGAGTTGATGACGAGGCGTCCGCGCTGAATGCCGTTCGTCGTTGGCGTCAAATCGACGAAAACGTCGGCGTTCGCGTGCGGCGCAATCGGCGCGGCAAACCCGGCCATCGGGACGATCGTCGACGAGTAACTGAAATCGGTCGAGCCAAGCTGGTCAAGCTGCAGCGACACGGTGAGCGGCGAACCACCGTTGTTCGTGACACGCAGTTGCTTTCGCTCCGTCGTGCCGAGCGGGACGTTCCCCCATGTCAGCGTCGTTGGCGTGACGTCGATGCTGGGCGGCGTCGCGCTGTAGCCCGTGACCGCAACTTCGACGATTGGCTTCGCGGTGTCGGTCGACGCAATCGCGATCGCCTCGGTGTGCAGCGCGGCGTCTTGCGGCGCGTACGTCACTTCGACCGTCATCGCCTCGCCCGCGTTCAGAAAAGCCGGGAGCGTCCGCGACGGAACGATGCGGTACGTTGTGCTCGTGAGTGGGCGATTAGCGATTTCGCGAATCGTGAGGACGCCGTCACCGACCGCGGCGTTTCGCACCGTAAACGTTTGCGCCCGCGTCGACCCTTGCGGAACGTAACCGTAGTTGAGCGTTGTGGGGTCGACCGCGATCGTCGGTGTGCCCTTATTTTCTGACTTGAGCGGAACGCGAATGAGCGGAAACTGAGCGTCGTCCGACGTGATCGATAGAAGTGCCGTATCGGGTGTGACATCGACGGCGGTGTAAACAAGGTTGATCGTTTCACGCTCCGACGGGAGAAGCGTCTTCGGAAACCCTGTGCAGTTCGCGCAACCGAACTCCGTCGATGCGCCCGGGTCAAAGCTCGCACTCGTCAACTTGAGCGCGCAGTCGCCGAGGTTACGCACCGTGAGGGCCCGCTCGACGGGCGCCGCTACGCGAATCGAACCAAACTCGATCGACGCGGGGTCGACCTGGATGATCGGCTTCTTTCCGCCCTCGCACTTCAAAATCGCGTTCGCGAGGCATGCGCCCCGATAACAGCTTGCCGTCGCGCCGCAATCGGCGTCGGCCTGACACGGGCCATTCGGGTTAATCGTGGGCGGCGGCGTTTCGCACGCGGCACCCTCGCACCCAGTGTTCTTTCCAGGGCCCTTGTCGTCGCCACACCCCAGCGCGCTCAAAATCGCGGTCAACAAAGCAAGATGTCGAAATCTGTTTCCCAAGCGATTCCTCCAGGTTTCCCTGACGTTTCTGCCCGAAACGCTATGCCATTCCACCGACGACACGAATTTCCCTGAAGGCTGGATGTGCAGAACCCATACCATCGCGACCGCCCATCGAACTGCCGTGAATTCTAGGCGTATCGCTGCGATTCGATGATTTTCACCGGCGATTTGCGGTACCCGAACGTGAGTTCCGCGACGTGCCGCAGTCGGTCAAATGGGGCGATCGGTCACAGCCTGGGGACAGCCAACCCCACCCGTCGAAACCGCTCCCGCCTCCGCTCCCGCTCCCGCCTTCGCACCCGCTCCCGCCTCCGCTCCCGCTCTTCCGTCGTCGTGGTCGTCGTCGTGCTCGTCAACGTGCTCGTGCTCGTTCCGCTCCTGATCCGCGCCCGCAACCGCATCCGCTCCCGCCCCCGCGCCCGCACCCGCGCCCGCTCCCGCAACCGCCCCCGCTCCCGCGACCGCCTCCGCTCGGTCCAAACCGGGTAATGGGGTAACAGATCAGCCCGGGTGATCGGGTGACACATTTGGATGGCATAAAACGGCTGGCGAAGGAGGATCGTCGTGACGTGGAAAGTGAGAGATGCGGTGAGTGAGCGGAAAGAGTT
>JACPTQ010000087.1 GCA_016192705.1 Deltaproteobacteria bacterium | reverse complement strand
GACCCCCAAGTCCCTTAGCCGCCGTTTCAGGAAAACGGCCGGGTTCTGGTTCGGCGGGCGGGAATTGGGCTTGCTTCGGGTCGCATCCGCAGGGGATGAGGTGCCGATGGGGCGTGGAATTGCCGTTCTCATGATGTTTGATTCGTTTCGTGCAGACTCACATTTCATGTCAGACCCGAGGACTTTTGCGAGCCGGAGCGAGCCCAGCCCCCGCCCGCCCCGCGCAATTGTTGCCCGTTGTCCGGGAATCAGGGGATTTCAGGATTAATCGGTGACAATCGTTCAACGTCTGCCGTTGGAAAAACAGAAAGGCATCGCTTACAATTTGGACTATGCGAGTCCAATCAGGCCGAGTCGCTGATCACTCGGTTTCTATTTGGACGGGGTGCCCGTGAAGGCATATCGAGATCTATTGGCCGGTTGGCGGTTGGGCGTTTTGTGCGTTGTTTTTGGCTGTGCAAAACCAACGTCGCCGGGCGCTGATGCGGGGACCGAAGCCGATGCGGGGGCGGTAGCGGATGCGGACGCGGGAGCGGATGCAGGAGCGGACGCGGGAGCGGTAGCGGATGCGGGAGCGGATGCGGGCGTGGGGGCGGATGCGGGAGCGGGTGCAGACGCAGGCCCGTACCTTCAAGAGCCGGCGCGAAGCCCAAGCCTCGGCCAATCGGCGAACGACAACCCGGGCGGCGTGCTCCTTCACAGCGGCGAGCTTCGCGTCGTGCGCACTGACATGGCGATCAAAGCGCGAAGCCTCGGCTTTTCATTCGTCCGCACGTACCGCAGCTTCAACGATCAACTGGGGCCGCTCGGCTACGGCTGGGACGCGAACGTCTTTCGACGCGTCGAGGAACTTTCGGGAAGCGGCGACGTGCTCTTCCACGACGGCACCGGGAGAAGCGACCGCTACGTTGCGACGGGCGGCGGCGCCTTCACATCGCCCACCGGCCACTTCACGAAACTCCGAAAGACCGGAAGCGCCTTCGAACTTCGAAAGTCGAACGGAACGGTTTTTACGTTTGACTTGACGTCGGGGCGCCTCACCCAAGTCCGGCACCGCACCGGCGACCTCCACACCTACGTCTACACCGGGAGCCAGCTCACGCGAATCGATGACGAGATGGGCCGACCGATCACGCTCGCCTACACAGGCAGCGGCCGCCTCGACACCATTACCGATTTTTCAGGCCGCGTCGTCGACTTCACTTACGATGTTTTAGATCACCTCACCGCGGCGCGATCGCCCGTCGCGACTGGGGCTCCCGACGCGGGGAACGACTTCCCGAGCGGCAAAACCGAGCAGTACCAATACGCGACCGGCTCGTCCGACCCGAAACTCGTACACAACTTGACCGCGATCGTCGCGCCGAACGAAGTCGCCGTCGCTTCAACCACCGCCTATCTCCAGACGACGTACGGTACATCGGGCGTCGCATTCGACCGCGTCACCGCGCAAACCGTCGGCGGCACCAATGCGAGCGGCGTCGCGGCGGGCGGCAGCCTCAGCGTCGCTTACGACTTCGCGCCGAGCGGCGGCCCGGCGGGGACCACGTCGAAAACGACCGTCGTCGACCGCCGCGGCAACACGATCGTGACGTACCACAACGCGACGGGGCAGGCGCTTCGCACGGTCGTCGACCCATCGGGTGGCGCCTTTACGACCGATCGCACTTACAACGCCGACGGGCTCCAAACGTCGGTCGTCTATCCGCTCGGGAACCGCACCGACTCAACCTACGACGACGCCAACGCGGACCGCTTTCAACGCGGCAATCTTCTCACGCGGACGAAGGTGCCGGATCAGACGCGCGGCGGCGCGCAGACGCAGATCCGCTCCACATATACTTACGAGCCGCTTTTCAACCAGCTGCTCACGGTGGTCTCTCCGCGCGGCAACGACGCGTCGTACATTCCGCAAAACGGCGGGAGCCAATCGGCGGCGCGCTACACAACGACCTACACATACGATTATCAGGAGGCGGCGACGACACCCGCCGAGGCGACCGACTGGGGCATCACGGTTCCGGGCGCGATCTTGTCGAAGGGCGACGTGAACGGCGATGGCGCAACGAATCAGACGATGGGAAACGTTGTGCGCACGGCGCGCCCGACGGTGACGCTCGTCGCGGGGACGAAGCAGGCGATCGCCGAAGGGACAACGCAGCAGGCGATCGTGACGACGACGCGGTTTAACGCGTTTGCGCAACCGACGCAGATCGAGAACGAGCGCGGAAACATCACGACGTTCGCATACCACCCCGAATCGGATCCGGACGGCGACGGCTTAGATATTCGCGCGGGCCGAAACGGAACGACGGGCGGCTATCTCAAACAGCGAATCGTCGATGCCACGCTCGGCGCGAACCGCATAGACCCGGGGGCGGCGCTCGCGCTTTCGACAGAGTACCTTTACGACGCGCGCGGGAACGTGAAGACGTTAACGGACGCCAGGGGCAACGTGCAGAAGATGTTTTTCAACGCGCTTGATCAGATCGTCGAGGAGGAGGCGCCGAAGATCGATGGCTCGCAGGCGCGCGGGTTCCTCCGCCACTTTGAATACGACGCAAACAACAATCGAAAGGCGGTGTCGGTCCAAAACGTGACGACGAGCCCGACGACGCACCTTCCGCTTGTCGTCTCGTCCCGCGAATTCTTTAGAAACACGACGACGTACGACATTTTGAACCAGCCGGTCGAAAAGACGAACGACGCAACGCGCGACCCAGCGTCCCCCGCGTCGGCCGAGCCCGAGACGCTGACCGAGCGCTTTCGATACGACGCCAACGGGAATCTGACGCGCAACGAGAGCCCGCTCGCGGTCGCGGGGACGCAGACGGACAATGTTCGACTCTATGCGTTCGACACGCGGAACCTGATGACGTCGTCGACCCGCGGCGGGCAAGGGGGGAGCGCATCGACGATAACCTACACCTACGACCTAAACGGGAACCTCACGGTGGCGACCGACGCCGTCGGAAGTCACACATGGACGAGCGAGTTCGATGGGTTCGATCGCGTCAAGGCGCGCATCGATCGTGTGGGGACGCGCACGGAGCTGACGCTCGACCCCGACGGCCGTGCGATCAAGGTCGAGGTCAAGGGGAACGCCGTCGTCGGTGGCGCGCAAACCTCCCTCGCGCGGACGAACTTCCTTTTCGACGAGCTGGGTCGGCGCATCCAAGTCGATCGCGAACTCTTTTTGCCGACGGGAATTTCGCTTGCGCGGGCGGCTGCGCTCACGGACGGCCCGCTCACGCCGGGCGACCAAAAAGTTTCCGAGCGGACGGAGTACGACGCGCGCTCGAGAGTCACGTACACGGTGCGCGACACGGGCGGCGCCACGTCGAATCGATACGACGGCGCGGATCGGATGATCGACCAAACGCTTCCCATCTCTGGAATACACCCCGACGGCGGCGCAATCGCTTCGAGCGGGACGACGTTCACGTTTGACCCGAACGGCAACGTAACGGGTGATGTGGCGCAGCACCTCGCCGATGCGGGGAGCGGCGCGCAAATCCTCACCACAACGAAGGTTTACGACGCGTTGAATCGCCTGCGTCGCGTCGCCGATCCTGGCGGACACACGGAGTATTTCGACCTCGATAGCCGCGGAAACCTCGTCAGCAAATACGATGCGCGCGGGCCGGTCCTCGCGGATGGCGGAAACGATCGCGGCAACGCGATTCGGTATCGATACGATGGACTCGGGCGGCTTTGGACCGAGGTGCACGAACTCACGACGACGGGCGAGTCGGACGCGGGGCTCGACGTGACGGCGTTCAACCCCGACGGGCTCATCACGCTGGTCACCGAGTGGGACCCGAACTCGCAGGTCGTCAAAAAGAAAGACGACAACGGTAACACGACGGCGTTAACGTACGACGCGCTCGGGCGGGTGACGCAAATCACGCGCGCCGATGGCAAAACCGTCACGCGAACTTACAACGCCGATGACGACGTTGTGACCGAGACGAACGAAGACGGGACGACGCTCACGATGACGTACGACGGCGAAGGGCGGCGCACGCGGCGAGATGTCACGTCGACGTCGGGGCGCACCGTTGCCGCGGGGATCGCGATGTTCGTCGGCACGACGGTTCAGACGTGGGCATACGACGGGCGGAGCCACGTGATCCAAAGCACCGACAACAACGATCCGGCCGACGTGAACGACGATTGGACGGTCGTCTCGAAGTACGACTCGCTCGGGCGACTCGCCGAGCAGCTACAAAACGGCCGCGCCGTGACGAACGGATACGTCTCGACGATGCGCTCCGAGGTTTTCTACCCGAACTTCGTCGCGCCCGACGGCGGACGAGTGGTTCATTTCACCTATAACGCGATGGACCAAATGTTTCGGTTCGCGAACACCGCAACGGTGACGGTCACGGACGATACATCGGGGACGATCTGCCCACCGCCCAACACCAACCGGGATATCGGCGGATTCTTTCATTCGAGCACGACGCGAATTATTTCGGAAGGCCGCGATGTGATCTCGACGAATCACGGATCGTATGGACAAGCGGCGGTAGACAGTCTCAGCCGCGGACATCAGGCGACTGGGTTTAACGAGTTGCAATTTAATTCGCCGACTGTTGAGGTCAACCTCTACAGCGCGAGTTACGATTCCGCCGGTCGAATAAAGGCGCAAAACTCTCAGCGGTCGAGCAGCGCAGTGTTCGACGGCGGATCGCAGTCATTCACGGGATCGACGAATGTCACATCGGCATACGATGGCGCGCAGAATCGACGTACGCAGACCATCACGCCAGGTGGAACCCAGCTGAACGCGCCAGGGCCGGCGAATGAGCCGGAGTTCGACGGCGGGATCGACCACGACGGCGACAACGACGCCGGCGGCGCGGCCGGGAGCGGCGATCGCTCTCGAGACCCGGGATTCCTTTACCAGTGGGACGTCTTTCACCGCCTGCGGGCGCTCCTCTCGACGACGCAAGAGGACGGCGGATATGTCGTTTACGCGCGGTACAACTACGACTCAGAACTCTCGCCCATCCCGACCGGGCGCCGAATTCAAAAAGTTGTGCAGAACCGCGGCGTGCTCGATTCCATGCGGCGGTTCTATTGGGACGACACCAATATGATCGAAGAGACCGTGCTCCCGGACGCGGGCGCGGTAGAGGTCACAAATCGCCAATATATCTTCGGGAAACAACCGAACGACGTCCAGGTGATGCACGCCGACATCGACGGCGGCGGGACGCTGAACCGGATTTTTTTCCTGTTCAAAGATTTCAACAACAACACGACCCAGCTCGTCGAGTCGAACGGGACACCGGCCGAATTCTACAAATACGATGACAAAGGTTCGCCGACGATCCTCCATCCGCAGAGCCTTATGCCGCGCTCGTACGAAAACGCGAATCTCGACGACCGACCGATTGGAAACCCGTGGCTTTTCATGGGGCACCACTTCGACCACGAGAGCCGCCTCGCCTCGAATGCGGGCCACATCTATATGAAGGCCCGTTTCTACGACACCACATTCGGCGTCTTCATGAGCCGCGACCCGATCGGCACGTGGGGCGACCCGGCGAATTTTGGCAACCCTTACACGCTCACCGGAAACGACCCGCTGAATCGCCGCGACCCGCTCGGGCTTGACGGCGAAGGGCCGGGTGGCGCTGGCTCGGACCAGGCCGCGAAAGTCAAGCAAGCGGAAGCGGATACGGAACGATACCGGCAAACAGATTCGAGCGGTCTAATTGGCTTCGTTGTGGCCGGTAAGAACGTCGCGGGGAATCCAACCCCGAACGAGACGTGGATACAGAAGAATATTCTCAGGCCACTCGGACAGGCGGGTTCCGCATGCCTTGCGAATCTCAAGCACACGAACGTCTATCACGATGGGAAGCGTGTCATGGAAGGGCGGGGTGTTCGCGGCGAAAACACCCCGTTTCAGTCCCAAGACTACGAGTGGGTGGTGCGACTGTACAAGGTCAATGTCGGCTGGCTTCGGTGGGGGCGGTGTCCCATTCCGTGTTCGGAGGCGGCCGATGCGGATATTCTCGCGTGCCTGAATGCGTCGCCAGGGTACAAGCAGGAGTACAGCGTTACGTCCGCCAATTGCCAGCAGGATGTTGAAAAGGCGATCGCGGGGTGTTGCCTCAGAGGGTATTCGGGGGTATCGCCCGTCAGTGCCGATAGTGCCTACGGCGACAAGGCAAAGGAAGCTGCGATCGATCAGGAGATTGCGAAGCAAGAAGCGGACGCATTAAAGGCAACAGAGGACAATCTTCTTAAGACGCTGCAGGCCATGAATGCCGATCGGGCGTCTCGGTAGTTCCGCGGGTACCACAACGTGAACAGCCGAATCGGGAGATCGAAGCATAATACCGCGCGTCTAACGAAATAGTTGAATCTTTATGAGCCTTTCCTTTTGCCCACCGCGCTCCTACAATCCGGTCGTTTTCAAAGGTTCCATCCGCCCCCCACAAGGAGGTGTCTTATGAAGCATCTTTTGCCGTTCATCGTTACTGTAACCGCTCTCGCATCGGCCGCCTGTGCACCAGCAGCTTATGCAACGAAGGCCGATCCGATTCTCGAGGCGATGGTCGAGCGAAAGCCCGACAAGGCGATCGGCCTCATAAAGAAGCGGCTCGCTTCGGCGTCCGCGGCGGCGAATGCGCCGCGCCTCACCTACTGGCTTGCGCGCGCCGAGTTTCAGGCGAAGCGGTTTAGCGAGGCGATTCGCACGGCCGATCGGCTGCGCGATAAGTGGCCAAAGTCGCCGTTTGCAACCAAAGCGAATTTTTTGAAGGCCGACGCTTACGTTGCGCTCAAAGACTATGAGCGCGCCGACAGAATCTACCTCGCAGAAACGGGTGAGCTCATTTCGACGAAGCGCAAAGAAGATGTTGCGAAGATTTACATCAACATCGCGGACAAAGCGTTTAAGCCGAAAACGCGCGACGAAAAACCAGATTACTACCGCGCGGAAACCTTTTACCGGCTCGCCCTCGGGCTCGGCCTTTCGCCCGCAAAACAGCGAGAGGCGCGCTATCGAATCGCGCGGTCGCTCCACTTTCGCGGCGACGGGTGGACGGCTGTGCGTGAGCTTCAGGCGTTTTTGAAGGAGTTTAAGGACGGTGCGCTCGTGCCGGAGGCGCGGTTTACGCTTGGCCTAGCACAACAAAAGATGGGGAACCTCTCCGAGGCGCGAAAAGCGTTTCGAGATTTCTTGGACGACCACGCGGGGCACAAACTCGCGGCAGATGCGTCGTTTCGAATCGCGCGGACGTTCAACATGCCGACGCCGGGGAGCGATCGCGACCTCGAGCGCGGCGTCAAAGCGTCGCGCGACTTTGCCGAAAAATACTCCGCGCACAAGTGGGCGGCCAAGGCGGAACTCAATATTGGCGATGCATATATGTATCGCGGGCGACACGACGATGCGGCGCTTGCTTACCGGCGCGTGATCCAGAAGTTCGGTTCCGTCGGGCCTGCGACGAACAAGACCGCCGACTCGCCGGGCTGGTTTGAAGCGGCGCGCGCCAAAGTGCGGCTTGGCGATGTTTTGAGGGCGCAGCGAAAGTACGCCGAGGCGATCGAGACGTGGCGCAATTATCTCATCGCGCACCCGGCCGACCGCGACTCGGAGCGCGCGCAGCGGGCGATTCTCGACGCGGAGTTTGAAATCGCCGCGGAACATTACCTCGCGAAGCGTTACGAACAGGCGATGGAGGAGTGGGGGAAATTTGCGGCGCGTTACCCGCTCGATGCGCGAAACCCACGCGTGATGCGGCTTCTCGGGCAGATCGAATACGACCAGGGGAGATTCGGTGAAGCGGTGAAGGCGTGGCGCGCGCTCGTGTCGAAGTATGCGACGTACCCCGAAGGGTCGCGCGGGCACTATGAAATGGCGCTCACGCTCGCGAATAAGCTCGGCGACTTTGACCAAGCGATGAAGGAGCTCGAAAAGGTTCAAGGGTCGCACCGTTGGCAGGCGCAGCAGCTCCTGCAACGCTTCAAGGACGAGTCGCTTAAAGTTGTGACCGAAAAGATTTTTCGCACCAACGAAACGCCGGTCATAAAAGTCACGCAGCGAAACCTCGAGAAGCTGTCGATGCGCCTCTACAAAGTCGACATGGAGACTTTCTTTAAGCGAACGCAGCGCCTGACGGGGCTTGAGGGGCTCGATTTGGCGCTCATCGCGCCCGACAAGCTGTGGGACGAAAAAGTCGCGGGGTACGTGAAGTGGAAAGAGTCGGAGCACACGGTGAAGCTGCCGGTGCGCGAGCCGGGGGTTTATGCGGTCACGATTGCGGGCGGGAAACTCGAAGCGACGACGGTTGTTCACGTAAGCGACCTCGCCCTCATCACGAAGGCGACGCGACGCGATTTGTTGGTGCTGGCGGTCGACGTGCGGCGAAACAAGGCGTGGAGCGGCGTCAAGGTTTTGGTGTCGGACGGGAAGAAAGTCGTTCTCGAGGGCACAACGGGCGCGGACGGCGTTTGGCACAAGCGCGATGCGGCGTTGAAAGACCTTGCGAACCACACGGTCTTCGCGCGCGAGGGCGGCAACATGGCCGGGAATCCGTCGGGATACATCGGCGGCGCGGTCCAAGTGATGACGCCGCGCGGCCTCGTTTACACCGATCGACCCGCGTACAAGCCCGGAGAAGAAGTTCACATCAAAGCGATTTTGCGTCGCATCGAGCGCGGGAGCTACGCGTTCAAGGTGGGCGAGCCGTATGTCCTCACGGTATCGAGTCCGCGGGGGGACGCGATTTTGCGGCGCGAGGTGACGCTCGATGAGTTTGGGTCGGCGGCGGCGTCGCTGGCGCTCGACCCGAATGCGCCGCTTGGTACGTACCGCGTGCAACTCGTTTACAAGCCGCATGAGAAAAAAGACGCGGCGCTCTTCGCGGGAAACTTCCAAGTGCAGCAGTACAAGATCGAGAAGGTGCGCGTCGAAGTCGCGTTCGACCGGCCGGTCTTCATGCGGGGCGAGAAGATCACCGGGAAGATCAAGGCGCAGTATCAGTTCGGCGAGCCGGTGTCGGGGAAAAAGGTTTCGTACACGCTCGCGCCGGACGGGATTTATGCCGAGGCCGTTCTGTCGGAAAAGGGTGAGGCGGCGTTTTCATATGAGACGCGAAACTACGATTGGGACCAGACGCTCGTTGTGACGGCGCAGCTCCCGGACGAAGGGGTTTCGGCGCGTGGGAGTGTGCGGCTTGCGACCGAGGAGTTTACGGCGACGGCGAAGGTCGACCGGCCGGTCTATCTGGTCGGCGATGAGGCGCTCGTTTCGATCGAGGCGAGAGATGTGCTCGACAAGCCGAAGGGTGGTGTGAAGTTCGTCGTCGATGCGTTTGTGGCGCCGACCGCGACGGTGTCGAGAAAGCCGGGTGGAGATCCGCTCACGGAGCAGACGCTGGCCGAATTTGCGCGACGGGACACGGGTGAAATTCGTGTCGCGCGCATCGACGTTGATGCGGATTCCCAGACGGGAAGGGCACTTGCGCGCTTTCGGCTCGCGCGCGGCGGCACGTACATTTTTCGGGCGCTCGCGTACGACAGATTTGGAAACCCGATCGCGGCCGAGGCGCGGACGACGGCGTCGGGCGACGACGATGCGGTTCGATTGCGCGTTTTCTCGGGGCGCGGCGAGCTCAGTGTCGGCGAGATGGCGGGAATTCACTTCCATTCACGCGTCGCGACCGGGAGCGACCTTGCGCTTGTCACTTTCGAAGCGGACGGCGTTGTGGGGTACAAGATCGTTCGGATGCGAGCGGGCGAAAACCCGTTTTCGTTCCGGGTTGCAGCGGACTACGCGCCGAACGTTCGCGTGGCGGCGGCCATGCTCGAGGGCCAGGAGCTCCATCAGGCGTCGACCGATTTTCGGGTCAAACGCGGGTTGAAGGTCGAAGTTGCGGCGGTCGATAAGGTCTCGGCGCCCGGGAAGAAACTTTCGGTCAAGCTCAAGGCGACCGATCAGAATGGCCGCCCGGCCCGTGCATCGCTTTCGCTCGCGGCTGTCGACGTCGGGTTGTTTAGCTTGTTTCCCGACCAGGCGCCGGTGCTCGCGGATCTGTTCTATGGGCAGTCGCGCGACATCGTCGTCGCCACGGCAGCGTCGAATCGTTATCGCCACGAGGGCGTCACGAAAACAATTTCGGATGAGCTCTTGGCCGAAGACGCGCGTCGGACCTCGGAGGAGAAGTCCGGGAAGAAGCTGGACATGCCGGCATCGTCGACGTCGATTCTCGGCGCGGCCGGGGGTGTCGCGGCGCCATCTCCGCCGCCCGCGGCTTCACCGGTGGCCGAAATGGACATTGCGACGGGGCGCGCCATGGGACGCGCGGGCATGCGAAGGGGTCCGGCACACCCGCGCCGATATGGCTGGCACAAGGAGCGCGCAAAGAACGGTAAACCTAAGTCCGCGCGAGACAGCGATGACGAATTCGAAGGCAAGGAGCGCGCAGCGGAGGGCAAGGTTCGCGCGGATTTCAAAGATCTCGCCTATTGGACACCGTCGGTTGTGACGAATGAAAACGGCGAGGCGGTCGTCGCGTTTAAGTTGCCCGACAACACGACAACGTGGCGGATGACGGTGCGCGGCGTTACGGCGGCGACGCTTGTCGGCGAGGGGCGCGACGAGGTCGTGTCGAAGCGTGACTTTTTCGTCGAGGCACGGCTTCCGCGCGCCATCACAGAGGGCGACGTCGTAAAACCGCTCGTGCGTGTGCACAACTTTACGGGTGCGGCCGTCACGGCGGACGTCACGACGAGCGTGACGCTTGGTGAGTCAAAGGTGACGCGTGCGACGAAGGTAGAGGCGCCCGGGCGCGGGGCCGGCGAAGCGGCGCTTGATCCGCTCGAGGCTTGGAATTTCAAGTGGGGCGCGAAGAACGTCGCGACCGTTGAAACGACGGCAGAGGCGGGCGCGCACAAGGACCGCGAGCGGACGGAGTTGCCGCTGCTCCCGTGGGGCTCGGAACGGCGCGCGGGGGTGAGTGGAACGGCGCAGACGTCGGTCACGCGCACGGTGACGCTCGGTGACGGCACGTTTGAGCGACGCGCGATGACGATCGATCTTGGCCCGCCGCCGAATCGGCTGCTCGTCGAGATGGCATTGTCACGTCAGGGGCTCTTTGCTGCGGCCGCGGGGTCGATCGCCGACTGGCTTCTCATCACGCACCACGTTCTCGAGTATCTGCGCGGGCGCGAACGGGGTGGCGCCGATGTTGCGAAACTTGAGTCGCAGCTTCACGCGCTCGCGCAGTCGCTTGCAATGGCCCAGAACTCGGACGGCGGATTCGCGTGGGCGGGGCGCGGGGGTTCGAGCCCGTTTGTTTCGGCGCAGGCGCTTCGGGCGCTGCTCCTAGCGAACGAGGCCGGCGCGAAGGGACCCGACCGCGTGCTGAAGAGTCTTATCGCCTACGTTGGTGCGCGCTTTCGCGAACAAGAGGAGTCGAACAACGATGGAAAGGCGGCGCTTCTTTTCGCGCTTGCGCACGTTCGCGAAAAGGCGATGCTCGGCGCCGCGCAGGTGGACGTCTTCATGAGTGCGAATCGACTGTTCCGGCTACGAAACCGGCTGTCATACAGCGCCCTTGCGCACTTGACGCTGACGCTCGATCGGCTCGGTCGGCGCACCGAGGTCGCTGAGTTGTCAAAGCAGCTTGCGCGCAAAGTTGGGACGTCGTTCGGTTCGCTCGTCGTGCGCGCGTACAACGAAGCGTTTTACAAACGGGCGATCTGGTTTCGGGACGACTTGACGACCGTCGCGCTTGTCGTTGATGCGATTCAGCGCGGTGCGCCGGCGGACCCGGCGGTCAAAGCGGGAATCGATTTTCTTCTCGCGCGTCGCCACGGCTTTTGTTGGCATTCGCCACGGCTCACGCACGCGGCCATCCAAGCACTCGCGCGATACCACGCCGCAACTCGATTTGCGCGCGACCGGTACCGCGTCGCGATTCGCGTGAACGGGCAGGCGGTCCGCGATGTCGAAGTGCAATCGGACGGTGGGCTTCGGACCATCGATGTTCCGCACACGACGCTCGTCGACGGCGCGAACAAGGTCGAGCTCGACCTCGCGGGGCGCGGCGAGTTTTCGTATTCGGTTCTCTTGACCGGTTTCACGCGCGGCATCGATCGATCCCACGAGCATAAGCATCTCAAGGTCACGCGCTGGTACGAGCCGGCGCCGCGACGCCATGACGGGCGCTTGCTTCCGCGCGGGTTCGGCATCCTCACGGGCAACTACAAGACCTGGAAAAACAAAGTCTCAAAGCTGCCGCTTGGCGAACGCGCGCAGGTGTCGATTGAGCTTCGCGGGTCTCACAGCGGCCAAACGGGGTATCTGCTCGTTGAGGAGCCGATCCCCGCGGGGACGAGTGTTGACCGCGAATCAATTTCAGGCGGATTCGTCCACGTCGAGATTCGCCCCGACAAAATCGTCTTCTTGGTCGAGTCGACCGGTTGGTACACGAGCCTCCGCTACGATCTCTTTGGCGTCGTGCCGGGGTTCTATCGCGTTCTCCCGACGCGCGTTATCGGGGCGTACGACCCCGCGTTCTTGTCGACAGGAAAGGAGACGAGCCTCGAAGTGCTCGATAAAGCGCTTCTCTCCAGCGACCCGTATCGTGTGACGCCCGACGAGGCCTACGAGTTGGGTCGCCGCGAGTTTGAGAAGAAGGCGTATAAAAACGCCGCGGCGTCACTCGAAAAGCTCCTCGCGGGGCACGGCGAGCAGTACAACATTCGCGACGACATCTATAAGGAGATTGTTCGTATGCTGCTTTTTGTCGCGCTCGACGCAAAGCAGTCGGATAAGGTTGTGCGGTATTTCGAAATCCTCAAAGAGAAATACCCCGACCTCGTGGTGCCGCTCGACAAGTCGGTTGAGATTGGCGCGGCGTACATTGCAATGCGCGACTTTGAGCGCGGGCTTCAGGTTTTGAAGGCGACGACGGAGGCGAGCTTTAACGTCGACTCGCAAGTCGGCGGCGCGCTTGACTCGAACGGCGAAGTCGCGGCGTCGGCGCGCTACATGCGCGACCTCTTGGCGTTGTACCCTGACGTTCAAGCCGTGCAGAACGCGACGTACGGGCTCGCTCAGCACCTTGCCGATCTCGCGAAGCGCGCGCACGAGGACGAGGCGCTCAAAAAACAGAAACTCCAAAAGGTTGGGCTGCTCGACGATGCCATTCGCGTCTTCTGGGAGTTCATGGGGCTTTACCCGGAGAATCCGACGACCGACGAGGCGGCGTTCGCACTTTCAAACACGTACCTCACACGCGAAGCGCACACCGAGACGATGGGGCTGACGGAGCGCTTCCGAAAGATTTTCCCAACGTCGACTTACCTTGACGCGTACGAGTACATTCAAGCGCTCGCCGCGTTCGCGCTCGAGAAATACAACGATGCGATGCGCCTTTGTCGACAAGTCGCAGAAGGCAAATACTTCAACGAGCGCAAAGAGAAGGTCGAAAGCACGAACAAAGACTTGGCCGTCTTCATCATGGGGCAAATCCACCATGCGCTTGGCGAAGCAGCGAAGGCGCTCGATCGTTACAAGTCGATCGAGGAGAAATTCCCCGATGCGCGCGAAGCGATTCAGAACTTCCAACGCCTCACGCTGACCGTTCCCGAAGTAACGACGGTAAAGCCGGGTGAGGCGAGACAGGTGAAGGTGAGTTTTCGAAATGTCACGGACGCAGCGCTCACGGTCTACAAGGTCGATCTGATGAAGCTGTATTTGATTCACCGCGACTTGAACAACATCACGAAGGTGAACCTCGCGGGCATTAAGCCGCTCGTCGAGCGGACCGTGCGCTTCTCCGAAATACCGCTTTACCGCGACACGCAAAAGACGATCGACATCAACGTCGGCGGCAAGGGCGCGTACCTCGTTGTGCTCAAGGCGAAAGAGATCGAGGCCTCGGGGATGCTGCTCGTGTCGGACTTGAAGCTCGAAGTGAAGGAGGACGCGGGGGCCGGGCGCGTGCGCGTGCAAGTGCTCGACAGCGCGTCGTCGAAGCCGGTGCGAAAAGTGTTTGTGCGCGTCGTCGGCTCGGGCGACGGGCGTTTTCGGGGCGACACCACCGACCTGCGGGGCGTTTACAATGCGGCTGGGGTCTCGGGGCGCGCAACGGTGATCGCGGCGAAAGGGACGTCGTATGCGTTTTATCGAGGGAAGGGCGAGACCACGACGACCGACTCGACGACGGAATTCAACGCACCGACGGCGGCGCCCAAGGCGTTCGACGGGCTGCAGCAGGAAATCCTCAAGCGAAACATCGACGTACAGCAGCGCGTCAAACAAGGCTACGAACAGATGCTGCGCAACGAAACCAAGGGCGTGCAGGTCGACATGGCGAAGTGACGATTGAATAAATCCCGACTTCGTTCGTCTAATTGACAGAACGAAAGGAGATCCTCGATATGCATATTCGCAAAACAACACTTGGAGTTTTGATCGCCGCCGCGCTTCCGGCACCGGCCTCGGCCGAAAGCTACAAGCTCACGGCGGCCGACACGGACCTGTTTGGGCGTGTCTGGACGCCGAAACACCGGGACGATTTGCGGTTGCCTTGCGGTTTCTTGCGGGAGCTCATGAGCCGCGTCAGCGTGATTGGCGAAGCGGCCGCCCGAAACGAAAGCGAACGCGTGGGTTTTCAAGTGCAATCTGTTGGTGCCGCGACCGTGGTCGCGGTGTGTGCCAACCCAAGCTACTCGCTTGAGCAGATCGAAAAATTTGCCGACCTGATTCGGAAGACGGCTCCAGCCGCAATCGCGCCGTATTACAACGGCCTTAAGGACTTCGTGCTTCGACTCGAGCCGCTGTTTCAGCGCCGGGACAGCATCCTTCATCATCGCGAGTTCGCGAAGTGGGCGCGTACAATGCTCCAGCCGTGCCTTGGTGAAAAGGTCTTGGCGTCCGTCGTGTCGTCAACGGTCTGCGGGGCACCGGTCTTGAGCAGGAACCAGAGTTACGCGCAGGCGATATCGTTGGTTGGATCTGCGACCAATTGTGCGAACAAGGTCGAGGAACCGTTGCTCGCATCGCGAATGAGCGGTTTGAACGACCTTGCCAAGAAGACAGCGTCGTGCGCACGAAAGGCCGCGAAAAACAAAACGGTCGCGGATATCTGCGCGGATCACCCGTGGTTCCAAGGCAACGCCCCATCCATCTGCCGGCTCGCGGTTGGGAAGAAGCCGTAATCCTCTGATAGGATGACGCCGTGTCGAGCGCGGCGGAATACCGGTCTGGGTTTGTGGCGATCGTCGGTGAGCCGAACGTCGGAAAGTCGACGCTCATCAATGCGCTTGTTGGCGAAAAGGTGGCGATCGTCGCGCCAAAGCCACAAACGACGCGGAATCGCATTCTCGGCGTCAAGACGGTGCCTAACGCGCAGATTGTATTTATAGATACGCCGGGGGTGCGAATTGAGCGCGAGCCGCTCGCAAAGACGCTGACGCGAACAACGTTTGGCGTGCTCGACAGCGCGGATGCCGTTTTGTTCGTGATGGCGGTGCGGTTTGAAACGCCGAGATTGCAACGGCACGAAGTCGCCGTGCTCGATGCCGTGGTTCGTGCAAAGAAGCCGGCCATCCTGGTGCTCAATAAGATCGACCTCTTGAAACGGCGCGACGCGCTCCTCGATTGGATCAGCGTGATGAAGGAACGGCATCCGTTCGCGGCGATCGTCCCAACGTCGGCGACGAAGGGCGATGGACTCGACGGGCTTCTCGCTGAAGCGGCGGCGCTCCTCCCGGTCGGACAACAACTTTATCCCGACGACGCTTACACCGATCGCCCCGAACGCTTTCTCGTTTCGGAGCTTGTGCGCGAACAGGTGATTCTCGCGACGCGCGACGAACTGCCTTACTCCGTCGCCGTGCGAACGCAGTCCTTTCAAGAGGCTGACGCGAAGAAACTGGTGAGAATCGAGTGCTCGATTTTTGTCGAACGCGATTCGCAAAAGGGGATCATCATCGGTCGTCGCGGGCAGATGCTGCGCCGGATCGGTGAGGCGGCGCGGCACGAAATCGAAAAACTTTTGGCGCACCATGTTTTTCTGGGACTCACCGTGAAGGTTCGTGAAAACTGGCGCGACGATGAAGGCGCGATGCGCGACCTCGGAATTGGAGACGCCGATGGCGAAGCGTGACGCGGGTTCGGCGCTGCCGCTCGTTGCCGTTGTGGGTCGCCCCAACGTTGGGAAATCGACGTTGTTCAATCGGCTCGTCGGTTCGCGAAAAGCGCTCGTCGAAGATTCGCCGGGTGTCACGCGGGATCGTCACTACGCGGCATTCGATTGGGTGGGCCATCGCTTTCGCATCGTCGACACAGGCGGGTACGATGCGTCGAACGACACCCTGATTTCGTCGATCCGCGATCAAACGGAAACCGCCATCGCTGAAGCCGACGCGATCGTTTTTGTGGTCGATTCGTCCGAGGGTCTTCTCGCGTCGGATCTCGACGCATGGCAGTTCTTGCGTCGCGCACAGGTCCCGGTGTTTGTCGCGGCGAACAAAGTCGACGAGGGTGTTCACGAAGCGCGGCTCCACGATTTTGCGCGGCTTGGGGTCGAGCCAATTTATCCCATATCGGCACTGCACGGGCGCGGCGTCGCGGATTTGCTCGATGCGTTGCTAGAACAGAAGGGGAATGAAAGGAGAAACCACGGAGACACTGAGACGCTGAGATCGGAGGAGGAAGAGAAGGGGGCGAAAGAAAAAAGCCCGGCGGGGGGTGCTTTGCGACCTGGCGCCTTGGCGTTAAAATCCGCGCCCCTTGCGGAATCCCGCATTCCGCGGATTGCGGTGATCGGAAAGCCGAACGTTGGAAAGTCGACCCTCGTCAATCGGTTGCTGGGGGAGGAGCGGCACATCACATCGGATTTGGCCGGCACGACGCGCGACGCGATCGATTCGACCGTCGAAATCGCCGGAAAGACGTACACGTTTATCGACACGGCCGGGATTCGCCAGAAAGCGCGCATCAAAGAGCGCGTCGAGCACTACAGCGTCGCCCTTGCGCTCAAGGCGATTGAGCGCGCGGATGTCAGCGTGCTCGTCGTCGATGCGTCGGGGACGCCGAGCGATCAAGACGCGAAACTCGCGGGCACCGTGCGCGACAAGGGGAGGGCGCTCGTTGTCGTCCTCAATAAGTGGGACCTCGCGGTGAAAGAGAAGATTTCGAAACGCGCCGCGGTCGCGGAGATCGCTCGCTGCCTCCACTTCTTGCCAGAGACGCCCACAGTCTTCGTAACGGCCACCACCGGTTCTGGCGTCGACCGCCTCTTGCCGCTTGTCGACAGCGTCTACGCGAACTACACAAAGCGCGTCCCGACGCGCGACCTCAATCGCACGCTCGAACGACTCGTCGTCGAAAAGCCGCCGCCGACAATTCGAGGCAAGCTCATGAAAATTCTCTACATCACCCAGGCCCGCGCGGCGCCGCCGACGTTTGTCGTTGCAACGAACACCCAGGAGAAAGTCCCCGACAACTATCGGCGCTACATTGAAAATCGCCTTCGGGACGCGCTTTCGCTCCAAGGGTGTCCCGTTCGCCTCCACTTTCGAACGCGAGACTAGCGACATGCGAGCGTTGATTCGGCGTCTTCGCATCTTCGCCTCGCGCCTTCTCGACGTACCAGTTCTCGGCGCTGGGCTTCGAATTGCTGGGCGAACAATCGTCGCCTATGCGCACGACGGCTGCGGCACGTTCGCGGCCGCCATCGCGTTTTACTCGATCCTCTCGCTCATCCCGTTCGTCCTCATCGTGCTCGCAACACTCAGCCACTTCGTCGAGCCCGGCACGCCGCTCTTTCGCGAGTTCGTCGACACGGCCTCGCGCACCTTTCCAGATATCGCGCGCGCGCTCGGCACACTCAACGAAAAGCGCGGTCTCTTTTTTGCGGTTGGCCTCGGCTCGCTGCTCCTCACGGCCGGCCTCGTCTTCGAAGCGATCGACACCGCGCTCAATCGCATCTTCCCGCCGCACACGGTTCGCAACCTCGTCCTCATGAAGCTCGTCGCCGCACTCGCCTTTCTCATCGTCGCCTCAATGGCGCTCGTTGCGACGTATCTCATCGCTCTCTCGCGCACATGGCTCGCCGCGCGCGGGCTCTCGCTCGAACGCGCGGCGAACGACTACGCCGCGTGGTTTCATCTCGCGACAATGGCCGTCATCGTTTTGCTGTTCGTCGCAACCGTAAAATACTTCACCGGCCGCCGCGCCCCGACGCGATACGCCTTTGCGGGTGGGGGCCTTTTCGTACTCCTTTGGTATGCCGCGCGCGCGCTCATCAACTGGTACTTGTCGTCGATTGCGAGCACGAGCGTCATTTACGGCTCGCTCGCGACACTCGTCGTGCTCGTCCTTTGGATCTATTACAGTTCGTGCGTCTTCTTACTCTCGGCGGAATTTGTCAAAGTGCTTAGGACGTGGAATCAATTACAATCAGGAAGGCAGGAAGACAGGAGTGGACCAGAAGCCGGACTCGGTTGAGTCGTTTTTCTTTATGCGCGACATGGCTCGGATCGGCCTTCTCATCTTGATCGTTGTCGGCGTCATTGTTGAACTGCCGCTCTTGATGGGTCCATGCGCGGGCGGTGAGGAGACGTTCAAAGAGGCGCGCGTTGTCACGATTGCGCTTGCGATTCTCATCATCGCGTCGATGTACGCGTTCACGCGCGTCCGAAGCCAGGCCCGCGTCGAACAGATGATTCGCGCCTTTGCGCGACGATCAGACGGACAGTTTGAGGTCGATCGCGTCGCCGTGTTCGTCGGGATTCCACCCACGCACATCCGGTACGTTGTCGTCGCGATGGGACAAAAGGGGGCTGTGCGACCGGTTGACCCGCTCGAAAACCCGCCGCAGCGATTCCGCGTCACCGATCAAGTTACACGTTTGCGGTAAGCCAGATTCGTGCGATAGATTCCCAGCTCGTTCATTTTCAAGGAGCAACAGAATGCTGGTGACAACGTTTATTTTGGGAGCTTCGATACTTGGGAATGCCGAGGGCGACGCGCTCTTGAAGAAGGCTGACGCGGCGAACAACCCTTTTGCGGACCAGACGTTTCGCATCAAGATGATCGTGCGAGAGGCCGATGGGCGCGAGGACGAGCGAGAGCTTCGCGTGTGGCAGAAGGGCGGCGTGAAGCGACGTGTGACGTTCCTCGCGCCGGCGGATGTGCGTGGCATGAGCGTCGTCATCGAGGACTCGGCGACAATGTACGTCTACTTGCCGGCGTTCAAAAAGGTGCGGCGCATCGCGATGCACGCGCGGAACGCGACGTTTATGGGGAGCGATTTTACGTACGACGAGATGGCGGCGGTGCGCTGGGCATCCGATTGGACGGCGAAACGCGTCGACGATGACGACGGAAGAATTGTTCTCGCGCTGACCGGCCGAAAGCGGCGAAACACACACAGGCGAACCATGAAAGTCTGGCTCGACCCTAAGACGCGTCTCTCATCGAAGATTGAGTATTACGACACCGAAGGCCGCCTTAAGAAAACAGAGACGCGCGGCGGACTTACGCAAATCGATGGAGTCACGACGCAAACGCAGATATCGATGACCGACGCGGCGTCGGGGCATTCCACGCATTTGACGGTGGTCGACCTCAAGGTCAATCAAGGCCTCGGCGACAACCTCTTCTCGCGCCGTTCCCTCGAGCGGGTCGAGCCGTGACGCCTCTTCTCCTCCGACCTCTGTGCCTCACTGTCTCTGTGGTTTCTCTTCTCTTTTCCTTCGCCTCCCACGCTGGCCTCGAGCTCAAACTCTCCGGCCACGTCTCAACCGACATCCACGTCGACCTGCCCGGCAAACCAAACGAGACGGCCGCGTGGATGCTCGACCGAAACGACAATGCCGCGTATTTAAAGGCGACAGCAACATACAAAAAAGCGACGCTCGAGGCCGACGTCAAGTTTCGTTATCGCGGCTTTCAGTCGGCGCTGTCGCTCCCGGCGCTGTCCGACAAGTCTCTGCTCGACCCGTTTCGCTTTGACTCGAACAGCGCCTTCATCGAAATCCGAGACGTTGCGAAGGGGCTCGACCTCCGCGTCGGCCGCCAAGTTATCAATTGGGGAACCGCCGACACGTTCAATCCCACGTCCAACTTGAACCCCAAAGACTTCGAAGACCCGCTTCTCTTCGCCGAATCGATGGGAAACCAAATGGTTCGCGCCGATTGGACGCCGCGGAAGGATCTCACGCTGACCGCCGTCTGGGTCCCGGTCTTTCGCGGCTCGCTCCTTCCGACATCGGCCTCCGCGGCATTCACCGACGCGAACGCCTTCGCCCGCGCCATCCGCAACACGACCGACCCCGACGTCGCCGCGCTCATCGCCGCGCAAAGCGCCGTTTCGGGTCTCTTCAGCTACGCGTTCACGTCGACCGTCGCCATTCCAGAAACATCGCTCAAGAACTCGATGGGCGCCTTTCGAATGGCGTGGAAGATGTTGTCGTTCGACTGGTCGGCGTCATACTTCATTGGGTTCGACCACGTTCCGCGCGGCGTATCGTCCAGCGCGGGCAGCGCGCAGGGCTCGACGGTCCCCATCGCGCTCGGGCTTGAGTATCCGCGCAAGCAGGTTGTCGGCCTTGACGTGTCCGGGCAGATTCCCGGAATCGAAGTCGGCATCTGGGGCGAGGTCGCCGCGGTGATCCACGACACGCTCAAGACCGACATCTCGCCTGGTTTCGTCCTCCCGTCCGGCAAAACAACCGCAACGGGAATCCAGGACACCGCCGGCGTTTTCTACAAAGTGACCGCGGGTCTCGATTACAGTTTTACGCGTTGGCTCCTCGTGAATGCGCAGTATGTTCGCGGATTCTTCGACGAGTTCGGCGCGAGCCAGCTCGACAACTACGTCGTCGCGGGCGCCGTTATCAAGGGATGGCGCGACAAACTCGAAGCAAAACTCTTCGCCGTCGTCGACATCGATGACGGAAGCCACATCATCTTTCCGCAGCTCATCCTGAAGCCGTTCGGCCCCGTCGAATTCACCGCGGGCGTCTTTTGGTACGGCGGCATCGCAAGCTCAAAATTCGGCCAAGTCGCGACGGGCCCGAGCCGCGCGTTTCTCAAGCTCCAGCTCAACTTGTGATATCCGCCTTTCGCGCGTTTCCTCGTCGAATCCAACTGTTCTTCGGCCTTTCCCTGCTCTGCACAGCAACAATCTACGTCGCGCTCCACGGAAAATACCGGCCGCGAAACGTCGACGACGCCTGGTCGCTCTCGTACATCCAAAGCTATCTCAAGCGCGGCAGCCCCGACGATTTGGTGTTTGGCCGGTCGCCGCCGTACGGCCTTCGGTATTTCGGTAAATCCCACGCTCGCGTGGTCGGCGCTCTCCTCGACGTTTTCGGCTGGACCAAAACGACCGCGCACCTCATTTCAACGGTCTTCCTTTTACTCGCCGTCGCGCTCTGGATCGTCCTTTTGCGCCGACTCAAGTTCGAGCCCGAATTCGCCCTGATCTTTGGCGTTCTGATGCTGCTGTACGAGCCGTTCTTCTCGGCTGCGCAGAGCGGGCGCCCCGAAGCGTTCGTCTTTCTTCTCATATCGCTCGCGAGTCTCCTCATCGTGGTCGAGCAACGTTTCTTTGCCCTCATCGCAGCGGCAATTGCTTTTGAAAGTCATCCGGTTGGAGTCGTCTCCTTCATCTACCTGCTTGCATTTGCTCTTCGCGACCGCGTGACGATCAAGGCGAACCTCACGCCGACCGCTCTCGCCTCGGTGACAGGTGGCCTCGCTGCCGGCGCCGCTTTCTACATCGCTCTGCACTCCGACGCCCTCGCGACCTTCGAAGTCGTCTTCTCGTCAACCGCCGATATTAACCCGGGCGGGCCGAGCAATTTTCTCTTCGACTATTTCTTCCAAACAAAATTCTACCGCCACATCCCCGAGCTCGTGCTCTTTCTCGCTTGCGCGGTCCTTTACATCAAATGGAAGCTTCATCGCAGGGCGCCCCTTTCGGCGGTCTTTTGCGGCTCTCTCATCCTCTTTTCCATCGTCTTCGGCCGGCCAAACTTCCACTACACCATCTACGTCTACCCGGCGTTCTTACTGCTTGCGATTGTTGTCGCCGATACACGCCGGCTCGCGCGAGGACTGTGGCTCGCGAGCTTCATCCTTCTCGTCCCGCAATATGGCGTCCTCTATGTTAAGAACCGCGACGTCGATTTCGCGCGCCAAACCGCGATGCTCCGCGCGGCCATTCCGCGTGACAGCCTCACCGTCGTCGGTGGCTTTAACGACTGGTTCGCATTCCTCGAGCGGCCGTTCGTTTCGCACCAGTACAGTGGCGACTTTCAAAAACTAAAACTCGACGAGTTTTATTTGATCGAGGACGACGATTTTCGCCGTGCCGATTCGCCGGCACGTCGCCATTTTTGTGGCTACGAAATCGCGTCGACCCTCCAGTCGTTCGACGTGAACCAAGAAACCTTCGTCGTTCGCAAAATGCGCCGCCGGCGATAGGCGTTACAGCGCGCTGTTCCTGTGATAAACATCCTCCCATGACGCCACACTTCAGTGGGATTTCGATCTTCTTCCCGATGTGGAACGAAGCCGCATCGATTCGGCAGGCCGTCGCCGCAGCGATTGAAGCGGGCGAGGGGCTCGAGGCTGCGGGCGAGGTCGGCGCTTTCGAGGTCATCATCGTGAACGACGCCTCGACCGACGCAACCGGTGAAATCGCGGACGAGCTGTCACGTGCGGATTCGCGCATCGTCGCGGTGCATCACCCCAAAAACCGAAAACTCGGCGGTGCGCTCAAAACGGGATTTCATGCGTCCCGGCATGAGCTTGTCCTTTATTCGGACGCCGACTTGCCATTCGATCTGGCCGAAGTGACAAAGGCGTGCCGCCTGCTTCGCATCTATGCGGCCGACATCGTCAGCGCCTATCGGCACGACCGCACAAGCGAAGGCGTGCGCCGCGCCGCGTACAGCTTTGTCTACAACTGGCTCCTGCGGTTCGGCTTCGGCATCGCGCTCCGCGACGTCAACTTCGCGTTCAAGCTTTGCCGCCGCCGTATCTTCGAACATGTTCGCCTCGCGAGCGAAGGGAGTTTTATCGACGCGGAGCTTCTCATTCGCGCCTCGCGGCTCGGTTACAAGGTGATTCAGTTTGGCGTCGACTATTTTCCTAGGTGGCGCGGGGTTTCAACGCTGTCGTCCGTATCTGTCATCGAGAAAATGGTGCGCGAAATGGCCGCCCTTTATCCAGAGCTTCACGCAATCAGGCGTTTGCAGCCGGAACTATTGGCGATTCCGGTTTCAGCCCAGTCAGCGGACGTCGCGAGCCTCTTTCGCGTGTTTCCGCCGCCATCTGCGCGAAAGCCGGGGGCTTGAGCGCGCGGCGGAAATGGGGAGCGCCTGTTTACAGAGCGCGAACCCCACCTCTACGATCGTGACCTTTTTCCCCCGTCCGTCGCCCGCGCTCGAATTGTTCACGAAGGAATCGTTTCGCGTTCGAATGCACGCATGGGGCCGCTGGATGTCGTGCCCGTTCGAGGCGATTGCAAGCGAAGTCCCCGAACGCGGGAAAATCCTCGAAATCGGTTGCGGTCATGCGCTCTTTACGGCCCACCTCGCGATGACGTCGCCCCATCGAGAGGTCGTGGGAATCGATATTTCGCCCGAAAAAATCGTGGTTGCGCGTGAGACGGCACATTGGCTCTCCCTCAAGCGCGGGAATCGATTCGAAGTGCGGTTGACCGAACCCGGCCAAATACCAAAAGGCCCATGGGACGCGATCGTCATTGTCGACGTGCTTTACCTGATGACGTACGACGACCAGCGCAGCCTCCTCGAAGCCGCCGCGCGCGAGCTTGGTCCCTGCGGTCGGCTCATCATCAAAGAGATGAGCGATGCGCCGCGCTGGAAAACCGTTTTCAACCGCTTTCAGGAATCACTCGCCGTAAACGTTTTGCGCTTTACAACCGGGAAGGGGCTCCATTTCGTGCCACCCGCCGAAATCGTCGGCTGGCTTGAATCCGCTGGTCTTTCACACGCCTCCTCGCGCCGTCTCGACCACGCAAGCCTCCATCCGCACCATCTCCTCGTCTTCAAAAAGTAGCTCTTCTCTGTGTCTTCCTCTGTGTTTTCTGTGCCTCTGTGGTGCATGTTCCCTTTTCTTTCCGTCTCTCACTTCACCGCATACACAAACCCGTCGGCATCACCAAAATACGCGACACCATCGACAATCGTAGGCGCAGCAAGGACTTCCGCGTCGGTCTTGAACTGCCACAGCTTCTTGCCGGTACGCGCCTCAAACGCATAAACAAAGTTGTTGTCCGACCCAAAATAAACGATTCCGCCCCAAACCGACGGTGCCGTTTCGACCTTCGCCGTGTCAAACCGTTGCCCCGTGCGGTATTTCCAAAGCAGCTTCCCATCGGCGGCAAGGTCGAGCGCATACAAGAAGCGGTCGTCCGACCGAAAGTAAAGGACGCCGTTGTAAATCGACGGCGCCGCGTTCACCGGTGCTTCGGCCTTCGCGCGCCAAACTTCGCGGCCCGCTTCGGTCGTCACAGCGACGAGGTGCCCATCCGACGTTCCCGCGTAAACGTTTCCCTCATATACCGTTGGCGCCGAACGCACGACGCCGACTTGTTTTCGCCAATGCTCCTTGCCGTTATTCGCATCAACCGAGTAGAGGTAACCCGTCGACGTCGCGAAATAGACCGCGCGCTCGTAAACCGTTGGCGACGTTGCGACCCAGTCGGCCCGCGCAACGCCCGCTTGGAAGCGCCACTTTTCTTCGCCCGTTTTCGCGTCGAGCGCGTAAAGAAGCCCCGAAGCGCGAAACCCCGAATCGGCGAAAAAGACAAGTCCGCGCCAAACAGCGGGGGAGAGGCGAACTTCGCCCTCGGTTTTAAACGCGAAACGCTTGGCGCCCGATGTTGCATCGAGGGCGTAGAGATGGCCGTCGTCGCTTCCGACGTAGATGTTACCAAGCGCAACGGCGGCGCTCGAGAAAATGAGGTTGCCGGTTTTGAAGCGCCATAGGATCGAGCCCGAGCGTGCGTCGATGGCGTAAAAATGGTGGTCGCGGCTGCCGACGAAGACGACGTCGTTGACGACCGCCGCGCTCGAAAAGACCGCGTCGCCGAGTTTTGCCTTCCAGAGGAGGCGCGCTTCTGTGCCATGGAGGAGAACATTGCCGTTTCGATGCGGGTTGCCAAGGAACATCGGCCAGTCGGAAGGCCACGACAAATCGCGAGAGATCACGCGCTCTTTGGGGGGTTCCGTAACCGAAATCTTCTTCTGGCGGCTTGGGTCGTTCTTTTCATGGCACGCAACAACGGCCAGGACGACGATCATCAACCTCGGGTTCACACGGGGATTATAGTAAGCGCTTGTTTTAAGAAGCAAGATAGTTTACTTGCGCTCGAACGAGGGGTTTGGTAAACCTCTCGCGCCTGTTAGAAAAGAGGATTTGTAACGCCATGGCAAAAAAGACACCGGTTCAGATTGTGCGCGAGCGGTTTGGCTCGAAAGAAAAGCTTGTGGGTGAGCTTGTTGGGACGCTTGAGCGACCCGAGGGCGAGAGCGACGAAGATTTTAAGGCGCGGCTCCTGCGTGTAACGAATGCGCAGCTCCTTCGTTTGCATGCGGTTGAAACGCGCGTGCGGGAGCAGTTCGGGTCGAAGGAAAAGCTGGCGGACGCGGTTTATGCGCAGCGGCGCAAGGGGAAGGCCGATAAAGATTTTCGGGCGCGTCTGAGTGGACTTCGAAACGCGCAGCTCCTCGATAAGTTCTTGGCGGCGGCTGGGAAGGTGGCGCCGGGTGCGGCTGCGAAGAAGTCCGGTGCGGCAGCGGCTAAAAGTTGACATAATATTCCTTATGCGACAATTCTGCATGTGCAGGGAGGGTGTCGATGCGGGTTCATAAAGGGTTGATAGAGGCGCCTCTTTTCGTGGTTCTCGCGGGTGCGATCGCGTTCCCGCTTTCGTGCGGTCGAACGGCGATCGATTGGCGAAACCACGTCTCGTTCAAAGCGAAGAACAAGGAGATCACTGTCGCGCACACGGAGGGCGATGAGGTCGTTAAGAACAAGATTCGCACAAACCTCGACTACGTCGCGATTTCGCTCGACAGTGCTTTTTTTAGAAACTTGCCGGGGCTCGGCGACGCGGAGGTCGCATTCGGCTTATCTATGGATGGCATTCGCTCGGATCAAAAACCGGTCAGAACGGTCCTCGACGTACGTAAGGGTGTCGGTGGAAACGCGTTTTTGTCGTTTGACAACCTGCTCGCGGTTGAGCCCTTTCTTTACACGGGGCAGAACGTCACGTTGACGCTCCAGTTCCAGGCGATTCCCGACAAAAGTGCTCCGACGATCAAGGCGCAGGTCGATGGGCAAAAGAGCTTTTTGCGGAAGATCATCCCGTTTAACACGGCCATCGTCGACAAGGCGTCGGAACTTTTTGGTCAGGTCATGAACGCAGTCATATGGCAAAAGCTCGACTGGAAATACTCCGTGACGTTTTTCTCCGCAGACCGAATCTATCGCGAAAAGCCGGATCTGCTGTTCACGGCGGGACGCTACATTATCATCGCGATTCCGCCGGCGAACGCGAGCGGGTTTGAGCACATTACGGCGACAAAGCTTTTGAAGAGACTGCGACTCCGCGGCAATCGCCTTGTCGACCTCGTGCGCGACGAGGAGTATTACGACACGCCGTACGTCGTTATCAACATCACGCGGTTTAAGCGTTACCCGGCGACTCAGGACTCAAAGCTGTTCCAGACGCTCAAGCAGATGGAAGAGCACATCGAAAACCAAAACTGGGAGATGGCCAGTTCAACGATCGTTCAGTTGCCGGCAATCATTACGGCGGATGCGATCATCACATCGCGCGAAAAGAACTTTTATCGCACGCAGCTCGATATTTTCAAGCTGCGAATGGATGTGGGACAGGCGAAAAAGAACAATCAGGCGGAACCTGAGCTTCAGGCACTCATGAAGCTGATTGAAAAGACCTACCGAATGGTTGCCGAATTCGGTGACCTCTCGGAGAAGCAGGACAGATTCAACGACGACTTGTTCGAGCCGCACGAGTATCAAAACTTCGCGTTTCAAGCAAATCAGTGGGTCAAGCGAGCGGAGGAGCTTCATAAGGATTCTGGAAAAGATCCAGCGGAGCTCAAGAAACTTGAAGAGAAGCTCAAGATGTTGCTGAAGAAAGGCGCAGTCATGAAGCCGAGCGCCGACACGCCGATCTTCTTCGTCCCCTATCGCGTCGCATCGAATTCGGTTGCCAAGTAACTTTCATCTCTCGCCGATCCGCTGGGTTGGCGGTCGTCTTTCACTCCTCGAACAACGAAAGCTGCCGCTCGTCGAGGAATGGGTTGAATGCCACGACGTCGAAGAGGTTGCGAGGGCGATCGAGACGATGGTCGTGCGCGGCGCACCGGCGATCGGGATCACCGCGGCTTATGGGATCGCGATGGCGGCAGCCGCGGCCCCTACCCTCGCGTCAGTATCCGCAGCGCGCGAACGATTGGCGCGAACGCGGCCAACCGCGGTCAATCTTTTTTGGGCGGTCGAACGGATGGCACGCGTCGCGGAGAAACTTGTATCCGAAGGAGTTGCGGGCGCGGCGTTCGCGGCAGCGCTCGCTCGCGAGGCGGAAGCGATTCACCGCGAGGATGTCGAAGGAAATGAGAGGATGGGTCGGCTCGGGGCGGCGTTCGTGCCAGATGGCGCGCGGATTCTCACGCACTGCAACGCCGGGGCGCTTGCAACGGGTGGTTACGGAACAGCGCTTGGTGTGATTCGCGCGGCCCGCGATGCCGGAAAGAAGGTCGCCGTTTTCGCCGATGAGACGCGCCCATTCCTGCAAGGCGCGCGGTTAACAGCGTGGGAGCTCGCGCGGGACAACATTCCAGTCACCGTCATTTCGGACAACATGAGTGGCCACCTTTTTTCGAAGGGCGAAATTGACCTCGTCGTCGTCGGCGCCGATCGGATCGCGCGAAATGGCGATGCGGCCAACAAGATTGGAACGTATACGGTTGCGGTTCTCGCGGCCGCGCATAGCGTTCCCTTCTATGTCGCTGCGCCACTTTCAACGATCGATCGGGCCATCGAAAACGGTTCGAAGATTCCGATCGAGGAACGAAGCGAGGCGGAAGTGACGTCGTTCGCTGGCGTTCAAGTCGCACCACACGGCGTCCGCGCGCGGCATCCGGCGTTTGACGTAACTCCCGCGCGGTACATCGCTGCGATCGTCACCGACGCCGGTGTCGCGGCGCCACCCTGCGAACGCACGATCGCAGAATTATTCGAGAAATAAGCGAGATATTTGCGACGCGCGGCGGGTTCTGATAATAGGTGACACCGGTCCAGTCATACGCAAGGAGCCCCGATGCCGATTTCGCGCGGTCACGATGAAGACGAGCACCCGCTGAAGAAAGAGATTGTCGAGACACACAACCTCATCATCAAGACCGACAACCTCATCAAGAATCTTGGCGCCGAGGTTAAAGGGATTGGGAAGCGGCAAGAGGGGTACGAGAAACGCCTCTGGTTGAATTCGATTGGAGCGTACGCACTCTTCGTCGCGATTCTCGGCGGAATGACTTTTTTTCTTGTCGAGTCTCGCGTTAAGCACTCCGAGTCGCAGGTCCAGGACCTCTCACGGCAAATTGAAGCGTGCAAAACCGACAAAGACAAACTTGAAGGCGAGCGTTCAAAGCGCGATGAGCGTTCAAAGCGCGCGAAACAACTTTTCGACTGGATGAGCAACCCATCGACGCGCGAGCAAGCGCTGAAGGAGTTTCAAAACTTGGGGACGGAGGCGCTTTCGGCGATGGAACTCGATCTCTTGCGCGAGCGCGCGGAGTCGATTCAATCCGTTGTGGCGGAACGCGAATTCCAGGCTGGGATGAAAGAGTTCAAGGCGCGACAGTGGGAGGCGGCGGCAAAGAATTTTGCGGATGCCGCGAGAAAGTCACCGCGCGCGAAATGGGCGTCTGAAATGAATTTTCACTGGGGACTCGCGCTTTGGGAACTCGGGCGACACGATGAATCGACGCAGCGATTTGAGCAGTCGATGACAACCGACGCGCCGCAGGACCAGAAGGCGAAGGCACTTTTCTTTATCGCGCGAAACTACGAAGCGACCGCGAGGATGGCAAAGGCGCAAGAGTATTACAGTCAAGTCGTGTCGGTTCATCCGCGCCACCCGCTCGCGCGCATCGCTAAATCAAAACTTCGCCCCGCTCCAACGCCGCGCGGTGGCACTCCAAAACCGACGCCGCGAATTAACTAGCACGTCGCTGAAAGAGTCCGTTTTTCAGCAACCTACTGATGCATTCGCTCGAACGCGCGGAGGACGAGGCCACCCACGCGTCCCGCGTCGGGCAGCGCGTCGACGGCGACGGTTCCGTGAAGCCAGTCGCCCCGCGCATCGATCTGGAATCCATCTAATATCGACTTGGCGATCCCCAAGAGCTCGTGTTTCTCGCCCTTTGAGCCCAGGCGCGCGGCCCAAAGCGCAATCTTTCCAAGCCGAATAACTGTCTCGACTTGCCTGCGAAGCACTGCTGCACCGCGTGACGGTGCGTGCGCGAGAAACCGGATTCTCATCACGCCGCCCGCGACATCGAGTCCGATCACCGCGGCCTTAAGATTCGAGTCGGGAAAATCGCGCGCCGCGTCTTTGGCGTGGGGCACGTAATAGAGCGCGACGGCCGGCTTTGGATCACCCCACTCTGTCAGCACGCGTCGGATTTCGGCACCGCGCTTATTGGCTTCCCAAGATCCGCGGCGACTCGAAACGCGTCGCACGTTTCTGAGCGCCACGCCCGACCCCGTCGCGCGGAATGGCCCCACGGTCGGCGACCGCGCAAGAAGTCCATTCGCCGAGGGTTTGCGCGACAACTTCATGAGCGTGACAAAGCCCGCAGCCCCCTTCCCTTTTCGATTTCCGATGCTGGCGACGAGCGGCATTTCATCGAGACCAACCCCAAGTCGAAGGCTTTTCACGCCGACGCTGCGCCACGAAACCGACTCACGCGCCAACGCGCGCGCGACCTGCTCTGCGAGGCCCGCGCTTAACACTTGCGCGAGAGATGCCTCGATGACGACGTCAAACGACTGCGGGACACGACCCAGTAGTCCTGGGGACGCGTTCACGGCAAACGCCGAAGGCATCGCCGCAAACAGCGCAATCAACCCGAACGCCGAACGCTTCATTTCGCCTGGCTCGTGCGACGCCGAAGGATATGGAGATCGTTCGAATCCCAGCCGGTGACCAGCAGCGTTTCTCCATCGGCTGACAATGCAAGCCCGGACGGCTTTTTCTTGAGACCGCCGATCGTTTCAATGACCAACATCGATTCAGCGTCGATAACGCTCACCGTGTGGCTGACGTAGTTCGCGACGTAGACCCGCTTTCCGTCCGGCGAAACCGCAACCGTCTTTGGATAACGCCCAACCCTAATCTGCCGCACGACCTTAAGCGACGCGGTTTCCACGACCGACAAGGTTCCAGACCCAAGGTTGGACGCGTAGGCCCGCTTTCCATCTGGTGACAGCGCCACGTGTCGAACGTTAAAGCCGGTGCGCACCGTTTTCTTCACGCGGTTTGTGGCGGTGTCGATCACGCTGAGGCCCATTCCATCAGCCTTTCCGCCGTGTCCGAAATTACAGACGTACGCCCACTTCCCGTCCGGCGAAATCGCTATGCCGCGCGGTCGGTTAAGGACCGGTATCTTCGCGACAACCTTCTTCGCCTCTACATCAACGACCGTAACAAGCCCCGGGTCGCGCCAATTCGAAAAGTAAACCCGCTTTTGATCGGGCGTCACCGCGACACCCTTGGGGTAGAGGCTGCCTTTGATGCGCGCCGTGATGTTGTAATCGTTTGTGTCGATAAACCAGAGCTCGTAAGGGTTGAAGCTCGTCACGAAGGCCGTTTTCCCGTCCGCCGAAAATGCAAGCTCAACTGGCGCGCCCGGCACGCGAAACGTTTTTACGAGCCGACGCAGAGCCACGTCGACCACTGAAATCGAGTCGGCCCCAAATCCCGTCGTCCACGCGAATCGGCCATCGGGCGTTATCGCGACTTGCTTCGGTTGCCGTCCGACCGCGACGCGCGCAACGGATTCGAAACTCGGGGATTTGGCGCCGCTTCCGCCCGCGAGCGCCGCGACGAGAGCAACGAATGTACACGAAATCATGGCCCAACATCATACTGTGCCTCCGGGAGTTGTGGTACGATTCTTTGCGTATGCGGCTTTTCTTTCCCCAAGCGGCCGTCGATCGCTGGTTGGAGTCGGGCGACGCATCGCTCGACGGCGACATTCTCCGACGCGGCGGCTCGCTGTTTCGCCTCGTGAGTGGCGTTCATTTCCGAGGGATCGAAGGCGGCGACACCGATACCGCAGAGCTTGTTGGTCGCGTCAAAGACAAAGACCAGTTGGCAACCCTTGGCGTCGAAGTCATTGCGGAGAGCGCTGTCCTTGGAGAGATCGCGTACATCGTAACTCCGGGTTATTTGGGTCTCATCGAAGGCAGTCCCGCGTCGTCGGAGATGAACAGCCGCGCGACCGATGCTCAGCCGGTCAGCGACGAAGACGCCAAGCTGTTGACGAAATTCCTGCTCGAAAAGGCATAGCCCCAACGTGTCCGATCGGGTCTACGCTCTGGGGTTGAAGATGAACGGGCGCAAGGCCGTGGTCGTCGGAGGCGGCGCCGTCGCGTCCCGAAAGGTGGCCGGCCTCATCGCGGCACGAGCGGACGTCGTCGTCGTCGCACCGAAAATCGTGAGTGATGACTTGCGCGCGCGAATCGCGGCGCATGAGGCGAAGTGGGAGGCGCGCGCGTACGTTACAAACGATGTCGACGGCGCGGCCCTTGTTTTTGCCGCGACAGACGATTCAGAAGTCAACCGGACCGTTCGCGATGACGCAGCCACGCGGGGCGTTTGGGCGAACGTTGCGGATTCGCCGGACCTCTGCGACTTCGACGTTCCTTCGTCGTTTCAGCGTGACGTTCTGTGCGGTACGACAACGCATGCGCATCGTTTTCTCGCATCCTTACAGGTTGCGGTTTTCACGGGTGGCGCAAGCCCAGCCTTCGCAGCGCTTATGCGGCGCGAGTTGGAACAGCGCGTAACGCCGTCGCATCTCGCTCTCTTCAAACTGGTTGTAGCGCTTCGTCGCCTTTTGCCCGTTGCAATGCGCCCCAGCCTCTCACGAATCGCGGCGCCCGAGGTTCTTGACGAAGTGACCAAAAGAGATCGCGCGGCCCTTTGCGGGCGCCTCCTACGTGAGTTTGGTTCGACTGTATCGGAACGCGACATCGACGACCTCGTGTCGGAGGCTTTGTCGTGACCGCCACGGTCCTTTGGATCACGCCCATCGGGTACGCCCTCGCGGCGATCGTTTTTCTCGCCCAGCTTTGGACACAGAATCGACGCCTCGTCCGAGTCGGCCCCGCGGTGCTCCACGTGACCTTGCTTGTGCACGCAACAAGCCTCGGCCTCCGCTACATCGTCGATGCGCGCACACCCGTCTCTAGCTTCGCGGAATCGCTCATCCTCTTCTCGTTCCTTCTCGCACTCGTCTACGCGATTGCGCGCCTTCGATACCCATTGAATCTCGCCGGCGCGTTCGTCACACCGCTCTCGCTCGTGCTCCTTCTCGCGGGTCTTTTCGCCGAAGGCGATGTTGGTGCGGTTCCAGCCACCCTTCGTTCGGTCTGGCTTCCCATCCACGTTTCGATGGCCTTTCTCGGGGACATCGTTCTCGTGCTCGCCTCCGTAACCGCCGCGCTCTACCTCATTCAACACCTCGACCTCAAGGCGAAGCGTCCCAACGCGCTTGTGCGCCGCCTTCCGCCCCTCGAAACACTCGACCAGCTTTCGTTTCGCTTTATCGTTTTTGGCTTCCCGCTCCTCACGCTCGGTATCATCACGGGATCGCTTTGGGCCCGGCATTCGTGGGGCCGATACTGGAGCTGGGACCCGCGCGAAACGTGGTCGCTCATCACATGGTTTCTTTATGGCGCAATTCTGCACGCGCGCCTCATTGCGGGTTGGCGCGGGAGACGCGCCGCAATTCTCACGGTGCTCGCGTTTGTCATTCTTCTCGGGTCGTTCATCGGACTAAAGCTCGCCGGCGTTGGCCAGCACGTCGGAGAGTTTCGTTGAGCGACACGGGGGCTTCGCCATCGCTTTTTGTCGTCGGGCTCAACCATCGCACGACGCCAATCGAACTGCGTGAGCGCCTCGCGATTTCATCGGACGAAGCACCGGGAATACTTACCGCGCTCTCGGCACGCCTCAATTCGCACGAAGTTCTTCTCGTCGCGACCTGCAATCGGGTCGAAATCTACGGCTTCGTGAGTCGCGCCGAAGAAGAGGCGTTCGTCCGAGCGGTCTTTGCCGATCGCGCGCCGTCGTTACCTGACAAACATCTGTATGAGCACAAGGACCGCGAGGCGGTGCGCCATTTGTTTCGTGTCACGTCAAGCCTCGATTCGATGGTCGTCGGTGAGGCGCAGATCACCGGTCAGATAAAACACGCGTACGGAATTGCAAATGCGGCGGGAACAATCGGTTCGTCGCTTCATCGCCTTGTCCATCGAGCGCTTCGCGTCGCTAAGCGCGTCCGCACGGAAACCGCCATTGGCGTTGGGAGCGTGTCGGTCGGAAGCATCGCGGCGGATTTGGCGTCGCAGATTTTTGAGGGACTGCACAACCGGTTGGTTGTGTTGATCGGCGCCGGAGAAATGGCGGAGCAGGTGATCGACCACTTGCGGGCTCTCGGCACGCCGAGAATTGCGATCGCCAATCGGAGTTTTGAGCGGGCGCAGGCCCTGGCCTCGCGCTATGCGGCAGCGGCGCATAATTTGGGCGATGTCGATCGTTTGCTCACCGAGGCGGACATCGTCGTCACGTCGACCTCGGCGCAGGGCTTCATTGTGACGCGAGAGTCGGTGCGCATGGCGCAACGAAAGCGGCGCTTTCGGCCTCTCTTCCTCGTTGACATCGCCGTGCCCAGAAACATCGAACCTTCAACCGAAGAACTTGAAAACGTCTACTTGTACGACATCGATGACTTACAGAACGTCACGGCGGTTAATCGCGCGGAACGAGAGCGGTCGCTGGGGCCCGCGGACCGTATCGTCGATGCGGAGGTCGAGCGGTACTTCGAATGGCACCGAACCCTCGATGGACTCCCGCTCCTCGTTGAATTGCGCGCGAAGGCGGCTCGGATCGCGGAGGAGGAGTTTAAGAAATCCGCGACGCGACGAAAGTGGGATGACGACACGCGAGAGTCGGTCGAGGTGATGCTAAATGCGGTTGTAAATCGGTTCTTGCATTCGCCGTCCGTTTTTCTCAAAGAAGAGCTCGCCGATCCGAACCCATTTGTACTTGAAGTGATTCGCGATCTTTTCGCGTTGCAGCAGACCGCGGAAAAACCCGACTTAGAGAAGGACGCGCCTCAATCTGAAGCCGCGTCATCGTCCGTTCGAAAAGTCTAACCGACGATCCAGTTGCGGCGTCGGAGGGCCCGAAGAATCGCATTCGTGACTTCGCCGGGCGCCACGGATCCATCGATGATGGTAAGCCTGGGGAAACCGCTCGCCAGGGCGCGGTACCGCGCGACCACGCTTCGCTGAAACGCGACCGCATCAAATCGCTCTCTCGCGCCACCACGCGTTGTTCGGCGTCTCCGCGCAATCACTTCGGGAACATCGATGAGGAGCGTTAGGTCTGGGAATCCGGCAAAGTGGTTCATCGCACGGACCCAACGCGCGGGAAGTTCAACCCCTTGGTAAACAATCGACGACAAGACAAACCGGTCGGAGATGACCCATTCGCCGCGCGCGAGCGCGGGTTTGATTTCTCGTCGCAGGTGGTCGAGTCGATCCGCCGCAAAGAGAAGCGCGACTTCAGCGGCCGATGGCCCCTGTTTGTCGCCCGCGCGGGTTGTCGCGAGAAGCCGGCGAAGGAGCGAACCGACCGCGCCTGATGTTGGCTCGCACGTCACAACGACCCGAACCCCAAGTGCGCGCAAACGTTTGGCGACATCGTTCGCTTGTGTTGTCGTGCCAGAACCATCGGCCCCTTCGAGCACGATGAACTTTCCGCGGCGCTTACTTTTCATGCAACGTCGCCACGAACTCGATGACCGCGTCGCGCTCTGCGCTCGACAGCTTGTCGCGGAACGATGGCATCCGATTCCGTTTTCCGAAGAAGCGCGCGTCGCCCGGCGCGACAAGGAAACCTCGAAGCCAGCCTCGAGAGCCGTGGCCTTTTAAATCGGGAACGTTGCCACTGGGATTCGCTGCGCCGCTAAACGTGTGGCAAAGCTCCATGCAGGATTCGCCCTTCCACACCGTCTCGCCGCGCTTTGCCGTCCCTTCGTCAACCCCACGCATCTCAGCGCCGCGCGCGAAAAAGGCGGCGAGCGCGACCAGCTTTTCATCGCCGAGTTTTTCGATCGACTTCATCGCGCCCTTTGAAACCGACTCCTCGTGCCCATAATATTTCGTGGTGTTCGGGTCGCGAAAAAATTCGCGATACCATTTCGGTGATCGATAACCAGCGAGGTCGGGCGCCGATCGGCCTCCATCGCCCGCGATGGCGTGGCAGTCACGACAGTGCCGCAAAAAAAGGCGCTCGCCGTGAGCGACGGGATCGTTCTCATAGAGATGCGTCGGCCCGCTCGGCGGAATCCCACCCTGCTTGGCGAGAGCGCGTGCGCGTTCTGCGGCGCGATGGGCGTCCGACATGCGGCGCTGATACTCGGGACTGTTTGCGTCATCGAGGGCCGCTTTCGCACCAAGACTTGCCGCGATCGCAAGTCCAAAAAAAACAGGAATAATAACTCGCAAGCGGCTGCGCGTCGCAACCGTGGGTGCGCGATCGAGCCACGGGAGCAAGACGAGAGCGAGCGCTGCGACTCCCGGGAGAACAACGGTACCGACAAGTAGCAGATCGCCTTCGAGAAGTTTTAACAGTTCAAAGAGCGGCAAGAAATACCACTCGGGCCGCGCATCGAACGCGCGCGCAGGATCGGCGGGCGCGAGAAGCGGCGTGCCGACCGCCAGTGCGAGAACGACCGTCAACGCAAAGGCTGCAGACATCGCAAGCGCGTCGCGAAACGCCTGTCGTGGCCAGAACGGTTCGTTCGTCGCAGCGGCTGAAAACGGCGCCGTCACCTTGAGACGATGAACGAAAACGACGTGGAGCACGACGAGGAGAGCGAGCGCGCCGGGTAAAACCATCGCGTGAAGCGTGTAAAAACGCGACATCGATTCGACACCGAATCGCGCGCCGCCTTGCAGGATCGAAACCGCCGATGGTCCAACGCCCGGAACCGACGCCGTGATATTGAGGGCGACTTGCGTTGCGTAGTAGCCACGTTCGTCAAGCGGGAGGAGATATCCGGTCAGCGCCAGCATGAGAACGAGACCACCCGCAGCCAGGCCGATGATCCAGTTGAGTTCGCGCGGCCGCTTGTACGCACCGGCCAAAACCACTTGGGCGAAATGAAGGATCATGACGCCGACCATGACATTGGCCCCCCAATGGTGAAGCGCGCGCAGCTCGCGCCCCAAGGCGACTTTTTCCTCGAGGTAGACAATGCTGCCCCATGCGTCATTCAGCGTCGGCGAAAAGTGAAAGGCGAGGAAAACGCCGGTAACGATCTGTGTGACGAACGACGATAAGAGTGCGCTCCCGAAAACGTATCGCCATCGTGCGCCACCGGGGACTGGTGAATCCGCAAAGCTGCGAATTCCGGCGATGAGGCCGGTGCGCTCATCAAGCCCGCGCACGAGGCGACGCCAAGTCGATTCTGGTGCCGACCCCATCGTCACGCTAGATTCGCTTCCGCGACGATGTCCCCGTCTGAAACGTGGCGACCTCAACCTCAACGACTTGTTGCGGCGGCGATCCGTTTTGCGAGGCCTCGCCCGTTGACGCAATTCGAACGGCGAGGGGATCCAAGTCGCGTGGGGCTGGACCTATGATCTTTCCAGCAGAATCTCGTTTCCGTTTGCCCGACGCGTCGAATTCGCTGCCATGGCACGGACAACGAAACGCGCGCCCCGCGTCGTCAATGGCCACCTCGCACCCAAGGTGCGGGCAGCGCGTCGAGAACGCCGTAAAACTTCCACCCGATTCGAGTCGAACGTAGGCTGCGCCTTCAACCCGCGCCGCATCACGACGCCATGCATCCGCACCACCTCCACATAACTCGACTCGGCGATACGATCCCATCTTAAACTCGCGCACGACGCCGACGCGCGCGAATCGCTGAGCGCCGTTTGCGGCCCGGCGGAAGACGCTACCGACGATCGACACCGCCCCAACCGCCGTTGCGCCGATCGCGGGAATTGCGCCCAACAAAAGGGTAAACCACCCGATGAACGATCGCCGCGTGACACGGTTCGCCTCTCCAGACGTCACTTGATCCACGACAAATTGGCGCCCGCGGCTCGCGCGAGACGTGGGATCGTCTCATCGAGGATTCGACGGACCTGCTTCTGTCGCGCCTCGAATTTCGCCGCCTTCGCCTGCGCTTCGAGCATCGCATCGGTGTGAATCTTAAGCGGGATGTACTGTCGAATCCGCGCCCTCACCTGTTCTTCCTTGCGCGCACTCTCAAGCGCCTCGGTGGCATCCGCCATCTCTTTGTGCCACGAGCGAACGAGATTCTCCCAAAACGCGCGATTCTCCCTGCCATCGGGTGGAACGCGAATTCCGTCGACGTTGAGAACCACCACGCGGCTCGGCGGGAGATCGCGCCCGCGGGCGGAATCATCGCGCGAGATCCGCCACGTTACCGGATCGCCGCGTACGACCCGCCGGGCCGCCGAAGCGCGCACCGCGGACGCCCGTCCTACTTCGGGACGCGTCAAGCCGGGCCGTTTTTTCGCCAACACGAATCGCGCGTAATCGGGAATGTCGTTCCAATCGTCGGTGATATGAATCGCGCCGCGCTTATCTCTCCATTTGTAGACGGTCGCGCCAGCAGGTCTCGCAACGGCGAAGAACAGCGCAAGCATCACGGTCGTCGCCGTAACCCACCCAACAGACGAGCGTTGAACCAAACGTCGCCTCATCGCATCTATTATACGACGGTTAAGCCGCCTCGCCGAGATGCTCACCGAGGCGTGTCGCGATGTACGACAAAACATTGACTTCAGCGGGCGCAAACGACGAGCTCAAATACCTGTTCAGGACCTCGAGGACGCCAACCGTTTTCCCGTTCGAAACGATTGGGGCGCAGAGAATCGATTTCGTTTCGTACCCGAGCGCCTCGGCGATCTTGCGAAAGAACCGCGGGTCTTTCTCAACGGCGGACACGGCGATCGTGACGCCCTCCTGCGCGCAAAACCCCGCGATCCCTTGCCCCATCGGCACGCGAAACGACAGCACCTCGCGCGCCTTTGGACCACTCGCCGCGGCAAACGCGAGCTCCTTCGCCGAAAAATCCGAGAGCAGCACGGCCCCAGATTCACACCGGACGTGCTTAAGTGCCAAATCGAGCGCAAAACGCGCAGCGGCCGTTGTGCCGCCACCCACCGTGTAGAGGTCTTGAACCTCTTCGAAAACTTGCGCGAGCAACTCTTCGGCGTTCCACTCGGCCTCGGTGACCGCCCGTCCAATCTGTTGCGGCCCCGTTTTCTCGAGCTCATCAAACCCTCGCGCCGCTGCCCCCGGTTTCGCTTCAGCAACCGACGCAACCTCTCGAACCGCCGCAACTGGCGCCACCGCCGGCGCTCGATCCTCGTCGGACTCGCGTACATCATCTTCGCGATGCTGCTTTTTCTTCAGCTTCTCTTTCTTCGGTTTCGCCTCTTGCTCTTCTTCCGTTTCAGCCGCGTGCGACACAACCGCGACGGGTGCCGGCTCTGGCTTCTCCACCACCTTCGCAACCGGTGGCTCGGGCTTCTTTTCGACGACCGGTGCCGGCTCGGCCGCCGGCGCTGGTGCCGGCTCGGCCGCCTTGGTCTCGCCCGTCGGTCCCGCGTCGGCCGATTTCACTTGAAACACGCGCCCCGACTTCGGATCCGTGACGTGAAACGTGTTGTCCTCTTTGACGTCGCACATCAAATTCGAAATCATCTTCCCGTCCGGCGATATTCGCATGACGATTTGCCGAAGCGCCGCCATCCAATCCTTCGCTTCCACCTGAAACGTCATCGCGAATTCGTCCTCGGAAAGCGGTGGAACAAAAACCTGAAACTTCATCAATGCCTCCGGTTAGAGATCACGTCCCCATTTCCCACGACTGAAGGTACTTCGACTGCTCTTCGGTGAGCTTATCGATCACGATTCCCATCGCCTTGAGCTTGAGCGCCGCGATCTTCTGATCGATGACCGTCGGGACCGCGTAAACGTCATTCTTCAGATTCTCATGGTTCTTCACGAGGAATTCGACGCCGAGCGCCTGATTCGCAAAACTCATATCCATGACGGACGACGGATGCCCCTCGGCCGCCCCGAGATTAATGAGGCGTCCCTCGGCCAGGACGTACACGCGCTTTCCATTCTTGAGCGTGAACTCCTCAACAAACTCGCGGATCGCGCGCCGCTTCTTCGATGCCTTCGCAAGCCCCTCAAGATCGAGTTCGACGTTGAAATGCCCCGAATTCGCCACGATCGCACCGTCGCGCATCGCCAAGAAATGTTCGACGCGAATGACACCGACGTCGCCCGTCACCGTGCAGAAGAAGTCGCCCTCGCGCGCCGCCTCCGCCATCGGCATCACCCGAAACCCGTCCATCACCGCTTCGATCGCCTTGAGCGGGTCGGTCTCGGTGATGATAACGTTTGCACCCATCCCCCGCGCGCGCGACGCGAGCCCGCGCCCGCACCAGCCGTACCCCGCGATGACGAAATTCGACCCAGCCACGAGCCGGTTCGTACACCGAATCATCCCGTCGATGGTTGACTGCCCGGTTCCATACCGGTTGTCGAACATATGTTTCGTCTGCGCGTCGTTCACCGATACGACCGGAAACGCCAAAACCCCCGCCTTCGCCATCGCGCGCAGCCGCACGACGCCGGTTGTCGTCTCCTCTGTTCCTCCAATCAGCTCACCAATTTGATCCGCGTGCTTATTGTGCAACGTCGAAACGAGATCGCACCCATCGTCCATCGTCACCTGTGGGTGCGACGCCAACGCCGCCTCGATGTGTTCGTAATACTGCTTGTGCGTTTCGCCCTTAATTGCGTACGTCGGGATCCCCTCGATCTTCACGAGCGCCGCCGCGACGTCGTCCTGCGTCGAAAGCGGGTTCGACGCGCACACCGCGATTTTCGCGCCGCCCGCCTTGAGCGTCATCATGAGCGCGGCCGTCTCGGTTGTCACGTGCAAGCACGCCGCCACGCGAAGCCCCTTGAGCGGCTTTTCGCGCGCGAACTGCGCTCGAATCTGGTTTAGGACCGGCATCGACGCCATCGCCCATTCGATTCGGAGCCGCCCCTTCTGCGCAAGCCCGACGTCCTTTACGTCGTATGGAGGCGGCGTTCGCCCCACCCCGTTAGTCCCAGTCTTATGTCCGTTCGAATTTCTTTTTGATTTTGAACCCATCGCTCGTTCTCCTTCACCTAAAAGTTTACGAGGCCATCTCGAGTGCGCCCGATTCGCTCGTTCTTGTTCCAACCATGAGGCGTGACCGCGCGGCATCCCTAAGGATTTCCTTTTTATCGGTCCGCTCCCACGTGAAATTCTTGTCCGTGCGTCCAAAGTGACCATAGGCCGCGGTCGGGCGATAAATCGGCCGCAGGAGGTCGAGGTCCTTAATGATCTCGGCGGGCTTAAACCGGAAGTGATCCTGAACAAGTCGCGCGATCGCGGTGTCGGGCAACCGGCCGGTTCCAAAAGTGTTGACGTTGATGGAGACCGGGTCAGCAACGCCAATGACGTACGCAAACTGGATCTCGCATCGCGCCGCGAGTTTCGCCGCAACGACGTTCTTCGCGACGTAACGCGCGTAGTACGCCGCCGACCGGTCGACCTTCGATGGATCCTTACCGCTGAACGCGCCACCGCCGTGTCGCCCCATTCCACCATAGGTGTCGACGATGATTTTTCGCCCCGTGAGTCCCGAATCACCCATCGGCCCACCGATGACGAACCGGCCGGTTGGGTTTGTGAGGATTTTGGTCGACTTGGTCACGAGTTTCGCCGGAAGCGTCTTCTTGATCACCTCTTCGATGAGCCCCTCGCGCAGATCCCGCGGCTTCACGTCCGGCGCGTGCTGCGTCGAAATCACGACCGTCTCAATGGCGATCGGCCGCCCGTCCGCGTAACGCACCGTCACCTGTGACTTCCCGTCCGGGCGAACCCACGGAAGAACGCCCTTCTTTCGCGCCTCGGCCAACCGACGGCAAAGCGCGTGGGCGTATTGAATCGGTGCCGGCATCAGCTCCTTTGTTTCGTCGCACGCGTACCCGAACATGAGTCCCTGGTCGCCGGCGCCCTGCTCCTTGGACGACGACGAATCGACGCCCATCGCGATGTCGGGCGATTGCCGCTCGAGCGCGACTTGCACCGCGCAGGTGTTCGCGTCAAAACCCATGTCGCTGTTGACGTAACCGATTTCGCGCACGGTGTCTCGCACGAGGTTTGGATATTCGATGATGGCGCTGGTCGTAATCTCGCCCGCCAAAAGCACAAAGCCCGTTTTTGTCACCGTCTCGCATGCAATCCGACCACGCGGATCTTTTGCAAGAATCGCATCGACGACGGCATCGGAAATCGCGTCGCACATCTTGTCCGGGTGTCCCTCGGTAACCGACTCGCTCGTAAACAGGTAATCGGAAGACGCCATAGTTTTCCCCTTTTTCTTCAAAAGAACCGACTCGCATGCCCGAGACGTCCTTAACATCCCGCTTCGTGAAAAAGTGGCACCCTACCGCGCGGCGATCCGGCCCGTCAAGAAGCCAAGGGGCGTTGCGCGACACGGACGCACCTGCTAAGAAACGGTCGGGTGCGCCCTCCGTTTCGTCGGGCTCCCCATTTCGCTCGCGCGAAAAAGCCACCGGCTTTTCCGCCGATTGCTCGCGAAATAAATCGCGCTACAATATCGGTGCTGGGGGTAGACCGATTTGGTGGGTGGCGCGTCTAGGAGGGTGTGACTAAAGCCTTGAGAGTGCGGGAGATTTTGTGAACTGCGACGATGTCAAAGAGTTGCTTGCGCTAAGGCCAGCCGAGCTCGCAGCGGCTGAGGCGGCGAGCCATGTCGCAACGTGCGGGGCGTGTCGCGAGAGCGTGCGAAGGTTGGCGCTCGTGCGCAGCGCGTTGGCCGAGGCGCCGTCCGGTTATCCGCGGGAGGCGACAATTGAAGCGATTCGTCGTGCGGCCCACGCGGCGGTGGCTGAGGGGGCGTTAAACGCGGGTCGAGCGCGTGCGGCTGTGGCTGCGGTCCCGCGCGCGCGACGATCGTTTTGGGCGTGGCTCCTTGGCCCGTCGATGAGGCCGGCACTCGGATTCGCGGCGGTTGGAGCGGTGGCATTGGCCGTTGTTTTGTCAAGCGGAACGGGCGACGAGAGTCGGCGTGACGAGACCGCGGGGCCGCCGGGTCGCATGGCGTCTCGTGCGGAGGCGCGGAAATCCGAATCGACGCCATCCGGCGTTCTGGAACCTGCGAAGGCGGACTTACCCAGAGTCGCAGCGCTGACGCCAGCCGCACAGGCACCGCGTCCCGCGTCGTCGCCGGGTGGGCTCAGCGCGGCACCGGTGGCTGACGAATTCAAGAACAAAGACAAGTTGGCGAGACCCGCAATCGCTGTTGTCACGCCGTCGACGAAGAGTTTGTCAACGGCGGACGAGCCAATGAAATCGGTCGATGCTGTTGCGGGGCTCTCGACCCCAAAGCCAACACCCGCAGCGGTTGTAGCGCCGGCTCCGGCCGCGATGGTGGCGCGGACCGCTGCTCTCGCGCGAGCGCGTGCCGAGCGTCGCGGCAATGTCGACAAAGAGACCGAGGGCGCGCTTTCGGGCGCGGCCGTTGCGAAAGGCGCCGGGAAAGAGGTTGACACAAGCCGAGCCGACCGGATTGGGATTCGGGAAGGTGCGCGTACATCCCTTGCTGGGGAGGAAATTGCGCGCGCGGGCGTGACGAATGTCGGCGCGACATCGGCGGAATCGGGGGGGAGTGGCGCCGGAAGTCTTGGCTCGGCACTTGCGCCCGGGGGGCGCGCTTACGACTCGAGTTCGTCGATGAAAAGTTACGGCGGGATGAAGGCTTCGGCGTATAGAACGGCGAAGGCGGAAATCCCCAAGGTCGTCACGAAGTCGGCCCCTCGGACCGCAGCCAATATGGAATCCCAAGCTCCGGCCGAAACGCCGGACAGCAAGGAGCGCCGAAAGGCAGAGGACGCACGCGGTGAACAGGACTCTAAAAAAGTGGTTGTTCACCAACAAAGCGCGATGCCGAGCGCGCGGGATGCGGACGACGCCCAGGCGGCCGCGCAGAGTGCCGTCAACGCGCGAAACTATGTCGCCGCGCAGCGCATCTTGGTTCCGAAGTACGGCAAGGCGCCGCGGGAGCCGCAAGTCGCGCTCTTGCTCGCGGAGACACACATTGCGCTAAAGCAATGGAAGGAAGCGGCCGCTCTGCTGGAGCCTCTCGCGCTGCGCCTGACGGACGGCCCACACGTTGACCGAGTTCTCGCCTTGCTCGAAAAGGTTTACGAGGCCGATAAGGCGGACGACAAGTTAAAGGCGGTTCGTGCCAAACGCTCGAGTCGGAGTCGGTGACAACTTTCCCGCTGCCGTCGCTCGACCCGATGCCCGCTGAGAATTCAAGATTTGTCGCCGCGGTGGTTCAGCTTACGTCCGTGCAAGACCCTGAGCGGAACTTGCGAAACGCCGAAAGCTGGGTGGAGCGCGCCGCGGCCGTGGGAGCGAAGCTCGTTGTTCTGCCCGAAAACGTCGTTTACATCGCGGACGACGACCGCGACGAGGCGAAGCGACAAATCGCCGACGCGTGGTTTGACGTTGCGCGCGACCGAATGGCCGCCCTCGCGCGATCGCTTTGTGTGACGCTCATCGCAGGCACCTACCCCGAGCCCGATCCCGTATCGCGCTGCGTTTTTAACACCCTTCTCGTCTTCGGGCCGGATGGCGCCCTGCTCGCGCGCTACCGAAAAATCCACCTGTTCGACATCGCGCTTTCGCACGGGCCTACGCATCGCGAGTCCGACACGGTGTCCCCCGGCGCGGAAGTCGTCGTTGCGCCAACGGTTTTCGGTGGAATCGGGTTGTCGGTTTGTTACGACGTCCGTTTCCCAGAGCTCTTTCGCCACCTTGTCTCGAAAGGAGCCGAGATGCTCGCGGTCCCCGCGGCGTTCACGGTGCCGACGGGCCACGATCACTGGGAAGTGCTTTTGCGCGCGCGTGCGATCGAGAATTTGTCATACGTTTTCGCGGCGGCGCAGGTCGGCCGCCACACGGCGAAGCGCGCGACGTTTGGGCGATCCGTTATCGTCGACCCATGGGGCATTGTCCTCGCCAACGCCGGCACCGATGAGGGCTTCGTCACCGCGGCCATTGATCTCGAGCGGGTACGCCGACTGCGTCGCGAACTTCCGTGCCTCTCGCATCGGCGAATCGGTTAGTCGATTCATCCCTTGGTTTTCGGCTGAGCGGCTCCTAGAATATCTTCATGGCGATTCAGAGGCGCGCATCGGTCGCGCTGAAGCTTCTCGACAACGAGGTCCATCATCCGCGTCCGTCCTCGTGGGCCAACACGGCGCGCAACTTTGCCGATACGGCGCGGGGCGTAGAAACGATGCGCTCGCTTCCTGTTCACCTCACGATCGAGCCGTCATTTGGGATCGACAGCGGAACGGATCTCTCGTTTGATGCTTTCAAAGTGATTCTTGATCAAATCCCTGAATTGCGGTCGCTCGAACTCACGAGGATTGGCGAGGCGCTCCTCAATCACGATTTTTTTCGCATGATCGAGTACGCGAAGGCGCGCGGAATTCGGGTTTGCGTTAGCGACAGCGCAACGCTGCTAAACGCCGACGCCGCGCGGCGGCTGGTCGTGCTCGCGGTCGACGAAATTCACGTTTCTCTCGACGGCGCCACGAAATCGACGTTTGAGCGAATCCGCGTTGGGGCGAAATGGGAACAAGTTCTCGAGAGTGTCGATAAACTCATGGCGTCGCGCAATGCTATGGGGCGCGCCCACCCTGATATTTTTTTTATCATGGTGCTTCTCAAGGATAATCTCGACGAAGTTCCGCTGCTCGTTGAGCTCGCCGCGGCGATGCGCGTGCGACACGTGAGGGTTCACGGCCCTATCGATTTGGGGAGCGGGCTCGCGACGGCCCCTGATAATCCGCTCATCGCGGAGACGATCCATTGCAACGCGGCTTTCGCCGACGCGCGCGCACGCGCCGCACGACACGGCATCGACATTTGTCTCCCAAAAACGTCACCCGTGCGCGAGCGATGCGTGCGGCCCTGGGCGCAAACGTACGTCCTATGCGACGGAACGGTGCTTCCCTGTTGTCTCTACGGGCAAAAACTTCGGCGTGTGGAAATCACGGCGCTGACCGGGCACGGAAATATTTTTCAAACGCCGTTTCGCGAAATATGGAATAACGAAAACTTTCGGCGGATCCGACGAGATCTCAAGGAGGGAACATTGCGCGGACTTTGCGAAGGATGCCCCGTTCCAAGGGGGATGTTTTGACCGACACACGACCTGCGATTCTGATCGCCGACGACAATGAGTTTTTTCGTGATGTTTTTAGAGATCTTCTTTCAGCCGAGGGGTTCGAAGTCGAGTGCGCGGACGACGGCGGGCCCGCGCTTGCGATCCTTAAGGGCAATCCGGCGCGGCGCACTCTTGTCCTCCTGGATCTCGTCATGCCCGGAATCGATGGTTTCGAGGTTATCGAAACGCTGCGGCGCGAAGACGCCCTCGCGAACGTCCGCATCCTCGTCATCACGGGTCTTCGAAATCGCCCCGAGGATCGGATGCGCGTTTCAGGGCCCGGTGTCATCGGCTTTCTTGGCAAGGACGTATCGCCGAGCGCGATTGTCGAGCGGGTCATCTCACTCGCGAAAGCGTGGACATGACCGAAACGATTCTCGTGATCGACGACGATGAAACGATTCGTCGGATGGTCACGACGACGCTCGAGCGCGCCGGTTTCTCCGTAGCCGGAGTCTCCGACGGGGTCGCCGGCGTTGAGTTCGTCAGAGAGCGGCGCCCCGACCTCATCATCGTCGACCTCCTTTTGCCAAGGCTTTTGGGGTTCGATGTTTGTCGAAATGTTCGCGCGCTGACGAATGGCAAAGCGCTTCCAATCATCGTGACGAGTACCGTTTCGCTCGCCGAAGAGGCCCGCCGTGAAATCCGCGAGCATTTTGGCATCCAACACTTCCTACAAAAGCCGTTCCCCTTCAAGGACCTGCTCGACGCGGTCGGTGATTTGCTGCCGCAGAGCGCGCGGGCGACTCCGACGAGAAATGATGCCAACACGGAGCTCGCGAATAATTGGACGCCGGAAGATTGCGAGGTTGGTCTCGCGCGTTTTCCGCCGGAACGAGGCGACGACCGTTCGCTCGCCCCAACGCGCGATGAATTTGCCACGCTTCCCGAACTGCTCATTCGACTTTTTCGCGCCGAGGCAACTGGAATCCTCGCTCTCTCGGACGGCAAACGAAAAAAAGAGATCGCTTTCGATCGCGGTTTGCCCGTGCGTATCCTCACGGCCTTTCCGGGCGAGAACATCGGGCAGACGCTCCTCGACGTGGGGCGCGTGGAATCCCCCGACTTCGAGCGCGCCGTCGATCACGCAACGCGCTGGAATCTCTCGCTCGAGCAGGCGCTCGTCGCGACAAAGCTCGTGACCAATGGCGAGCTTGCCGTCTACCAGCGCCTCCACGCGCACCAGGTCATTCTATCGGCGTTTACGGCGTACGGTTGTCGATGGAGTTTTCGGCGCACCGAGATGAGTGTCCCTGAGTCGTTGCGCGTTGCCATCGATCCGTTTGTACTCGTTTGGGAAGGCATCTCGGAGACCCTGTCACTTCAAGAATTGACGAATCACTTTTTGCCGCGCCGTTCCGAGTGTCCACGATTGACCGAGAGCTACGCCCTTTTCGCCGCGAGGCTCTCCGGCGTCCTTCCGATCATGACGCCCGTCGAGAGCATCGACGGGACAACGCCGCTCGCAAAACTCCTTGCGCGGTCGAACCTCGGAATTGCGTCGACCCTTCGCGTGCTTTACGCGCTCGAGCTTTGTGGCGCGCTCCATTTCAAGAAAGAAGCGGACCCCGACGCGCCGATTCCAGCACCCTCAACATGGCCCGCGTTCGACGTCGATCGCGTTCTTGATTCCGCGTTTGGGCCGTCGGGCGCACCCGTTTTGCCCAAGGATCATGGTGAGGGACCCGCATCGACCGATCCGCCCGAAACGCGTCTCGGTGAATCGCGGGTGTCGCCGGGATTTGTTCTCGACGCGGAGCGGGAATACGCCGTCGCGCTCGAGAAGGTGCGCTCGCGCAGTTGGGGTGACGCCGTCGCGTCGAGTCGGCGTGCTGTGCTCGCGAGCCCCAACGACCCGCGCCTCCACATCTGCCTCGCGGAGACGTTTCTGATGAGTGAAGGCGTTGATACGCGTGGACCGTTCGACCCGTCCAATGCCGCGTCGGATTCACGGGCGATTCTTGAGGCGGAAGCGGCACTCGTGACGGCGCTTAGGCTTCGGCCGCGCTCTCCGCGTGCTCTCTGCCTTTTGGCGCGCGTTTGCCTGGTTCGCGGACGGCGCGACCAGGCCTTGACCCTGTTTGGATTTGCCCGCCAGATCGATCCCGAGAACGATGAAGTTCGGGCCGGGCTTGCGGCGATTCGCAAATGACGATCGAGCTACAGAAACAGCTTGACCCAAAAAACGATGCCCCGCACAGCGTCGACGAGCATCTCGATGAGGCGTGGCGTTATCAACGAAAGCGCGAGGAGCAGCGCGAAGACGCCGAGAACCGCCTTCAAAGGCATCCCGAGCGCGAACGCGTTCATCTGCGGAGCGACGCGCGACAGCAATGCGAGGAGAACGTCGGCAACGACGGCCGCACCCCAAACCGGGGCCGCAAGCGAAAACGCCGCGACAAAAAGAGACGATGTTGCACGAATGGTGACATCCGCGAGCGCGCCGAGACCGGCGGTCGTTGGAAATCGATCAACGGGGAAGACGTTAAAAGTGTCGATGAGCGCAGAGATCGCGAGGAGATGGCCGCCGAACGCGAAAAACAGAACGATCGCGAGTTGAAACTTAAGGTCGGCGACAACGGAATCGCGCGTTCCGAGCTCCGGCACAAGAGCCGTAACGAGGGTCGCGCCGCGCGCCGTGTCGATGAGCGCACCGGCTGATTCGATTGCCGAGAAAGCGATCGAAACGAGAAAGCCGATCGTGACGCCGACGAGCACCTCTTTGAGGACGAGAACAACGAACGACAGGTCGATCGCGAGCGTCGCGGCCGTCTCTGCTGAAACGGCTGGATAGAGCAGCATGACAAAAACCGCGGCGATGCCAACCTTGACCGTCCCGGGCACGAGGCGCCCGCCGAATGCGGGCACGAGCATCACAATCGGCACGACGCGGGCGAAAACGAGCGCTGCGACCGCAATGCCGCGCGTGATGTCGGGAGACGCGAAAAGAGCTTCGAGCCGCTCCATGCGTTCCTTATCCGCCGAGAGACGGAATAATATTTAGCACGGCCTCAGTGAAGCGCGTGAGCTGGCCTGCGATCCACGGGCCCGCAATCGCGAGCGCCGCGAACACCGCGATCATCTTCGGGACGAACGTCAAGGTTTGGTCCTGAAGCTGCGTCGTCGCCTGAAAGACCGACACGACCAATCCAACCACCAAGCTCGCGAGCACGGGTGGCGCCGAACAAACGAGCACCAAGACGAGCCCCTCTTTGAGCAGCCGAAGAATCGGATCGTCGGGCGTCACGGGCCGGCCCCCGGCACGCTGTACCCGGCGACAAGCCCGCGCGCAACGAGGTGCCAGCCGTCAACGAGCACAAAGAGAAGAAACTTAAACGGCAGAGAAATCGTCGTCGGTGAAAGCATGTGCATACCAAGCGCGAGGAGAATGTTGGCAATCACCATGTCGAGGATGAGGAATGGCAAAAAAATGACGAACCCGATTTGAAACGCCTCCTTGAGCTCGCTCACGACAAACGACGGGATGAGCACAAGAAAATCTGTCTCCTTGACCGCCGCGCGGTCATCGGGTTTCCGCATCTTCCGCGCCATCTCGGTAAAAAACGCGCGGTCCTTTGCGTGGCTGTGGCGCTCCAAGAATGCGCGCACAGGCCCCTTGGCCTTTTCGCCAGCTTGGAGGACGAGGTCAACGGTCTCCGCGGACAACACGCCCTTTCGATGGTCTTGGCGAAAAAGCGGCTTGGCTTCGCGCTCGATTTCGGTCGCGACGGGCGACATCACGTACGCCGTCAGCACAATCGCGAGCCCCGTGATGACTTGGTTTGGGGGGATTTGTTGCACGCCGAGTGCGTTCCGAAGAATCGACAAGACAACGGCGATCTTCACGAACGACGTCACCATGATGAGAATGAACGGCAAAAGCGCGAGCGCCGCCAGCACAAGAACGAGAACAAGAGGCCGCGCGCCAAATGCGTCGTTCGCGAGCGCCGCAGGTGCCGGGGCGCTTTGTGCGACGGCGAGAAGCGGGGTCGACGCAGCGATGACCACGCCTGCGATGAGACTCGCTCGCTTCACGATTGTCCCGCGCCGTCTCTGGGTCCGCCCGTTCCAGTCATGCGCTGCCATATCGATTTCAACGATCCGCCCGACTCGATCGGCGTGACGATCTCATGTGCCGGAACTTCCCGCACGAACGACACCCCGCCCTCGCTCGTTGCGAGCAGCAAATATTTGTCTCCCGCGCGCACCAACACGATCGATCGGCGAGGCTCGAGCGTGAGTCGTTCGATGACCTTGAGGTTGGCGCCGCCGCGCCACTCGGGGCCGGCCACGATGCGCTTGACGCCAAAGCGCACGATGACGATCGCGAGGACCACCACGACGAGGAGGACCAGAATCGTCTGTAGAATGACTCCGTCGGCGTTTATCGAACTCACGCGCGGCGAATCATATCCCTGATTCCCGGATAACGGGCAACATTGCGGTGGGGCGGGCGGGGTCTGGGCTCGCTCCGGCTCGCAAAAGTCCTCGGGTCTGACATTAAATGTGAGTCTGCACGAGATCAATCAAACATCACGAGAACGGCAATTCCACGCCCCATCGGCACCTCATCCCCTGAGGATGCGAGCCTCCGCTTGCCCAATCCCAGCCCGCGCAACCAGAAATCAGCCGTTGCCCTGGAACGGCTGTCGAGAGACTTGGGGGTGGATCGAACGCTGGCCGACACCCAGCCGGTGAACTCTTCGTACCGCCCTCAAGCCCAGAAAAACACGTCCACGGTAAACGGTCCGCCCGGATTTGCGTAGGGTCGGCAGGGGCTCGCACAGGCGCGCCTATTCCGCGAGCAGTCTGCGGGCAAGCCAGTGGCTATTTCCGCTGCCTTCTGCGGATGCTCCAGTGGAGCGTCCGCGCAGCGGAAATGGCAAGGGCGACGGTGAACGCGCTGATGATCGAGCGCGAGCCGCAGCGAGCGCATCTTTGCGCGACAAGGCCGCCGCACCGACGCTCAATCGTTCTCGGCGATCGTGGCGGACTTCACGGAGCCCGCAGCCCCACCTTTGCGCAGGGTCTGCAGCGCAATATCGATTC
>JACPTQ010000082.1 GCA_016192705.1 Deltaproteobacteria bacterium | reverse complement strand
CGCTGCCGGTCATTTTTTTGTCGCTGTCGGGCGACGTCGAGAGCAAACGGCTCCGGCGGTTGTTTGACGAAAAGGTCCGTCCGCGGCTCGAACGTCTCGAAGGCGTCGCGGCGATCGACGTTCGTGGCGCACCCAAACGCGAAGTTCACGTCGACCTCGATCCGGCCGCACTCCGTCGATTGCGTATCAGCCCAGATGAAATCGCCGTGGCGCTTCGTCGCGACAACCGAAACGTCGCCGCGGGTCAGGTGACCGACTCCGGGCGCGAGGTGGTCCTGCGCTCGGTGGGTGAGGCGTTGAAGGTTCGCGAGCTCGAGGAGATCATCGTCGCGACGCGCGAGGGGCACCCCGTGCGACTGCGCGAAATCGGGAGGGTGTTCGACGACACCGAGGAGTTGGTCAACAAGATTCGCGTGGGCGGCGAATCGGCCGTGCGGCTCGCCGTGATAAAGCAGGCCGCCGCGAATACCGTCGAGGTTTCGGCGCGCGTCGCCGCTGAGGTCGCGAAGATCAACGCCGACACGCCGGGTGTTCGATTGACGACGATCGTCGACACATCGGACTTCATCAAGAGCTCGGTGAGCAACGTCCAAGAGTCGGTGCTCGTGGGCGCCGTGCTCGCAATTTTTGTCCTTATTTTCTTCTTGCGGAGCGCGCGCGCGACACTCGTCATCGCGATTTCGATTCCCATCTCGATCATCGTGACGTTCGCCGGGATGTACCTCGGGAAGATATCGCTCAACATGATTTCGTTCGGCGGCTTGGCGCTCGGCGTGGGAATGCTCGTCGACGCGTCGATCGTCATCCTGGAAAACATTTTCCGACATCACGAGGCGGGGAAATCGCCGGTCGCTGCTGCTGAAATCGGATCGTCCGAGGTGATGGGCCCCGTCGCGAGCTCAACCATCACCAACTTCGTCGTCTTCGCGCCCGTGGTGTTTCTTGGCGGGTTCGCGAAGATCTTTTTTGGCGAAATGGCATTTGTGGTCACGCTGTCGCTTTGCGCGTCGCTCCTCGTTGCGTTCATGCTCGTGCCCGTATTGGCGTCGAAATTTCTTGCGAAAGAACACGACGGCGGTGGGCGTTTTTATAAGTGGTCGGGGCGCTGGCTCGATCGTCTCGACGCGGCGTACGCGCGGCTCATTCATGGGGCGCTGCGTTTTCCGAAAACCATTGTGCTCGGGGCGGTGCTGCTTGTCGCGTCGAGTTTCGTGCTCGTCCCGAAGATTGGCTTTGAGCTCATTCCGTCGTCGGACCAAAGCACCGTCGAAGTCAACGTTGACCGGTCGGTTGGGACGCCGCTCGAGAAAACCGACCAAACGATCGCTGAGGTTGAGCGCCGAATCGTCGAAGCGATTCCCGAAACGGAGCTGACGCTTGCGATTGCGGGGACGCCGGGCTTTTGGTCGAACAAGGGCGCCGAAACGGGGATGGTGCGCGTGAACCTCGTCCCCGTCCACGCACGAAAACGGTCGAGCGACGAAGTGGCGTCGGCGCTGCGCGCGCGGCTTGGTGGACTCGTCGACACGGAGACGCGTGTCAATTCGGGCGAAGCGTTCTTTGTGTTCGCGGCGGTGCGTGGCGGCGGTGACCGGCTGCAGGTCGATGTGCGTGGGTTTGATATGGAAACTGGCTCGCGGCTCGCGAAAAAAGTGAAAGAAGTCTTGGCGTCGATACCGGGCGTCGCCGAGCCGCGAATTTCGCGCGCGGAGGGGAAGGGCGAAGAGGTCGTTCGTGTTGATCGCGATCGCGCAACGGCACTGGGTGTCGCGCCGGGCGTGGTTGCGGACACGCTCGCGACGATGTCGCTTGGGAAGACGGCGACTTTCTTAAGGATCGACGGCGAAGAGATCGGTGTCGTGGTGCGGGTGCGGCGTGAGGGGCGACGCGTGCCGGTCTCGCGGCTCATGGATTTGCCGATCGCGGCGCCGAGCGGCGAGATGCTCCCGCTTCGGCACTTCGTCAAGACCGAGAGGCTCACGGGTCCCGTCGACATTGATCGACAGAATGGCGAGCGCATCATCAATGTCACCGCGGCGTTCGCGGGGCGCGATTTGGGTTCCATCGTTCGGGATCTGCAGGAGCGACTCGCGAAGATCGACATTCCAAAGGGGTTCACCGCAAATCCCGCAGGAGAGTTTGCGGAGTCGGCCAAGACGTTTGGCTTGTTGCTTGTGGGCGCCGTGCTCGCCATTCTTCTCGTTTACATGGTGATGGCGGCCCAGTTCGAATCGTACCTACACCCGCTTCTCACCATGACGACAATTCCGTTTGGGTTGTTTGGGGTGCTTTGGACGCTGTACTTGACCGGCACGACATTCAACATCCATTCGTTTCTCGGGATGATTGTTCTCGCCGGCGTCACGGTAAATAACGCGATCGTCCTCATCGATTACACGAACCTCTTGCGCCGAACGCACGGGATGTCCTTAGCCGACGCCGTTCCCGAAGCTGGGCGGCGACGGCTTCGCCCGGTTCTCATGACGACACTCACAACGGTCATCGCGCTTTTCCCGGCGGCGATTGGGCTCGGCGAAGGGAGCGAGCAGCAGACGCCCCTGGCGCGCGTCGTTTTTGGCGGACTCATTGCGTCGACGCTGGTGACGCTTGTGGTCATCCCGGCGCTCTACTTTTTGTTTGAGCGGTGGTTCGAGCGGCGAGCTGCGCGGCGACGCCAAGGCGCGTCGTCGGAGGCCGCGACGGGCGAGACGTTGCACGTGGATGCGACTGAGAAACAAAGTTGAGACGAGAGTTCGAAATCCTTTGTGAGGCAGGCGTGACGTGGGTTTCACTTTCGGAAGATGGCGTTCGCGCTGAGATTTGGGTCGAGCGGGCCGCGCATCGGAGCACGGTTGGGAAAGTGTTTCGTGGGAAAGTCGTCCGCGTGATGCCCGGAATGAACGCGGCATTCGTCGAACTTGGCGAATCGCGCGCGGGACTCCTTCAGACGAAGCCCGACGCGGCGGCATCCATAAAGGACCTTGTGCGGTCCGGCGAGACGGTGATTGTTCAGGTGACGCGAGACGGAACAGACGAGAAGGGGCCGCGGCTTTCACTCTCGCCATCGCTTCCGGGGCGCACGGTGGTGCTGATGCCAGGCGCGGCCGATCGCGCGGTGTCGCAACGAATCGAAGATGCCACGGAGCGTCAGCGTCTCCGAGAAATTCTTGTGCGCGTGGTCCCCGATGGCTTTGGGGCCATTGCGCGCACGGTCGCTGCGGGCGCGGACGAGGCGGCGGTCGCAGGCGAAGTGGGCGTGATGGCTGAAGCGTGGAAGCGCAAAGTCGGGTCGGGAAGCGCCGTTGGAGAGATCGACGCGGGGCCGACCCTCGCGGAGCGCGTGCTTCAGGACCACTGGATACCAGGCGATGCGGTATGGGCTTCGGGGGCGGTCGACGCGACGGCGCTGAGAGACGCGCTCGCAATTTGGACAAGGGGTCGTGATGCCTCGAACGCGGATTCGGTACAGATTGTGGCCGCGGACGATGGTGCACGACGATTCAAGCACCTCAAGAAAGACGTCGAGGCTGCTCTCGAATCGCGGGTGGAACTCCGGTCTGGCGGTTTTATCGTCGTGAACGAGATTGAGGCGCTCACGGCGATCGATGTCAACACGGGAAAGTTCCTTGGGGCCCGGTCGTTTGAAGAAACAGCGCTCGCGACAAACCTTGAGGCGGCGCGGGAGATGGCGCGGCAAGTGCGCCTTCGCGCCCTCGCCGGGATTATCGTCATCGACTTTATCGATATGTCGGATGACGTGAATCGCGAGAAGGTACGTGAGGCGGTTGTAAAGGAGTTTGCGGCGGATCGCGCGCACACGCGGGTCGGAGCGTTTTCGGCGCTCGGGTTGCTCGAGCTCAACCGTAAGCGCGCGCGGCCGTCGCTTCGTCAACTCTTGACTGTGCGGTGCGCGGCGTGCCATGGCACAGGCGCTGTCCGCGATCGAGACGAGGAACGAGGAGGCGCGGAATGAAAAAGGCGTCCAAGGAAAAAACACGCGTCGTCCTAGACGCCAAGCGCCGTGAGGACCGCGTGACGGTGAACCGCGAGTTCCAGTCGGTCGACCATTTCATCGCCGAATATGTGATGAATCTCTCGCGGTCTGGGGTTTTCATTCGATCGAAAAGCCCGCTCCCCGTCGGGACCGTGGTGCGGCTTGAGTTCCACGTCGTGCTCGATGACATCGAGAAGATTACCGGCGAGGGGCGCGTGGTGCGCGCCGTTTATCCGGGCGCCGATCGGCCGTCGGGTATGGGTGTTATCTTCACGAAGCTCGACAAGGTGAGCGCGAAGCTTGTCGAGCGAATCTTGGCCCGGCCTGCACGTTGCTGAAAAATGCCCACCTGCAGCGTTGGCGCGCCGCCGCTCACTGCTGCGTACATCTGAGTACGCCTCCGCTCGCGGCTTTCCGCGCCTGCCTTGCATCTGGGCATTTTTGAGCAACCTGCGAGAACGAGTTGTTAATACCTTTCGAGGATGGCCATCAGCTCGACGTGCGCGGTTTGCGGCATGAAATCGTAAAGCGTGAGGGCGGTGACGCGGTACGCGCTCGCGAGGGCCGCGAGATCGCGTGCGAGCGTTGGGGCGTCACACGACACGTATATGATTCGGCGCGCGTGAAGGCGAAGGAGTTCGGGGATGATGCGTTTTGCGCCGTCGCGCGGGGGGTCGAGGAGCACGGTGGCGAATGTTGCGGGGAGCTCGGGAAGAACGACGGCGACGTCCGAAGCGTGCACGCGAAACGGCGCATCGGGGCCGAGCCTCGACGCGAGGAGGCCGGCGGCACGTGCGTCGCGCTCGATGGCGACGCCGCTTTCCCCCGCGAGGGCGAGCGGAATCGTGAAGTTCCCGGAACCCGCGTAAAGTTCAAGGGTCGGGGAGCCCGACGCCGAGACTGCGCTCGTAGCGTCTCGGACCAAATGTTTATTCATCTCGGGGTTCGCCTGCTCAAAGAGGCCCGATTCGCGCTTGTCGGAAATCCAAACTTCTCCGTCGCGAGAATTGTTCGCGTTCGCGATCTGCGCGGCGAGTGACGGCTTGAGAACCGGGCATTCCGAAATCGCGACGAACCGAGACGATCGTCGTGCGAGGTAGCCGACCGCTCCTCCTTGCACGTGGAGCTTCACGCGCGCGCGGTAGCCGTAGGCCTCAGGCGCCGGTACGACGCGGATTTCCGGTGCACCCACGCTGCGGAGCGCGGCACGAACGAGAGCGATCTTGGCGGCGATTTGCGCCTCGTACGAAAGGTGCTGAAAATCGCACCCGCCACAATCGGCGAAGTGCCGGCAGCGCGGCAAAACGCGATCCGGCGACGGCCGCACGACCTCGAGCAAATCGGCACGGGCATAATTTTTCTTGCGCTCAACCACGCGAACCCGGACGCGCTCACCGACCGCGACAAACGGCACAAAACAAACGAGCCCCGCGTCCGCCCCGTCTGCGAATCGCCCGACCCCCTCGCCTCCTTCCGCGATCCTTTCGATGTCGATTTCGACAATCATGCGGCTCACCACCGCACAACCACCACCGGCGAATCTCCAAATCGCGCCAGCGCCGAGCCATCGCGCACGGCGATCTCGACGCGCCCGTTGGACCCGACGATTGCAACGGCCTGCCCCATTGCAACGCTCGCGTAGGTTGTGGCAATCGGGCCCAAGTCGTCTGTGCCAACGATCGCGCGCGCCGACGGCCCCACGTCCGACGCGAAAATGTTCGTGATGAGATTCCCAAATCGATCGACGTAAACGACGCGTCCCTCAATTTCATGGTCGCGCCGGGTTGGCATTGCAAGGTCAAGCGCCACAATCTCTGACAGCGACTCCCCGAACCCGTTGATCGCTCCACCCATCGCGAGGTGCGCCGCGGCCGGCGCGAAAATATCTCGCCCATGAAACGTCGACGACGCCTGAGGCAAGCGAAACTGCGCGTTCGTCAGCTCGACGACTTTGACAATTGCGCCGAGCGTTTTTACTGCCGACGCCAGAAGGCCGTTGTCAGGGCCAACGAAAAACGCGCGCTCGGTCGCAATTGCGATGGCCCGGCGCTCGCTCCCGACGCCCGGATCGACGACGCCGATGTGGACGGTTCCGTCGGGGAAGTAAGGCGCCGCCTCCGCAAGGACCCATGCGCCGCGTTCAATGTTTTGCGGTGGAATTTCGTTCGAAATATCGACGATGCGCGCGCTTGGCGCGATCGTGACGAGCACCCCCTTCATGGCGCCAACGTAACTGTCCGCGGCGCCGAAGTCGGTTGTCAGCGTTATGATGCCGCTCGATTTCGGTTGCACGACACTCATCCTACATGTAGTATATAAGGCTTTCCGCCAGGGAGGTCATCGGATGTTTCACCGCGTCGTCACCGGCATTTCTCTCCTTGGCCTTTTTGCGGCTTGCGGAAAGGCGGACAACGGTGCGTCGGGGGCTCCCGGCGGCGACCCAAATGGTGGTGGTGGCACGCCGCCGCCGCCACCGTCGACGAGTGCGTGCAGCGAGCCACCGAAAGCGCTGACCTTCATTCGTGAAGGTCGTCGCAGCACCCCCGTCGACGGCAAGGGCGAGCTTGTTGTTGTTCCCGATACGGCCGCAATGTCGACCTTCGTCAGCGTCACGGAGGGGACGGACTTTTGTAACTACCAAGTTTGTCTCTTAACGCCTGATCGATCGCGTCTCATCTACGTCAAGAATAATGGCGCCGCGGACCAGCTTTTCTCGGCGCCGGTGCAGAACGACAAGGTTGACGCCACGGCTTCTGCGCAAGTCCTTCTTTCGGCGAAGTTGACGAAAGCGGCGGAGGTGGTCCTCGATCCGCCGGCTCGGCGCGTTTATTTTTACGAAGAAAATGCGCAGAGCCCACTCGCCGTTGACCTCAAATCGGCGCCCGTAGAGGGTGGCGCTGTCACGGTCGTGCGCGCGGGGCTCGGGCTTGGCGCGGTGTTCAACGTTGCGAAAGACGGCGCGACGATTGCGATTGGTGACGTCAATTCGTTGGGGCGTTGCTCGACGGTCATGATCGCGTCGGCCGACGGGCGAAACGCGATTCCGCTTCGCATTGTGCGCTCGAAAGAAGAGGGGAATCCGAAGGCACAAATCGAAAAGCTTGCGCTGACGCCGCAGGGCGATGCGATTTACGTCTTCATCAACATCGACAACGTCAACCATATGCTGCTCGTCAAGACCGATGGGAGCGATTTTGCCGGTGGCCAGCGCGACTGTGAAGACGTCCAAACGCAGCCGAGCGCCATCCCCTCGCGCATTATCGGGCGACTGCCTTGTCCCATCAAGGTTTCGACGGACAACATCTGTCGCATCCACTCTGAGCTTTTCGTGAGCCGCGATGGGAACACGGTTTATTTTCTTGGCGGCAACGACTACCCAAATCAGCACGCGCAGTTCGCGGAGATTTTTTCGATGCCGCGCGGATTGACGGGCGTGACGCGGCTCACGGAATCGGAAGGTCCGTACGGCGGTGGGCGCAACGTCGAGTGGCCAATGGAAGACGTTGACCTGTCACCCGACCGCTGCAATCTCATTTACTCAAGCGACATCCCGTACACGCTGACTTACAACGGGCGCGAGGTTGCGCCGCGAACGACCGACGACCGCGAGGTTTGGACGCGACCGCTTACGGGCGACGTCCGAACGCCGCTCATGCTCACGAACGACTATCAGTGGATAGCGCGACACCCGCGCTATCTCGTGCAGCCGTAAACGCACAAGTTATCGGCATGTCGCGGCGAAAATGTCGCCCTTTATTCCTGACGGGGACCGAACCCAGGTGAGAAGGAGTCCGCCGTCTTCGATGGGCGTCAACATTGGCCCGGAAGGATTGCCGCCATCGGTATCGACCACGGATGTGGGCTCCGACCAGCCGGCGCCGTACGGGAAGCGGGAAACCCGAACATTGTTGGCGTAGTTAATCCACGCGAGCCATGCGCCGCCGTCTGGAACCGTGGTGAGCGTGGGGCTGCTTCCAACACCCTGGTTCTTGGCGACAACCCAGGTGGCGAACCAATTCTGGCCCGGGGCGAATCGGCGAACGACAATTTCGGCAATGGTTGTCGGTGCGAGCGCTGCGAAGATGTCGCCCTCGGAATTTGTTGCGACCGCGGTCGAAAATGAGATCCCGGCGTCGGTGTAGATCGTTGTTCCGTTCGTCACAGAATCCCAGGTCCCATTAGAAAAAAACTTCCGGGACCAGAGAGTCGATTCGCGCAGCCAAAGCACTCGTCCCTCATCGCCGGGCGCAGGAACTATGTCGACGCAGGTGACCGTACCGGGGGTCGTGTTCGGGTTGACGGCTGCTTGAACGCCACCGTCGGCTTCGATTCGAACGGCCCACGGATCGTACTCTTGTCCGTCGTTTCGTTGCTGGCACCAATAGACCATCGCGCGTCCGGTGCTGTCGACGATCGCGCGCGGGGCATTGGTGTAGCCCCCGTCCCAATCGGCAATCACCCCACCGTCGCGCCAGCCCGCGTCGGGATCGAAGGTTCGCGCCTGAATGTTCCACCATCCGTTGCTGCTGCGGTCGTCCCACGCGAGGACGCCATGACCATTCGCGCCGACAGCGAACGTGAATCCGTTCCAGAAACTTCCGACAGGCCCACCGATCATGGTTGCGGCACCCCACGTGCTGTACGTTGTGCGCCGGTTGGCCCAATATTGGAGATCGGCGCCCGACGTGTACCAGACGGCGTACGTATTCCCGAGAGCATCGGCGCGCACGATCGGGACGAGACCGCCCGCGTCGCTCGACGAAATCTCCGCGGCGCTTTCCCAGGTGCCGGTTGGCGAGCGCGTTCGAGCGAAAGCACGATAGGCTCCTGCGGTTTGCATATACCACGCAACGTGCACGGCGCCGTTTGAGTCGGCGACGATGCTCGGCCGATACGCGGTCGATGCGTCGACTCCCACAACCGTAGCTGGATCGCACGTGACGGCCGGCCCAGCGTCCGCTCCCGCATCCACACCCGCATCGACACCCGCATCGGCTCCCGCATCCACACCCGCATCCGCCCCCGTCCCCGCTCCCACACCCCCATCCTTGCCCGCATCCGCACCCACGCATCCAGTCACCGCCTGTGTACATACGAGTTGTATCGTCACGCTTCGCTTCGCGGGGCCAAATCGGATCTCTTCGTTGTTGCTGTCGGCACTGACGGTCGCGTTCGCGATGGTTGTGGTTCCATCTTTGAGGACGGCAACCAAGCTAAAGACTCGGTCGCTCAAGTTTCCGGTCAGCGTGGTCGTGAGCGGAACGCCAGTTTGGCCGAATGGGTTCGTATCAAAGCGCATTTGCCATTCGATCTTACCGTCGGCATCGAAATCCCCGATTTCGCTCGTGTAGGCGAGGCCGCTCTCCGTTGTGCCGCCACGAAGCGGCGCCGTCGACGAAAAGAGCGTACCAGATCCCGCTGGTTCATCGACGGTTAACGAAAACGTCGCTGACGGATACGAAGGAAAGCCTTGCGGGACAAGGATCTGAACGTCGATCGAGAATTCCTCGCTTGCGGTGGATTTGCAGCGAGCGGCGCCCGCAACGAACGTCGCAAGCCCAAACGCTGCTACGATCCGTCTCATCCGCACCTCACTACTAAGGTAGCGGTCTCACCTCCGGGAATCAAACGATGCCGCATTCCCCGGTTAAGCGGTCCGTTCGCCCGTGAGCGTGAGGGTCGACAGGAGCCCGCTTCGGCGCGCCGACGTCCTCGGGTCTGAACGCGAACGAGCGCCCGAGCCACTGTTTTGTGGCGTGCGAAATGTCGGAGATTCCGAGCCGATATCGCGCTGCAGACCCTGCTCAATTGTGGGGCTGCGGGCTGCGCGGCACTGCCGCGACACCAAGTTCGGTCGAGCACAACCGGCATTTGCAACTCCGAGCACACAAAGATCTCGGGTG
>JACPTQ010000015.1 GCA_016192705.1 Deltaproteobacteria bacterium | reverse complement strand
TTTCCGCTGCCTTCTGCGGATGCTCCAGTGGAGCGTCCGCGCAGCGGAAATGGCAAGGGCGACCGAATGGGAGCCCGAAGTCTACACCGGGCCGGCGCGAGCGGAATGGCGAGGGCGACGGAACGGAGCCCGCAGCCCCACCTTTGCGCAGGGTCTGCAGCGCGATATCGGACGGGAATCTCCCAGATTTCACACGCCTCCAAACAGTGGCTCGGGCGCTCGTTCGCGTCCAGACCCGAGGAGGTCGGCGCGCGAAGCGGGCGCCTGTCGACCCTCACGCTCATGAGCGAACGAACCGCCTATCCGGGGATTGGGCTCAGCGCGATTTCTTTTTCGGCTTGCTCGACGACGTCGTCGGAACGTAGGTCGGTTTGTAAGGTTTTTGAACGCCGGACGGTGGGTTCACAACGGGTGGGCGAAACGGTTGATACGCGCGCGTCGGTTGGATCGGCCGCACCGCGGTGAGTGGTTTTGTCGGTCGAATGATTCGCGGTCGCGGCGCGAACGTTGTCGTGACCGGTGTCGACGGCTGCACAGCGTTCGGTCGAACGACCGTGGGTCGCACGGTGTATGGGCGAACGGCAGCCGGATAAACCGCGCGCGGTCGAACCGTGGTTGGGTAAACGACGCGCGGACGAACAACGGTCGGTTGTACGGCACCCGGTCGCACGAGGGTCGGTCGCACGACGGTTGGACCGACGACGCCTGGACGCGCGGTCGAGAGCGGCAGCGCGCGCGGTCGGATGATCGACGGCCGTGGTTGTACGTACGTCGCTCGAATGACGTTCGCCGGCGAAACCGCGGCAGGTCGCCACTTGGCAAAGCTTGGCGTTACCGCCACCCCGTGCGGTCGATGCACCGTCGCCGTTGGAATCGGAACCGCCGCCGGCTTTCCGCCGCTGAACGCCGCACCGCGCACACCTACGACCGGCCGCGATTGCGCTGCGATGGCACGTACGACCGGCCGGTAAAGCGGAATCGCGTTCGCCGTGACGCGCGCTCCGGGACGGGCCGACGCCACCACTGGAATCGCCCTCACGACGCGTCCGATCGTGCGCGCCAACACCACGGGCCGCGGCCCCGCGTGCGCCACGCGTCCGACGCGCGAATAGACCGGCGCGTAAACCGACGTGCGGTAAATCGTCGTGTACGTCGGGTGTGAATGATGAACGATGTGGCGATGAAAACGAGGCGAGATGATCTGCACGCCCGGGACGAAGACCCAGTGCGACTCGTGAACGATCGGGTACGCTGTCGACGACGTGTAGGCTGTGTAGCCCGGCGGCACCGGAGCCCAACCCACATGATTTCCCGTATACCGCCACGAAACCCAGGCCGGCGCCCACGCCGTTCCAGGCACCCACGACCACCCGAGCGACGGGTGTACAAACCACCGCCCATAGTGAAACGGCGCCCAGCCCCATCGGTGATACGAGCGCCACATCCAGCCGTGACTCGTGTAAATCCAACGTCCGTGCGAACTGTACGGTCGCCAGCCGTATCCAACGCGCGGCCGCCAAATCCACCCGTGCTCGGGCGAGTCGTACCACGTGCCGTGCGGCGAGAGCGTCGTGTGAAACGTCTGAACCGTAACGGGACCTTGCGGCGCGGTGGTCGATGCTTGAGACTGGCTTTCAACCGATGGCGATGTTTTGGGGTGGTCGGGGTCTGCAGCGGGCTCCGGTGCGGCCTCGGGATGCGCATCGGGGAGCTTCTCGAACGTCTTCGGCGCCGGCTCATCCGATGGCGTTACCGGCTCGGTCGGTTGCTCAACGTCGAACGCTTCGTCTTCTTCGGGCTCCAGAGCCGGTTCGCCCGTATCCGTCGGTGTCTCGCCCTCGATCGGGGCCGCACCTCCGTCGGCCGCACCGCCCGAACCATTCCAATCATCCGCGCGCGCGCCAACACCCGTCCACAGAAGGGAAAGCCCTACAGCGAAGGACATCACCGTCACTTTTTTCATCATTTCACCCGATTTCCACAGCCAAACACCAATGTTCTCGTGACCGCTCTACATCAAAGCAGCTTTGGGGCCAAGCCGTGCGCGTGACGATGTGGTGACTACCAATCCCCGGATAAGCGGTTCGCTCGCTCGTGAGCGTGAGGGTCGACAGGAACCCGCTTCGGCGCGCCGACGTCCTCGGGTCTGAACGCGAACGAGCGCTCGAGCCACTGATTTATGGCGTGCGAAATCTCGGAGAATCCCATCCGATATCGCGCTGCAGACCCTGCGGATGCGCGGCGCCCCTGCCGACCCCACGCAAATCCGGGCGGACCGCTCTCCGGAGACGTGTTTTCTGGGCTTGAGGGCGGTACGAAGAGTTCACCCGCTGGGTGTCGGCCGACGATCGATCGACCCCCAAGTCTCCTAACCGCCATTCCAGGAAAACGGCCGGGTTCTGATTGGGCGGGTGGGGATTGGGCAAGCGTAAGCTCGCGTCCGCAGGGGATGAGGTGCCGATGTGGCGTGGAATTGCCGTTCTCATGATGCTTGATACACTCGTGCAGACTCACATTTCATGTCAGACCCGAGGACTTCCGCGAGCTGAAGCGAGCCCAGACCCCACCCGCCCCACACAAATGTTGCCCGTTATCCGGGAATCAGGGGTGACTATAGACCCCGGTCACCGTTGTGAATCGCTGGGGTCAATAATCTCCACCGGACCGCGACTCCAGCGGATTCACACGGCACAGACGTTGCTCACTTCCCGCGCGAACGTTTTGGAGGATGCCATGAACTTTCGTAAACTCACACATTGTTTTTTGGCTGGCGCAATCGTCGGATGCGCGGCGAACCCCGAGGGCGACGAGCCGAACCCGTTTTTGACGGAGCTCGACGAAGAAGGGAAGTTCGATACGGCGTACTACAACCCCGATGGAATCGAAGTCGAAGTCGATCTCGAAGCCGAAATTGAAGGAGCCTCGTCATGGCAGCTTGCGGATGGGCCGGCGATCGCCGGGCAGTTCGCGCTCACTTACCTTCGCAAGAAGGGCGGCGTTTTCCTCGAGTCGCTCGCGGAGGATTCGACACAGGAAGACCGCGCGGAGTGGTTGGTTGGCGAGCGCTGGCTCCCGACGTCGCAAGCGAGAACCGCGCCCGGCGCGACGCTTAAGCGATTTCGCCTTCGCGGCATTAACGCCGTTCTCCTTCACTCGGCGGCGCGCGGCGTGACCGTGGGCAAAGTGATCACGGCGAAAGTTCCCAAGAAACCGCTTTCGATTTACGCCGACGCCGGGAAAAAATGCGCGGATGATGACGACCACATCACGCTCGGCCAAGACGTTTATTGGTACCGATGGGAACCGTCGCGTTCGAGTTGCCCCGCGGCGCTCCAGCAGGAGATGAAAGTCACGGTGTCGAAGCTCTTCGCGCGCGGGAAAACCATCTACCCAGAGTACGACCGCTTGTTCGCCGACAAGAAGCTCACGGTCGTTGTGCTTTTCGGGCAGATCGACGACGGCCCGATCACCGAGAACGAAACCGGAATTCGCAGCTTGAAGCAGATGTCGAGGAACCTCACGCGGGCTGGGTTCAGCGAAGTCGCGGCGCCGCTCGGCAAGCGCTTCTCGAAGCTCATTCGTGACATCACCGTTGAAATGGACCTTTACTCGCCGCGCGATTTCAGCGGGCTCGGCGACTACGCGCACTTCGACAACTTCCGGCGCGCGATCTCGGAGCACGAAATTATTGTGTTTGACGGGCACAGCATGCTCGGCGCGAGCGACTTCTGGTCGCGCCAAACCTACCCGGACAACTACCAAATCTTCATGTACGGCGGGTGCCTTGGTTACGAGTACTACGTTCGCCCGATCGTTCAGGGCAAGCACGGTTGGAAGAACGTCGATATTCTATCGAGCGTTGTCGAGGTCTCGGTGACGGCGAACGATTTCGCGGCGCCGATGCTGTCGAAGATTTTCCAAGGGATTTCGAAAAAGCGTTGGCCATCGTGGCAAAGCCTCGTTTCGGCTGTCCGCGCGGGCGTCGGCGACTCCACGTTCGGCGTCAGCGGCGTTCGCGACAATTGCTACGCGCCGTCCGGCTCGCGCTGCCCGTAGAATAGAATTCAATAGATTTTCTTGACCGCTACCGAATTCCTCAATTATATTCACAGCAATGACGAAATCTGAATTGATCCTGAAGCTCACTCAGACCCGTCCGACCATGAAGCTGCGCGAGGCGGAGGCGATCGTAAACGCCATCTTCGACTCGATGATCGAAGCGATGCAGCGCGGTGAACGGATTGAGATCCGCGGGTTCGGGTCGTTTGTGGTCAAGGAGTATCGGCCGTACGAGGGGCGTAATCCCAAGACGGGCGAGAAGATTCAGGTTCATTCGAAGCGGAGTCCGACGTTTAAGGTTGGCAAGGAGCTTCAGGAGCGAGTTAACGCAAAGCGTCCGAAGGACGGCGCGACGCCGCCATCGCCGGCTCAGGCCGGCTCGGGGACGCCGCCCGCTGCTGCGACGCCATCGGGTGCCGGTTCCGCGACGCCGCCGCCCTCGACCAAATAATCGAGTCCGCCGCTATTTCAAGAACGAATCGGCTCCGCCCTTTTCGAATTTCTTTTTTTGGTCCGTGTAGTACCGATGTCCCGGTTCCTTTTCGAGGGCGCGCTCGATCGTTGACAGCGCCTTCTCACGTTCGTCGTTCGCGTGATACGCGGCCGCGAGCGTATCGATGATCGGCGCAAGGCGCCCGTTTGATTTTTCCACGGCGCGCGATGCGAGTTCCACGGCTCGCTTGGCGTTGCGATACGTCGAGATTTCTGCCGTCGCGTAAACCCACGCGAGTCGATTCAGGCGATCGGCGGTCGGGTCTTTCGTCGCGGAGAGTTCCTTTTCCCACGCGGTCACAAGCGTCTTATAAAGTTCCGTGAGCAGCGGCTCGACATGTTTCGAGCGCCGCATCCCAACGTACGCCGATTCGAGCAAATCGAGCGCTTCCGACATCGGGTACGAAGCCAAAACATCGTCCTCGGACACGATGCGCGCGAGCTCCATGCGACTTCGAACCAGTTTGATCCACCGCGTTGCTCGCTCTTCCTCCGTAGCGGCCGGCGGCTCGACCGGCTTCACGGACGCGACGAGCCGCTCGAGCACTTTGAGGTGGTAGCTCCGCGACGAGCTTGCACTTTCCACAACGACTTCGATAAGCCGGTCTTCGAGCGGAACAAAAACGAGACTGCGAAAGAGGGAGCCCTCCTTCGTGGTTTGGTCGATCGACCGACCGATTGCGACGCGCTGACTGTCAAAGGCGACTGGAATCGCGTGGCGTACTGCGTTCGCCTTTTGCGCGATGTTCGATGGTTCTGTTCCAAGCAGGAGGTCGAGGCGCGCCTCGGGTCGGACGGTGGTCGCAACTGCGGCGAGGCGAACCAAAAGGCCCCGCGGGTCACGAAAAACGGGCTCAAGCGTGATGAGGGCGCGCCCGCCCGCGGATGACCACGCCTTCGGAATCGACACCTCGAACCCTTCGATTTCGAATCGCTTAACCTCGACCTCGCCCTTCAAGACCGGCTCGTCGCCCTCGATCACCGAGTGCACCGTGAATCCGGCGACGATGAGCGCGATGAGCGCCGTTGCGCGCGCGGCCCACGCGTGGCGCGTATCATCCGCGGCGATGTGAAGCAGCGATTCGTTGTTGCGCCCGCGTACGTACGCGACGGCGAGTGCGAGGCCGGTGAGAGCGCCGCCCAGATGAGCCCAGCCGTCGATGAGCGGTGTTGCGAATCCAAGCCAGATCGAGAGGGCCAGCCACGGCAGGAAAAACCAAAACAGTGCGCGGCGTGAATGTTCGGGCATCATGTCGCGCGCGCGGACGGCGAAGACGAGCATCGCGGCGATGAGTCCGAACGTGGCGCCCGAGGCCCCGACGCCGATGTGGGGGGTTGCGATGGTGCTGGCGATTGAGCCGCCAACGGCCGAGGCGAAGTAGAGGACAATGAAGCGGCGCGCGCCGTAAATGTTCTCGCAGGTTCGCCCCAAGTAAAAGATCGCGAGGCCGTTCATGAGAAGGTGAAGGATATCGGCATGGAGGAAGGTCGCGGAGAGGAGGCGCCAGAGCTCGCCGGTGACGACGAGGCTCCGCTCTTTCGCGCCGAAAATCGTGAGGACGAGCGGGTTTTCGCTGCCGCCCCACGCCTCCATCGCGAGGTAGAGAGCCAAGTTTGCAGCCAGAAGGATCGGCGTGACCCAGAGTCGGCGACGCGGAGGCGCGGCTTCCCCTCGCCCCCACTTATCGCCCGATGAAGGGGATGAGTGAGCGTGAAAAACGCTAGGCATAAACCTTAGTGACGATGTCGCTCTGCAAAGCGGGCTCGCTCCGGTGGACGCCGCAGCTCAGAGTTTGTGAATTAATTGGGCGCCGTGGCGAGCGGGCCGATGCGCCCGGATGGCAAGGCGTGGGGGTGCACAATAACCGAGGCATACCGAGCGTATTCCGAAGGTTATTGGGGGCCCCACAACGCAGCCAGCCGGGATGCGGCGGCACGCGCAGCAGGCGAACGATTAATTCGCAAACTCTCAACCTTCGTCTTCCTCTTCCTCTTCTTCTTCCGTCTCGCGCTTCGAAGCCCCACCCGTTGGGATTTCATCTTCGTCGAAATCCATCCCGTCCGTATCCTCGACCGGTACGTCCTCGGCGATTTCGGTAACCACGGGCGCGCGTTTTGAAGCTTTCGGCGGCTTGGGAGGCTCCGCGACCTTTGGCGCCTGACGCTGATCGGCGCCGCATTTCGGACAAAGCGGCGTCGGCTTGTTCAAATCGTAGAACCGACACTCACACTTGTAGCAAACGTATTTGGTTCCGTATTGGCTTTTTTTTGCGGCGGTTGCCATTCGTTCTCCCAGCAAAAACGCGCGATTTCGGTCGCGGCCCCCAATTGAGGCGCGTAATATAACACAGGCGCCGTTCGGCTCAAGCGGCTTCGATGCGTTCCAAAATGGTGGTCAGCAGGACCCGCCGACGGGCGTCGGTTTCGCGAAGGAGGAGCTCCGCAACGGGCGCGCGAAGGATGCGGTCGCGGGCCTCCGTTGAAGCCGCGAGCGTTTCGAGGGCGGTGTCGCGAACGAACGCGTCGGCGTCTTGTGCGGCGTCGACGAGAAACGCGCGGGCGTCGCGATCGTGAAAGACGGCGAGCGCGGCAGAGGCGGCGGCCTTCTGGTAGCGGTCATTGGTGCGTCCGGCCTCGAGCAAAGCGTCGCGCGCATCGGCGTCGAACTCGGTTGTCAGGCCGACGAGCCCGCGTGCGGCGAGTGCGCGAAGCTCGGCTGTGGCGAGAGCGTCTCGGAGGACGGCCACAAGAACGGGGATCGTGTCGCGCTCGCGAAGCGCCGAGAGGGCCTTGACGGCTTCGACGCGACCGACGGGGTTCGCGCCAAGCGCCGCCTGGACGAGCGCCGCGTGTGCGGGGCGACCAATGGCGACAAGCTCCGCGATGGCATGGGCCCGCGCGGCGGAGTCGTGGGCGTTCAGTCGATGAACGGCCGTCGCAACGCGCTCTTCAACCGGTGGCGCGTCGAGGACGATCGCCTCGGGATGCGCCTCCAAATAGGCCCGCGCGTCCGCGTCGGGAAGCAACGTCGCAACCATGATCGTACGACCCGCGCCCGCTTCCGCTACCGCTCCCGTCGCAGGCCCACCCCTAAACGCGTGCACCGCCGCGGTCGCCATATCGCGCACCCACGCCTCGCGGTCGCGCCGCGCCTCTTCAACGTACGGCAGCAGCGTCGCATCACCGAGCCGCGCGATCCCATGAACGGCCCACGCCCGCGCCGTCGGGTCCGGGTCACGTCGAAACCGCAAAAAGAAATCACACATTCCGGGAGCGTAACGCAGCGACGGGTCGGCCATCTCAGCAATCGCTTTGATCGCGAGGCTTCGTTCATCGGGCGATACCGTTGGCTCCTGTGCAAGGTCCGCGAGGGGCCCGACCGCGCGACGGTCCTTGATGAGTCCGAGAAGTTTTGCCGCACTAAACCGCACGCGCCGTTCACCGTGCGAGAGCGCGTCGATGAGAGAGGGCACCGCTTCGCGCCCGCGGCTCTGAAGCTCGCGTTCGGCCTCCTCGCGCGAAAGTCGATTTGGCGAATTGAGCTGTTCGATCAGTTCTCTCATGGCGTCGCCCCATCTTTGTCGATCGATTGCGCTGACTCCGGCACTTCTGAAAGCACCACCCAGCGTGGTTTTCCGCGCCCCTCGACCTTGACCAAGAAATGGTGCGTGCGCTGCTTGATCTCGCGGCGCCGCCCCCGCGCGGATTCGATTGTGGCCGTCATATTCGTCGTGACATACGCCGTGTTTCCGCGAACCTCGATCTTCTCAACGGTGCCCTTGAGATCTTTGATGCGCGCTCGGATCGCCGCGTTGAATGCGGGAAGAAATCGTTTGAGATAGTCGTCTCGCGACGTAATTGAGACATTGAAGGGCGCCGGGCTGGTCGGCGCACCAACAAGCGCAACGTAGAGCGGATGAATGTCGTGCAGGATGACCGCTTTCTGCTCAGCGTCACCGAGCAGCGAAATCTTTCGAGAATCGTCGAACAGTCGGCCGATGGCGTTCCGCTCGAGAGAAGAGCACGCACCGACGAACGCCAATGCCGCCGTCGCGAGTCCGACCTTTCGCACGGTGGTCTTGAGGCGTTGCCTCATCGCCCAGGTGCACCTGTCAAATAGAATCCGCAATCGACGATTCGCCCGCCTTGCCACTGAAAGAAACCGAGCTCCATGCGCAGCGGATCGACGACAAGCGCCACTTGCCAAACCAAATTAAAAAAATTCTGGTGAATGAAGGTATCGTGATGCGAGAGAAAAACCCCGTAACCCGGGTGCGAGTGGTGCCATCCAACGAGAACTTTTCCTTCATGTTCGCGCTCCACGCGGCGCGTGATGTCTTCCCATGTGCGATGCGTGAACTTGAACGACGCGGCGCGCCCGTCGGCGAAATCCGCGTTCAAGAATCCTTCGATTTCGATGAAGTCGGTTCCGTTGTCTTCGTAGTGCCCACCGACAAGAACGCCGCCGACTTCGTGCGCGAGGTCCGAGACCGAGTGCTCAACGATGCGTGTTAAGAGCGCGCGCGAAACGAAGATGGGGCGTTGGCTTGGGTTCTCTCTGCCCTTCGCTTCGATCGCGAGGTTTTTATCGGCGAAGGGGATTCGCTTTGCGATCGGCGCCGCGCTTTGAGGGGCGGTATCGAGGAACTCAATTTCAGAACTCATCGTCATTCCTTGATCACAAGGAGATCGTCGTCGGCACCGGACCCGTTGAATTGCGCGTCCGTTTCGTCCGAGAAGAAAACGACTTCGCCCTCGGCGGCCTCGTGGGGCGCGGGTTTTTTAGGCGCGCGCACCTTTTTCGCGGCGCTGGCGTCGAGCACGACGGTTCCCGAATCCTCGAGCCGGACCTCGCCCGACGCGACGCGATCGCGAAGCGGACGCGGGTCCAGCGGAAACGTGTGCCCGCGCTGTGAAAGGAGCCACTTCCCGGCCGCGTAGTTGTAAGCGCTCCGCGTATCGTAGTTGGCGAAGCGGATCATGTCCCAGAGCATTTCGCAGAGCTCGTCGAGCTGGAGGCTCGGCACCCAATGCGTCGAATAGCCGCCGAGGCAGACCATCCCGCTCTCGCTGATGTTCGGGTGGTAGATGCGCGATTTCCACGTGAGGTCGGGCTTCATGCGCGGGTAGCTCGTCCCAAGGCGCACCTCGCACACATGCCGCTCGAGTACAACGATTGCATCGTCCTTTGCGCGCGCAAGCCCACGCCCATTGAAGACAAGTTCGTATTCATCGGGCGCGTCGTTGCCACCCTTTGTTTTGAAATCGAAGATCGACGACATCTCCTTCAGCTTCTTAACAAGCCGATAATCGCTCGCAAGCCGGCGATCGCGTGGTGAGGAGCCCACGGCGTGTTAAACTCCGCGTCCCGCAACGATTTCAGGGTAGACGATGAGGTGGTCGCCGGCCTTGACGCCCGCTTCAGCGAGCGTTTGCGTCTCGAGGAGACGCTTGCCCCCCTCTTTGTGGTCGAGCGAATAGCTCATCGGCGTTCCATCGGGGGCGGTCACCGGGAGTTTCATTTTGGTGATCACTTGCGGCAGAATTTTCTTAACGGCCATCCCTTCGGATATCACCGCTTGGACGCTCTTCGCGCCGGTTTGATCGAGAAACGTGACTTTGACTCCATCGGCCATCAGGAACACCTCCTACGTCGGGAAATAGTGAGAACGATCGTTCGCGAGCAAGATGAATCGGCGTCCGGTCGCGGTTTGCACGCGAACGATGTCGTACGGCGGCACCGCGAGATCGCGGAGCGGGCGCGCGGCGAGGGCGCTCGATTTATCGACGCGGTGAATCGATTCGGTTGCACACATCTCGCGGCACTTTGGGCAGAAGGCGTCGGCCTGCGCAACGGTGGCGAGGGGGCGATCGATCGCGCGGCGATCTCCACACTTGGGGCAGGTGAGCCCGACGAGAAAATCGCGGTCGAGCTCGAGCGCGGTTCCGCCAACTTTTTCGAGGAGGGTCGCAACCGTGTCGTTCGTCGAGAGCGGGAACGGCTCGACGGGGTCGTAGGTTTCGTGCGAGAGGCAATCGTCGCGAAATGGGAACTTCGTCGTGTAAAATGTGTTCGCGACACCGTTGAAGATGAACGCCGAGCCGGCTTGCACCTCCATACCGTGAAGGAGTTTCAGCGCCTCTTGCGTCTGAAGTCCGGCGATGAACGAGGAAATTGTGGGTGCCGTTGGAACTTTGCCCGCGAGCAAATCCTCGCGCTTTAAGAGGGGGCACGAGTAGCGCAGGTTGATGAGCTTGTAGTCGGCTTCGGTCATTGCGCATTCGTAACAGGCCGAAGTGGGCGGCACGAACACCTTCGCGACGCCGCTGATTTCCTGGATGGCGCCGTCGACCCACGGCTTCGACACGCGCCACGACGCGCGGTTTACGAAAAGTCGCGCCTCGCGGTTGTCGAGACAGCCGATCGTGACGTCGATGTCGCGAAAGAGTCCAAGCCCGAGGTCGAGCATGACGTCGCCGTGGATCGGTGTGACGCGGACGTCGGGATTGAGCTCGCGCGTGCGCACGGCGGCGACGTCGACTTTGCGACGGCCGCGATCTTCGGCGCGGAAAAGGACGGAGCGCGTGAGGTTCGATTTGTCGATGGTGTCCATGTCGATGACGAAGATGTGGCCGACGCCGAGGAGCGCGAGGTTTTTTAGGACTTCGTTGCCGAGGGCGCCGGCGCCGACGACGAGGACTTTTGAGGCGAGCAACTTTTCTTGGCGCCACCACGAAATGAGGCGAAGGCGCGCGTAGCGATCGTCGTCGTCGAGAATTAAGACATCGTCATCGGACATGCTGCACGCGATTATGTTGTGTGGATGGCTCGAATTGCAACCCGTGGAAAATCCTGATTCCCGGATAACGGGCAACATTGGGGTGGGGCGGGCGGGGTCCGGGCTCGCTCCGGCTCGCAAAAGTCCTCGGGTCTGACATTAAATGTGAGTCTGCACGAGATCAATAAAACATCATGAGAACGGCAATTCCACGCCCCATCGGCACCTCATCCCCTGCGGATGCGACCCGAAGCAAGCCCAATCCCCGCCCGCCCAACCAGAAACCGGCCGTTTTCCTGGAACGGCGGTCAAGAGACTTGGGGGTCGATCGATCGTCAGCCGACACCAAACGGGTGAACTTTTCGTACCACCCTCAAGGGCGAGGAATACGTACCGGGTAAGCGTTTCGTCCGGAGTTGCGTAGGGTCGGCAGGGGCTCGCATAGGCGCGCCTCCGCAGGGTCTGCAGCGCAATATCGATTCGGATCGCCAAGATTTCGCTTGCGTTTGAATAGAGACTCTGTCGCGCGAGTGAGTTCAGACCCGAGGACGTCGGCGCGCCGAAGCGGCACCTGCCGACCCTCACGCTCACGAGTGAACGAACCGCTTAACCGGGGATGAAGGTGGAAAAGGAGTTGCACGGAGCGGGCCGATTCGCCACCATAGAGAGGTGGACGCAGAAACTCCCGTCGAGGCGGACGATGAACGCGCGGGCCTATTCCCGGTCACGGATTGCGCGCCGTGCGGACTGACGCAGTTGCTGGTTGCGGAGTATGGCGCGGACGAAGAGCCCGTGCGGCGATGCGCGTCGTGCGGGGCGGCGGCGCCGGATGCGGCCGTGCGATGGGTGTCGACCGAGGCGCTTGCGGAAGTTGGGTGGGGCGTTGTCGAGGAGCAGAAGAAAAAGTCGGGCGGATGTTGCAAGACGGGCGGCGGGTGTGGGTGCGCGGCGAAGAAGAAAGCGCGGAAGGCGGGAGCAGGTGCGGCTACGGGTGCGGCGGCTGGCGCGGAAGCGGCTGTGGTCGCGGATGCGGGTGCCGTGACGGGTGCGGTTCAAGGGCGATTTCGCGTTTTTCAGTAATTGTGGTAAATAGCTCGGTTCGTCATGAGCCGCGGTAAACGAATAGAACTGCTCGCGCCAGCGGGGGGCCGCGAGGCGATGCGAGCCGCGGTCGCGAACGGTGCCGACGCCGTTTACTTCGGGCTCCAAGACTTTAACGCGCGGGCGCGGGCGGAGAATTTTGGCGACGACGCGTTTCGCGACGTGATGCGTGAGTTGCACGTGGCTGGGGTCGAAGGGCATCTGGCGTTTAACACGCTGCTTTTTGGCGATGAGATGCGCGCGGCGCGGGCAGCGCTTGAGCGAGCGATCGCAGCGGGCGTCGATGCGGTCATTGTGCAGGATTTGGCGGCGATCGAGATGGTGCGTGCGATCGACGCGCGGGTGCCGATCCACGCGTCGACGCAGATGACGGTTGCGGATGCTGTGGGGGCGGCGTTCGTGCAGCGGCTCGGCGCAACGCGGGTCATTCTCGCGCGCGAGGTGTCGGTTGCCGAGATTGCGGTGATTCGGGCTGAGACCGACGTTGAGCTCGAGGTGTTCGTGCACGGGGCGCTCTGCGTTGCGTATTCGGGGCAGTGCTTGACGAGTGAGGCGTGGGGCGGCCGGAGCGCAAACCGCGGGGCGTGCGCGCAGGCGTGTCGCTTGCCTTACGACCTTGTGAGCGATGGCGAAGTCGTCGACCTTGCGGGGCGTTCGTACCTCGTTTCGCCTAAAGATCTCGCGGCGCACGACTTGGTGCCGGCGCTCATCGAGGCGGGCGTAACGTCGCTCAAGATCGAGGGGCGGTTGAAGTCGCCCGAATATGTTGCGGCGGCGACGCGGGTGTATCGCACGGCGATCGACGAGGCTCAAGCGGGGCGTGCGTTTGCGCTTCCGCTCGAGGCACAGCGAGACCTCGACCAAACGTTTAGTCGCGGGTTTTCGCATGGGTTTTTGGACGGAGTGAATCATCAGGCGCTGGTCGATGGGCGCGTCAACAAGAAGCGAGGCGAGAGACTTGGGCGAGTCGTTCGAAGCGAGGCGCATGTGCTCATCGTCGAACGCGACGGCGCGGCCGAAATCAAGGCTGGTGACGGTGTCGTCGTTGACCTCGGTGACCCATTCGCGGGCGAACCAGGTGGGCGAGTGTACGGCGTGCGCTCGGTCGGATTGAACGAGATGCGGCTCGAGTTTGCGCGGGATGGGCGCGAGTTTCCGGCGCTGGCGGCGGGTCTCGTTGTTTGGAAAAACAGCGATCCCGCGGTCGAGCGGCGACTGCGCGCGACGTTTGAGGGGCGTGCAACAGGGCCGAGGCAGGTCGTCGATCTTATGGTTTCGGGAGTGGTTGGCGAAGCGCTTCGCGTAGTGGCGCGTGTTGACGGCGTTGCGGTTGAGGTTGTTTCCGACGTTGCCTGCGAAGCGGCGCGCGGTCACGCGCTTGATGAGGCGACCGTGCGCGAGAAGGTCGCGCGCTTCGACACGCTCCCGGTTTCGGTTGGTTCCATCGATCTTCGCACGGCCGACGTCGCACTCCCTGTGCGCGAGTTAAAACGCCTCGCCCGCGCGCTTCGTGTAGCGCTCGCGGACAAACTTTCAACGCGTGTGCATCGGTTGTCCGCACCCGCATCCGCACCCGCACCCGCACCCGCAACCGCGCCTGCTCTCAACGTTCTGTGCCGCACGCCCGCCCAAATCCGCGCGGCGCACGCGGGTGGTGCCCTTTCGGTTACGCTCGATTTTCTCGATCTCGTTGGTCTCGCTGACGCCGTGCGCGTCACGCGCTCGCTCGATTTTGCGCTCGGTCTTGCGACACCCCGCATTCAAAAGCCCGGCGAGACGCGCATCGTAGACCACCTCGTCGCGCTCAAGCCCGATTTTATCCTCGCGCGAAGTCTCGGCAGCCTAGAAACATTGTTGCGCCGCGACGATCGACCGCGCCTCATCGGCGACTTCTCGCTCAATGCTGTGAATCCCGCGAGCGCCTCGCGATTGCTCTCGCTCGGCCTTGACGCGCTCACGCCCGGATACGACCTCGATGCCACGCGCCTCAAAGACTTCATCGACGCGACCGACGCCACGCGTCTCGAGATCGTCGTTCACCACCGTACGCCGCTCTTCCACATGGAGCACTGCGTCTTCGCCGCGTTTCTTTCGAGTGGCACCGACCACACGAACTGTGGCCGCCCATGCGACCGCCACGTCGTTCGACTTCGCGATCGCACGGGACGAGAACATCCGCTCACAGCCGACGTCGGTTGCCGCAACACGCTCTTCAACGCCGAGCCCGAAACAGCCATTGGACAAATCCCGCGTGCTATTGCGGTTGGTGTTCGCCGTTTTCGCGTCGAGCTTGTCGACGAAGACGGTGCTGCGGCGACATCGATTGTTCGCGAAGCGGTCGACGTCATGTCGGGATTGCGGCCTCCGACGCCACCCGCGCGCCGCCGTCTCGCTCTCGCGACCGTCAATGCCGCCCAATCCCCGATCGGGGTTTGAAGGTTCGACCGTTTACTTGACGCACGGCCCAGGCGCGATGAACTCCGACGCGACAAAGGCCTCTTTGCCGTCAAACAAAACCTTGGTCCACGTGCGCCCGTCACCGACGATCCCGTCTGCAACGAAATCGAGCTCATCGCACTTGTCGACTTGGCCGAGCTTCTTCGCTTTGGTCGTCGGTTCGCTTCGCACGTTGACGTCTTTTCCGGTCGAATGAACGAGCCGCTCGGCGCCGTGCGTTCGCCGTGCGTCGCGTTTCCCAACCGTCAGACATGGCGTGCATCCGCTGCTCGTCGCCTTCTCCGCCATTTTCGCGCGTATCTTGTCGCAAGACTTCGGTCGAACAGTTAACGATTCACCAATGAGAGCGAGCAGCTGTTTTCGCAGTTCCTTGATCATTTTCTCTCGACCACCGTATCGAATGTAAACGTCCTGGATTTTCTCGCCAACCGATCGCTTGTCACCGGGGTCGGGTGGCGCCCGCCACATGCGGACGATTTCGTCCTTCATGTCTCCCCATAGCATGGGGACTTCGCCGCTCTGCGAGGTCTGCCCGCGCCAGAAGTTGTTGAAGATGTGAATTGGAAATTTTTGCAGCCAGTTCGGGAAATCGCCCACACGGAGCCGAAGGGCCGGTGTCACCTTGACCATGCTTTTGCCGGGCGCCCGGCAATACGTTCGGATGTCGAACGTTCCGGTTGCATCAACGTTTTGACGCGGCTGACCCTTGGGGCCGAAAGAAATTCGTGCGGTCACGGACGGTCGGTATGGCTTGTCGTTGTTTGCGCGGAACTTCACCCGGCTGACGATGAGGTCCCAATCGCCGACCTCACGCCGAACGGTGTCGTAGGCGGCATCGGGCGGGATCACGGAACGGAGCGGCGCGGTGATCGGGAAGAGCTGGCCGAGGAGCGTGTTAACGACGGGAGCCGTGCAGTTGTTCGTGAGGCAGCTGTCGATGACGCGGCAGTAATCGATCTCGGTGCGTAAACCCGCGGCGCTGAGCGCGGGTGGACAAAAGGTGAAGCAGCCAAGGTTGGGCGTGATGAAGTTTTCCGTCGCGCGATCCGTGAGCCACTGTGGAAGGCGCGAAACCTTCCAGTCGGTAACTTTCGCGGAGAGGATGAGCATGGGTCCCGAGAAATCGCAGCCGCCCGGTTTAATGCTCGCTTCGCCCTCAAGTGTTAACGACAGCATTTCCGGACTTGAGCGAACGGACAAAAAGGCCTGCGCGCTGAGCGTCGCGGTCGTGTCGTCCTTGTGCCCGAGCGTCGCCGCCTTGAGGCCGAGCGTGATGTTTTTTATGGTGAGCTTGGGATCGCCGAAACGCTTCGCCATTTCGTAGACCGTTAACCCCGTCGATGCGTCGCCGCTTTCGGCGTCTTTCGCGCACAGGAGGTCGCCAATCTCGGAGCCAACGCGCGTGATGGCGAGTCGCGCGAGGTCTTGTCCGACGGCCCGCACCAAGTCGCGCCCAAACCTCACAGATTCGTTACGGAGCGCGGAACTCAGCGACCTGCACGCCGCTTCGCCCAGCACGGCAACGCTCTCCACGAGTTTCGCTTCGCACGTCTTGACCGCTTTCTCGTGCTCCGCTTTGACGCGTTCATCTTTGAACGCATCGACGATGGCCGAAGGCAGCGTCTTCGCCGCTTGCCACCACGACCGCTGCTGTTTGAGCTTCTCGAGCACCAGCGTGGGAACCATCATCTGCGACTTTTCGAGCGCGTCGAGGCACGCCTTCCCTTTCGAAATGATCGCGCAAAACGCAGCGGCCCAGCCTCCGCGCCTGCAGATCGCTTCGTCGAGCGCGACCGTGACCGCGGTCTTTGCGAGGTTACTGGCGGCTTTCACCGCCGCGATCACTTTGGATGCGACGCCACGCGCCGCGGAAAGCGTGTCGCGGCACTCCTTAAGGACGCGCGCGGGGGACAAGGCGTCGAGGTCGAACGTCATGCGGCGAATTCGGTCGAAGAAGCCGAGGTGGCGTTCGGCTTCAGCCCGGAGCGCCGCGTCTTTGATGTCGGCCGGCTGGAACGTGAAGAGGCGCCCCATTTCGCCCAAACACTCCGACACCTCCGTCGCAAAACCGAGGGTTGCGTTTTTTAGCCCCACGACCGACGACTTGAAGGCGTCCCAAGCGCTCGCGAGACGGCACGTGGTGCGCGACCACCAACTCGTTTCGCTGCGGACCTTTTCAACGCGCTCGGTAAAAGTCGCGATTTTCGTCGCTTCGTTGGCGAGGCAGATGTGCATCTCGCTCCAGGCGTTCGCCGCAGACCGTTTCGGCGCGCACGATTCGCCGCTGTTCAGAGCGGGCGCACCCGCGGGGAAATATTTCGCGGCGTCGGCGGGTGAGCAGTCGCGCAGATAGCCGAACAGCTGAAGCGCGCTCGTCCGTGAAGCGGTAAGCCTTTCGCGACGCGCGGCGAACTGTTGCTGGAGCTTTTGGAAGTCGGCGTTGGTCATCTCGACTGCGCCAACAACGTGAGGTGCGACGGTGACAACGAGAACGGCGAGACCGCGAAGAGTAATCGCCATCGGTTTCATCGGGCACCCTCCTTGATCGCATCGAACGAGCAGCCGGTGCCTGGATTTGGCGGTGCCGTCGCCGGCAAGAGCGAATCGAATGGGAACGTGATATCGATGCGCTGTTTTTTCGCGCAGTCGCCCATCACGCAGAGAGCTTGCCAGCGACCGATCGTCGCGTTGCCCAGGTTGATGAGCGTCGCCCGAATGAGCCAGTCGGGAATCGTCGACACGGCAAGGCTTTTGAGCGCCGGCGACACACGAACGGCACCCTCGTTTCGCCCGCATTTGGTGTCGACCCGCACGTCGGCGCGCCCCGACACCGCGAGCGTCCCCGTCTCACCCGTCTTCGCGACGGTCGCCGTCACATCGATCTCGGCGGTCGAAATCGCTCCGGTTGTGACCGCGACATTCGCGCGGTCGACCGTGACCGAAACGCCCGCGAGAATCTCCTTGAGCGCCGGCAGTGTAATCGATGTCAGTTCGCTTGGTCGCACCGTGAGCGGGAAAAGCGAGCCCGCGAGCGCCGTGAGGAGCGGACCCGTGCATTTCTCGGCGGCCACCGCGCGCGTCAGTTTACAGGCGTCGATCGTCTTCGAAATCCCAGCCGCCCCAACCGCGAACGGCTTCATGCAGACGTCGATCGGTGCAACCTGACTGTTAACGGCGGCGACCGCGATGTCGTTCATGAGCCACGCGGGCGGTCGCGACAATTCCGCGCTCTTGATCGTCGGGCGCACGTAAACAACAAAGCTTTTTTTGTCGCAGGCCGATTTGAGCTCCAGCCCGGCCCCGAGCTTGAGCGACATCTTGTCAGAGCGCCCCGTCTTCATGAGATTGGCCGCCGCGGCGACGTGGAGTTCGCGTGGCTTCTCGACGTCGACGATGAGGCTCGACGCCTCGACCGTCACGCCGTCGGTGCCAACCAACGCCGAGGGCACGGGCACGCGCAAGGGGAGAAGCAGACGCGCCATGTGGTTCACGAAGTCGTCGGTGCAGGGCGCTGTGAGGGCTTTGTCGGTGATGCGACAAAGAACCGTGTGGTCTTTGAATTTGAGCGCCGGCGCTTTTCCCTCGGCCATGGCGATTTCAATCGCGCGATCCGCGGAACCTTGGCCGCCGAGGCGCACCTTGAACGATGTCGGTGCGGTCGGTGGGAGCGGGCATTTGCCGCTCAAGCAAACCGCGAGTCCGCGTGTCTTGTAAGCCGGGAAGTCGACGTACGCTTTGCTGAGACCCCAGTTGATGATCGACATGAAGAGGCCGCTCCCGTCGATGAAGTCGGGAATCTTGTCGAGGTCGAGGCGCGTCAGCTCCATGTTAACGATGAACATCGCCCAATCGGGTTTCTTGTCGGTGCAGGCGGTGCCGTGCGGCGCGACGGTCAGGTACATTCGGCCCGAGACGCGCCCAGCGGCGTTGAACGTCATGTTGTGGAATGGGCCGCGCGAGACAACCTTTGTTTTAACCGCGATGCGCGCGTCAAACTCAGGATTCACGAGCGTGCGGCCGCTCGGGACGCGAAGCGAGGCCTCGGTCATCGCGATGTCGATCAAGAATTCAACGCCGATTTTCTTTGGAATTGTGTAGCGCTCCGGGACGCCCAGCCAGTCGAGGCCATCGTTAATCCAGCCGCGCAGCTTCGACTTCCAATCGCCGGTGTCGAGGTCGACGATGGTTTGCGACGCCCGCAAGCCCTCAATGCGGATCGGCAAGAGCTCGGGAAGGATCGTTTCGCCGACGAGTTTCGACGCGCAAGGCGCCTTAACGAACCCCGCGACGAGCTTGCAGAGCGGCACTTCGCGCACGATGGCACTCGGGTCGAAGAGCGGCGCGTCGGCGCGCGCGGGTGAATTTGCGAGAACGAGGGGGGTTACGGAAAGGGCCCTAAGCCACGAATTCATTCGGAAATCCCTCCACGGTTTTGCGGCACGAGCGTCGCACCCATTTAGACGAATCAACTCAGGTTTTATTCAGTCGAAATTCGATCATCGCGAATCAGATCTTGAAGCGGCCGACGAGCGCGACGCGGGTGGTCGAATTGAGCAGATCCTTCCCTGCGATCGTGCGTCGTGATGGGTTGGAGGAACCATCATGAAGAAGTTGAGTGCGGCCGGTTTCACGGCAATGATTGGCTTTGGCGCATTTCAAGCTGGCGCCGCGGACGGCGACATCAGGGTTGGTGATGCGGCGTCGTATAAAGGGCTCACCATTTTTCCTATCACAAACCGGGGTGCGATCGACACGACGAACTACGTTTCGTTTGACGAGGCGCAGAAGGCTGGAAAGGTGAGCGTGACCGAGCGGGGCAACAAGAGCGAGTCGGCACAGGTTGAGGAGGTTTTTGTGTCGAATGCGTCGTCGCGGCCGCTCTACCTTGTGGGCGGCGAAGTGATTTTGGGTGGCAAGCAGGATCGCGTTATTCGCGAGGACGTCGTTGTACCGCCGCTGTCGCAGAACTTTCGCGTGAAAGTGTTTTGCGTCGAGCAGGGGCGCTGGAATGGGCGCTCGATGGCGTTTCGCGCGTCGGACCAAATGATTCACGGCAAGATTCGCGAGGAGGCGGCGCTCGGCACACAGGGCGACGTATGGCGCGGCGTCGCGATGAGCGCGCGAAAGCTCAAAACCACGCTTTCGGGCGGCGGCAGTTACCGGGGTGTCATCGACGATCGAAACGTTGGGGCGAAATCCAGCGAATACGTTCGGGCACTCGCGCCTCTGCTCTCCTCGGCACGCACCGTCGGGATGATCGTCGCGGTTGGGGGGCGCCTCATCGCAGTCGACGTTTTCCAGTCGCCGCGCCTCTTTGCGCGCACGCGCGACAAGATGATTCGGTCGTACGCGATTCAAGCGATCGAGGCGGGTGGCGTCGCGTCCGCCGAACCGTCGCGTAGCGATGCCGGCGGATTCTTTCGGGATGCGATGACCGCGAAGCCGGTGGCGGCGCCCGCGGCTCTCGACGCGTCGGGTTCGAACGCGAAGTACGACGACGACAAGGTCAAAGGGACGGAGCGCAAGGCGAAGGACGGCAAGTGGCTGCACAAGAGTATCTATAAGAAATACTAAATCCAGCTCGCCTCTAAGCCCAGGGCACACCCTGATTCCCCGGATAACGGGCAACATTTGCGTGGGGCGGGCGGGCGCTGGGCTCGCTCCGGCTCGCAAAAGTCCTCGGGTCTGACATTAAATGTGAGTCTGCACGAAATCAATCAAACATCATGAGAACGGCAATTCCACGCCCCATCGGCACGTCGTTTGATAGGTCGTCGGCTGTCCGAGAGTCGTGGCAATGAAATCGTTCTCGAAGGCTATTTTGGACAAGAGTGCGAACGCCTCAAATCAGACCCGAGGACGTCGGCGCGCCGAAGCGGGCTCCTGTCGACCCTCACGCTCACGAGCGAACGAACCGCTTAACCGGGGATTGGGGAGGGCACAGATCAAGCGTTCCAAATTCCTCAGAAAAATGCTAATCATCCCCGATCTCTTTCCGCTGGGGGGTGAGCCGAACAATGTTGATGAACGTATTGACCGTTGTGGCGGCATTCGGTGACGTGGTTCCGTGCCCAAGCGGCAGTGACGCGGCGCTGGCGGTCGAACTTCGATTCTTGGGCAAAAAGTCGTGCGCGAACTTCGCTCGCGTGGCGCGTGTTCTCGGTTCGCTTGGGATTCGCGTAACGACCAACTGCCCCGGCGTTCAGCGGGTCATCGTCGAACTCGCCGCTGGGGAGCGCACGTGGAACATTCGGGTCGCGGCGGGTGGCGCCATTCGCGTGGTTCGTGCGGTTTCGAACGGCCGCGACGCGTGCGATGCCGAATCGTTGCGGCTTGCGCTCGTGGTTGAACGAATCGCACGAAAGGCTGCGTCCGCAACCGCACCCGCAACCGCTCCCGCTCCCGCACCCGCCCCCGCAACCGCACCCGCCCCCGCAACCGCGCCCGCAGAAGATTTCAACGCCAAGGCGCAAAGGAGCAAAGACGCAAGGAGTGAGACCTCTTCCCTTGGCGCCTCGGCGCCTTTGCGTCAAATTCCCGCTTCCGCATCCGCACACGCACCCGCGCGCAGGTGGGTCGGCGTTTCAGCCGCGACGTCGATTTCCGCGGAGATAACGCAAGTTGGGATTGACGTGTTTGCGGCACGCGCGCTCACCGACCAGTTCATATTGGAGCCTCATTTCGGATGGAGACGACGGGCGCACATCGCACCGGTTTCTGTTTCGATTTCGGATTTTCGTTCGGGAGCGACCGCGGGTTTTCGCCCATTTGGCCCGAAGGATCGCTGGGGGTTGAGGCTGGACGCCACATTGGCTGTGAAGTTGTTGATGGCGAGCGTCGCCGATGCTTCCCTCACCGAATCCGACACGCGGTGGGTGCCGTTTGCGGGCTTGGGGCTTCGCGCGCGCCCACGATTCGGGTCTGTGGGTCTCGATCTGGGCGTCAGGTTCAACTTCGCGTTTGCCGAAGCGGAATTCTTGGGATCGGGAGGGACGCCGGTCACGGTGCGCCGGTTCGAATTGGATGTTGGGGCCGGGGTCTATTTCAGTTTTTGAATGAACTGCGGCGGCGGGTCACTAACAAGGTAGGACGTCATTCTGGAGCCTTTGATTGAAATGGAGCGGTTGGTCGCTGACGCCTTCGGGCTTGGCAGTTCAGCCGTCGCACCCAAAGATGCGCGTGAACGGTCGATCGCCGCCAACAGCCACGTCAGCGATTGGAGGGCGTTCTACAGCGCGAACTGGCGGTCGATTGCGCGCTTCTTGCGGCGTCTTGGTGGCTCTCAAATCGACGTCGAAGAGGCGACGCAAGATGTGTTTTTGGTGCTGGCTGAGCGAATGAGCGAATTCCGTGGTGATGCCGAAATGAGAACTTGGATCTACCGAATCTGTTTCAACGTAGCGAGCGAACATCGCCGCCGATTGGGGCGGGTTGGAAGATTGGCCGACGCGTGGAAGGCCGCCGTCGAGTTCTTTGAAAGGCCGAAGGCGCCGGACGCTCAAATGGAAAGCCGTGATGAGGCGATGAAAGTGGGGCGGGCCCTCGCGCGGATGAAGGCGAAAAAGCGTGAAATTCTAGTGCTTTGTGAGCTCGAAGGGCTATCGGCCGACGAAGTCGCGCGGGTTTTGGAGATTCCCATCTCGACGGTTCGCACGCGGCTTTTTTATGCGCGTCGGGCCTTCGCGAAGCGGCTGATGAAAGAGGGGGACGCGCCGTGACGGTCGATCAACGGGAGACGCTGGTGACGGATGCGCCGTCCGAGTGGGCCGTCGAGGCGCTTCGGCGTGTCGACAGGGCTGGAGACGCGCAGTTGTCCGACGCGATGGGGGAGCGAATCGCGCAGGCGATTGCGGCGCGGCGACAGTCGGTCGTCTCGGATGGTGACGCGTCCAGGTTTTTTTGGCCAAGTGTGCGTCCGAGATGGGCATTCGGTGTGGTTGCGGCGTGCGCGCTTGCGGTGGCTGTCGTTTTCGCGACACAACCCGCGACCGACGTTGGCGGCATTCGCGAGGTCAGCGCGTCGAACGAGCCGGTGAATGTTGTCTTTTCGTCAAGAGCGACCGGAACCGTGATGCCACAAAGTGGCGTGCGCGTTGTGGGTGAGAATGCGATCGAGGTTTTGCGGGGCGTCGCGTGGTTTCGAGTCGCGAAGCGGGCGGCCGGTGAGCGGTTCGTGGTTCGGGCGGGGTCGGTCGAAGTCGAGGTTGTCGGAACTGTTTTTTCGGTGGGTCACGTCGGCGCCGACGACGTGGAGGTGAAGGTCGTCGAAGGCGCCGTGCGGGTGACGGATGGCGGCCGCGGGGCGGTGTCGGTTTCGGGGGGTCAGACTTGGCGACGAAGCGTTAGGGGCGACGCGACTCACGCTGGGGATTTCAACGTAGAGGCGCCAAGCCGCAAAGACGCAAAGCCTGAGACCACTTCGGTTGGCGTCTCCACGCCATGGCGTCAAGTTCCGGCAACCACGAAGACGCGCCGTGCGAATCCAGCGCGCCGTGCCGATCCTCCGACGTTTGCTCGCGCACTTTCGCGACTCGCGGCGGGCGAAGTCGATGCTGCGGCATCCGAATATCGGCGCCTCGCAAACCGTCGCGACTCGGACGCCGAAACCGCGCTCTTGATGCTTGCGCGCCTTGAAGCGACGCATCGGAAGCGCCCGGATCGAGCGCTCCAAGTGCTCGCCGAAATGGCGCGTCGATTCCCCGCGGGAGCGCTTGCTGCGGAGCGGACGGCCGCAGAGGTCGAGTCCCTCAAAATGACGTCGGTCAAAGTGCAATAGAAATCGGGAGCAGAGACAGAATCGCCCGAGAAGGGCGAAGGAGGGGTCAAAATGCAAGTCAAGCGACTTCCGGGGTTCATCGCGGCGGGCCTCGTGCAAATGGTTGCCGCCCTCGCTTCCGCAGAGGGTGACGCAACGGTGCGCGCGACTGGGAAGCCGACCGACACGGCACGTTCGGAGCGTGCGCCGACGCCGCCCTCGGTTGGGCTTTGGGGGCAACACGGCCTCTATCGAACCTGCAGCTCCGACCTCAAGGGGCACGCGATGACGCTAACGGCGAGCGGGAATCTCGAATACTCAATCGTTTACGATGCGCTCGTAGGCAAAGATCAGAATTCGCGGTTCGTTGGGCGCTATGGGCTACTCTTTATTCCGTTTGAGTTTCTTGAGGTCTCGGCGACCTACAACATGCTCCTTAACTCGAACAGCAAACCCGCGTCTGGTTCGGAAGGAACGCTCCAACTCCTGGGCGACGTTGCCTTCGATGTCCGAGCCGCGCTCGACTTCCCGCTTGCTGGCGGAAGGCTCGGGCTCTCGCTCGGTCCGCAGGTTCGCTTTGCGTCGGGTTCGCGGTCAAACTTTGAACCAGACGCATTTTCGATCGGCGTTCTTGCCGGCGCGACGTACGTTTTTCGCGAGGCGATTCCGCTCAAGGTTCACGTGAATTTCGGTGTTCTCGTCGATCGTTCGCGCAATCTGCTCGAAGGGTTTCGAACCTCGGGAGACTCGCTCAGCACGCTGAGCGACCTTTATGCGCGCGTCGACGGCGCCGCGGTTTCGTCGTACGGAATCTCGGCGTACAGCCCCGTCTACCTCTTTCGGGTTGGGGTCGAGTTGCCGCTCAAGAACATCGTCCCGTGGGTTGAGTACTCGCTCGACCTCTTGAGTGCGAGTGCCTTGCCCCCGTACCGATCGTCGGACCTCAAGGCGGGCGATCATCCGCAGCACCTCGTCGTTGGTGCGCGCGCTTTCATCACGCGCGATCGGGCGCTCACCCTCGGCGGAGCGCTCGACTTTGGTTTCAACGGGGGCCGGTTTGCGAGTTACGTCGGTGTGCCCGGACAGCTCCCTTGGAGCCTTGTCGCCAACGTCGCGTACACGTTTGGGCGCGCGTCGGACAAGAAATGTCCCGATTGTCCTGGGGCTAAGTGACCCCATCCTTTTGATTCCGCAACGCGCGGTTCTTTTCGCACCTTCTCCCCCTCCGTGAGATTCTCAGTACTTCGGTGCCACCGTGGTTGCTCCTCGTTTCTCCCCGCTTGGCACCGCGATTGCTTTTCATGTACCGCGTACCAACGGAGACAATGATGAAATCCTTTAAGACGTTTCGCGTCCTGGCCGCTGCGCTTCCCCTCTCGATCGCGTGCAGCACGATGCTGGAGTCAGATGACCCCGCCGATGACGACCTTGTCGTTGGCGACGACAAGATGGACACGCCGTATTACTCAACGCTCGCGATGGAGCTTGCCGCGGAGTTCGTGGGCGAGATTCGCGAAGAACATGAGAGCCCGGCTGCCGCGAACGCGCGCGCGGAATCGCTTCGGAGCACGACCGAATCGTGGACCGTTGCGAGTCTCGTCGACAACCACGCGAAGTTCGCGATGAACAAAGTCAAGTCGGACAAGCTTCACATGAATCTGAACGGGAACAGCCTATCGAGCAAGGATGTCTCCGTGAGCGGCCGCACCGTGACGTTCAAATACGTCGCGAAAACGGAAGTCCTCGTTCAGAAGGAAGACTTAAAGAAGGCCGGTATTCCCCTCAGCTCGTTGAACGGCAAATCGACGACGGTTAAGGTTCCCGCGGACCTTCGCAACATCGCGCAGAAACTCGGAACAAGGTGCGCGGAAGGAATGGACGCGGGCGATACGCCGCAAGATTACAATTACTTTTACTATTGGAAGCCCGACAAGCCCGGTTGCGACGCGCCGATGACCGACGCAACGCTGAAGCTGTCGTCGCTTTTGCCGAAGAAGACAACGTACCCTGAGTACAACAAACTCACCGAGGACGGGAAGATCGAAGTCGTCGTGTTTTTTGGCGCCGCCGATCACGACGAGGTGGTCAAGGAGTCCGACTGGGGGATGTACAACTGGCGCACGTTTACGCGCGATTTGACGTCGCGTGGGTTTCGGAAGGCGAGCGATCAGAATCCGGGCGGGCGCTACACGCGAACGAACCGCGGGGTTCAGGTGATCGTCGATGTTTACGGCCCGCGCGACCTTCAGGCGGCGAACCACGATTCGAGCGGGATTTTTGCGCAGGCGATTAAGACGCACGAAATCATTCTCTACAACGGCCACTCGTTTTACGGGAGCCTCGATGTGCTCGACAAGAAAGAGAATTACCCCGAGGGCAAATACCAGGTCTTCATGTTCGCGTCGTGCTGGTCGTACGAGTACTACACGAAGCAGATTTTCGAGAACAAAAAGAGCGCGGCGGACCCGAACGGTTGGGCGCTCGCGGATGTCGTAAACAACACGGAAGTCACTTGGTTTCACAACGACGCGCCGGCGTCGCGCATTGTGCTCATGAACATCATCGCGGGTGCGGAGTCGGGCGGAAAAGACGGAACGCGCAACTACCACTGGGGCAACATCATTGACCAAATGAATCGGCAGGCGCTTCAGGCGCAGGCGGACCACAAGACCGATTCGCATGAGGTTTGGGGTGTGTCGGGTGTGCGCGAGAACAAGTTTCGGCCGAAGAGGTGACAACGAGGAAGAGAAGAGTTTCAATCAGGAATGCAGGAAAGCAGGAAGGATGAGGCTTTTCGCGGCGTCATTGAAGCGCTCGTCGATTACTTGCATCGCCTCGCAAATGGGGAGTTCCCCGATAAGATCACCGAAGCCGACATCCCCGAAGATCTGATACCACTCGTGCGGACCGCGGCGCTGCTTGGGTTTCAGCTCGAGGCGCGCGAGGCTCGGCGTGAGCAAGTTGTGCGGGGCGCGCGGCGCGAAACGAAACGCCTCGAACGCGAAATCGCGGCGCTCAAAGCGGAGATCGCGCGGCGCCCAGAGCGGTTCGAATTGGCGATTCCCGCGCGTGTGCGGGAAAGGATTCTCGTTTTTGCACGGACGGGCGTTGATGTTCTGCTGGTGGGCGGGAGCTCGGACGAACGAAGCAGCGTGGCAAGGATGATCCATCGGGAGAGCCGGCGCTCTCGTGGCGAGCTCGTTTCGTTTTTCGCGGGCTCGCCCGAGGCGAACGATGTCGATAAGGAGATTTTTGGTGTCGAGCGACGGCGCGGGCGCTCGCGGAGCCTCGGCGCTCTGCAGCGCGCCGATGGGGGGACGCTGTTTCTTGACGAGTTGTCGCAGCTCAATTTGAATTCGCAGGCGCGGTTGGTTCGGTTTCTCAAGAACCGCGATCTGCTTCCACTTGGCGCGACGCGGCCCGTCCGGGTGAATGTTCGCCTGGTGCTGGGAATGTCGGAGGCGCTCGCCGCAGCTGTCCAGTCGGCGCGCGTTCGCGTCGACCTTGCGCGCTGCCTCGGTGACCGTGTCATCGAATTTGTTGACGCGTCGACGGACGCTGAGGGAGGACCGGCCGAAGCAAGCGGTGTCGGCAATTTGGCCGTGGCGCGCGCGGAGACTGAGGTGATGGTGATTCGCGCGGCGCTTCGACAGTGCGCTGGGAATCGCGCGGCGGCTGCGCGACTGCTTGGCATTTCGCGCGAAGGGTTTAGACAGAAGGTCAAGCGATACGCTATTGTTATAGAAGGGCTGATGAAATGAACGGCGGACGTTTGGGATTCGGGGCGGCGCGCTTGGCGTTTTGTGAGGGTTATTTCGCGCGGCGCGACTTAGCGCGGCTCGGGCTTCTCGCGCTTTTCTATTTGACCGTCTGCGTCTTCGGTCCAATTTTTGTGGGCCGTGCGATCCTCCATCGACCGCTGCCGCATTTTGTCGTGATCGCTTTCTTTCCGATCGCGTGGGCCGGCTCGCTTTATTGGGCCGCGCGCGTTCGGACAGTCTGGCGCGTTGAGCGACTCATTCGACATCACGCGGGGCGACGTGCCCGCGTCGTGGATGTGAGCGCGTTGGCACGTGAGACCCGCATTCCGACGTTTTGCGTTGAGTACGTGCTCGGCGCAATGATGCTCGAGGGATCCGTGGCGAAAGATGCGACGCGTTGCGACGCGCGGGTGTACCGACTCGTCGGCGACGACGAACGGCGAGCCCGCGGCGCTGGGGTTTGGGTTCCGACCGAATCACACGCGGCACCGAAGTAGCGCCTACAAGCTAATGTCGACAACGTTGCCGTAGAGATTCCACCGCGAGCCGTCCAATCCGCGCCATAGGATAATCGCCTTTCCGGCTGGCCCTCCGATGACGCGCGGCGACGCGACGCCGCCGTCGGTCTCCGCGGAGACGCGAGCGTTTGATATCAATTCGTATCCCGATGAGTTTATCTGGGTTAACCGAACGGCCCCGCCTTGGACCCACACGAACAGGCCGAGGGTGTTTCCGCTGGTGTCGACGGCGACGTCCGGCGTGGTTGGGGCTGAACTGGGCCCCGCGATGACGCCCGCGTCACTCCATAGATCGCTGCCCAAAAAATAAACGAGCCGGTAAGCGCCGCCGCCTTGTTCCCAGGTGGCGTAGCCCATCCCACCCGAGGTGCCGAGCGCGAAACGAAGGTTGTTGATTCCAGTCGCGCTCCAGGCCTGAGCCGATGTCCCGAACATGCCGCCTGAGTAGCGCGCGGACCAAATGCTCTGCGTACCAGTTGCGGGTTGAATCCAAACAACCACCGACTCATTGTTGTCTTGGATGCCGACGCGTGGGTTGGTCGCGGCGTTGCCGCTTGATTCGAGCAACTTGCCGCCGTCTCCACCGCTACACCCGCCCCCGAATCCACAGTAGGCGCCCCAAACATTGTCGACGGTGGCCCACGACAGCCACCCGACGATGTAGTTTCCGCCGCTGTTCATCGCGACATTCGGGTCACGCGCGTCCCCTTGGTTGTCGAGCTCAAGCAGAGTCGGAGGGCCCCACCCGTACGAGCCACCATCTTGCGGGTTCTTTTTCACGTAAAGGCTGTTATCGGCGCCGTTGTAAGTGCGGTACACGAGGACGGTTTGGCCGCTTGTTTTCGACGCGGCCAATCGGAGAGACGTTGTGTTACCGCCGTCGACGATCAAAACGGCAGATGTGGCGAGTGAGGTGAAGCCGTTCACCCGCCGTACCCACGCGCTACCAACGTCTTCCCACGCGATCCATGCGGCGCCCGCGTCGAAGGCGGCGATTGAAAGCGACTCCTGGCCGCCGTCCCAGCTGGCAATCTGGAGAGGCGCGGACCACCCGGCATCGACGCGAGTCCAAGCCGCGCGCACAACACCAGATCCGCCGCCAACGCCCGGGCGCTCGGTCCATGCGACGGCCACGTTCCCCGCGACATCGGCAGAGAGGTCGAAGGTGTTGATGTCGCCGGTCTGTGGATCGCCAAGCGCAATGGGATTGCCATTGAGCGGGCCGGCATCGTAACCGGTGTTCGGGTCCGCACCCGCATCTGTCCCGCCGTCCACGCCCACACCGGCATCGGTCCCGGCGTCATCACCCGTTCCCGCATCTGTCCCGCCATCTCCGCCGCAATAGGTTGCGTCCAAGCACACGAGCTGAATGGTCACGATCCGCTCGCTCGGTCCAAACTGAATCGATTGACCCGTCGAATCGATCTCGGCGACGCCTTCAGCCATTTTTGTTGTGCCGTTGTTTTGTACGCCCGCGACGATTCGAAAGAGCGCGCCCGTGCGGCTTCCCGCGACGTACGTTTGCCACGACGAGCCACCGGCGCCGAACGGGCTCGGTGAAACCGACATGAGCCATTCGTACGGCGCGTCACCATCGATATTCGCAATCTCGGTTGTGGTGCTGTAACCGTCGTCTGTCATGCCTGTTTGTTGAGAAACCGGTGCATTGAAGACGCCGGCGTCGCTTGTGGAGTCGATGACGAGGTAAAGGTTAAAGACTTGGCTTCGCGCCGAGAAGCCCGACGGCAATAGGACGTTGACTTGAATCGAGTTGCTCGTCGAAACCGTCGTTGACTTGCACGCTGTGACCTGAACGCCGAGGACCATGAAAAGGACCAAATTTGTCGAGAATTTGCTGTGATTCACGTGAGGATGGTAGGTCTCGCAATTTGGAAAATCAAACAGCGGGGGCTATTGAATGGGGAGGCACGCTTCCGTCACCGATTGCGAGACGAGGTCGTCGGAGAACTCGCAGACCGCGGAGTTTCCAGCGGCTGAGTAGGTCGCGGTCGCAGTGGCGCAGGTGCCAGGCGAGGTTGATGCGGCGAACGTGACCGTCGTGACGCCGCAGCCAAGGAACGACGACGTCGCGACACTGCCGGACGTGGGACAGGTGCACGCAAACGGTAGGTTGTAGGTGACGTTGGTAAGCGTCACCGATTGGTTAACGACGCCGGCGTCGATGACGCGGCTCAAGACGACGCTTTCGTTGCCGGCTGGGCCCTTGAACCACGCGTCGATTTGGCCGGTGACGGCGCCGCTCATGAGGACGGTGCCGCCAACGACCATTTTCTTCTGCCCCGTGAGCGTCGCATCAAGTGTGAGCGCGCCGCCGTCGGTCGTGAGCGTCAAGCTCGGTGTCGTCGTGAAGGCGCTTCGGCTGAGGCAGTTGCGGGTGCAGTTTTGATCGGTGCTGCCACCCGATTTCGTGCCGGAAGCCGTGAGCGCGTCGAGTGTGATCGACCAAACCGATTGGCCGAGCGATTTTTTAAATCCCACGCTCCCGTTCAGCGCGAGCCCATTCGCGTTTGCGCCAGCGTCGGCGGAAGCGTTCGCGCCGCGGAGCAAACTCGTGAACGTGACCGTCCAATCGCGGAAGCCGTTACGCGTGAGAACCACCGTGCCCGCAACTTTCGTTCCCGTCGAGTCGGTGCAGTCGTTGCCGGTCCCGTCGCCGCTGTAAACGAGCGTCATGGTTGCGACGGCGCCGCCGAGTCCGCAGGTGACGGTTTTCGTTGGGCACGTGCCGACGCTTGCCTGGCCGCACGCATACCCGCTTGCCGGCTGGCCGCCGTCGGTTTCCTCGGTGCTCGCGATGGGGTCGCCCCAAATCGAGATCTCGCGATAGGTTTGGTTCGTCGTCGTGAGCGCGCTCGACGAGGTGTCGTAGTCGACCGTGGTGCTCGGCGTCGGAACGCCGCTACACGCGGAGAAGCCGAACAGGGCGACGACGAAAAACGACTTTGTTATTTGTTTCACGGATCCCTCCTCGCGACGAACGCAACGCGCAATCGTATGTACAGTTGATGCACATGGTTCGCCAATCGCAGACCGACGATTCGCTCGTGAATCCAAGGTGGGGTGTTATCGCACATGCTTGGAATCGTTGTCAGATGACCAGCAACGCGACAGGTATCTATAGACAGCTAATTCGGGCAGGCTGCGGCGCTCCCCTTGAACTCGAACTTGTCCGCGAAGCCCACCGCCTGCTCGACGACGGCTTTCAGCGTGCCCGGTAAGTTCGACGCGAGTTTTCCGAGGAGAAGTTTCGTCACTGAGCGCACGAGTTCGACGTGCCGGTCGCACTTGTTTTTCACCGCGAATGCGCAGAGCTTGTCGACGTTGTCCGCGGCCCATTGGAGCCCCTTTGCGACCTCGACGACGAGCCACTTGTAGTTTGCGGGAACGATATTGGCGACACCTTCGGACATCGCCTTCGCGATCGTCGAGGCGACGAGGTTGAGAACCTTTTTAACGCCGCCGACCCCGCAGCCACCGCCGCTGCCAGAGCTGCCGCCCGATCCCCACGACAGCGAAAAGTTCGGCCAGTCGATGAACCAACCTTTGAAGCCGCCGAAAAACCACTTCGGCCATTCCCACGACCAGCCGCTGCCACCGCCGCCGCCCGAGAAGAGGCCGATGAGCCAATCCCAGAAGCCGCCGAACAGGTTTCCGAAGAAGAGCTTGAAGTCGAAGTTAGACGTAAAGCCCTTCCATTTGCCGCCTTTGCCGCCGCCGAAAAAGTCGAACGACAAATTCCAGAGGCTATCCCACGCGGGCCAGAGCCACGAGAAGTCGGGGAAGCGCAAATCGAAATTTAATTTCAGGAAGAGATTGAAGTCGGGCCAGAGGCCGAGGAAGAAATCGCGAAGCCACTTCCACCAATCGGAACTGCCGCCGCTGCTTCCGCCGGCGCCGCCCGTGATGCAAAATAGTTTTCCGACGAGGTCGACGACAAGGCCGAACGCCTTGCTCGCAAGTGGGATGAGCGGCTTCTCGCTGACGTAGATGTTGACGACGAGCGGGAAGAGTTTTTTCAGCCATGGGCCGATGTCGTCGGCGTACATCGCACACGCGGCCTTCGCGAGAAGCGCTTGGAGTTTTCCCGGCGTTGCGAACAAGTTAAACGCGCCTTCGACGAGGAAGCGCACGAGATCGACGACGGGGCCGCTCCCCCAGAATCGGTCGAGGATTTGGATGAGCAAGCGCGCGACGGCGACCGGCTCGAACGTCAGTTTCGCGACGAACTGGCCAACGTCGGTGTCGCCCGAGAGGCCGCTGAACGCGCATTTCGCGAGCTCGCGGAGTTTCGCATCGACGCTTGCGACGAACCCCTTCCATGCCTTAGCTGGGTCGGCCTTGAGCGCGTCCGGCTTGTCGAAGAGCGCGAGGAAGCTGTTCACGACCGCGCGCAGATTGTCCGCGAACGGTTTTCCGCCCATGCACGCGACGCCGGCCCCCTTTGAGGATTCAACGATCGCGAACAGCCGGTCGATAAACGGCTGAAGCTGCGCCTTAATCCACTGCACAACCGCGGCACCGTTTAGCTTCCCGAGCTTTTCTTTCTCGCCCGGCGCCGTAAACAACTTTTGCAACGTCGCGAGCGCGGCGTTTGCGAGCGCGGAGACGGAATCGTTCGCGGCGCCAATCTTCGCTTTCACGAGGTCGATGAACTGCCCCAGGATTTTCTTGAACGCCTCGGTTCCGTCCTTTTCGAACCATTTTTGCAGATCCGCGATGAACGCTTCGCCACGCGCGAGCGGCCCGTTTTCCGCGAACAGCAGGTCCGCGATGACACCAAGTTGCGGAAGCCCAGCGTTTGCGAGCATCTCCTTCACCCACGGTGGAACGTACGTTCGCAAGAACGCGACGACCTTCGGCAAGAACGCCTTAATGTCCGGCTTTCCGGCGCCCAAAAGTTCGGCACGCTTCTTCGCATCGAGGAGCAAATCGAACGCCGTGTTCACGATCCCCTTCACGAAGTCGACCGCGGCTTTTGCTTTCGCGCTGCCGAGCCGCTGGTTCACGAAATCCATCACCGCGCCTCGCACCGGTTCGATGAACATCTTCGCGAGTGCATCGGGATTCTTGAGGCGCTCCGCGAGTCCGTCGAGGTCTTTGAAGACGTACGCGACGCCGTCAAACGCTTTGTCGAAAAAAGTCCGTGCGAGCGGGTTGTCAGACACCGCGGTCATCAAGAGCTTCTTGAGTGATATCAAGAGCGCCGTTGCACTGAACGGCTGGTCCTTCGAGAACATCGCCTCACTGAGCGCATCCAAGAACTCGCGAATCGAGTCGGGCATCGACACGAACGACGTGATGATCGGGATGACCGCCGGGAGCAGCTTTTGTTTCAAAATGTTGACAATCGCGTCGACTGGGTTCCCCTTGAACGCGCCCATCGACAGATCTTTCGCGAGCGCCGCGACCGCGTCGACCGCGGCTTCAAACGCCTCGCGCCCTTTATCTGTACGGATCTTAGAGCCGATCGACGTCTTGAAACCTTCGATCATCGACAGCACAAGCTTTGTGATCTGGTCACCGATCGGCATGTCGCCCTTCGCGCCGTCTTTGATGAGCGCCCGCTTCGCGTAGATAAATGAGCGCACCCAGAACTTGTTTTTCTGGTAGTCGTTCATGAGCGCCGCCTGAATCACCTCCAGAACCTCGGCGAACGCGACACCGACGGGACCCATATTCCCATACTGCACGGCCGCCTCGATGAGCTGCAAAATCACGCCCGCGACGACCGAGATGAGCGGGTGCTTGTCGAGCAGCTCGTCGAAATTCGCATTCGCGAGCGTTTTCACCTGCAGCCAGTCGGGCAGCTTGTTGACGACGAGCGCCTTGATGAGCGTCTTCATCCCGAACTCAAAGATGAGGTCCCACGCGATATCGACCGCCGCCGCCAAGACGCCGCCCACGAACGGCACCGATCCCGCCGCGCTGATGAGCGCCGATTTCGCGCCTTTGAGCGCCGCGTTCAGCAAATCGACCGCCCAGTCGACGAGCCGATTTCCGAGCATGATGATGATCGACTCGAGCACGTTGACGAAATTTTTCGCGAACACCTTCGTCAAACACCCGCGCTTGTTGTTCGCCTTGCCGGCAAGTTTCATCACGTCGCGCCGGTACTCGGGGTCTTCGCAGTCGGCCGACTGCTCGGGCGTCAAACCCGCCGCGGTCGAGAGCGTCTTCATCATGTCGCTGATGCCGGCCTGATTCAGCAATATACCGAGCAAGTAGCCGATGATCGGCATGACCGCATTCCCTGCGCTCGACCCAATCTCATCGGGGTTCGACTCGGCCGGGAATCCAAGATCGTCCGCGAGTCGATTGCTCCAATCGGCGTTCCGCTGCGCCCACCACCCGAGCCGCTCGTTCCGCTGCCCCGCGAGTCGCCCCGCGTCCTCGCCCTCGAACCACCTGAGCATATATTCAACTTCGCGTTGAAACTGTCCGTCGCTCATGACGAGCTTGAGAAGCGGCGAACTCGCGCGCGGCGCCTCCGACCACGCCTTGACGCGCCCCCACACCTCGTCGCGCCCTTGCAGCTTTGGCGACTCCGTGATTTCGCACGACACGTTCCCCTCGCCCGTCCAGAGGTAGCACCGCTGCCACGGCGTGAGCGGAAGTGCGTCGAGGTGGCGCCGCCCCATCGACGTCAGAAACTGGTCCGCGCTTCCCGAGCCGAACGGCAAGAAGAGCCGCGTTGCGGTCCCGCGTCCAATCATGTCCGCCGCCGCGTTCCGATCGGCGCCGCTTCGGGTCAATCCGCGTGTAAACGAAAAACAGAACGTGTCGGCCATCGCATTAACGAGCAGCCAGTTGAAAAACGTCGAGTCGTTGCGGTTCGGGATCTTGACGTCAATCGATCGGTTGGTTCCAGGAATCGCGAATGTCTCGACCTGTTTTGCGACCACATCGACCGAGAAGGCCGCGCTCCTTGAGTCGGCGCCGAGGTTCCCTTTTTTTGTGAGCTTCTCGCCGGCGATCGGCGCCTTGCGATCGTACCCCCCGTTCTTGATTGCGTTCGTCTGGTCGTCGCACCAGCCGCCCGGGTACGGCCGCGGCCGCGCCACCTCGGGGCACAACCCATTGCTCCCCGGCTTTCGCCCGTCGATGCATTTCGTCAAGACCGCATCCCACGCGCATCGCACGCATGCCTCGCGTTCGACTGGAAGCGCCGGGTTTTGACAAATCTCCCAAAGGTTCTCGCAGCGCGTCCAGTAGTTGTGAACCGTCACATCCTCCGCGCGCTTATAAAACTCAGGGACATTTGCCTTCTTCTTGAACGCCGGGTTGGTGTTCATGTGGTCGGTGATCTGCGTGTACTCCCACGCATCGGTCCACTGGTCGACCTGTTTCGACAATCCCTCGCGCGCGGCTCGTTTTTCTCCCGACTCGTTCTGCTTTTCAGCCGCCTCAACGAGGTCCTTCGGTGCTTCCGCCGTGCTGATCTTGATCTGCTTCGCGTGCCGGTCTTTGCCGATCGCGAACGTACGCGCCTTGCCGCCCTTCGTGTAAAAGCCGGTCAAGCGCTTCGTGATGGTGTTGAACGTCTCGCCCTTTAAGTGCGCGAGGCCGCCCACGACGCCGATGTCTACGTCGCGCGCGAAATGCGCGATCAGAATCTTCTTGATGTCGACCGGGACTTCGCATTGAACGCTGCCGGAAGGTCCATTGTATGGCATCAAAACGGCCCAGCCTTTGGGATGGTACTGCTTGTTGCACGCGTCGATGAGGGCCATCTGGAAGTTGACGGACGCCTTACCCTTACGGCACGCTTTGCCAGCGTACCCATTCTTATCTGGGACGAGCGAACCGCCGGCGGCTGCGCAGACCTTGCCGGCGTCGACGGGGCGTGACGCGTTCAAATCCTTACCGTCGTTGAGTTTAATGAGCATTGCGACTTTGTTGAGCTCGGCCGACGTGAAGTCGAGTTTCATTGGATCGCCGGTGCCTTGGATCGGGTCGGGATCTTCGGCGATGAACTTATGTGGCTTGTCGAGGCGCGATTTCGCGAGAAGGCGAATGTCTTTCTTGAGCGTCTCTTCGAGCTGCGGGTGCGTGACCGAGCAGACCTCGATCGTCTCTTCCTTGGGCGGTGGCTTGTACGGCGCCGGCAGTTGCCCCGGTCCCTTCGCACCCTTCTTGGCCCCTCCCGTCGCGAGCGCCTCTGCGACCGCGTCGCGATCCTTGTCGGTGAGTTCGTCGTCCCAGTTGCCACTCGTGTCGACGCCCGGTTTTCGCTTAATGATTTTGATCTTCGCGTACCCCGGCATCCGGCGCGCGACCTGACGGCAGCCGAAGTTGAATAGGAGATCGACGGCGTCCTTGTCGCTACCTATGGGGCGCAGCTTTTGTCGCTGAATGACGCGGTCCCAAACGAGCTGAATAAACGAATCGATGTCGGGCAAAATGGGCCGGTACCTCTCCATCGGCGGGATACACTTTTTCGGGTCGGTGTCGATTTCGTTCGGGCAGGTCGAGAGATCCGAAAGCCCTTTTTCGCCCGCGACCAGCTCCCCCTTCTGAACCAGCTCCTCAATCCGCTTTTGAATTTCCGCGATCGGCACGACATCGCCGAGGCTTGGGATTTCCTTTTTGAGATCGGCGAGGCTCCGAATCTTCGTGCGCTCGCCGTGAAGCGCGCCCGTCATAACTCCCCAGGACTCAAACCGCATCACGCGTCCCGACATGGCAACGACGCTTTGGTGGATCATCACGAACTTCTCCCACGCATCGATCTTTGCGCCCTGCGCCATCACCTCGCCGCCGCCGCCGTTTATCGCCGAGACGTACTTTCCGCTCGACGTCCTGAACGCAACCATGGTGCCGAGATTTATTCCGGGTTCGGTATTGAGAATCGTGAACTTTTCCCATTCCCCCGCGCTCGAGCGATTTGCGCGCAGCTCCTTGCCGCCGCCATTTTCCGCCGCGACGAACTGCCCGCCCGCGCCGACGATGTTGACCGTGTCGCCCGGCTTGAAATGCCCATCGCACTTTGTTTTGACGATCCGAAACTGTTCCCAATCGCCGACCTTCGTGCGGTCCGCGCGAATCTTGCCGTTCCCGCCCTCCGCGACGAGCCAGAATTTATTGCCGTTCGCAACCGTCCGCCCGGCTTCGAGACGTTTTGGATCTGGAAGCTCTCCCACTCTTTCGGTTCGGTCGCATGCGCGTCGACGCCAGCGCCCCCACCGCCCTGCGCACTCACGTAAGCGCCGTTGTACGCTTGGAGGTAGATTCCCTCTTTGTCGCGGATCGGTACGCCGTCGCATGAGCGCTTGACGATGCGAAACATCTCCCACGCGCCCGCGCTGTCGCGATTCGCCCAGACGGCGCCTGCGCCGCCCGACTCGGCGACGACAAACTTCCCTTTTTCGACGGTCTTCAGCGTGACGAGGTATTCGCACGGCAGCTTGTACGCCGTTTCGAGCCCCTGCGCGCCCGCGAGCGCTGACCATCCGAAGAGAGCCAAAGCGACTGGGAGAACCTTCAAGAACCGCATAGCGAACCTCCTCCACCACCCATCGAAACCAGCGGCGTTTCGATCATCGCTTTATTCCACGAACGTTTAGACGTGTCATCATTCCATTCATTCAAACTGAATAAGTTTTGTCGTGATCTTGTGATTCTCGGGAGTGGTCATTATAACGAGGGTCATTGATGAAGTCTCTTCGGAAGGGGCTCGCCGATGCGAAGGCGGGGCGGCTCTTTCGGCTATCGCCCGACGGCAAGTTTGCGCGCGTCTCGAAGCGCGGTCGACGCGGACGCCGGAAATGATCTAGGCTCATTCCTCGTTTTCTTGGGAGGACGAACGATGAGCCAGCGACCGACGAATCAAGAGATCGACCGATGGGTGCGCGACGCGGTGCTCGGCGCCGACGAAGCAACGCGAAACAAGGCGCGGGCGACGATTTGGGCGCGGGCGATTGAAGCGGGCGCGTGGTCGGCGTCGATCCACGACCTTTATATGGCGATGGGGCGCGGCGAGGTTTCGGGGTTTACGGTGCCGGCGATCAACGTGCGCGGGCTCACGTACGATTTTGCGCGCGCGGTTTTTCGAGCGGCGCGGGCGCGCGAGGTGGGCGCTTTCATTTTTGAAATCGCGCGAAGCGAGATTGGGTATACGTTTCAGCGGCCAGCTGAGTTTTCGGCGGCGGTGCTTGCGGGCGCGATGCGCGAAGGCTGGACGGGGCCGGTTTTCTTGCAGGGCGATCATTTTCAGTTCAGCGCGAAAAAACACGCCGACGACCCGGCTGCCGAGACGAAGGCCGTCGCGGATTTGACGCGCGAGGCGATCGAAGGCGGTTTTCGCAACATCGACATCGACAGCTCGACGCTCGTCGATTTGTCGTTCGCAACGGTCGAGGAGCAGCAACGCGTGAACGGTGAGCGCGGCGCCGAGATGACGGCGGTCATTCGCGCGTGTGAGCCGAAGGGCGTCACGGTCAGCGTGGGCGGCGAGATCGGCGAAGTGGGTAAGAAGAATTCGACGGTCGAGGAACTCACGGCGTACATGGGCGAATACCAGAAGGCGCTTTCACGGCGTGGCGTGGGGCTCGTTGGGATTTCGAAGGTGAGCGTGCAGACGGGGACGAGTCACGGCGGTATTCCGCTGCCGGACGGAAGCGTCGCCGAGGTGAAGCTCGACTTCGACACGCTTGCGCGGCTGTCGAAACTCGCGCGCGAAAAGTGGGGGATGTCGGGCGCGGTGCAGCACGGCGCATCGACGCTGCCGGCCGAGCTTTTCCACAAGTTTCCCGAGGTCGGCACGGCGGAAATCCATCTGGCGACTGAGTTTCAGAACATGATGTACGACGGCGGCGCGTACCCGAGCGACTTGAAGAAACGCGTTTACGACTATTTGCGGACGGCGTGCGCCGACGAACGCAAAGCGACCGACTCCGACGAGCAGTTTTTTTACAAGACGCGGAAGAAGGGGTTCGGTCCGTTCAAAGCCGACCTCTGCAACCTGCCGCAGGCGACGCGCGACGCGATCCTCGCGCCCATCGAGAAAAAGATCGCGTACCTCTTTGAGCAGCTCAAAGTTGTTGGAACGGCGAGAGTTGTGGAGAAACACGTTCGGCGGTAAATCCGATTTCGATCTTTTTCTTGCCGCAATCGAGCCAGCCGGCGGCGAGCACCGAGTTTCGCGCGGTGGTTCGGACGTTCAAGCGAAGGAAGCAGCGTTGTTCGGCGTTCTTGTAAGAACCGATGAGTTGGAGCACGCCGTTTCGCGGTGCGAGCTGGCCGGCAAGCCGGATGGCATCGGGCGGCTCAGGGATTTCAAAGCCGAACGATTTCATTTCGACGAGCGACGCACGAAAGGCAAGGCCACCCGCCTCGCGCTCAATCGCGAGCGTGGCCGAGCCTTGAACGAGCGCCGGTGACGACTCAATCGACTCGGTCGCGAATCGTCCTTCGAACGCCGCGGGCGGTTCCGTGGCGCCCATCGCGAACGTTACGACTATTTGCGTCACGGTTATCGTCAACATCGTCGTTCCTCCCTTTCTTTCTCTCCGTTGCCGGACAGAATGAAGCTACTGCAATGGCCTTGCCTGCGATGAGGCTGACCGGGCACAAAAAATAACCTATAAAACCAATGACTTCACAGGGTGCGGGCTCTGACCTGTCCAGGATTCTTGTCACCAGGCAGAAAATGAAGTCAAAACCTGACGGCGTCGAAGTCCATTCCGACCGCGCGCCGATGCCTCGGTTTACGCGCCTTTGCGAACCCGCGTGGCCGCCGCGCTGATTTTCGCGCGGGCGTTATCGGAGAACCAGGTGTCGAGCCAGCGTTCGAGTTCGCTTTCGGCATTCGCGCGCATTCGCTCACGCGCGGGGGCCCGAATCGCCGCCTTGACTTGCGTGTACCCTGGGCCCGCGATGCTCGCGAGCAACGCGGCGCGTTCGAGGGCGCGCGATTCAAGTGACGCCGCGGGCGCGACTTCGTCGACGAGCCCGGCCGCGAGCGCTTCGTGCGGCGAAAACAAACGCCCCTCCGCGATGAGCGCCTGCAAACTCGCGGGCGGCAACGCCGTTCGCGCGCTCTCAACGACGGCGGCCGGCATCCCAATCCCAAGCTGTGTTTCGTTGAGCCCAATTTTCACCGGCGCGTCGGTCATCACGCGAACATCGGCCTGCACCGCGAGGACACAGCCCCCAGCGAGCGCGTGGCCATTGATCGCGGCGACGAGCGGTTTTGGGCAGGCGAAAACGCGCGACATCACCGCTTCAAACGCGCCCATAAACCGCCGCATTGTGTCGCGGTCGTACCCAACGACTTCCGTCAAATCGAGCCCCGCCGAAAAGAATTTTTCATAGCCGATGACGACGCCCGCTTTAGCATCGCCCGATTCAAACGCGTCGACGAGATCACCGAGCTTCGTGAGAAACGCCGTCCCCATCGCGTTCGCGCGTCCCGCCTCAAGCCGTACGATCGCAACGTCTTGCCGCAATTCCAACCGCATGCCGTCTCCTCTCGCCGGCCTTTTCATAACTTGTGCAGGTTGGATTGGGAAGCCGCGTTGACATTTTCTAGTCAGGCGGCGTAGGATGCTCGGCTTTAGTTGCGGGGAGAAGTCGTCAAACTTAAGAGGCAACAGAATGAAGAATTCAACGAGAAGTCTTGGGCTCATGGGGATTCTTGGAGCGCTTGGGGTCGCTCCGCTCGTGGCGAGTGCTGATTACGCGCCTTCATCTCGGATTATTTACGGGACGTGGCACTCGACATCGGGCAACCTATTTGAAATTCACAGCACCGATGACGGCGCGTTTCGCATGACGATGTTGACGACCAACGGGACGCAGTCGGTGATGCGCGGGCACTGGATTGCCGGATTGCGCGGTACGCAGTTCCAGTATTTTGGCCCAGACGGCCGCCGATACTCGGGGACGTTTAGCGGTCGCGATCCAAACCGCGTTCGCGTTGCGGGTGCCAGCCAAGTCAGCTGGTGGAAGCGCGGGGCGACCGCGGTTGCGCCGCGTTCGAGCAAGTTGTTTGGGACGTGGCGCTCGGGTTCGGGGAATGTGTTCGAGATTCGCAACACCAACGATGGACGTTTCAGTCTCGTCGTGACATTCACGGACGGGCGGAAATCGGTGATGCGTGGGAGTTGGGTCCGCGGATTTCGTGGGTCGCGGTTCCAGTACCACGATGCTGACGGCCATCGATACGTCGCGGGATTCAGCAGCACCGACCCGGATCGTGTGCGTGTGGTAAGCGATGACGGCACGATTAATTGGTGGCGACGGAGCTTCGCGACGGTTCAAGCGAGCGATGGTGAGTCCCCGAGCGTCGAGCGCGACGACCCGTACGCGACGCCGGTCCCAACGCCAGCGCCCGCTCCGACGATCGTCTGCTGGACGGCCGATGACGACGGGTGCAAGCGCATGAAGAACGGGAAGTTCCCCATGGACCAGACGGCGTTTCGCAGTTTCCTTAAGGCGGTGAGCTCGGCGCGTCCGCATGTTTTTTCGATGAAGGACCGCGTTCGTGCGAGCCTTGGCAACAGATACATGACGAGTCTGCAACTCGCGCGACTCCTCGACGAATTCAAGCCGCATGTCTACGTGATGCTCGACGTTGTGAAGATCTGCGCGCAGCGTCTGGTTGACGCGGAGAATGGCGCCGGTCCCATCGCAGAGAAATTCGCGCCGCATACGTTCGTCGGCAACGATGCCGTAAAAGCCCTTGGCGCCGAGCGGTAGCAAAACCATTTTCCTAAATCTTTACTGACAGTTGCATTGACCCCGAACCTCTGTCAGGCGCTCCCGGTCGTCACGCGAAGCACTTGACGCAAAAGCTCTTTATTGATGAATAAACTCCATTGTCACCCCGTCTAAGAGGTGTCGGTTTGTTTTTCAAGGAGGCTCAATGAAAAAGGTGAACGCAGGATTTATCGCGGCTGTGACGCTGGTTGCCGTCCCGGCAGTTGCCCAAGTTCCCGTGGCGTCGTCGTATACAAATGAAGCGTGGAAGGTGACGCGGGACTGGGATGAGAAGTCGACCGAGGCGGGGATCGCGTGGGCGGCAAACAGCGGGCTCAACTGGCAGCAGAAGTTCGCCGCGTGGATCCAGAGCATGAAGAAGATAGCGCGGTACGGCGAGGAGGGGTCGACGTTCGAGATGACGACGCCGTACGGCAAGACGTTGCCGGCGCCGGTGCTCGATTGCGCGGATGGGGCGATGGCGATGCGGGTTATTTTCGCGTCGTGGTACGGGCTTCCGGTTTTGGTGAAGGCTGGGAGTAACTACTACGGGCATTTTGGGGTCAAGCGGGGTTCAGCCACCAAAACCAGTGACGCAATTTGCGCGAAGTCGTTGTGCGATTTTAGCCACTACACGGCGACAGACATCGCGACGAAGCCGTGGCCAACCTACAGCAAGCTTGCGTCGAAATCGGTGGGCAGCGACGCGAATCCGGCGCTCGGCGGCGTTACGTTGGGGGGCTATTTGGACCAGCTCCTTTTGAATAAGCGCGTGGGTTACGTCGTTGTCGCGTTGTTGACGGGCGCCGGGTCGATGAACCTTGCGGGGTCGACGAACCTTTACGACATCAAGCCCGAAGCGATTCAGGCGGGCGATGTGCTTTTGGAAAGGTGGCAGGCGCAGGGCATCGGGCACACCATTCTCATGAAGTCGGTGACACCGTCGGGTGGGAAGATTCGCGTCGAGTCGGCCGCGGGTTGGTTGCCGCCGCGACAACTCAAATGGCAGGGGCCGTTTGATACATTCGAGTTGCTCACCGATGAGACGACGGGCGGGAGTGAGTGCACCGATTACTCGTCGAGCTGCGCGCCGAACAAGACGTATGCGGCGTTTGGCGGTGGCATCAAGCGTTGGCGCGCGCCGAAGAAGGTCGGTGGAAAGTGGACATTGAAGGCGTTAACGGCGGACGCGTCAATCGCCATCAGCGGTACGGATTACGTGACGCTTGGCAAGCGGCCGGGGCAGTTCGAGAACTTGCTTTACTTGCCTCCCGCGACGGAGCTTCGCGACGAGATCATCGCGGCGATCAACGCGGCTCGGTCGTCGCTTCGAAACAAACCGTCGGGGTGCGCGGCGCGCGATCGGCGCGAGGATGCGTTTGGGGAGTTGTACGAGCTGGGCGCGATTTCGACGACATTTAACATGACCAGATTGGCGATCGACAAGACGTATCGCAAGGTTGAGGATTACGTGTTTTGGCCGCTCGATTACACGAAGTCGCCGACCTGCTGCTGGAATGGGAGCACGGCGCAGATGGGCGCGAGTGTCGTTGCGACCGCGAAGGCGCAAGGCGCGAAGAACCCGTGCGCGGAGCCGCTTGCGTTCAAGAAGATTAACAACGACTACGCGTTTTATCGGACGGCCGCGACGGGCGTGACGTGGAAGGCGTATTCAAACGACGAGAACTGTTCGCAAGGAACCGCGGCGAACGACGTCGAGAAGACGCGGACCGCGACGCCGTACTGCACCATCCGTTCGTTCATCCGCGAGTAGCTTTTCCCCACGCGCGCGAGTGGAAACGCGTCGGCGCAATCGGTACTCTTAGACTGAGCGCGGTTGGTCGCGCGGTCTACCGCCGAGGGAATCTATGCGTCGACGCCAAGCCAGCAATTCAGGCTCATTGTGGCGTTTATTTGCGGCGGTTGGACTCGCGGCCTTTGCGTGCTCCACCACGACCGGGGGCGAAGGGCGAATTGTCGTTACGATTAATCTTTCCGCGAGTTTCGACACGACGGCGATCACGGGGCTCGTGCTGTATCTCGACGCGCCGGGTGACGCGGGGCTGAGCCTCACGGACCAGGCGGCGCAAGAAAAATCAACGAAGGGGCACGCGTACACCTTCGAGGTGAAAGATTGCGACGGCGACGGGCGCAAGGAGTTTTGCGTGACCTTCAGCGAGAACCCGTTTTCGAGCGGGGCGTACACGTTTGTGTTTTCTGGGAGTTGGGCGGAGTCGGTTGCCCTGTCGCTCGGCGTTGTCGTCAATCTTCAGGGCGGCAAAAAGGAAACGGCCACCGTCGAGAAGTTCGACGATGGGACGACGCTGCGATTTGTGGCGGCCGCCTCGAAGACGGCGACCGTTGCGATGGCGTGTCGCCTTGCGTATTCGTGCGCGGGCGGTGGAACGACGGCGTTCGCAATCTCGGGAACCGACCCGGCGTCGCCATCGAACAGCGCGACCCCAAAGGTTAAGGGGACGGCGGATTCCACATGGTCAGTGAAGATCCACACGAACGACGATTGTTCGTCGACCCCGCTTGGCCAAGGGACGGGTTCGTTTTTTGCGGGTGCGGGGATTGAAGTCACCGTGCCTCTCAATCAGACGACAACGCTCTATGCGCAGGCGACCGACACCGCCGCGAACGCGTCGAGCTGCGTCGGGCCGCTTTCTTACGCGCACGACAGCCAGATCCCGTCAACGCCGGGTGCTCTCGCGTTTTCGCCGGCGTCGCCAGCCAACAACAATGCTCCGAAGCTGCGCGGAACGGCCGATCCCGGGACGACGGTTCGCGTCTTCGGGGTTTCCTTGTGCGATGGCGGCAGTTTGGCGAGTGGAAGTGTCGAGGCGTTCACCGACGCCGGGATTGTGGTCCCCGTTGGCGAAAACGAGACGGTCGTTGTGTCGGCGAACGCCGTCGATTTGGCCGGTAACGTGTCGGGCTGCTCGTCGAGCGTGACGTTTGTCGAAGACAGCACTCTTCCGGCGGCGCCTGTTGGCACAGGTGTCGTGCCTCAGGGTCCGGCCAATAATAATTCTCCGATCGTTACGGGCGTGGCCGAGGGGAACACAACGATCCGTATCTTTGCGGGCGACTCGACTTGCACCGGCGGTCCGACCGAAGGGAGCGTCAACGACGGTGGGCTGTTCAGCATCATCGTCAATGTCGGCGACGACTCGGCGACGGTATTTTATGGCGTCATCGTTGATCGCGCCGGGAACGTTGGTTCGTGCGCGGCGCTCAACGGTACAATCCCGTACATCGAAGACAGCGCGCGACCCGACGCTGCGGTCCTGCTGTCGACGCAGCCGACGTCGCCGTCAAACCTCGTCACCGTAAGGCTTCTGGGCGTCGCCGATTCCAACGCAGGCGTGCGCGTCTATTCGGCGGCGGGGTGCGATGGCGGCATTGTCGCGTCGGGGTCCGCGGCGATATTCGGCTCGTCGGGCATTTCGCTCATCGTGGGCGCCAACACGACGAACACGTTTTTCGTTGACGTGGCGGACGATGCCGGCAACGTGTCCGCGTGCTCGCCGGGTGTGGAATACGTCCACGACAACGTGGCTCCCGATGCGGCGGTCCTTTTCGGAGCGAACCCCGCGGGTCCGGCGAACAACAATCAACCACTGATCACGGGAAGCGCAGAGCCGCTCGGATGGGTGCGGCTTTACGCGGGTGGCTGCGGCGGAACGCCCGTCGGCGCCGGAACGGCCGCGGCTTTCGCAGCCGGCGGACTCGACGCCGGCGTCGCCGACAACTCGATGACCGACTTCTACGCGACGGTGACCGACGATGCGGGGAATACGTCGCCCTGCTCAACGACGAGCGTCACCTATATAGAGGATAGCGTCGTCATGCCCCAAACGAGCGACGCGAGCGTGACTCCGGCTGGCCCCGCGAACAACAACAGCCCCGTTGTCAGCGGGCTCGTTGAGCCGAACTCGGCGGTGCGCATTTTCTCCGACGTGAGCTGCGCAATCGAAATCGGTGATGGCGGTGCGGATGGCGGCGGGCAATTCGCGATCGCGACGACCGTGCCGGGCGACACCGTGACGACGTTTTACGCGACGGCGATCGACCCGCGTGGGAATGCGCAGTCTTGCATGGCGCTTGGCAAGACCTACACGGAGGACAGCACGCCGCCGATTTTCGCGGGCGCGAGCGCAGCGGTCGCGGCGGCGCTTACCGACGGGGGAACGGTTGCGATTTCGTGGGACGCTGGCGCGGATAATCTTGCGAGCTCGGCCTTGCTGGCGTACGACATCTGCCAGTCAACGACCCGCAACGCATGTGTGTCGTCGTTCACAACGACGTGGAGCATTGATGCGGGCGCGCCGTCGCTCACGTCGTTCGCGGTCGACGGTGGCCTGGCGTACGGGCAGCGCTATTACTTCGTCGTGCGCGCGCGCGATTTGGCGGGCAATCGAGAAACCAACGTCGTCGAGGTTTCGTCACGCCCCGGTGGACCGGGCGTTGTGACGGGCGTCTCCGCGAGTTTCTACTACTTCCGCTGCGTCGTGCTTGCGAACGGCGCTGTGCGGTGCTCGGGCGACAATTCTTACGGCCAATCCGGAGGCGGCGCACCCGTGGTGCCATTGGCCGCGACGCAAGTTTCGGTCGGAAATGAATTTGGATGTGCGCTCCTCGTCGATGGAACGGTTCAGTGCTGGGGTTACAACAACTTTTGTCAGCTCGGACGGGACGCGGGTTGCGTTGGCTCGACGGCGATTCCGGCGCCGGTTGTGGGCGTGTCGAACGCGATCGGCATTTCGGCGGGGGCGTGGCACGCGTGCGCACTTCTCTCGAACGGCGGGGCGCGATGCTGGGGATCGGATTCGCACGGGCAGATAGGGCGCGACGGCGGTGCAACCGCGACGGCGATCGCCGCTGCGGATGTTCTCGGGCTTTCCTCGGCGGTTGAGATTTCGGCCGGCACAGTTCACACGTGCGCGCGCCTATCGAACGGGAACGTTCGGTGCTGGGGGAACGACAGCTCGGGAGAGTTGGGACGAGATGGGGGGGGTGCGTCGTCCAAGTCCGCAACGCCGGTCGACGTGGTTAATCTGGGTGGGGCCGCAAAGCGAATCGCTGCGGGGAGTTCAGCGAATTGCGTTACGACGACGACGGGCGCGGGACGATGTTGGGGCGACAACAACTACGGAATGCTGGGACTTGACGCCGGCGCCCTCAATCAATGGGCAACGCCAGCCTCTGTTTATGGGATATCCGGCGTTTCCGAGCTTTCAGCGCCGAATGGACACGCTTGCGCGGTCGGCGCGGACGGGCGACTTTCGTGTTGGGGTTGGAATGCGTCGCGCCAGGTTGGCGACACAACAACAATTGATCGATATGCGCCGGTCGCGGCGACCACGCTTTCGACCGTGAAAGGCGTTGTTAACACGGGCCTCCAGTCGTTTGCGGTGACCTCGACCGGGAATCTCCTTTGGTGGGGGGACGACCTTGCGGGCGGCACCGTCGCAACGCCCGATGCGCGCTATTGGTTCGCGAGCACGGAGGCGGCGATTCAGGTTGCGGCCGGAGCCGGGCACACGTGCGCGCTCATCTCAAACGGGACGGTGCGGTGCTGGGGCGACAACGACGCGGGGCAGCTTGGAAACGGAACGGCTTTGAGTTCGCTTACAGCCGTGGATGTGGCGGGACTCACAAACGTTGTCGATATCGCGGCGGGGAACCAGCACACGTGCGCGATCACGCTCGACGGCGGTTTCGCGATCTGTTGGGGCGATAACCGCGACGGCGGGCTCGGCGACGGGACGAACATCGAGCGTCGTTCACCAACCAATGTGGGCGGTGGGCTCGCGCTCTTGACGGACGTTGGAGCCGGTGCGGGATTTAGCTGTGCGCGGAAGTCAGATGGCACCGTGCGATGCTGGGGAGCCAATACGTATGGGCAACTCGGAGACGGTACGACTGCGGACCAATCGACGCCTGTCGCGGTCTCGGGGCTCGCGAACGCAACAGCGCTCGCCGTTGGAAGTCACCACGCGTGCGCGCTTGTCGTGAACGACGGCGGCATCCCATGGTGCTGGGGCTGGAATCTGAACGGGCAACTCGGTGACAACGACGGGGGCGCGTATCGCGCGACGCCGATTGCCGTGCTGGGCGTCATCGACGCGAAGGCGATTGCCGCCGGGGAGCGGCACAGCTGCGCGCTGCTGGCGAACGGGACGGTTCAATGCTGGGGTGCGAATGCCGAGGGGCAGGTCGGCGACGGGACGATTACGGCGCGCGGACTGGCGACGAGCGTGAGCGGGCTCGATGCGGGCGAAGCAACCGGGATTCGCGCGGGTCGGCAGCACACCTGTGTTCGCACCGCGACGGGGGGCGCCAAGTGCTGGGGTCGTGCGAGCGACGGCCAGATTGGCGATGGGACGACGACAGACGCGTATAAGACGTCGGCGACCGTTGTGACGGGGCTCGGCGGCGTCAGTTTTTTGGGCGCGGGCGGACTTCATTCGTGCGCGTTGCTTGGCGATGGAACGCTGCGATGTTGGGGCGACAACGCCTTTGGCCAACTGGGCGACAACACAATCAGCGACCGCGCCACCGCGACGCCGGTGTTCGAGCTTCCGTAATCGAGGGGAATTCTTCGTCTTCGCGTTTCCATTGCCGCGCGGCTCTTGTTAGACTGACGCGCACACGGAGGTCTCGATGCGCACGTTGCCGCTCCTTCTCGTTTTCGCCGCGCTGCCGACGCGCGTTTTCGCGAATCACGTTTCGATCGGTTCGGGCACCGTGACGGGCTCGTTGTCGTCGAGCGCGAGCCAGCTCGCGTACAATTCATCGACGTGCAGTGATTCGTCGAAGACCGCGACGATCACGTTTCCTGTGACGTTCACGTCGGGCGCGACCGTTGCGTCAGATGCGAAGTACGCGATTCGGGCGAAGTATTCATCGAGCGCGAGCTGCACCATCGCGACGACCGACAGCTGCTACGAAATCCTTGCGGCGGGGACGTTCACGACGAGCGTGACATCGATCAACTCGGGGACGGTCACACTCGCGAAGCTCGCGAACAACGCGTGCTCGACGGGCGGCTCCAACACCATCACCGTCGAGGCGCTCGTCGAAGACCCAAACGGCGGGTTGACGTCGGCCGGCACAACGACGCAGCACGGAACGACCGACAACCCGAAGCGCGGCACGGTGACGCTCACGCTCGATAACGAAGCGCCCGGCGCGACGACGATGTCGGGCGTTGCCGAAGGTGAATCGCGCCTGACCGTGAGCTGGAACGCGTCGACGGCGTCGGATGTGGGCGGATACAAAGTCTATTACACGAACCTTGGCGCCTCCCTCACGGCCGGTGCGGCGGTTCCGACGTGCGGGAGCGATCCGACAACCGGCGTCGCCTGTTCGAGCGACTTGGGGTCGAGCACAACGTCGGCCGAAATTTCGGGGCTCACGAACAACACGGCGGCGTACGTGGCGGTTGCGGTGATCGACAAAGCGGGGAACAAAAGCGTTTTGTCGGATATTGGGACGGGAACGCCACAGCCGGTCGACGATTTTTTTGAGTTCTACGTGAAGCAGGGCGGAGGCGAGCGCGGCGGGTTTTGTTTCATCGCGACGGCGGCGTTTGGACGCTACGACGATCCGCAGGTCAAAGTGCTGCGCCGCTACCGCGACGAGGTTCTCGCGAAAAGCGTCGTGGGACGCGCGTTTGTCGCGCTCTATTACGCGCTCTCCCCGCCCGTTGCCGATTTTATTCGCGACAGCGATGCGGCCCGCGCGGCGACGCGCATCGTGCTTTGGCCCGCCGTGGCGTACGCTTGGTTCGTGACGAACCTCACGCTCCCGCTCGCGGTGCTCCTTTTGGTTTTCATCGGGTTCGGCCACCGAATTCAGTTGTATTTTCGCCGCAGTGGCGCGAAAGCCAGTGGCTTGAGCGTGCGGCGAAAATGGGGAGCGCCTGCCTGCAGAGCGCGAACCCGACCTTCTTTTGTTGCGAAGCGGCGTCGCCTCGTGCCCGCCGTCGCGGCCGTCGTCGCGCTTGTCGCCGTCGGTTCGGCGCGTGCCGACGAATCGCCTCGCAACTTTATGCTGGAGCTGCGTTTTGGGCCGTACAAGCCGAGCATCGACAGTGAGAAATCGTTTTCATCGCCACCTTACAAGACGATTTTCGGGGACAAGACGGGACTCATGTTTCAGCTCGAGCTCGATTACCAGTTTTTTCAAAAGTTCGGCTCGCTCGCGGTTGGTGCGTCCGCGGGTTATTGGCAGATGATCGGCAAAGGCGTCTTTTCGGCATCGGGGTCGCCAAGCGGGGACAACACGCTTCTCACGGTCGTGCCGCTTCAACTCTCGCTCATCTATCGATTCGACGTCTTGTCGGAGCGGGCCAAGATTCCGGTCGTGCCGTACGTAAAAGGCGGGCTCACTTACTCGGTTTTCGTCGTCAACGACGGCGGTGGCGATACCTCGACGACAACGGATTCCGCGGGGCGTTCGCATCAGTCGTTTGGCGGCGTTTTTGGGCTTCACGGCGCGTTTGGATTGTCGATGCAGCTCGATTGGATGGACCCTGATGCGGCGCGGACGTTTGATCTCGAGGTTGGGGTGAATCACACGTACATCTTCGTTGAGCTCGGTTACGCGTGGGTCAACGATTTTGGCGGTGGCGGCCTCAACCTTTCGGCGCTGTCGTTCTATGCTGGTCTCGCGTTCGAGTTCTGATGCCGGCAAAGCGGCGACAACGCGGGGTTAAGCGCAGGCTCTCGCACATCGCGGCGCGCGGGGAGGCGACCATGGTCGACGTTTCGGCGAAGCTCCCGACGGCGCGCGAAGCCGTCGCGCGGGCGGTCGTCGAGATGTCGCGATCGACTCTCGGGCTGCTCATTGCCGAGAAGTTGCCAAAAGGCGAGGCGTTTGCGACGGCACGAATCGCGGGCATCGCGGCGGCGAAGCGAACGAGCGACCTCATTCCGCTCTGTCATCCGATTGCGCTCTCGCAGGTTGCGGTCGATTTCGTGCCTCAACCAGCAGCTGGTCGCGTCGAGGTACGCGTTCGGGCGCGCGCAACCGATCGGACGAAGCGCTCATGGGCGCGGCCATTGCGGCGCTCACGCTGTACGACATGGTGAAGGGCGTCGATCGCGGCGCGCGGGTCTCTTGTGTCGAGCTGCTCGAAAAGCGCGGGGGAAAATCCGGAGAATGGACGCGCGCCGGTTGCGAATGAGGGGGCTGTCGTTTAACCTTAGAGGCTGATGGAGACGCGCGGGCGATGGAGGGGGGCTGTCGTTTTAGCGAGTGTCGTGGCGGCCGCTTGTGCGACACCGACATACACGGGTGACACGAAAACGCTCTCGGTTGGCTCGGCGCCGCGGGTGTCCGATGAGCTTTCCGTTGGCGACGTTGTTGAGGTGCGGGTGTTCGGCGAGAAGGATTTGTCGAACGCGTACCAAATCGACGCTGAGGGGACGATCTTTTTTCCGCTCATCGGCAAGGTGAAGCTCACCGGGCTCACGCCCAACCAGGCATCGCAGGAAATTATTCGGCGTCTCAAGGACGGCTATATTCGTGAGCCGCACGTCTCCGTGTTTGTAAAGGAGGCGCAAACCAAGATGGTGAGCGTACTCGGCGAAGTTCAAAAGCCGGGGAACTTTCCGTTCGTGCCCAATATGACCATCACGCAAGCGATCGCCGCGGCGGGCGGATTCACGAAAACCGCGCGAAAAAACTTGACGTATGTGACGCGTCGAATCGATGGCACCGAGAAGCGGATCGAAGTCCCCGCCGAAGCGGTGAGTCAGGGCCGGGCGCAAAATTTTTATCTGAAGCCGGGCGACATCATTTTTGTTGCGGAGTCGCCGATTTAGCGATGATAGAGCTTTACCTCGATCGGCTCGTCGCCGAGTACACGAACGAAGCGCACCTCGACGAAGTGACGCGTGCGAAGCTCGAGTATTTCCAGCGCACGGGCGAGGTGCACGATGACGACGAGTGTTTCGAGCACCGCATGGCGTCGTTCGTCGACTGGTATTTGTTTGACCGACCGCTCGGCGAGAACGCGCACACGCCGGCGATGAAGTTTCTCGCGGACCACGTCGACGCGCTCACCAAAGAAGAGGCGGAGGTTTTTCGGGGGTTCGCCGACACGCGGCACAGCTTGTTTCGTGTGCTCAAGGTTTCGGACGCGGGCGTGCGTCTCTACGACATCATCGACGATGAGAAGGTTGACGTCGACCGGCGCCGCGCGATCGCGGGCGTCATGAAGGGGGACATCTTTGAGGCGCGGCTGATACCGTTCGAAAAACGGCTCCATTTTTCGCGGGGGTTTTGTTTTCATCCGCGCGAAGCCGAGGCGCTCATCTTGAGGCGCGTCAAAAAGGCGAAGCTCGACGGGTTTCCTGAGCGCAACGATTTGCTGCACCTCCTCGCGTTTTTGCGGCTGCGCATGGAGCGCTACCGCAACGTTGGCTGGGACCGCATCTACGCGGAAGGGTTAGACGGTTGCTGAAAAAGTCGGTTTTGCAGGTTGCTGAAAAATGTCCAGATGCAAGGCAGGCGCGGAAAGCCGCGAGCTGACGCTGTATTCAGATATACGCGGAAGGGAGCGGCGACGCGCCAACGCCATCGAGACGAAGCGATAGTTTGCGAGGCCCATGGTAGTTTCTTGCGCGAGTGAAGTTGGTGTCGCGGCAGTGCCGCGTAGATGGGCGTTTTTCAGCAACCTGTTAGACGGCGCGTAGGTCGAGCCCCGCGAGGTGTTCGATCATGTTGTAGCCGACGAGCTGCGGGCCGAGGTCGCTCCACTCGAAGCGCGTGACGGAGCCGGCGGCGAGGCGAAAAGTTCGCATGCGACGCAGGGGCGCTTCGAGGATCGCCGCAAACAGAGTCGAAAGTGCAAATTGGTGTGACACGACGACGATCCATTCGCCGCGATGTCGCGCGCGAAAACCTTCGAGCGCCGCGATCATGCGCTTTTGAACTTCGATCATCGCTTCGCCACCCGGGTAAACAACGAGGTCGGGTGACGTTGACCAGAGGCGCAAAATCTCGGGGAACTGGGCGGTGAGTTCTGGGAGCATGAGCCCCTCGACCTCGCCATGATCGATTTCGGCGAGTCGCTCGTCGACCGTCACCTCTTTGTCCGTGGCCTCGGAAATTCGCCGCGCCGTTTGCATCGCGCGCACGAGCCCGCTCGCGTAGAGCGCGTCGATCTTTTCGCCGCGGTATCGGTCGCCGAGGCGATCGGCTTGTCGCTCACCGTGCGCGTTAAGCGGCACCGGGCCGCGCCCTTGGACGCGTCGGATTCGATTCCAGTCGGTCTCGCCGTGGCGCACGAAATCGATTCGCATGGCGACTTTCTTATCAGATTTGGCGCGCGGTGTCGTTTCGGCACCACACTGAAGTGCTTTCGCACCTGACTGAAGGGATTTAGCGCTGCGAAGAATCATTCGCGGCTACAAAACGCGGTCAGACGGAACGTTTCCGACGACGAAGACGTGGCACGGCATCTGCACTTGCTGTTGGCGAGCCCTCGATAAGCCCTCATAAAATACGCGGATTGCGACAAGCCCCGAGAACAACCAAGTGGAGGGAAACCGAATGAAGATTCATCGGATCGGGGTCGTGTCACTTTGCGCGTTGGCGGCTGGCGCCATTGTTTTTTCAGTCGCGGGGTGCGGCAAGAATCCGTGGTGTGCGTCGGGGTGCGGGACGAGTGGCGGCTCGACGTCGACGTATTACGGGTCGAGGGGGTGCTCGTACGGGTTTGCGCGAAACGAGACAGCGGACGCGTGCGAGACGGAGCGCTCGCGCGGCATTGGAGGGTTGTGCAGCCAAAACCTGAATTGCGCGTACGGCCTGGTTTGCAACAAGTCGTCGTATCCGGCGAGGTGTTTGCCTCCCGGCGCTGCTGGCGCCTTCTGCTCTCAGTCGAGCGAGTGCCAAAGCGGCCTCGCATGTTCGTACGGCACCAACAACTTAAAAACGTGTCGCCGCGCGGGGGCTGAAGGCGAAACGTGCGTCGTGAACAGCGATTGCGTGAGCGGTCTGACATGCAACCACGGCACCGCGCCGAGTCGATGCCGCGCGCCGCGCTCCGGGACGTCGGGTTCCGCGTGCGGATTCGACGCCGATTGCGCATCCGGGCTGAGTTGCGAGTTTGGGCGCTGTGCTTCAGGATGTGGCGGCGTCGGATCGCTTTGCGTGTCGAGCGGTGACTGTCAATCGGGTCTCGCGTGCAACTATGGATATGCGCCAGCCGAATGCCGACGGGGAACCGCCGGCGAGCGATGCGCGTCGAGCGCGAACTGCGCCGCGGGGCTCCGGTGCAATTTTGCTTACGCGCCGGCCGAGTGCCGACCCGGTGACGAAGAGGAGTATTGCGTGTCGAGCGCCGACTGTCAGGCCGGGCTTCGGTGTAATTTCGGATACACGCCCGCCGAATGCCGACGCGGGTCTTCAGGTGAATTTTGCGTGACAAGTTCCAACTGTGCGGCGGGCCTCGCGTGCAACCGCGCGTATGCGCCCGCCGAGTGTCGAGCCGGCGCGGTGGGAGAACTTTGCACGAGCGATGCGAACTGCGCGGCGGGACTCCACTGCCATTTGCACGGTGGGACCGTCGGGACGTGTGATTCATGCCTCTGAGCGGCGATCGGAATTTTTGAGGAACGCGCGACGGTTCCTTACAATAAAGCCCCAAGGAGGCGTGTCGATGCGTGACGGGAAAGAGCGGGTTGTTGTTCGAATGCGGGACGGGCGGCGCGTTTGCGGTTTTTGCGATTCGTTTGGGCCGCGCGGAATGTCGTTCATTCTCGACGGGGACGACGAATCCGCGGCGCGAATGATCGACTTACGCGACGTGAAGGCGGTCTTCGGCGTCAAGCGGTTCGAAGGCGACCCGCTCTACCGCGACGACGCAAAAGCGCCTTACAGCGCGCGGTATGGACGACCGACGCTCATTGAATTCGTCGACGGCGAAGTGATGCGCGGCTATTCGCAGGGGCTCCCGCTCGACGGCGTCGGTTTTTTTATGTTTCCGTGCGACCCGCAAAGCAATAACCTTTGGGTCTACGTCGTGATCGACGCCGTGCAGCGTGTGCGCTTCGGCGCGCGTTCCGCGGCCATGAGCGTCGCTGCGGCATAGCCGCCCTAACCACCACGCCCTACGGCTTCAGTTTGTACCTAAAATTCACCTTCCCGATCACGCAAGTGCCGCGGTTTACGTTTCCCTTGTCATGCTTGATCGAAATCGTCAGCGCACCGACCGCATCGTCCGTACTCATCTGTGGACGGTACGTATCTGGAAAAATCGGTGGCGAGCAGTTCGTCACATTCGGCGGGCAGGGCATGAGCATCGGCTTAGGAAGCATCGCCCACCCCTTAAACTCAGCCACCACCTTGTTCCCGTTCTTCAGGGTGAGGTTGTACGCGCCGCCCGTGGATTGATTAACGCATAAAACCCCGGGCTTCTGATCATCCTCTGAGGCGGTTCGGCTGAAAATCTCGTAGCATGTTTTGGCCGAAGCCGAAGCCGAAAACGAGAACACCAAGAGCCCCGCGGCGAGACCTATCGATACCTTCATTTCGCTTCTCCCTTCAACGCCCGACGAACCGCGCGAATTGCAACGGTCTCTTCTTTAGACGGGCCCCAAACCGGAATATTCAAACGGCGTGAATAAATCTTTGACCCCCGACGTCTACCAAGGTATGCGAGGAGGGACCATGCTCAAAAAGACGCCGCTCGTTGCTCTGGTCTTGATGTTCGGGCATGCCGCGGAGGCGGCGGAATACAACGGGCCCGCAGGCTACTTGTCGTCGACGAGAAACCAGTCGACGTGGGCCAAATACTGCGTGGGGACGGCGAATTCGACGTCGAAACCCGAAGTGAATTATGCGAACGCCGACGTAAAAAAGGCGGCCGGAATCCTCACGCGCGTTTCGCCGCGCAGCTACTATTTCTACAGCGGACCGATCAAGGCGTACGGGCTTGGGACATCCGATTCGAACCTCAATCCGCCTCCGGCGTCCGCACCCCCTGGGACCGGTAAGCTCGCCCACGCATTTCTCGCGCTCCTGTGTGGCGAGTTTCGCGACCGGGCCGGTATGGTCGAGGCCAAGATTCGGTGGGTCAACAATATGTTTACGCTGCCAACAACGCCGCAGGGGCCGGTCGACACGACGAAAAACGTCTGGTCGCAGATGTCGGCGCACTCGTATCGCCCGTACCTTCGGCTCTCGTCCGCGCTCTTTTACGCGAAGCAGCAGGGGAACCCCGATATCAAGCTGAGCGATACGTACGCCGCGGTCGATGCGCCGGTCGAAGCGCAGACGATCTGCGAAACGAAATACATGATGGCGGAGTATGTCGCGAAGAATAAACCGTTCGACAACCTCCAGAGTTTTAACGCGGGTCTCAAGAGTTTCAGCGATGCCGGGAACTGCACGCAAACCGACAAGGATTACTATTACGACTTTCGCGGCGACTCGAATTTCAAGCCGAACAGCCCGGAGTCGAACGGGATGATCTGGTACTCGAGTTCCATCTCGAACCATTGCAAGGACACGACAACCGCGAAAGACACGAAGGTGACGAACGCGGAGTGCGAAGCGTACTTCAAGGCCCCGTTTCGGAGCCGATGGAACGCGGCGCGCGCGGGGCTTGGCGCATGGCTCTTCCGCGACACAAAGCACGACGCGATGTTCCGCGAGGAAGGGCAGGACGTCGTCATTCGACCGCACCGCGATGGACGGAAGCGCCCGTTTAAGTTCGCCTTTTCGCTCGACGCGACCACGTGGCTCGAGGAGTTCATGTCGGCCTGGACGACGTTGACCGGAGCGTGGACCAAGAAGGACATGGGTTTCAACGCACTCACGAAGCTCGGGACAGCGGGCGTCAACGTCAACCTCGCGTACGAACGGCTTCGTGACGCGGTGAATCGCCACACGGACTGGTACAATTCGGGTTTTAACGACGGCATCGGGATGAAGCGGCGCCAGGCCTATTCGCCGTTTGTTGCGAGCAGCTATGAGATGAGCGAGTCGGACAACTTCACGTCTCCGGGGACGACCGTCAGCTCGCCGTCCGACGGTAAGAAACACTGGATGTTCGTTTTTCGGGTGAAGAAAACGAATTGGTACAACTCGAAATCTCTGAAGGACAACAAAGCGGTTAACTTCGACGAGAACTGGTTCGACGAGACGTCGCTCGGGACGAACGGGCTCGCGAAGAGCGAAAAGGCTTGGGACCGGCTTGGCACGGCGCTCGAGGGGGAGCTCGATTCGATTCTGTATCTCCATAACATCAGCTCGTATGGTGAAGTCGACCCCTGACGGCCCAAGAGATTCGTGGAGGTCACGCGATGAGTCGAGTATGGCGATTGGGAATGGCTGCAATCCTCGCGGCGGTCGGTGTGCTTTGGGGCGAAGAGGCGGCGGAGGCGGTCGCGTGCTCAGCCGATACGTACGCCGCTCGCGCGACGCGGGATCTCAAGTTCGATGGTCTCGCGAACTTTGGTGTCGTCGAGGCGGGGGTTCTTTACCGAGGCTGCCAACCGTTCACGAAGGGAAAGACAAGCGCGAGCGGCAAGCGTGGGAATGGGTTCGACACGCTCAAATCGCTTGGCATCAAATGCCGCATCCTGCTTCGCGAATCGACGAAAACCATGGAACATCTCGACGAGAAGATCGAGCTCGCGAATCGCGGAATCCAGCTCTTTCATCTCCCGGTTCCATCGCCGTCGTGGAGTCACATGGCGCCAGGCGCTGCGGTGCCGGCCTCGTACACTGCGGCGATAACCCGCGCCCGCGATAAGTTCATGGAGATCGTGAGCAACAAACAGAACCACCCCTGTTATGTCTCATGCCTGCACGGAAAGGACCGCACGGGAGCCCTCGTCGGTTGGTATCGCGCGGTTGTTAACAAATGGAAACCCAAGCGAATCTTCGCGGAGCAAAAGGTCTGCAAGTACAATCCCGCGGGTCCCCTCATCTATTACCGCCGCGTCTTTTGCGAGTGGTACAGGGCTAAGTTTGGGAGCGATCCTGACTGCGACAAGGTTTTAGGGTTGTAGAGCTCACTTGACGAACAGGCCGCTCTGCCGCCTCCGGGAATAGGGTTCGTGCGCGCCGCTGATCGTTTCCTGTGCGATGATATCCGTCGAGATGCGGTTCAAACCTGCGATGGTTCGATGGACGCTGCTTTTAACTGAGACGCTCTTCGCGTGCAAAGCGGACGCCCGGAAGCAACCGGACCGCGCGCAGAAAGCCCTTTTGTGCCCCGCGGTCACCGTCGCGCGCTCGGGGCGCCACGAACCCGTCATCTCAATCCTGACGGCTCGCCGAAATACACCAATCGGCTTTTCCTGGAGACAAGCCCCTATCTTCTCCAGCACGCCCATAACCCCGTCAACTGGCATCCGTGGGGAGACGAGGCTTTCGCACGCGCAAAAAGCGAAAAGAAGCCTGTGCTCCTTTCGATCGGTTATTCAACGTGTCACTGGTGTCACGTGATGGAGCGCGAGTCATTTGAGGATGTGGAGATTGCGCGCGTTTTGAACGAACATTTCGTCGCCATCAAGGTGGACCGCGAGGAGCGACCCGACGTCGACTCGCTTTACATGAACGCGGTTCAAATGCTCACGGGCCGCGGCGGTTGGCCCATGACCGTCGTCCTGACTTACGCGCGCGAGCCTTTCTTTGCCGGGACCTATTTCCCAGCGCGCGACGGTGACCGCGGGGCACAAAAGGGCTTTCTCTCGATCCTTCGCGAACTGAGCGATGTTTATAAAGGCGACCCGCACCGCGTTGTCACGTTTTCTCGCCAGATCACCGAGCGACTTCGGGCGGCCGCGCAAACACCGTCGGCGACGGGCGCGCCGGGACCGGACTTGATTCGCGCGGGTGCGGTGCAACTCGCGAAGAGGTTTGATTCGGTCCACGGCGGTTTCGGCAACGCGCCAAAATTCCCGACCCCATCCAACATCGAACTCATCGCACGTTACCATCGCCGGACGGGCGATAGGGTGGCGCATCAGATGGTCGAGCGCACCCTCGCGGGAATGGCGGCCGGCGGCATTCGCGACCATGTGGGTGGAGGGTTTCACCGCTATTCGACCGATGCGCGCTGGCTCGTGCCACACTTTGAGAAGATGCTGTACGACAACGCCCAGCTTGTTATCGTTTACCTTGAGGGGTACCAGATCACGAGGCGCGACGCGTTCGCGCAAATCGCCCGAGAGACGCTCGACTACCTTGCGCGCGAGATGTCGGATTCGGCAGGGGGGTTTTACTCCGCTACGGACGCCGACAGCCGGGTTGGCGAAAAAGACCACGAGGAGGAGGGTTGGTTCTTTACGTGGACGGCCGCGGAGTTGCGGCGACTCCTCGGGCGCGTGCGCGCAGGGCATGTCGAGGCAACGTTCGGTGTCACAGCCCAAGGGAACTTCGAGGGGAGAAACGTGCTTTACCAACCGGCCGCGCTTGAGGTCGTGGCACGCACCGTCGGCGTTTCGGCGCAAGCTCTTGGGGCGGAGATTCGAGCTGCCAAGCGAATCTTGTACGAAGCGCGCGAGAGGCGACCGCGACCCATTCGTGACGACAAGATCATCGCGTCATGGAACGGACTCGCGATTTCCGCGTTCGCTCGCGGGGCCGCGGTTTTTGCGAACCCCGCGTACGCCGAGCGGGCCGCAAGAGCCGCGCGGTTTGTCTTGGACACGATGCGGGACGGCGACAAGCTGCGTCGCACTTTCCGATTGGGTCGCGCGCGCCACGAGGGTCTCCTCGACGACTATGCCTTCGTCGTCCAAGGCTTGCTCGACCTCTTCGAAGCGACACACGACATCAGATGGCTTAACGAGGCGAAGCGACTTCACGCCGTTTTGGAGCGGGATTTTTGGGACGACAAGCACGGTGGCTTTTTCCAAACACCGCATCGGCACGAGGCGTTGCTTGTTCGGGAAAAGCCCGACTCGGACGGCGCCGAACCTTCGGGAAACTCAGTCGCCATCTTGAATCTGTTGCGCCTCGGCGAGTTGACTCAGGAAACGCGCGCGCGCCAATTCGCCGAAAAGGCGTTGCGTGTTTTTTCGGGCCAGATGAAGGGCGGCTGGAGCGCCGGCAAGATTCTTTCGGCGTTGGATTTTTTTCTCGACAAGCCGCTTCAGGTGATCATCGTGGGGCCCACGACTGGCGCCGCGAAGGAACTCGAGGCGACGTTTCATCGTGCGTTCGTCCCGAACCGAATCTTCGTCGTTGCAACCGAGGGGAACGACCTCGACGCACAAGCGAAAATCGTTCCACTCGCGCGAGATAAGCATGCGCGACGCGGCAAGGCGACCGCGTACGTCTGTCGCGACCAGATTTGCGAGCTCCCAACTTCTGATCCGAAGGTGTTTGCGGCGCAGCTCGCGAAGGCCGAACCCCTGTTCGAATTCCAAACGCCGGCGCCACTCCCGGCCGCGCGTCGGTGAACGCCCCGGAGCTTATCCTGTTAAAGCATTGAGCTGGCGCAGGTGTAGACGCACGAGCCCGCGTTGCAGGCCCAATCACCCACGCACATGATGTGAATGAGACCTTGGCAGTCGAGCGCCGTCTTGCACTGCCCGTCGGCGGGTGGTGCTGATTTGTCAGGAATGCAGAAGCCGCAGCAGTCGCGTGGCGTTACAAGGAGATGCTGTCCAGGAGGGCAAAGTACGTACTCGCACCGAACCAATTCGCACCGCGATCCCCGGCCTTTCGCTTCGTTCTGCCCGACGCATATGCCAGTCGCATCGGGGTAGTTGTCCTTAATCAGGCATTTCTGACCTGACGGGCAAGGCAACGCCGCGATGCCGCCGCATATGGCAGGTACGAGATCTTGAGACGCGCTGCTCACGCGCTCGTCGCTGGTCTGAACGCTGTCCGCCCCGCACGCCGTCAAGAAGCTGCCGACCACCAGGGCCATTGCAAATCCCATTGTCATTCTCTTAAGTATCATCGTCTTTCCTCCATCTTTACTCGAGTTGTGAAACCGGCACTCATACCTCGCGCAGGTAAATTCCGCAAGTGCGTAGGTCGATGCATGGCGAGTTGAGTTTTCTGGTACCATTCTTTGTTTCGAAGGGAGTTGCGGCGATGGTCATTGTTGTACACGGCGGAGCGGGGCGATGGGACGACGTGGCGGAAGCGGAGGCCCGCGCGGGGTGCGAGCGCTCGGCGCGCGAAGGGTGGCGTGTGCTCGAGGCGGGCGGGGCGGCCATCGATGCGGTGGAGGCGGCTGTGCGAGTGCTCGAAGAAGACCCGCTCTACAACTCGGGGCGCGGGGCGTGTTTTACGCGCGAGGGAACAATCGAACTTGATGCGGCGATTATGGACGGCGCGACGTTGCGCGTGGGGGCGGTTGGTGCGGTGCCGCCGGTTGCGTCGGCGGTGCGGCTCGCGCGGAAAGTTCTCGAGGCGAATGAAGCGGTTTTCTTGGTGGGGGCGGGCGCGGCGCGATTCGCGGAGGAGTGCGGGGTTGGTGTTGTGTCGCAAGAGTCTCTTGAGACGGAGCGCGCGCGGCGGGAGTTGGCGGCGGAAAGAGAAGAGAAGAGGGGAGTAACCACGGAGGCACAGAGAGCACAGAGATCGGAGGAGGAAAAAAAGGGGGTTAGGAAAGAACAGGCGGAAGCGGGCGCTGGAGAGGATGCGGGAGCGGGGGCAGAAAAGCGCGGGGGGACAGTCGGGGCGGTCGCGGTTGATGCGCGCGGAAATGTTGCCGCGGCGACGTCGACGGGCGGGCGCGCGGGGAAACGCTCGGGACGCGTCGGGGACACGCCGATTGCGGGCGCGGGCACGTATGCCGACAACGAGCTTGGGGCGGCGTCGGCGACGGGGCCGGGCGAATACATCATTCGCGCGGGGCTTACGCGATCGGCTGTTGAGCGATTTCGCGGTGGAGCGTCGGCGATGGCTGCGGCGCGCGAGGCGCTCGCCCGAATGCGCGACCGCACCGGTGGTGTTGGTGGGATCATCGTTGTCACGCCGCGCGGTGACGTTGGTGTTGCACACACGACGCCGCGAATGCCGTATGCGATTGGTCGCGACGGCGCTGTCGTCAGCGGGTTTTCTGTGGTGCCCTCGTATACCAGTTAGTCCGAGAGCCAATGTTTGTAATGGCGGATTCTCTCGCAAGAGAGTAGACTCATCTATTTTCTGGATCGGAGGACGCGCGTTTGAGTGGACGTCATCTCGCGGGTTTGTGGGCGTTTCTGGCGGCGCTTTCAGCGTGCGGTGCGGCGCCAAAGGAGCCATCCGACGGCGCGTCGCCCCCCGGTCGCGAAGTTCCCGCTGCGACGCAGGTTCGCACCTCTCTGGAGGCGACTCGCGAAAACACGTTCGCCGCGATTTGGCCCGACGACCGCCGCTTAAACGCGAACGGATTCTTTGACCCCGAGTCGTTTCCCAATCCGCGTGCGGGCGTCGGCTTTGACGTGATTCGCGCCGCGTCAAAGAACGTCTTGCGCGGGTGGGGCTTGTCGACGCCCATCTACATTCCGTTTACGGGCGCGATCGACGCGGCGTCGTTGCCAACGCCCGCTGACTCGCTGAAACCGGACGCGTCCCTCTATCTCGTTGCGCTCGATGGTGCGTCGCCCGCCGACATGCGTCGTGTTCCGATCGAATGGAAATGGCATCCGACCGCGACGCTTTTTTTGCCCGCGAATGTTCTTGCCGTTCGCCCCGTCGTTGGGTTTCCGCTTGCGCCGAGCACACGCCACGCGATCGTTGTGACGACGCGCGTGCGCGATGCGAGCGGTGCGCCGGTTGGCGCCGAGGAGGCGTTCTTGTCGGCTCTTGCGCAGGGTGCAAGCGACGACGCGATTGCGCGCGCAGGCGTTAGGGCGCTCGCCGAGTTACTCGACGCCGAGCGGATTCCACGCGACACAATTGCGGGCGCCGCGGTCTTTACGACACAGCCGATTCTCGACGAGCTCCTTCTTCTGCGCGATCATCTGCTTTCAGAGCCGGCACCCGCGATGAGGGACGTCGTCTATGTTCAGCAACTCCGCGCGAATTTGGGAGCGGTTTTTACCGGAAAATACAGCGCGCCCTCTTACGTTCATGGGACAGCGCCGTACGAACTTGCAGGTGGCGAGTTTCGATTTGGTGCTGACGGCAAACCGATTGTCGCGCTGTCGGAGACGATGCGCGTGACCGTTTGCGTTCCGACATCGCCGCAGCCTGAGAACGGTTATCCGGTTGTGTTTTACAGCCACGGGACCGGTGGCGATTACCAGACGGTCGTCGAAGACCGTACGTGCGAAGCGCTTGCGAGTGTTGGGATTGCGGCTTTCGGAATTGACCAGGTCCTTTCTGGCCCACGTGCAGGCGGCGCGACAACGTGCCTTGGTCAGGCCGTTGAAGAGTGCTGGGCGAACGTCATGAATCCGACGGCCGCGCGGAATCTTCTCCGGCAAGCGGCGCTCGACCATGTTTCGCTTCGGCGCATGGTTGAGGGGCTCACAATCCCCGCAACCATCGACCCCGCGGCGCGAACGATTCGCTTCGACCTGCGTAACTTCGGGTTCTTTGGGCATTCGCAGGGCGGGCTCACGGGGGCGATCTACGCGGCGATTGAACCGAATCTCGCCGGAGTGCTCCTCTCGGGCGCGGGCGGGCATTTCACGACGAGCGCGCTTCTACGCGACGACGGCCAGATGAGTCGGCTGGCCGAGGGGCCGCTCGGTCTCAACATCGCGGGCGTCGAGTCGCTCAACCAGTTTCACCCAGCGCTCGCCTTTATTCAGATGATGGGTGAAGTCGCCGACCCGCTCAATTACGCGCGCTATTGGATCCGCGCACCGCGCCCGACGCGGAAGAGCGTCTTTTTGACGAGCGGCCTTAAAGACCCGCAGACGGTGTGGCAGACGGCGGAGGCGCTTGCACTCGCGGGCGCACTTCCACCCTTTCGTGATGGGCACACCGGCTCGCCTGCGTTTGCCCTTGCGGGACTCGCGCCGATTGACGGGCCGGTTCGTGCGAACGTCGCCGCTGCCGATGGGCAGCCCGCCGTGACCGCCCTTTTTCGACAGTTTCCGGCAGCGGGGCACTTCCCCATCTTTAATGACGCGTCGGCGCGCCGTCAGTTAAAGGAGTTTTTTCGGACGCTGGTTGCCGATCGGCTGCCGACGATTCCTGCGCCATAACTGGGCGCTGTTGCATTTTGCGAAAGACCCCTGCTATAAGTCTTCGGCCCTGATTTTGGGGCCAACAAAAACGCACGCCCCTCGATTGCGCGCCGGGTGTGGCCGTAAAAGGCTTGTGCTGCGCAAGGTGAAGGGGGCGGAGGAATAACGCCCAGAGGAGTCCGGTCATGCCAGCAGCCACCATGCGTCAGTTACTCGAGTCCGGTGTCCACTTTGGTCACCAGACGAAGCGATGGAACCCGAAGATGCGCCCGTTCATTTATGGCGCGCGGAACGGGATTTACATCATCGATTTGCAGAAAACCGTGCGGCTTTTTCGCGAGGCGTACAACGTGATCGTGCAGACGGTTGCGCGCGGCGGCGATGTGCTTTTTGTCGCGACCAAGGAACAGGCGAAAGACGTCATGCGCGACGAAGCAAAACGCGCCGGAATGCCGTACGTCGTGAACCGTTGGCTCGGGGGGTCGCTGACAAATTTTCGCACGATCCAATCGAGCGTCGCGCGGCTGAAGTCGCTCGAGAAATTGATGGGCGACGAACAGCTGCGCGCGGGGCTCACGAAGAAAGAGCTGTCGGGGATCGAAAAAGAGATCGAAAAACTGATTTTCAATTTTGAGGGGATCCGGGACATGGAGAAGTTGCCGGGCGTTGTGTTTGTCATCGACACGATCAAAGAGTCGATTGCGGTGCATGAGGCGAATCGGCTCGGCATTCCGGTGGTTGCGGTTGTCGACACGAATTGCGACCCGGGTCCGATCGATTACCTCGTGCCGGGTAATGACGATTCGATTCGCGCGATTAAGCTGTACGCGAGTTCCGTTGCCGAGGCGTGTCTTGAAGGTGCGCGGCAGCGTGACGAGCACATCACGGCGCGCGACCGAGCTGGCGCGGGCGAGAAGGCCGTTGCGGCGGCGGCGGAAACGGCGGCAGCGGCGACGAAGCCGGCACCGGCGTTCCCAGGTGAGGGGCCGGAAGTCATTGTGAAGCGACCGCGCGGATACTTTGCGCGGGGAGCGGCCGGAGAAGAAGACGAGGAGGAGTTTAAGGCGGGGCGGCGGCGCGTTGGGGCGGCGGCGGATGCGGCGGCAGCTGGTACCGGTGAAGCGGCGGGTGACGCGGTGCCGGAGACGGATGGAAAGACCGCTGAGTAGAACGCGGCTCACGACGACGACCTTAATAAGGAGAAAGCTATGGCGGCGGAAATCAATGCGGATTTGGTGAAGAACCTGCGAGAGCGCACGGGCGCGGGGATTATGGACTGCAAGCGGGCGCTCGCGGAGACGTCCGGGGACTTTGCGAAGGCGATCGATTACCTGCGAAAAAAGAATTTGGCGGGCGCGCTCAAGCGGGCTGCGCGTACGGCGTCGGATGGGCAAGTTGGTGCGTACATTCATATGGGCGGAAAGATCGGCGTTTTGATCGAGTTGAATTCGGAGACCGATTTTGTCGCGAAGACGCCCGATTTTGCGGAGCTCGTTCGGGATGTCGCGATGCATGTGGCTGCGGCGAACCCGCAGTACGTCGACCCGACCGCGGTTCCGGTGGATGAGGTCGACAAGCAGAAAGAGATTTTTCGCGCGCAGGTCGCCGATGCGAAAAAGCCAGCGAACGTTGTCGATCAGATCGTCGAGGGGAAGCTGAAGAAGTGGTACTCGGAGGTTTGTTTGACCGAGCAGGCGTTCGTTAAGGATACGAACCGATCGGTCGGCGACATCGTCAACGAGAAGTCGGCGAAGTGCGGCGAGAAGATCGCGATTCGTCGGTTTTCGCGGTTTCAGGTTGGCGAATCGGTCGATTGACCGTGGAAGCGCGCGCGCGGTATCGCCGAATTCTGCTGAAAATTTCGGGCGAAGCGTTGATGGGGCCGGCTGCGTTCGGCATCGACCCGGATACGCTGAACCGGTTTGCAAGCGAAGTCGCGGACGTTCAACGGCTCGGCGTTGAGGTCGCGCTCGTCGTCGGGGGCGGGAATATTTTTAGGGGGGTGTCAGGGGCGTCGCTCGGCATGGAGCGCGCAAGTGCCGATTACATGGGGATGCTCGCGACGGTACTGAATGCGCTCGCGTTGCAGAATCGACTCGAACAGTCGGGCGTTCACACGCGGGTGTTGTCGGCGATCGAGCTGCAGGCGCTCGCGGAGCCGTACATTCGGCGGCGTGCGACGCGGCATCTTGAAAAGGGGCGCGTTGTGATTTTCGCCGCGGGGACGGGGAACCCGTACTTTACGACCGATACGGCGGCGGCGCTGCGTGCGATGGAGATTGGCGCGGAAGTGATCTTGAAGGCGACGAAGGTCGACGGCGTGTACGACCGCGACCCGATGCAGGACAAGAGCGCCGTGAGGTTTGATCGGTTGACGTACCTCGATGTGTTAAACAAGGATCTCAGGGTCATGGATTCGACGGCGATATCGCTTTGTCGAGATAATCGGTTGCCTATCGTGGTTTTCAATTTGACCGTGCCGGGGAATATCCGGCGAGTCGTGCTGGGCGAAAACGTCGGCACGCGGGTTGAGGAGAATGTCTGATGGAAGAGGAGATTCTGGCCGAACTGAATGCGAATTTTGCGAAGGCGTTTGAAGCGCTGAAGCGCGATTTGACGAAGGTGCGGACGGGGCGAGCGAGCATCGCGATGCTTGACGGCGTGCGCGTTGATTATTACGGAACGGCGACGCCGCTCAACCAAATGGCGACGCTTGCGGTGCCCGACCCGCATCTCATCACCGTGAAGCCGTGGGACAAGTCGCAGATTCGCGAAGTCGAAAAGGCGATCACGCGGGCGTTTGCCGATTCCGCCGCTGTCCGAGGAGCGGCGCAAGGAGATGGCGAAGCAGCTCAAGGTGCGTGCGGAAGACGCGAAGGTCGCGCTTCGCAATTTGCGGCGTGATGCGAACGAAATGCTCAAAGAGACGGAGAGCGGTGGCGATATCACCGAAGACGATCTCAAAAAGGCGTTGGAGCGTGTTCAGGTCGCGACGGACGACGCCGTGAAGAAGGTTGATGAGCTGATCTCGAAAAAAGAAAAAGAGGTCATGGAGATTTAGCAGGGTCGGAAAATCACCCGCCGCGCGCTCCGGTTGGCTCCGCAGCTCCGCGCTCGCAGACGCTTCGGTCTGCTCGCTCTTCGGGCGTTTCCATAAGCCAAGAGAAAACGGCCCGTTTTAGATGCGCCCGCAGAGTCGCTGCTGCGCCAACCGTGCGCGCAGCGGGCGTTTCGGTCGCCCCCAATGGCTTCAAGGGGTTGTTTCGCTAGCGTGGCGCCTGGAGTTTCTCCGCGGCCTCGCGCAGTTTTGCCGCCTCGTCGGGTTCCTTCATCGCCTCAAGCAGCTTGATGAGTCGCTCGCGGGCAAACGACTGGTGCGGATCGGCGGCCAACGCCTCGCGGTAAAGGCGAACGGCTTGCTCGCGTTCGCCGTCGTTCTCAAGCGAAGATGCTTTGCCCGTCAGAGCGTCGGGCGCGCGTGGGTTTCGCTTCAGCGCTTCGTCCCAATGGCGCCGAGCCTCGTCGTTCTTTCCGGCTGCCTGGTCGAGACGCGCCATTTCGATAATCGGCTTCGGGTCCTTCTCGTCGAGACGCGCGGCGCGGGCGAACTCCTCTCGCGCGCGCTCGCGCTGGCCGTCGGCGATGAAACTCGCGCCAAGTAGAAAACGTAAACGACCGCTGTCCCCCGCGTTGAGCCCCTCCTCGATGACCGATCGTTGTGCGGCAAAGTCGCCCCTCTTCCCGAGGAGAATCGCAAGGTTGACGCGCGCGTCTTTCGCGGCGGCACCGCTCGCAATCGCGCGGCGGTACGATTCTTCCGCTTCACGTGTTCGGCCGCGGCTCTCAAGCGCATACGCGAGTAGGGTTGCTGCGTCGACAGATTTGGGATCGGCCAGAGCCGCCTTTCGAAAGACGTCGATCGCACGGTCGGCGTCGCCTGAGCGGAGCGCCTCCTGGCCGATCGTGAGACGGATGTTGGTCGAGTCGGTGCCGGCACGTTGCGCGGCCAGAAGGGCAGCGCGCATCCCTTTGGTGTCGCCGGATTTTCCAAGCGCGTCCGCGAGTGCCGCGTACCAACCGCCGTTCGTGGGCTCGCCTCGCAGCGCTTCGCGGTACTCGGCTGCCGCGGCCCGCCACTCACCGATCTTTCGATAGGCGTCGCCGCGCTCCGCCATGGCGAGGGATTTGAGGCGTGGTGAGTCGACGTACGCGAGGAGACGTATCGCGGCGCGTGCGTCGTTCGCATCGACGAAGAGGCGAGCGGCGCGGAGCCGTAAGCTGTCAGCATTCTCGCCGCGGTCGAGGCGATTCGCGGCGCGCGTGAGCGTGGCGGCCGCTTCAGCGCTCTGAGAGAGACCCTCGTACGCGCTCGCGAGAACCATGAGGAGGTCGGCCGCTTTTTTTGTGAGGTCGCGTCGGGCAACGAGAAGATCGCGGGTCTCTTGATAGAGCTTATGCGTGAGGAGGTCTTGGGCGTGTTCAAGGACGAGTGACGGCGGACACGCTTTCACGCGAACAAGCCGTGCGCGGAGCGCCCTCCAGTCGTTCGAGCGCCCGCTGGCCGTAAGGATTCGACGAAGCGCGTCGGCGCCGCGCGGCTCGGTTGGATCGATGAGCAGAGCGCGTTCGAGGAGGCGTTCGGCCTCATCGCGTGATCCACGCGAGCCTTCGGCGAGAAGCCGTTCGGCGAGCGTCACGAGCGTCGCGGCCGATTTCGGATTTTGGCGGAGCGTCTCGCGAAGGGCTGCGATATCGGAAGCTTTCGCCGGATGTGAGCTGGGTGGCCCGAGCGGGACAGCGGCTCTCGGGACGAGATCACGGGGCTGCGCAAGAGCGCGCGGTCGCGGAACATCTTTACTGTCCGAGCATGCCAGTGCGGCAACGAGAGCCAAGAAAGAAAAGGTAGGAGACCGTTTCACCGCACAAGTATTTTACGCCGAAACCAGGTTAGGTTTCCTTAGATCCCCGGATAAGCAGCCAGTTTTCGTCCGTGCGTACGGTCGGCAAGTGCCGCTTCGGCGCGCCGACGTCCTCGGGTCTAAACTATCGCGCATGACAGAGCCGCTGTTCAGAGGCAAGCGAAAGTCGCTAATCCCAGCCGATACCGCGCTGCAGACCCTGCGGAGGCGCGCCTATGCGGGCCCCTGCCGACCCTACGCGAATCCGGGCTGACCGCTGCCCGAGGACATTTTTCTAAGGCTTGCGGGCGGTTCGAAGAGTTCACCTGCTGGGTGTCGGCTAACGATCGATCGACCCCCAAGTCTCTCAACCGCCGTTCCAGGGAAACGGCTGGTTTCTGGTTGGGCGGGCGGGGATTGGGCAAGCGGAGGCTCGCGTCCGCAGGGGATGAGGTGCCGATTGGGCGTGGCATTGCCGTTCTCATGATGTTTGATTCATTTCGTGCACACTCACATTTTATGTCAGACCCGAGGACTTTCGCGAGCCGGAGCGCGCCCAGACCCCGCCCGTCCCACGCAAATCTTGCCCGTTTTCCGGGAATCAGGAGTTAGGGTTGACCAAGTTGATCACTCAGGTGGTCCAAGAAACTTCTCTTCCCAGGGTGTTCGCGCAACACGCCGGTGTGGTCGCCGGGGAAACGCGGGTAGTGGCGGTCGAGCGCGTCGCGGACGGTCGCCTCGGTCAGACGACCGGCGGTCGCGGCGCTTTCCATTTCGCTGCGGAAGGCGGAAATCGCGGTCCGCGCTTGAATGAGAGCCTTCCAGAAATTAATCTGCCGAGCCGTTCCGCGGATCGGCGTGTTACTTCCAAAGCGCGCGGCGATTTTCGGGACGAGATCCTTGATGTCGCCCTCGGTGTAATCCATGATGTTCTTCCCATCTTGAGCAAAAACGACGTTAACTTTGACGTGCGCCGGAAGAATCAAGTTGAGAAGCCCGGCCCGTTCGGCGGCGCTTCGGCCGTTGGGGCGGCCCTGAAAAAGGCCCGACTCAGCGCGCATGTCCTCGAGTCCGTCGGGCATAAACGCGCCCGCAACCTTCATGAAGAACCCTTCGACGCCGCGATCGCTCGGGCCACCGTAGCCGTGCCACGGGGTGTCGACCGTAAAGAGCCGAACCATCTTGAACCGGTTGATGCGCGGCGAAACGCCAAACGCAAGCTGATTGAGGGCGTACCTCGCGACGAGACCGCCCATGCTGTGCGCCACGATGATCACCTCGCGCTCCGGTCCCCAATAACGCTCGCTCAGTGCAGCCAGCTGCTCGGCGAGGTCATTGCCGTTGAGACTGGTTCGGCGATGGTAGTCGTCGTACGCGAATGCGTAGAACTGGACCGGTCGCGACTTGAAACGGTTCAAAACGTGTTGCAGGTCTTTGGGATCGCCCTTGATGCCGTGAATGAGAATGAGCGGCGTGCGATCCGCCCGGAATTCGCTTGGCTTCGCGGCAATCGCATAGAGCGCCCCCGCTCGACCCGGCCGCAACAGCTTCTTCTCATTGATCCGCGCGAGATCCAGCGAGAGCACACGCCCATTGGGCGCTGCCGCAGTGGGCCAACCGTTGATCGGGGCAGCCGGGTTACTCGCTGAAGCCGTTTCTGAGATACTCCACGCGACGAGGCCGCCCAGAAAGAAGACGGAATAACGAACCGTTTTGTTTTTGGCCGAGGTTCCCATCATGACTTCCAGGTTAAACCGGCCGCCAAGTTGCGGCAACGCCTTATTGCTGGCGCGAAAAAAAATTACTTACTCGACGAACGAGCGCGCGACACCGAGGCCGTCGTTGGGACCGCGTGATGTGAAGTAGAGGCGAAGCCCGTTTTCGCCAACTGGGATGAGGCTCGGCTCGCCTTCGTCCATCGCGGTCAAATACGAGTTGAATCGATGGTAAGCGGGATTGTACGGGGTCGCGACCGCTGAAACGCCGTCGGGGGCGACCGCGAAGCCGATCGATTCGTTGATGATCGCGGCACCTTTTTCAATGCCGCGCACCGAAAACCAGAGCCACGTTGCACCGGGCGCGGCGGCCGAGCCGAGTCGCATCGCGGATGGGGCGTAGACCTCGAGAACGCTTGACCATCCGGGGCCGCGCGCGGCAGCGGACGAAACCGAGGTGGCGGTAAGGATCGGGCCCGCGCGATCGAAACTACCCGCGTTGTTGGTCGTGGCGACGCCGATGGCACGCGCATTCGCTGGGCCGGCTTCGTAGTAGATCGTTGTGGGACCGTCCCACGCCACAACAGACGGCCCGCCGATGCGCCCCGATTCCCATGCGGCGCTGGCCGCGATGAGCGGCGCCGATGTTGATTGCGAGACGAAGGTGTCGCCCGACGTCGACCAGCTGACGCCGATGCCGGCCGCGTTTAACCCGCCTTCGTAGAAAAGGAGAAAGCCGCCGTCGGCCGCGATGACGCTTGGGGCTGCGACGCGAGTGCCTTCCCACGCGTTTGTGGCAGTGAGCGCCGCGTTGGAGGACGACGTGAACTTGAGTCCGTCGGCGCTCGTGGCGGAACGGATTGACGAGGCGCTCGATCCGCGGGCTTCGAACCAGATGCGAACGCCACCGTCGACGACGAGCGCGACCGGCGAGCCGAGTGAGACCGCGCGGCGCGCCTCGTGGCACGATTCGCCTGCGGAACAGCCAGTGCCCGAGAGGCAGGTCCGCACGTCGCAAAGGCCGCCCACGCACGCCTCGCCGACGCGGCAATCGGCCGGGCTGGCGCATGTCGGCACGCAGAGGCCGCTTGAGAGCGCGGTGCCGGACGGACAATCGAAGCCGACGCCGTTCGTGAGGTCGCAGCGGCCCTTGTTGCACGTGTGCCCGGGTGGGCAGTCGGCTTGCTCGGAGCAGAGCGGGAGAACACAGCGTCCGCAGCGGCACGCCTCACGCGCGGCACATTCGGAATCGGCGGCACAAGCGGCGAATCCCGCGTCGGGTGCGGCGCAGACACCGGTTGCGGAGTTTGCGGCGGCGGCAAGCTCGACGGCACCCTCGCACATCGTCAGCGTCTCGGTGCGGAACGCGAGGGTTGGGAGCTCGGGGAGGTTGCGGGTGGTGGGTGCGTCGCCGCCGAGAGAGGAGCAAGAAGAAGAGAGGAAAAATGCAACCACAGAGACACAGAGGTGGGGAGATCGGAGGGAGAAGAAGGATTTCAAAAGCGCACCGTGGTGGTGATGGCGCCGCCGACGATGAAACCCCCGGCTGTGAAGCGTGGAACGGGCGTTGTCGGGTCGTCCTTGGTGGTGGTGCGGTCGGTGAGCCAGTCGACGCGCAGAGCCCAGTCGATGCTGAGTGGCTCTTTGAAGATCTCGGAAAAACCGCTGAATAGAAAACCGGAGCCGAAAGTGAACGCGTAACGATCGCTGTCGATGAGCGTCAGAAGGCCGCGCTGCGGCGGGACCGGCGTTGGCTCGTAGGCGATGCCGCCGCGCAGTGTGTGCGTGATGGTGCGTGAGAAGCGAGCGGTCCATTCGACGGCGAGGCGAATCGAAATCGTGTTCCAGTAATCACCGTCGCCGGGCTGAAGCACGAGGGGCGCGGTTGGATCGGGTGTGCCGAGGTTGACCGCGAGGCTGACGTCGGGAACAGGTTTTGGCGCGAGGCCCCAGAGCGAGAGGACGAAATCGGCGAAGAGCGTCAAGGATGACGTCGGCCGCCACGCGGCCGCAAGTGTGAGCGTGTGCGGTGTGTAGTATTCGACGTCTTTGAAGAGGATCGAAACGTCGCCATTGAGGATGCCGGTTTGAATCTTGGCGAAGGTGCGGAATTCGTTGTCGATGGCGAGCGCGGCGCGATAGGTGATGGCGAGGTCGAAGGCGCTCGCGGCGCGCCACCACGCGGATGCGACAACACCGACGCGCGTTTTGATGTCAACGTCGAGGCGCGCGCGGGCCCGCTGCGCGGATGGGTCGGCGATTTGGTTGAGGTCGAGAGAGAGATCGAGGTCGGCGCCGGTGCCAGCGACATCGGCGAGGATCGACGTGCCGAGGCCGAGCGCGACGCTTTTTTTGTAGGATGCGGCGAGGGCGGTGGTGATCCAGATGCGATGAAGGCGATGGTCGAAAGCCGGGAAGCGTGGCGTCGATGGGGGTTTGAGGCGAACCGAAACGAGCAGTGAATCGGGGAGAAACAGCCCGAGTCCAGCGCCGAATGACCAGTCGGGAAGAGGTTTTGAAAACGCGAAGGGGACGGCGAGTCCGAACGTCGCGCCGCGCGCGGCCTTAAGGTCGGGCGAGCGGCCGTTGACGCGGACGTCGGGGTTGAAGGCGGTGTAGCCGAGTCCGAGTGACGTCGTTTCGGAGAGCGCGAGGCCTGCCGGGTTGTAAAAGGTCGCTGTGTAATCGATGGCCGCCGCGGAGCCGCCGTTGGCGAGTGCGACGCCGCGGGCGCCGAAGCCGGCTGCGTCGGGGAGACTCGCGTGGGCGGGGGGAGAGAGCAACGCAAAGACGCAAAGGCCCAAAGGGAAGAGGCGTCTCTTGTTGCGCTTATGTGCCCTTGCGACTTGGCGTTGAAAATATTCGAATACGGAAGCAGCGGCGCGGATCACGGCAGCACGCCCGTCACGGTAAGGCCGCCGGACCAGACGGAGCCACCAGCGTGAAGCTGTGGGTAGCCGGGGTTTGTTGTTTGAAGGCCGGCCGCGGTGCTTTCGTCGATGAGGCGCGCCGGATCTTTGTCGATGCGAATTGTGCCGAGCCAGATGGCGTCGACGTGGAGGTCGATGCGAAGCGGACCCCACGCAAGGCCGAAGCCGAGTGACGCGCCGAGCTTGTCGGCGTCGGCGAGGTTCGTCGCGCCGTGTTGCGGTGGGATCGGGGTTGGTTCGACACGAAGCCCAAAGCGCGTGGAGAGCCGCGTGTCGGCACGCGTTGACTGGTAAACATCCCACTCGACGCCTGCGCGAACCGTGATGATGTCAAAGAAGCGCGCGAGCGATTGCGGCGGATTGAGCGTGGCGACCGGTGGTGTGCCAACCGTTGGGAGTTGGCCGTCGATGACGACGACGCTGCCCGAGAAGCGGCCCCACTGTTCCCACGCTCCGTCAAGCGCGAGGCGCAAGCGGGACGATGGGCGGACGGCGATGCCTGCTCCCCAAACCGACGGCGTGTACAGCGTGCGCGATTGAACGTGGACTTTGACGACGCGATCCGCGATGCGGCTGTCGATCGTGATGTCGAAGGGGACGCTGAATTCGCCGCGGTAGAAAAGGCTGAAGTCGAATCCGCTTGTGATGCGCCCGCGCAAACCGACGACCGGCGCGACAACGGTGGTGAGTGCGATCTCGGTTGAGGCTTCGAGAGAACGTGACGGTCCCTCGATGGCGCCGCCGCCGCCACTCGCGCCCGCGAAAGCGTTCGCACCGACGCCGAGTCCCCAGCCATCGGCGAAGCGAAACGCGAGCGCGGGCAAAATGATGTCGCGCTGGATGCGGTTCTGGAAGAGCGCGAACGAGAGGTCGTCGTAGGCGCCACCGATTTCGTAAAGAAGGCTCTTCGCGGGGTGGTAATAGGCGATTCCGGCAAATAGGCGGTCGCGGAGCGGGCCGCCGAGTGGAATGGGGAGCGCGGCGCCAAACCAAATGCCGAACGCCGATCGAATGTCCGGATCGGTTTTGTTGACGGACAGCTGCGAGACGGCGAGGAAGAGACCGGCCGAGAGACTCGTTCGCGTTGCGAGGGCGAGCCCGCCGGGGTTGTAGAACGCCGCGGAGAAGTCGTCGGCGAGGGCGGATACAGCACCCGACATTCCGCCGGCACGGGAGCCGCATGAGAAGACGTCAGCGGTGCTGGCGCGGGTGGGCGAGGATGAGAAGAGGGGCGAAACCACGGAAACACTGAAGCACAGAGGAAGACACGGAGACGAAAGGAAAAGTTTCACATGAGCCTCGGGCGGCCCATACGCTGACGAATTGAACGCAGGTAGGCGAGGAACGTCAGGAAGGCGGGCAGGCTGCCGAAAACGACCCCGAGGAGGAGGTAAACCGCGAAGACGCTTCGGCGCGCGAGGATCAGCTCGTTGACGACCGCTGCGAGGCCACCGGCGACGATCCAGAATCCGATGAATATGGCGAGTGATATGGCGAGGGCGCGCATCGTCAGTCGACCCTAAGCCCATCCACCGGGCGGAAGCTCGCGGCGCTGACGGCCGGATAAACCGTCGCGCCGAGGGAGATGAGCATCGACGCGCCCGCGACGAAGAGGATTTCTGCGACGGAGATTTCAACGGGGAGCGCGGACACGAAATAGATTTTGGGATCGAGGCCGAATCCAAATGTGTTGAGCAGGACGAGGAACCCGAGGCCGAGGCCGAGACCGCCGACGGTTCCAAGAAGCCCGATGCCGAGTCCCTCTGTGGCAAAAATCCTCAGCACGCCGCCCGATGTCGCGCCCATGGTCATGAGAATCGCGATCTCGCGTCGGCGTTCAAGCACGATGAGGATCAGCGTACAGACGATGTTGCAAGCGGCGACCACGATGATGCAACACAAGATGATGGTGAGAACGATGCGCTGGATGAACAGCGCGCGAAAGAGGTTGGAATTGGCGACCTGCCAATCGCGAACCGTGTAGAGCGGGCGCTCGAACTTGGACGCGTCCCAAAACGGTTTGAGTGCCTCTTCGATGAGCGGCGTCGTTTCCTTGATGCTCATTGGGTTGGCGACGCGAAGCTCCACCCCTTGCGCGACGCCTCCCTCGGCCGCGAGCGCCTGGAGCTCAGGGAGCCCGACGATTGCGAGATGGCTGTCAAATTCGTACATGCCCGACGAAAACTCGCCAACGACGCGGAAGAGCTTGTGCCGCGGCGCACCCGAACCTCCGCGCCAAGACTCGCCCGCGAGCAAAAGCTCGACCTCGTTGCCGATGTCCGCCTTGAGTTTCTTCATGAGGTGCGTTCCGAGTAGGCAGCCCGGCACCGCGCCGTCTTGTGTCGCGAGGTCCGAAATTTTTCCGCGCGCCAGGTACTCGCGAAGGTTGAGCACCTCGCCGACCGTTTTTGGATCGACGCCTTTGACCGAAACCCAGGCGATGCCGCCTGGCGCCGAGACCATTCCCTCGCGGAGCTTGTATGGCGTTGCGCCCAGCACGCCGGGAACTTTGCGAACGGCTGCGGCGATCTCGTCGTATTCAACGAAATCGGTGCCGCGCTTCATGATTTCGGCGTGTGATTTTACGCCCAGGACTTTGTCGCGAAAGACGCGTTCAAAGCCGTGCGTGATTCCGAGCACATCGATAAGGGCGGCAACGCCAAAAGCAATGCCCACGGATGCAATGAGGACGACCGACGACAAAAAACGGCGTCGCCCGCGCAAATAGCGGATTCCGACGGTGAGCTCATACGGCATGTGCAAGAACCCTGGAGTCCGTCATTTAGCGGAACACCCGAAGAGCAAGTCCCGTGGTGACATCGAACTCAACGACGCTTCGGGAAGCCTCGTCGACGACGTAGAGCCGCGCGAGCGTCGGCGCAAAGACGATCCCGCGAAGCAGCGTGCCAAGTTTGAATGCGGTGGGAACGACGCCGGTTGACACCGAAAACGCCCATCGCGCATCGCGCTGCGACGGCGACGTTCCGGACGTCATGGTGAGCGCAAACAGGCTGTTGTCGTATGGAACATTCTCCGACAAACGCGCGAGCGGTGTTGTGATCGACCCCGCGACGCTCCAGAAGCCGGTCGCGCGAATTTCATAGGACGTCGCCTGTGTATAGCAGGCTGTGGGCGGCGTCGGCTGTAACGTCACGCGATCCGCGGCAACGGACGCGATGGGCCACTCGAGTCGGTTCCCGTTGCCATCGACGTCGACGCCCGTGCAGTCGGCGCCCGACGCGGGAGAAACGGTGCTGGTAAACGTCACGTGGTCTCCCACGATGACCCCGGCTTTAACGAAATGCTGGCCAACGTCGAGAAGGACGCCACCGTCGAGCATCGTCGCCTGGGGCGAATTTCGAGAAACGGTCGAGCTAACGAGCGCGCCCTCGAAGGTCAACGAGAACGTTTCGGGCTTTAAGATTCGTGGCGTCGAGGTGAGTGTGATCCCCGTTGTGCCCGCGTCGAACCCGGCGGGCCGCGGCGCGTCGGCGCCCGCAACAGCGAGCGTTCCGGCAATCGAATAAGCGATGGCACTCACGGACGGTCCTGATGTGGTGTCGGCGTCGACAATCGCATGTGGCGCTGTCCCGCCGGGCGCGACAACGTAAACGAAACCGTCGAGCGTTGTAACGTAGGCGAGAACGGACGAGCCGCTGTTGGTGTCAGGTGTCGAGAGCGCGCGCATGGCGATTGAGAACGGCGTTGCGAAGGTGCCGAGCGTCGTCGAGTAGAACTTGATCCCCTTATCGGTTGTCGTCGGGTCCGCCGCGTTGACGTTAACCTGCGTGTCGGTAGCGGTCGCGACAACGAGGATCTCCGGCTTCTCAAGGCTCACCGCGTAAACAAAGGCGTCGTCAGGCGTGAGCGCGATGGTGCCGGTTCGTGCGCCCACGTCGACGCGCGACACCACGAGGCTGTTGAGCGTCACACGTGCGAGCGTGGTTGCCGCGCTGTCCGTGACGTAGGCGATTGTTTGTGACGCGTTCACGGCGACATGGCGCGGCGAACCGCCGAGCGCGATCGTTGTGACCACCGCATCGGTCGTGAGGTCCAAAACAATCACCGTACCCGCGGTTGGCCGCGTGATGTAGGCGCGTGTGCCGGCCATCGTGATGCGATCGATTCCCGAGCCGAGTGCGATTCGCTTCGTGACCGTTCGTGCGGTACAGCCGGTCGCGCCGCGCGTGCAAATCTTGGCAAGTTCGCCTTTAACGCCGTTCACTGCGTAAACGAACGTTCCGTCGGGTGTTGTCGCGAGATCGGTGACGCCGAGGCCAACCTGAATCGAACTCAGGCCCGGGACGTGGCCGTCCAAATCGACGAGCGCCGCGTTGGATATGTCGATAACGGCAACTTCGCCGCGCTGCACGCTCACGACAAAGAGGTCACCGTCGACTCCGCCGTCCGTAAACGCTGCGGCAATCGCTTTGGGTGTGTCGATTCGCGATGCTTGGATGACGAGCGGATCTTGGCAGGAAGTAAGAAAGAGGACGTGCACCACAGAGGCACAGAGAAACACTGAGCGATGAAACACAGAGAGGTTTCTGTTTTTCTTCATCATCATGGCGTGCGAATCACGGAAATCGCCCGATGATACGTTTGGCTCGTCGGGTCGAGGTCGAGCACAGAGATTGTTGAGTCGCGGAAATTCGCCACGTACGCGCGCTTCTTGTCGGGCGCGAGCGCGAACGTGTACGGGCCGCCGCCAACCTGAATGACGGTCGCGACCGTGAAGAGGTCGGCGTCCAACACCCAGACTTCGTCCGAATAGAAACACGGGACATAGAGCAAGTCGCGCGCGCCGCCGGTGCCGACAACGTAGTTGACGCTTGCGGGCCCAAGCCCAACCGCGAGCACATCGACGATGCGATTTGTCTCGAAGCCGTTCGTGTCAAGCGACGTGTCGAGCCGAACAATCGAAGACGGGCTCCGATCGGCGAAAAATGCGCGCGTTCCGCTCGGGTTGAACGCGATTCCGCGCGTGTCGAGGCCGCCGGCTGGGTTTCGGATGGAGACGATTCCGGTTTGCACGAGTCGCGTCGGCGCGGGTGGCGACAAGAAGTCGCCGATGAGGCGGAAGGTCGACAGCGAATTTGAGAAGCGATGGCTGACGTAAACGGTTCGTCGAGACGGGTCACTGTCGGGGCGAACGGCGATTGCGTTCGTGCCGTCCGAGAAATCTTGCGTTGCAACAACGTTATAACGCGCCGCCCCGCCGTCGGCTGCTTCGAGCACATAGACTTCGCCGTTTCGAAGGTGCGAGACGATGAGGCGCTCGGGGGCGGTTCCGCCGTCAAACGACTCTTGGGGGAGGAGCGCGACGCTAAACGGATCTTGGGACACCGCGATGGCGTTTGAGCTCGCGCAGGTCGGCAATAGCCCAGGGGCTGGCGTCGTTGCGCTGCAGCTTAGGAAGCGCGACGCGGTGAGGTCGACGTCGATCACATTGACGCGCGCGCTCGATCGGTCGGGAACAAAGATCGTCGAACCGGCGTCGTTCACCACGAGATCCGCCGCGAACGAGCCGACCTTCACAGTGTGGCCGGGAACGTACGCATTGGTCGTCAAGTCGACGACGCCGACGGTGCTGCCGTTGTATAGCAAGTCGAAATTCGAGCTCGCGACGAAAAGGTATCGGCCGCCGGGGTGCACCGCGAGTCCAACGGGGAAGCGGATTTCGCCGTCTTTCGGCTCAATGCCGGCCACGTTCGTCGCGCAGGAGGATAAGAAAAGAGAAACCACAGAGGCACAGAGTACACAGAGGTTGGACGAGAAAAAGGCTGTTTTGCTCCTCCGGCCTCGCCAACTCTGTGTCTTTGTGGTTTCTCCAGTCTTCATCTTCGCTTACTTCTTCTCCGCGACGCACGCACGCGCAGCGGCGAGGCGCGCAATCGGCACACGATACGGCGAGCACGAAACATAGTCGAGCCCGAGCGTGTGGCAAAACTCAACCGACTCGGGATCGCCACCGTGTTCGCCGCAGATGCCGAGCTTCAGGTTTGGTTTTACGCTACGCCCTTTCTCGGCGGCCAGTTTCATAAGGCCGCCAACGCCGGCCCGGTCGATCGACACGAATGGGTCGACTGGCAAGAGCTTTGCGTCGACGTACCACGGCAAGAACCGCCCCGCGTCGTCGCGCGACAGCCCAAACGTTGTTTGCGTGAGGTCGTTCGTTCCGAAGCTGAAGAAATCGGCCTGCTCGGCGATTTTGTCCGCTACGACACATGCCCGCGGAAGCTCAATCATCGTGCCGACGGTGTAGTTGACGCGCAATTTCGCCTCTTTGAGCACCGCCTCCGCTACCGCGACCGCCTGTGTTCGCGCGCGCTCAAGCTCCGTCGCGAGTCCCACAAGCGGAATCATGATTTCTGGAATCGGTTCGAGCCCGTCGCGCTTGACCGTGACGGCTGCCTCCATGATGGCGCGCACTTGCATCTCTGAAATGAGCGGCTGCGTGAGACCGAGCCGGCATCCGCGCAGCCCGAGCATCGGATTGAACTCGGCGAGCGCCGCGGCGCGATCTTTAATCTTTTGCACGGGGACTCCCGACGCCTTCGCGAGCTCAGCGATCGCATCGTCGGTGTGCGGCAGAAATTCATGAAGCGGCGGGTCGAGGAGACGAATCGTGACCGGCAACCCCGTCATCGCGCCGAAAATCCCCTTGAAATCGCCGCGCTGCATCGGCAAGAGCTTTGCGAGCGCGCGCCGCTGTCCCGCCTCGTCGTCCGACAAAATCAGCTCGCGCATCGCGTCGATCCGTGTCCCCTCGAAAAACATATGCTCCGTGCGACAAAGCCCGATCCCCTCGGCGCCCAACTTCCGCGCGACCTCCGCATCATGCGGCGTGTCGGCGTTCGCGCGCACTTTGAGTCGCCGCGCCTCGTCCGCCCAACCCATCAGCTTCGCGTAAAGTTGATACGCCGGCGCATCGCTCGCCGCCTTCTTGCCTTCCACCGCGACCTGAATCACTTCCGATGGATGCGTTGGAATTCCGCCCGCGAACACTTCGCCCGTCGTTCCGTCGACCGAAATCGCGTCGCCCTCCCGCACAACGGCATTTCCTTTGCCCGTCGCAAACTGCCGCTTGCCCTCGTCGATCGCAAGCTCGCCGCACCCCACGACGCAGCACTTTCCCATCCCGCGCGCCACGACCGCCGCATGCGACGTCATCCCGCCGCGCCCCGTCACAATCGCCTCGGCGACCGCCATCCCGCGAATATCCTCGGGGCTCGTCTCCGCGCGCACCAAAATCACCTGCTCGCCCGCCGCGTGCCGTCGCTCCGCCTCGACCGCCGAGAAAACCGCCTTGCCGTTCGCCGCGCCTGGACCCGCCGCGAGCCCCTTCGTGAGTTGCCGCCCCTCCTTCGTCGCTCGCGTCTTCGCCTCGCCCTCAAACACCGGCATGAGCAGCTGCACAAGCGTATCGGCCGGCACCCGCGCGAGCGCTTCGTCCTTCGAGATGAGCCCCTCGTCGACCATCTCGACCGCGATTCGCACCGCCGCGAACCCGGTCCGCTTCCCGGTGCGCGTCTGCAACATCCAAAGCTTTCCGCGTTGAATCGTAAACTCGATGTCCTGCATGTCGCGGTAATGCCGCTCAAGCTTCTTTTGCGTGTCGTCAAGTGCCCGATACGCCTCGGGCAGCGCATCCGCGAGTTTCGCGACGGCGATCGGCGTGCGAATCCCCGCAACGACGTCTTCGCCCTGCGCATTCAAAAGGTACTCGCCGAAAAACCGCCGCTCGCCCGTTGCCGGGTCACGCGTGAACGCAACGCCGGTCGCCGAATCGTTCCCCATATTGCCGTAAACCATGGCGACGACCGAAACGGCCGTGCCGAGGTCGTCGGGAATCTTGTTGAGCTTGCGGTAGGTGACCGCACGGTCGTTGTTCCATGAGCGAAACACCGCGCCGATCGCGCCCCAGAGCTGCTCGTCGACCGCCTCTGGAAAATCGGTGCCCGTCATGTCCCGTACGAGACCCTTATATAATGATGCGACCTCGCGAAGGTCGTCGGCCGAAAGTTCCGTGTCGGCCGCGACGCCGCGCTTCTTTTTCTGCGCCGAGAAAATGTGCTCGAACTTCTCTTTGCCGAGCCGCATCACCACATCGCCGTACATCTGAATAAAGCGTCGATACGAATCCCAGGCGAATCGCGGATTTTGCGTCGCCCTCGCCATCCCTTCAACGGTTTTTGCGTTGAGCCCAAGGTTCAAAACCGTGTCCATCATTCCGGGCATCGAGATGATCGCGCCGGATCGCACACTCACAAGGAGCGGATTCGCCGCGTCGCCGAACTTGGCATTCATCGCGCGCTCGACCTTCGCCATCGCCTCGCCGACCTGTGCGCGCAAATCGCCGGGGTAAGTCTGGCCGTTCGTCGTGTAGTGCGCGCAAACTTCCGTCGACACCGTGAATCCAGCCGGCACCGGCACGCCGAGGCGCGTCATCTCGGCGAGCCCCGCGCCCTTCGAGCCGAGCAGTGGCTTTTGCGATGCGCCGCCTTCCGCCTCACCAGCGCCGAAAAAATAGACCCATTTTTTCGCCATCGTGGCCTCCGACCCCCACATAACAGCCGCGGACTGTACGCGAAGTCGATCGCGAAGAAAAGGGATCTCGTACCCTGATTCCCGGACAGCGGGCAACATTTGCGTGGGGCGGTCGGGTTTGGGCTCGCTCCGGCTCGCGAAAGTCCTCGGGTCTGACATGAAATGTGAGTCTGCACGAAATGAATCAAACATCATGAGAACGGCAATTCCACGCCCCATCGGCACCTCATCCCCTGCGCAAAGGTGCGCTGCGGCTCCGTTCCGTCGCCTTCGCGATTCTGTTCGCGTCGGCAAGCCA
>JACPTQ010000081.1 GCA_016192705.1 Deltaproteobacteria bacterium | reverse complement strand
GCGCCACGACCACAACATCTATAGAGGATGCCGCACGCGCGACCGCCTCCGTACCCGCATACGCTACCGCTACCGCTGCCGCCACCGCTAACCGCATCCGCGACCGCCTCCGCTCCCGCATTGCGCACCCACGAAACACAAAGCTCTTTTGCATCTTCTTTCTTCGCAAAACGGAGTTACTTCCGGTAGATGAGTGGATATCGCTCGGGATCGGCGAGCGATTCAAGTTCGAGGTCGACATCGAGATCGCTCCAACGAAGATGCCCCGGCCGAACGAGCTCCACGTTCTGAATCTCATCGATCGTCGCATGGCGAAACCACGGAAACGATCGATGCGCCAAAAAAAACTCCCGCTCGTGGACGAGGACCCAGATTCCGTGCACCGAAACATTGACGACTTCGGCTTCAGGTGTCGAAGTGCTTTTTCCACGCGGCCGCGATTTCATCTCGTCGCTCCTCAACATCTGGGGAACGTACCGCCTGCGAGGCGGTCCCGCAACCATTCCCGCCCGCGTTCCCTTATGGACAAAAGCGGGCGCGACGACTAGATCTCCGCGCCCGATGATCCCGGTTCGCCGCCCGCACACCGCATCCGCTCCCGCACCCGCCTCCATTGGTACCTCATCTCTCTTGTTCTACCGTTTTTTTTCTTCTCCCTCAGATCTCTGTGTCTCTGTGTCTCTGTGGTTACTCCTTTCCTTTCTTTCCTCCCCCGCGCGCGCCGCGACCGCGAACTTCGACTTCTCCGGCCGCCTCTACACGAAGTGGCTCTACCGCAACAACGGCTCGCAAGGCGTCCTCACGCTCGGAAACCCATTCTGGCTCGAAAACGTTTCCGGCGAAAACGGCGTCGCGACCGAGTTCGACCTCACCATCCAAGGCCGCGTGTCGCAGTTCGTGCAAGCCGGCGTCCGCATCGCATCGCGTTTCGGCACGCTCTGGACCGACTTTTGGGAGAACGGCAACCTCCGCTCTTCGTCGCCCAACACCTCCGGCGAATCCCTCGGCCTCGATCACGCCGAATACTTAAAGCTCCGCGCCTATTGGGTCCGCCTCGCACTCCCCGTGCCCACGGTCAACTGGGTCCACGTCGGCTCAACCGACCTCGCGATGTTCAACCCGTGGACCATCGGCAAAATCCGCTTCATCGATCGCGACAACACGAAAGGCGTCTTCGTCGAGGGCTCGACCAAATCAAAAAAATTCGCGTACCACCTGGGCGCCATCGCGCTCCCAAAACTCTGGGTCGGCCCCAACTGGTCGACGGGGCTCGGCGAACCGCCCGATGTAACCGAAATCGTCTCGCCGTTCACCGCGCAAGACTGGGCGTTCGCCGGTAAGTTCACAATCGAGCCCGCCGAGAAGTTGCGCATCATCGCCGTCGCGAGCGTCACGCGCGATTTCGAAGTCGACATCAACGACCCCGACGCGACCGGCACGAAAAACCCGAGCGGCTCAAAAGACTACGCGGTCGACCTCCGCACGCGCTACGCAAACCCGGTTTTCACGGCCGAGGTGCAATGGGACGCACTCGACGCGCTCGCGCTCAATTTTTTCGCCGGCTACTCAATGTCGCGCTTGACGACGAGCCTCGCCGCAAACGGCGTTCAGCGAAACCAAGGCGTTTACCCGCTCATTTACGGCGACACGGGGGCGCCGGCCTTTCGCGTCCGCGCGGAGATCGACGACCCGTTCGGCGTCGGGCTATCGTTTAAGCTCGAGTACTTCAACATCGGCCAAGACTGGAATTCGATCTTCGGCGCGCGCCGCGAGGCCGACGTCCTTCTCACCGATGGCTTCGTCGCGGGCGGCCAACTCCCGACTCTCAACCTCGCGAACGAATTCGTCGATTTCGACGAGCCGTGGTTCGAGTCGTGCATCGGCTGGCACGGCGGCACGGCGATCTCCGAATTCAACGCCGGGAAACTCACGCTCGGCGCCGAAGCGACGCTCATCACCTACAACCAAAACGCGCAAAACCGCGACGTCGACGCGACCTACCCGACGTTCTTCCGCAGCGAAGGGTTCACCGACACCGATCTTTACGACTACGCCAACATCTCCGATCGCGGCCGCGATCCACGCAGCGTCTACAAACGCAATCAAGATCGCTTGACACACATCGCCGTCTTAAAGGGTGGCTATACGTGGGGCCTCGGGCGCGGACTTCAAACCGACTTCAAAGTGAAATTCATCAACGACGTCGACAATCGCGCGAAGTCGGTCACCGTCGACGACTACGTCGGCAACCTCATCCTCGCGCGCACCGACATCTCGTACCCGTTCACCGACCGCTTGCGCGGCACGCTCGGCTACGAATTCAACTACTGGAACGAAAAAAACCGCAGCGCGATCGTCGAAAACACAACGTACGCGACGTACAAAACCGTGAAGCACAAGTGGTTCGCGGGGCTGCGCTATCGCTTTGGCGGCGCCGACTTCAAATACGTTATCGAGTATCTCCATAAAGATCAGGCGCGCCGCGACGTCGACGACACAACCGACCTGCTGGCGCCGCAGAAGTGGCGCGTCGTCCGATCAAAAGCCACGCTGGAGGTCGCATGGTGAAGAACCAACGTAAAGGCGCTAAGACGCGAAACGGCAAGTGCAGAGTAGCTCTGTCTTTGCGCCGTGGCCTCTTGGCGTCAAATCTTTTTGCAATTTCAGGCTGCGGGCTCGACGTGACGCTGATGAGCGCATTTTCAGGCGCCGCGCACGCGCCGCCGCCCGGAGCCGCAGAAGCACCACAGCCACTCATGCAAGGCACCGTGACCGGCGTCCCAAGCGCAAAGGTTTCACTCGTCGATTCGACCGGCGCCTCGGTCGCCGACACGACGTCGACCGCGTCCGAAACGTTCAGCTTCACGCTCCGCGCGCAAACCGCTTATCGAAACTTGCGCACGGTCGTCACCAAAGGCCAGCTCGTCCTCATCGCGTTCGCGCCCACCGTCAGCGCAACAACGCCCGGCCAGTCGACGCCCCCCATCGCGAGCATCGGCGCCATCGACGACCTCTCGACGATGGCCGCGTTCGTCGTCTCCGAGAAGCTGCGCCAGTCGGGCCTAACGCTCACCGCGGTTCAGCCGTCGGTCGTTTCGCAAGCGGTCGCGCTCGTGAAAAGTATGGCGACAACCGAATCCGTCCTTACGTTCTGGCGAATGATCGTCGACCTCAAGGCCGCGGCTGACACGACGAAGAGCGACGTCCCCATCTTCAACGTCGGCGCCTTTTCGAGCACCAGCACGACGAGCTTCCTAAACCGCACGTTTCTCACGTCGCGTGACCTCGACTACACGCGCGACGATGGCGGCATCGACAAATCGACCGACGCGTTCGACCTCGCGCTCGCGAACGCCGCGCGCGCGTTCACGCTCCCCGCGCCCACGGTTTGTCTCGACCCGAACAAGGCGCGCCTCGTCTTCACGGTCAACATGAACGCCGGCCAAAAAGACGGCAACTGCGACACCATCAACCGCTTCCTTTGGGCGCAAGACTCGGCCGGCTCGACGATGTGGTTCACGGGCAGCGTCCACGAGGAGTCGCACATCCAAGACCCAGCCGTGAACGAGCTCCTCGGCAACTTCAAGCCGAACATTGTGCCGATGTACGACGACGGCACGCATGGCGACGCGGTGCCCGGTGACGGCGTTTGGACGGTGTCGTTCGATGTCCCGTGGACGACGGCGTGCGGGCTCGGCACCGACGGCGGCGTTCGCTTCGCGGGCGCGTCAGACGCGGGTATCTCGACGACGGGGCTCGACGCAGGAACGCTGCCCTGTTTGCGCGTCGGCTACAAATACACGTGGGGTAAGGCCGGCGCCGGCTGGACGGGGACCGAGGAGTTCCCCGGGAACCGCCACATCCTCGAGGTCGTCGACGTGAACGGCGACGGCATCGTACACCGCGCCGACAGCTTCGCCGACGAAACGACCAACAAAGACAAAGCGAACGCGCGTCGCCCCGCGAAAGGCGGCACCGGGACCGTGACGTGGACGACCGACGCCGATGGCGACGGGTTCTTCGAAGCGCGCGAATCTCCTATCGATTCTGACGGCGACTGCCAACCGAACGGCTGGCCGACCGCGCCCGCGGTCGAACCGATTTCGCTGACTTGCCCAACTTGAACATTCTGCTTCCCGCATCTGAAGACTTGACGCTTCTTATACAGCACTACATACTGTATATATGATGACTGAAAAAAGGACGCAGATCTATTTGCCGGCGGAGCAGCACGGCGCGCTCAAGCGGCTGGCGAAGAAACGCGGGGTTTCACTCGCACAGATCGTGCGCGAGGCGTTAACTGCCCATATGGCCAGGGAACCCTGGCCGGTGCCACATCGCGGAACAAAAATCGTGGACCCCTTGGGCGACCTGATCGGGTGCGCTCGCGGACCAGGGGACCTCGCGAAGAACCACGACGCCTACCTTTACGGCCGTGCATCAGAGCGGCGCCGGAAGTGATTTTCCTCGATACGTCGGGGCTCGTTGCGCTCTTCGACCAGCGCGACTCGCTGCACTACGACGCGCGCGCGATTTGGGCGGCTATCCTCTTGAACGCAGAGCCGCTCGTTCTCTCGGACCTCGTCGTCGCGGAAACCGTGACGCTGCTTCGCCGGCGCGCCGGGTTCATCCCCGCGGAGCGCGTGCTCGGGCGACTCCTGTCGGGCGATGTCGCTGAGATTGTCTACGGCGATTCAGACCTTTTCGACTCCGCGTCGGATCTCTTTGCGCGTTATCGCGACAAGGATTTGAGTCTCGTCGATTGCGTCTCTTTCGCCTTGATGCGAAAACGCCGGATTCGGCGCGCGTTCTCCTTCGATCGCGATTTCCGTGACGTCGGGTTCGAGTGCGTGACCACGGGTTAGCGTGCTTTCGATTGCCCGTGAATATTTTTGCTCGCGTCAGCGTCTATATGTTGTAAACCGTCCGTCACTTGGGGTGGAGTTGTTACGGGGATTAAGGAGAGTCCGTCGATGTTGAACGCCAAACAGTTACTGGGATCTTGGGCTCTGGTTACGCTGGGCCTCGCGCAGTCTGTCGCCGCCGAGCGCGCGACGGCGACTTCGCCAGACCGCGAAGCCGTTGCGCGACCGACGTCTTCGCTCGCCACCACGGCAACGCTTTCGCCACGGGCGGTCGTCCTCGAGGATAAGAAAATTACGCTCGTCGACGACGCGCTGACACCCCACTGGGTCGTTCGCGCGTGCAGCATCGCACCAGCCGCGGCCGCGCCCGCGCTCCACAAGGCGGTTGCAACGCTCACAGCCGCCTCACCCAAGCCATACACGATGCCCGGTTACCCGAACATCGCCGTCATTGAAGAGGACGGCAACATCGTGGGCGGCGGCGACATCAATCTCGCCAACGCGGCGAAATATTTTTATCAGGGGTACAAAGACGACCGCGATTTCCTGTTCGTCTTTGCGTCGACAAAAAACGAGGTCTCGAAGGACTACAACGCCTATTACCGCTCGCTTCGCAACACGACGACTGGCATCGGCCTCGACACGTACGATTATTCAAAGAGCTACGGCTCGAACGGAAAACTCCTCGGTGTCGCCAACATGAACACCGTCAACAAGTGGAAGAACTTCGTTTACCCGCTGCTCGACCTTTGGCCGCTTGGCGTCATCACGCACGAGATGGGGCACCAATGGATCGCCTACGTGAAACTGAAGAGTGGGACAATCACAACCGACCCGAACAGTTCGCTTCGCAGCCATTGGGATCCACTCGCTCACACGGAGGCATCGATCATGTACGGCAACGATTGGAAAGAAACGACGCCTCCCTTGACGGTTTTCGGAAAATCGATTCCGGGAACTTACCTATCGGTCGGGCTGCCAGGCGGTTTTAGCTCGCTCGATAAATATTTGATGGGCGTGCATGGCCCCGAGAAGGTGAAAGAGTTTTTCCGAATCAACGCGACCTGGAAAAACATCCTCAAGCACTTCGCGATTCCCGGAAACATGGCGACGGGGAGCAAAGTGAAATTGACCGTGAGCGACATCGTCGCCGCGAATGGCGCGCGGAATCCCGCGTGGAAAAAGGCGCAGACGAGCTTTAAGGGCGCGTTTATCCTCATCGCTGAAAAGGGACGAAAGCCAACCGACGACGAGTTGAAAATCGCGGAGTACATGCGAAAGCGGATTCCCGAGCATTTCAAGAAGGAGACCGACAACCGCTTTTCGATTTCGACAACGCTCAACAAGAAATAGGGGCGCTTAGCGCTTCGACTTAAACACGCGAAATAGCCAGACGAACGACGGCACAAGAACGACGGTGCCTGTCGCAAGCGCGATCAAAACCCACTTGAGCGTGTCGGGCGGCGCTGCCGCGCGGGCGATCGAAACGTCGGGCGCGATAAGAAACGGTTGCTGCGTGAGCCCCCAACCAACGAGTACAAGCGCAACCTCAAGAGCGGCAAACCCACGAGCCCATTGAAATCGGCCGCGCGTGAGCGCCCACACGGCACCCGCGCCCGAGACGCATGCCGCGACAACGACCGCGATCGCCCAACTCGAATCGCGCAGCAAGGCGCCCATTGATCGTGTGGCGTCGGACGGCCATAGGACGAGAGCCATCACCGCGGCGAGAGCAACGACGCCGCCCGCCCAAAGCGCGCGTGCACGAAAGTCGGCTTGGAGGTCGGCGTCGTCGGTTTCGTTAGCGAGGTAAACCGCCGCGAGAAACGCAAAGAGCGAGAGCGCAAAAAAGCCGACGGCAAACGGGAACGGCGCGAGCCAGGCGTCAAAAAAACCGCACGTGGGAACGCCGTCAGCACCGACGCGAAGCGCGCCCGAAGAAACCGCACCAAGAGTCACGCCCAAAAAAACGGGCGACGCGACGCTCGCGACAGCAAAGACGCGCCCCCACGAGCGCTGCGCGTCATCGGTGTGTGAGCCGTACGCGCGAAAGACGAAAGCAGAGCCGCGAAGGACGATACCAACGAGAAGCGCGGTGAGCGGGATGTGAAGCGCCGTCGTCGCCGCCGAGAATGCGAGCGGGAACGCGGTAAAGAGAATGACCACGACGAGAATGAGCCAGACGTGGTTCGCCTCCCAAATGGGGCCAAGGGCCGACTCGATGAGGCGTCGCTGCGCACGGGCGCGCGGGCCGGTGGCGAGAAGGTCCCAGACACCGCCACCAAAATCGGCGCCACCTGTGAGCGCATAAATAACCAACGCACCGAGCATCACGGCGGCGAGAATTTCAGCGGAGGCCGACACGTCAGGCCACCGTCGCACGGAACTGCCGTCGCAAAACAAAGACCACGGCAGCGGCGAGCCCGATATAGATGAGTGTGAAAACAACAAACGGTGTAACAAGGCCCGGCATCGGCGTAACCGCGTCGCTCGTGCGCATGATGCCATACACGATCCACGGCTGGCGACCGACCTCGGTGACGACCCAGCCGGCCTCAGTCGCGACAAAACCAAGTGGCGATGCGAGAACCAGCGCCCCGAGAAAAAGACGGCTCGCGGTCCACGTCGCACGGCGACGCACGAATCGCGCCGCAACCCACATGGCGAGACCCGCAAGCGCGGTGCCGATCAACACCATCAGCTGCCACGCGATGCGAACAACGCCCGGCGGCCAATCGGCGCGCGGAATTTCCGCGAGGCCTTTGACCACGGCGTTCGTGTCGCCGAATGCCAGAAACGAAAGTCCACCAGGAATCTCGATCGGCCCGATGCGAAGTGGCGCACGCGCGGTCGTCTCGACAAGGCCCTCCATCGCGGCGAGTTTCATCGGCTGGTGCACGGCGACACGTTGCCCGGCGAAATGGCCGATCACCGGTTGCGCAAGCGCGGTCGGCACGACAACAGCGAGCGCGATGCCAAGCGCGCGACGATGAAACGAACTGTCCGGCCGCCGCCGCAGCGCCCACGCGTGAACCCCAGCCGCAGCCAGTGCCGTCGCGAGATACGCCGCGACCGCCATGTGCAAAACTTCGTGCAGCACGAAGGGCGACTGCATCGCCGCGATTGGATCGATGTTGCTAAACTCTCCGTCCGCGAATCGAAACCCGACGGGCGCGTTCATCCAAGCGTTTGCGATGGTGACAAAAACCGCCGACGCAAGTCCCGACACGGTCACCACAACGCCCGCGAAAATGTGAACGCGCGGCGCGACGCGGTCCCAACCATAAAGGTAGAGCCCGAGAAAAATGGCCTCCGTGAAAAACGCAAACCCCTCAAGCGAAAACGGCAGCCCGATGATCGCGCCCGCGTGCCGCATGAAGCCGGGAAACAAAAGCCCAAGCTCGAACGCAAGCACAGTCCCCGACACGGCACCCACCGCGAACAAGACCGCCGTCCCTTTGGCCCAGGCTTTGGCAAGCGCGAGATCGTCGGGGTGTCCCGAGCGCCGCCAACGAACCTCCGCGATAACCATGAGAAGCGGCATCGCCATGCCGATCGCCGCGAAGACGATATGAAACGCGAGTGAGAGTGCCATCTGCCCGCGCGCAAAAAGGAGATCGTCCACGTGCGCCATCGTGGACGCGGCAAAATCGCCCTGTCAACTCGACATTTCGGCGACGCGATACTCGACGCGCACCGTTACGGCAATGCGCTTCACGTGCCCAAGCGAAAGCCCCGCGGGCGGCGGCGACTGG
>JACPTQ010000084.1 GCA_016192705.1 Deltaproteobacteria bacterium | reverse complement strand
GGGTCTGGGCAAGCGAAGGCTCGCGTCCGCAGGGGATGAGGTGCCGATGGGGCGTGGAATTGCCGTTCTCATGATGTTTGATTTCTTTCGTACAGACTCACATCTAATGTCAGACCCGAGGACTTCCGCGAGCCGACGCGAGCCCAGACCCCGCCCGCCCCACGCAAATGTTGCCCGTTATCCGGGAATGACCCCCTTGCAATCGGTTCGTGCGGCGGGGTCTACTCGCGCGCGATGGGCATGGAAGCAAAGGGCGCACGGTGGACAGAGTCGATTGTTTTGGGCGGAATCGATGTTGGCGAGACGGATCGCATTGTTCACCTTTTGACGGAAGAAGTTGGGAGGTTATCGGGGGTTGCAAAGGCGGCGCGCGCGAGTTTGCGGCGATTCGGGGGAGCGCTCGAACCGTTCTCGACGGTTTCAGTGCGGTATCGTGAACGGCGCGGAACGCCGCTCGCCTTCTTGTACGAGGCCGAGGTTCGCACCGCGCGGCTTGGGATTCGGCGGGACTTGTGGCGTATCGCAGTCGCGACGTACGTGGCCGAACTTGTGAGGGAACTCGGGCGCGAGCGTGAGGCGAACAGCGATCTCTATCGTGCGGCGGGCTGGGCGCTTGATCGATGTGCGACGGCGGATGTGCGCGGCGATCTCATTGTCGCCGCGGAGTTGCGTGCGCTCGGGGCGGCGGGGCTTTCGCCGGTTGTGGATGCGTGCGTTGGATGCGGCATCGTTGACGTCGTGGGGTTCGACCCGTCGCGCGCGGGCGTCGTTTGCGAGCGGTGCGAGACGCCGGCGGTGCATCGCTTGGCGCCGGGTTCCGTGCGAAGCCTCGCGGCGATCGCGGCCGAGGAGGCGTCGGTTGTGCTTGCGCGGGCTGCGTATCGGCCGGTCACAAACGCCATCGGTGCCTTTGTCGAGTATCAGCTCGCGCGTCGCATGAAGGCGCGGGCGTTTGCGGTCGCGGAGCTTGAGCTCGCGTGCTGGAAGTGACGAAGCGAGATTCTCCACGCGTCGTCTGCTACGGCGAGGCGCTCGTCGATTTGGTCGCAGCGCGGCGCGGCGCGCTCGGGTCGACTCCGACGTTTCATCGGATGCTGGGTGGCGCACCGGCGAATGTCGCTTACGGGCTCGCGCGTCTCGGCGTGCGGGCGGCGTTTGCGGGGGCGGTCGGCGACGACGCGTTTGGCGAATACTTGCTGACGCGGCTTGCACGCGCTGGCGTCGACGTGAGTGCATGCGAGCGGTATGCGGCGCGACCGACGGGGCTTTCGTTTGTCGCCATCGACAAACACGGCGAGCGTTCGTTCGCGGGGTACGGCGCTCCGACGGCGGATCGGTTTTTTGTGGGGGGCGCGCAATTCCTTGACCTGATTGGGCGCGCGGAGGTTTTTCATTTTGGCTCGAACGTTCTCATGGAGCGCACTGCGCGGGATGCGACGGAGCGAGCGATTCATGTCGCGCAAAAAGCGGGCGTGCGTGTGACGTTCGACCCGAACCTGCGGCCGCACCTTTGGTCGAGCGCGCGCGAGATGATCGATGCGGTGAATGAGTTCGCTGAATTAGCGGATGTCGTGAAAGTGAGTGCCGACGAACTCGTCACGTTGCCGGGACTCTCGATGCGAGCGCCGGTCGTCGTTGTGACGCTCGGTAAGACGGGCGCGACCGCACTGTCAAACGCGGGCGACGTCTTTCGAGCCACGCGTGGCATTCGACCCGTCGACACGACGGGGGCCGGCGACGCCTTCATGGCCGGTTTTCTCGCGTCGACCGTCGACGCGCCCGACGACATCGGTCACGCCCTCGCGGCTGGCAATCGCGCGGCGCGACGCTGCTCTGCTCGACTCGGCGCGTCGACGTGGTGAGGCGGCTGCAGAGTGCAGAAGCGCGAAAGCGGATTGACGAGAGTAACTGGCGCGGGTAGATCGGGCCGAGCGCCGAGGGGGTCTCGGCGATCTCAAGCGGCCATTCGGCCAATCAAAAGGGGACGTCAAGATGACGAAAACGAATCAGAAGAACGCATCGAAGCTCGAGGCGGTACGAAACCACGCGATGGAGATTCCGGCGGACAACGTTCGTGAGCCGAATATGCCGGTCGACGCGTATGTCGGCGAAGTGCAAGGCACGCTTTCGGCGGCGCGAATCCACTGGGCGCGGTTCGTGGCGATCGGGTTCGCCGAGCGTTGGCTGCGGCAGGCCGAAGACGGCGCGGCGGCGCTTTCCGAGGCGCAGGCCGGCTGGCTCGCGACGCGCGACCGCGGTCGATCGCACGCCGAAAAGGCGCTCATCGAGACCTGCTTCTCGACCCGCGACGACCTGCTCGCGACGTGCGGTTACGTTTTCCGCAACAACGAGTCGGCGCGCACCAAGATCGCCGCGATCCGCGAGGGCGAGGGAATCTACGATTGCGCCCAGGATTTGAAGGATGTTTCGGCGCTCATCGAGACGGACCGCGCCGCGTTTGATGCGATCGGGTTTGATTGGGATAAGGTCGCGAGCGCGCGCGCGATGAGCGACGAAGTGCTGAAGGTGCATGCGACCGAGAGCGTCGCGAAGACACTCGACGAGGCGAAGGCGCTCCGTGACCGCGTTTACACGTGGACGAACTTGGCGGTCGATGAAATCCGCGCGGCGGGGCTTTACGTCCTTAGAAACGAAAACCGCCCCGACTGGCTCGCGCAGTTCCGGAGCCGCTACGCGCTCGCGAACAAGCGGCGAAACCGCCTGAAGAAGGCCGTGGCGCCGGGGGCAACGACCGCGGCGACGACAGCGCCGGTCACGGCCTCGACGCCGAACAGATAATCCCCGCCCCCGCTCACGCATTCGTCGCTGCACCCAATTCTGTGCCCATCCGCAATTTTCCTTAGTAATTCCGCCCACGAGACCTTCCCATCCCGGGATGGGAGCCCTCCGACTCGGGATGGACGACGCCCGGCTCGGGATGGGCGCGACGCCGAACGGGATGGGAGGTCGCCGGGGCGGGATGGGCGACGGCACCGGCGGGATGGACGCTTGCGCGCGGGGGATGGGAGAGCCCTGCGCCTGATCGCCAATCTGAATAAGCGTCACTCTTGTCCAAAATAGCTCTTGAGAAGTGCGGGCCGAGATCCCAATCGTACTTCTCCTCGTCCTCGTCCTCGTTGTCGTCGTCGTGCCCGCGAATCGTTCACGAAAACGAGCACGCGCACGACTACGAATACGAGTACCCCTGCTTTTCCCGGCGCCAACTCGGTTTTTTTTCGACGACTCTTGGACAGCAGTGAATAAGAGTATTTGTCAGGAAGGCAGGAAGGCAGGAATGGTTCCTGTTTTCCTGTGTTCCTGCTTAGGGGCAAACGCCGCTGTCGGGCGCGAGCGTTCCCGTGAACGTTGTGTTTCCAGAACCAGAGCCGGCGTCGGCATTGTCGTACGCGACGAGCGCACTCTTTGTGCCCGTGAAGCTGAGCGACGCGGTGACGCTCTTTCCGTCGGCGCTCAAGTTCGCGCTGAAATTCGCCGACTTAATATCGCCGCACGATTGGAACGTTCCCGCGTCACCCGACGCGGTCGCGCAGAACTGAAACGTCGTTGTCACCGACGGCTCGTTGTCGACAACAGATGTCGTCGTCGAGCTCCAGCTCGACTTTTGCGCGACCCAACTCACGTTGCCGGTCGGTACGACCGATTGCGGGCTCTGCAGACTCATGTCCATCGGGTAGTAGTTGCTCGTCGGCCAAAATTTAATCGTCCCCTTGGCGTTATTGACCGCGACGGACGTCAACGGGCTAAGCCACGGGAGGCTTAAATTGAGAGCCGCGCTCGAAACGCAGTAGGTACACGTCTTCTTCGGTGGGAAGAGACAGTCGATCCCCTCGCCCGTCGGCGTCGAACCCGAGTCGACTTCATCGGGCGCGCGGCAATTCCCCGCGCCACGGCGAACGGTCGGGACCGCCGCGAGCACCAGATCGACCGCCCGCTTCGCGTTCAAGCGTCGATCGGGCATCGCGTCGACCGCGATCGCATCGCCCGCATCGACCAAAATGTCCCGCACCTGTTTGCCTGTTAAGTCTGGGTCGATGGCGAAAAGGAGCGCGGCGACGCCGCTGACCATCGGCGCGGCAAACGATGTCCCGTCGTTCAAAATGAGATCCCCGTTGGGTTCGGTGACGAGGACGTCGCTTCCCGGTGCGGCGATCGTCACCGCGTGGTCGGCGGGGTTTGCGAGGTAGTTTGAACCGCCGCCGCCCGACCAGGTCGATCGCAGATCGTTTTTGTCGGTCGCGGCGACGCTCATGATGTTCGGGACTTGCCCGCCGTCGTACCGATACCCAGAGGCGGCGACGGCCGCGGGGAGGTGAAGCGCGGTGTCGCGATTCTCGTTGCCGGCGGCCGCGACGAAGAGCACGCGTGGGGCGAGCTGAAACTGCGCGCGATAAAGGCGGAGGCGATAGTCAAATTCGGAGCCCGTTGCGTAGCCGCCGTAAGACATATTGACGACGCGCGCGCCCGCCTTGACCGCGGCGATAATCGCGCCGAGCTTCGTGCTGAAGACAGACCCGACGCCCGCATCTTGCGCGGCATTGAACTTTGCGATTGCCGCCATCGGCGCGAGGTCGTAGTTGACGCACGCGAGGCCCGCGAGGATTCCATTCATTCCTCGTGCGTCGCTGGGCGCGCCGATCACGGATGCCACGTTGGTTCCGTGCGTGGGCGTCGTGGAGGTGTCGAATCCAAACCCCTGGCGAAAATCGGTCGCACCGGCAAACGGCAGCGTCGAAAACGTTGGGCTCTTTTCGACGTAGGTGTCGATGACGCCGACGACAACCTTTGTGAGGTATGGGTTTGCCGCGTAGATTGCGTCCCACGCTTCGTAGATCTGCGTTTTTGTGTAGGCCCAAAGGTTTCCAGTTTTTCCGGTGAGCAGGTATTGGAAGTAAAGGAGGTCGAGGTCGCGGTCGGGCGGGCGAACGCTCGCGTCGGTCGCATCTGTGACGTCGACGTCGAGGGCGTCGCGAATGGAGAATTCGACGGCCGGGTCGGAGGCGAGCGTCGATTGCGCGGCCGAAAGGAGCGCAGATGTTGTCGCGGCTGGGAACGAGACGCGGTAGATGCCAGCCTGCGGATGCGAGCCGTTGACGGTGCCGCCGCGCGCGGCGAAAAACGCGACCGCCGAGTTGCGCGAGGTGCCTGCGTCCTTGAGCGCAACGATGAGCTGGCCGCGAACGTAGGTGATGCCGGCGTCGGCGTCGGTATCGAGCGTCGCGTTTGTGAGGGGCTGCATGTCGGCCTCGGCGTAGGTTGCGGGGATGCAGGTTCCGCCACTCGCAACGTCGCCGGCGTCGGAATTACAAACGACCGAACTGCCGGCGGAGCCACCTTTCGTACACGCGAATGCGAAGAGCAAGACAAGCGCGCGTTTTATTGGAACGCGTGAATCCACATTATGAGTGTGCCAGTCGGAAGCGCGGTGGACAACTCAGCGCGTCGACGGGGTGAGGCGTCGCAGGTTCCTGCGACAACCTTTGCCATTCTCGCGTTAACGAGCGCCGACTTCCCCTGGAAAGTTGAGGGAAAGCGGCGAATTCTTCCCCGGCGCGGGGGTTGCTCTCTCGGTAGGTACATACACGGGAGGCTTTGAAATGAGTCGCGTGATTTTTATATTTTCGTCAGCGGTCACTTTTCTTTGGGCGGCGCTTTCAAGCGCGCAATCGTTTTCGCCAGGCGCGGCACCGGCGTCGATCTATGTCCCGACAAGCATTTGCTGGGCGCTCACGAGCGCGTGGCGAGCCGACTATTATAATTCGGCGTCTCCGGGCGGAACTCTTGTCGCATCGGAGTGCCTTTTCGATCCGCTCGCGCGCGACTATGCGGCGAAGGCGGTGCCCGCGGGCGTTAAGCCCGACGCATTTTCGGTGCGCTACAGCACGACGATGAAATTCGCGAACGACGGGATCGCGAAGGCCGACGTCGCGTTCAAGGGCAAGGGGCTCATAAAGGTTGATGGTGCGCCGGTCGCTTTTCTTTTTAAGAACGCCGAATCAGCGTACGGGAATCCGGGCAGCAGCGTCGGAGGCGCAATTTCGTTTCCAGTGAAGCAGGGGACGCGCGCCGTGACGATCGATTACACCGGCGTCGAAGCGCCCGGCTACGCGGCGTTTGCTTTCAAGAAGCTCGAACCAAAATGTAAGTCGGGCGAGTGGAAGGCGGCTTTCTTTAAGGGGACGAGCCTCGCTGGCGAGCCGGTGTTCGAGCGATGCGATGCGGCGATCGATTTCGATTGGAACGGCGCTTCGGCTGCGGCGGGCCTTCCCGCGACGAATTGGTCGGCACGCTGGACCAAGGTCGTCTCGATGACCGCGGGTGATGCGACGAAGTTCACGGTGAAGGCGAACGATGGCGTGCGCGTCAAAGTTGGCGACGCAACGGTATTGAATTGGTGGAGCGGTGCGACGGCGGGCGAGGTGACGAAAGGATACTTCGCGGCGACCGGCGGCACGCGAGAGGTGCGCGTCGAATATTGGAATGGCGTGAATGCGGCGTCGTTTATCAAAGTTGGCGAGACGGCGTGCCCCGGAAACGTTGTCACAGCTTCGCTTGCGGCGTCACCCTCGGGTCAAGATAGCCACAAGCCTTTTTTTGCGAAGGTCGACGGCGCCGCGTGCGTTGGCATCGCGAAACGCCTCATCTTTGCGAACAGCGCGCTCGTGAAGAGCTGCGCCGGTGCGACGGGTGAATGCAAGTTCGAACAGTCCGCCGGTTATCCAGGCGCGACAGCGGTGAAACTTCGCGCCGAAGTGCATCCGCTCGCGGGTGCACCCAAAGTCGTGACGCAAATGGTGAAACTTGAGACGTGCTTCGATGGCGACAAAAATGGCAACGAAACGGGCGTCGATTGCGGCGGAACGTGTGTCTGGGCGTGCGTTGAATCGTTCGCCGTCGCGCCGAAGTGGAGCTCGGACCCGATGCTCGCGAACGTTAATCCGTGGATACAAAAGAAGTTCACCGACGGAAGCGACGTCAACGCTGACAACACGGGGCATTTGCCCCACAAGATCAACTACACGTGGCGATTCTTCGCGGGGCACGACGTCGGGCGCGTGCGGTTTAGGTTCGACAAGCTGAATTTGCAGGGGGTCGACGGCACGGGAGCGGCACAGCTTTTCATCAGCACACCGACGAGCACCGAATTATTTACCGAGAAAGCAAAACTTCTGCCGGGTGGTTGGACGCCGTGGTTTTACGCGAGCGAAATTTCGTGGTCGCTGAACACGACGAACGTCAAGTTCGCGATTTGGAGCGGCGGATTCAGCATCGGCGAAGTTGAGATTCAGCGGCGCACCGACTTGCCGCTTTCCGCGGCGAACCTCGAAGCGACAAACCGCGAGTGGTACGGAATCGTCGCGCCGGGCAAGAACGATTACTTTGTGGTCGAGCCGGAAACCGATGGCCTGCATGACTTTTATGTGCGTGGTCCCGCTGAAAAAAAGATCGAAATCGCCGCGTGGGAAGGCGCGGGCCTAAAGATCGTCAACGGCGCGAACATGGGGCTTGGTTACTGCGACTCTGACGCAGACGCGGGTTGCCCGAAGGTCGCCGAAGGTTCGACGTGCGGAAACGACCCGACAGCGCAAAGGCGCGATAGCCAAATCATGTCGTTCAGCCTGAAGAAGGGGAAAAAGTACACGGTGCGCGTGCGCGGTCTCGACGGCGCACAGGGCGCCTACACGCTTATGGTGAATCGCGTGCTTGTTATCCAGGACATCGAAGTCGACTTCGACGACGGCGATGGAAGCGATGAGTTCGATTGGGGTGGCGCCGACAACTGGACGATGCGCGAACGGCAGATGAAGGAGATGTTCCTTGACGCGGCCGAATCGATTTACGCGGCGACCGACGGATACGTGCGGCTTGGCAAAGTCATTTACGCCAAGGAGTCGAATGGGGACACCGATGTCACGTTCTATAATGAGTTTGAACGCGCGATTTGTGGTATCGACGTTTCGCTCTACCTCGGAATGCTGGTCGAATACTGCCAGGACAAAAACAATTTAAGTGTTCTGGAGCCCAAATGGTCTTCCGTCGAAAAACATTTCGTTCGGACGGGGTCGACTTACGCGCACGAGTGGATGCACGACTTTCCCGACCTAAAGGATGAGTACCACGACGACCCCAACCCCAAGAAATCGAGTGTCGACCTTTGTCCCGCGACACTGATGGCCGAGAATCACGCCGACCTTTGCACAACGCTGAATCACAATCCGAACTCGGGGGCCAGTTGGTGGTCCTCGGGGCAGGGCGACACGTCGACGTGGGAGACGCTCATGGCGTGGATTATCGACCCGTCGTGGTGGGAAGAGGATGAGATGTCGTACTACAGCGCCGAGGCGGAGGACGAGATGAAGGCGCTCGGCGAGATGGTGACGAAGCTCGGTCGGACGCCGAATCCGCACGACTTCAGGAGGAGCGCGGTGCGGGCGCTCGTGAAGTTTCAGTTTGAGAATTTGGACTAAGCGACTGAATGGAAAGAGGAGGTTGGAAATGAATCGAAATATTGGGAAGCAACGTGTTGTGGTTGGGCTTTTGGGAGTGGTTGCCGCGGTGCGATGTGGCGTCGAGGATTTCGCGACGGCGCGTGAGGCGGTGGCTGCGCCGGATGCGGTTGCGGGGGCGGTTGCGGTTGCGGGAGCGGATGCGGGCGCGGGTGCGGACACGGCCACGCGGGCCGCGATTTTGGCGGCGGCTGCAAAGGCAGGGCGCGTGTTTTTCGACGCAGCGGGAAACGCCAATATCACACACTTCGACCGCCGTACGAACGAGGTGCGCGCGGCGGTGGCGGTTCAGCGCGCGTTGTGGACGGCGCCGCGTCGACCAGTTCGGGCCAATGCCGATCTGCTGTTTGCGTCGACTGGAACCGTGCGCGGCGGGAGAATCGTGGCGTCGGATTTTCGCGGGACACCGAAGGCGTGGGCGTCTTACGATGCGAACGGGCGCGGATTCATCACGCGCGATGATGTCGCCGAGGTTGTCGCGCTTGGACGTTACCGCGGCGAACGGGCGCGTGCGGCGCGAATCGTCAAAGCGCTCGATGGAAATCGAGATGGGACGCTGACGCCCACGGAGATCGCGCAGAATCCGCGTGCTATGGCGCTTTTCACGAAGCTCGACCCCGCACGAACGAAAGCGTTCACGGCTTCGACGCTGGCCGTTGCTCTCGCCAAGTCGAAAGCGGCGCGGCGCCTTGCTCTCATGCACCGCTCGCCGAAGTAACACAACGAGAAAACGATTGACGCCGCACCCGCGTTTATCGTAGAGTGCTCGACTCCACATAATCAAATATGCAGGATTCGGGAGGTCAAATTGATTAAGCGAGGATTGGTTTTCGTTGTTCTGTCGGGTGCGCTTCCTTTCGCCTGCGGCCCGTCGGATATGGGTGGCGACATCGACGAAGAGAACGTGTTCGACGTCGCAACGGAAGCGAGTGCTTCAGACGACAAGGCCGACCACGCGGGCGCGATTCGGGTCACGCTCGGTACGTCGACATCGCTGCGAGCCGGAAAACGAGGAACGGTTCGTTTCGATGTTCGCGACGCGGCGGGCGCAGCGGTCACGAAGTACGACGTCGAGCACACGAAGCTTTTTCACCTCATCATCGTCGCGCGCGATCTGTCGTATTTCACGCACATTCATCCGACCCACAACGGGAAGGGCCGATTCTCCGTGAGTTGGACGCCGGCCGCGAAGGGAGACGACTATCATTTGTTCGCGCAGTTCAAGCCGACCGGCGCTGCGCTGCGAACGCTGAAATTCGACCTCAAGATTTCGGGCGACACGACGCGCGCACCAACGCCGATCGCCGCCGACACCTCGTCGATGGTGGTGAACGGCAAGAATATGCTGATGGGCCAGGCGCCAAGCGGCGGGTATCGCGTTGGCGCGCAGAAGGTGCAGTTCATGGTGCACGACGCGCAGACGGGCGCGCTTGCCACCAACTTAGGCACGTTCCTCGGCGCCAAGGCGCATATCATTGCGATCAAGGCGAATGCGCAGGGGAGCGTTTTTCGGCATGGGCACGATATGGGCAGCGCTGGAAGTGGCGGCGGTGGCCACGGAGGCCATGGCGGTCACGGCGGCAGCACCAGTGGCGCGGCGACAGCCACCAACGGGATGCTCTCGTTCGACATCAACTTCCCGTCGCCCGGTATTTACCGCCTTTGGGTGCAGTATCGACGCGGCTCGTCGAACGTCACACAGTTTGTGACGCTGTCCGTTCGGCCGTAACGATTACCGATTAGCAGGTTGCTGAAAAACGCCCATCTACGCGGCACTGCCGCGACACTAATATCATTCGAGCAAAACGACCATGGGCTTCGCAAACCTGTCGCTTCACCTCGATGGCGTTGGCGCGTCGCCGCTCCCTTCCGCGTACATCTGAGTACAGCGTCCGGTCGCGGCTTTCCGCGCCTGCCTTGCATCTGGACATTTTTCAGCAACCTAAAAAACGGACTTTTTCAGCAATCTGTTAGGTTTCGCGCTTGACGTCGGCGCGAGCGTCACAACGCTGAACCCGACGGCGGGGCGCGGGCCTGGGTTTTGGTACGAATGGCGCGTGTCGCCGGGGAATGCCGCGACGTCGCCTGCCGAGAGGTCGAACCGGTCGCCGGCGACCGAGAGAGCGATGCGGCCGCTTTCACAATAAAGGTATTCTTGAGTCCCGGGCCGGTGCGGCACGCCCGCGATCCGTTCACCCACGCCGATTTCCATGCGGTCGATCTCCATGCCGGGAATTGGGTGTGGGAGAAGTTTGTGGATGAACGTCGCGCCGGTGCGGCCGCGTTCAAGCGTGGGAAGAGTGCCTTTCGGGAAAAGCTCGCATCGTCCGCGCGGCGCTGAAATCATTTCTTCGATGGAGAGCCTGAGCGCGGCGGCGATTCTTGCGAGGACCGACAGCGTCGGGTTGCCTGCGCCGGTTTCGAGGTTGGCGATCGTCGAACGCGGGATGCCGCACAAACGCGCGAGGCGACCTTGCGTCAACCCGCGCGCCTGTCGAACGGAACGAAGGTTCAAAGCGAGACTCTCGGCGAGTTGGGTGGCAGATGGACCCATGTCGACAGGATGGATATTTGTCCTCTAATTGTCAAAATAGTTATTAAAATATCAAGCGTGGCGTAGGCTCTTCGCGTGGGGGACAAAAAGGAGGAAGCGATGAACGTGAAACACTTAGACCATTTGAATCTGTCCGTGACCGATTTTGGAGCGACGGTTGCGTGGTACGGCCGCGTGTTTGGTTTTGAGCTCGTCGAAGACGGCGTCGAGGACGGCGTGCGGTGGGGCGTGTTGCGGGGCGGTGAGGCGATGCTTTGCATTTATGAGCATCGCGATTATCGGCCGCTCGATCGATGGGCGCTCAAGGGTGAACGGCTGCATGGCGTCAGCCACTTTGGGCTTCGCATCGTTGACCGCGGCGCGTGGGAAGCAACCCTCGCGCGCGAGGGATTGACCGTCCTCTATGGAGGCGCGGTCGCTTGGCCGCACTCGACGTCGTGGTACATCAAAGACCCGACCGGCTACGAAATCGAAGTCGCGTGCTGGGACGGCGATGTCGCGAAGTTTGATTAGCGGGCGCTCTTGAGCTTCGTGCCAGTCCCGTTTACCGTCAAAGGCATGGGGACGCTGCGAGACCTTGTGGTGGCGACGCGCGATGCGGCGCGGACGCTCGCGAATGCGGATGCGGCGACGCGGACAGTGGGGCTCGAGGCGCTTGCCGCCCGGATTCGAGAAAGCGCGCAAACGCTCAGAGACGCGAACGAGATCGACTTGAAGAACGCTGAAGCGGCTGGCCTTGCTCCCGCGATGATCGACCGGCTGCGCTTGACGCCGAAAGTCATCGAGCAGATGGCCGTCGGGGCCTTGCAAGTCGCCGCGCTTCGCGACCCGGTCGGCGAAGTCGTCGACGTCGGCGTCCGTCCAAACGGTCTGCGAGTGAAAAAGATGCGCATCCCGCTCGGTGTTGTGCTCGTCATCTACGAATCGCGCCCGAACGTCACCGTCGACGCGGCCGCGCTCTGCATCAAATCTGGGAACGCCGTCGTCTTGCGCGGCGGCAAAGAGGCGTTCGAGTCGAACCGCGCGCTCGCAGCGATCATCGGCGATTCATTACAGGCCGCGGGATTGCCACGCGCGGCGGCGACGTTCGTGCCGACGCCCGACCGCGACGCGTTGGCCGACCTTCTCACCTTCGACGAACTCATCGACGTCGTCATCCCGCGCGGCGGCGAAGGGCTCATTCAGTTTGTCACCGAGCGATCTCGCATTCCGGTGCTTCGCCACGCCAAGGGTGTGTGTCACGTCTTCATCGATAAGGACGCGGATCTCGCGATGGCGCTCGAGATTTGCTATAATTCAAAGGTAGAGAGACCAGGCGTCTGCAATGCCTGCGAGACGGTGCTGGTCCATAAAGAGGTTGCGGAAGCTTTTTTACCAGCCTTTTTCGGGAAGCTCAGCCGAGCACGGGTTACTTTTCGCGCCGATTCGCGAGCGCGCGCCCTCGTCCCAGCCATGGATGCCGCAGCCACCGACGACTTTGGCCGCGAGTTCCTTGCGCTCACCGTCGCGGTCGCCGTGGTTGACGACCTCGACGCCGCAATCGCGCACATCGCGCGCTACGGCTCAAACCACACGGAGTCGATCGTGACGCGAAACGAATCGACCGCGCGGCGGTTTCAACGCGAAGTCGCGTCGTCTCTCGTCGCGTGGAATGCCTCGACGCGATTCAATGACGGCTTTGAACTCGGCCTTGGCGCCGAGATCGGAATTTCGACGACAAAATTGCATGCTTTTGGACCGATGGGAGTTTCTGAGTTGACCGCGCAGAAATGGGTGGTTGACGGAGATGGGCAGGTGCGGGAATAACCCCGCGCCGCGGAAAGGAGACAGCGGCTGGAAAAAAGAGAGGTTGTTCAAGCGGTGCTTAGCGCCGCCCTGGACAAGAAGGCGGGCGAGGTGAGCGTTTACGATGTGCGCGAACTCGCGGGGTATACGGACTACATCGTGGTCTGCAACGGTCGCTCGGACCGACACGTCCAAGCGATTGCCGAGGGTGTTGCCCTCGCGCTCAGCCAACGCGGAGAAAAGCCGGTGGGCATTGAAGGCGCCGAGCGGGGAACTTGGGTCCTGCTCGACTTCGTGGATGTCGTGGTGCATGTCTTCTATGAGGGCGTGCGCGACTTTTACGACCTCGACGGCCTCTGGTCGGATGCTCCGCGGATCCATCATGCGCCAGGGTACGAGGGCGATGAAGCCCCGTACGCGCGCGCGGCTGGATTCGGCTTGTAGCGGTCGCAGACGATTGGGTGGGGTTCGCGCTCTGTAAACAGGCGCTCCCCATTTCCGCCGCGCGCTCAAGCCACTGGCTTTCGCGCAGATGGCGGCGGAAATACGTCCGAAATCGCTGCCGGTTCTCGCGCGTAACGCGCGCCGTGGGTGGTGCGCGCCGCGCAGGATGAGGCGGCTTGGGGAAGTTGGTCGACCTGAGCTGTTGGGTCGGAGGGAGTTTTTTCCGGCTTGCGGTTGAAGTTTTGTTTTGTGGGGCGTGGGCGTGGCCCCATCTTCGATGCGGGCGAAGAGTATTTTTCGCGCATTCAACGGTACACCAAGGCTGAGCAAGCGTTTGTGAAGGACGCGCAGATGGCGCGCGCGTTGGCGTCGGCGGACGTGCGCGTGGTGCTTGCGGTCGAGGGGAGTGCCTTCGATTCGATCGCGCTCGCAAAGCAGGTGGCCACGTGGCAAAACCGGAGCGTCAAAGAAGTCGCCTTCGCGGTGGGCGGCGCAGACGGGTTTTCGGCGGCCGTCAAGTCGAGTGCGACGTTGCTCTGGTCGTTGTCGTCGCTCACGTTGCAACACGATGTCGCGCGCGTTGTGCTGCTCGAGCAGGTTTATCGCGCGTTCACGATTCTGCGCGGCGAGCCGTACCATCATTAGCCGATGTGTGGATTTGCGGTTCGCACCTCCGCCTCAGATAATGAATGGGTGGCGAGTGGAAGGGCTTCGGATGGCTAAAAAACGGCACCTTATCGTTTTCCTCGTCGCGATCGTTGGTTGCAAGGGGTCGACGCAGTCGGACTCAAACAGCATCAACATCATCTCGAATGTCCCGTCCGACTTGATCGCCTCCGTGCGTTCGGCCGTCGCGCGCGTTGAGATCGTGCTCGACGAACCGCAGGGCGCGTTTTCACTTTTCGCGAGCACGGGGACGCCGCGTGCCGCGACGAGCGACGAAGGGTACGCCGTTACCGCGGAGATCGTTGACGTTGACCAGGACTCGAAACTTGAGCAGCGCGTGACGGTCATCGCGAATCCATTTTCGACGCGCGACAGTTGGTCGGTCTTTCTGGTGGGCGGCGCGATCGGCGACGGCTTCGTGCTCCGAGGGAAGCTGTACCGCATCGACGCGGGCGCGAACGAGCTTATCGCGGAGGCGTATGCGGCGAGCGACGGCTTGGGGAACCTCATCCAATTTGGCGGCGGGCTGAAGACCGTCGTGCTCAATTTTAACTGTGCGACGAACGTCGCGTGTCGCGAAGGCGCGCCAGACACGATTCTCGATCGCGACGCGGGTCCAGGCGCCCTCTCAAATGTCGCGAATCCAACATTCGCATTCTCGTGTACGTCGCCGTTTTGTTCGTTTGCGTGCAATCTCGACGACGCCGGCTTTGTCCCGTGCGCGTCGGGCTGGACCGGCGGGACGCTCATGGACGGCGTGCATACGTTTGGCGTGCGCGCGACCGACGATGCGGGGCGCGCGGATCCGACCCCCGCGGCGATGACGTGGACGATCGACGGGACGCGGCCGATGTCGGCGCTGACGTCGGCGAATTGGGTCGCCGGCGAGCCGGTCGCATTTGGGACGACGGTGAACATCGGAGGGTGGGCGTCGGACAACTTATCGGGCGTTGCACGCGTCGAGGTGTCGGTTGATGGCGGCGCAACGTGGTTTGACGCGACGGGGCTCGCGACGTGGGCGGCGAGTTTTGCGGCGGGTTTTTTTGCGCACGAGGTTCGCGTGCGCGCAACCGATGACGCGGGGAACGTCGAGGTGCCGGACGGTGGGGCGACGCTGTACGCGATGGGATTGCCGGCCACCGATCGGTTTGGCGCCGACCCTGTTGACTTCACGGCCGGGTGCGCCGGTTCGGGGACGTACGGTCTTTGGGAACCGACGGGCGTTGTCTACGATTCCGCGTACAATCGACTTCACATCGTCGACAGCTTGAACCATCGCTTGGTGATCTATTCGACGAATCCGGGCACGGGATTGCCTGCAGCGACGCCGACATGGACGATCGGGCAGCCGTCGCCGCAGCACTGCCTGCTCGCCGAGTCGGTGAGCGCGACGTCGCTTAACACGCCTTGGGGCGCGTACGTCAACGGGTCAATGGTGTACGTGAGCGACCGGTTCAACAATCGCGTCGTCGGTGTGCGCCTCGAGATCATCGGGAGCGGTCTTCCGGCGCAAGAGGTTTATGGGCAGCCGGACTTTACAAGCCGCGGCGACGGAGGTGGCGCGGCTGGACTTACCGAGCCGACGGGTATTGCGTACGCGTCGCAGAGCCCGACATATCTTTTCGTGGCCGACACGATGAACAACCGCGTGGTGATTTATGATTTGTGGCAACGCGACGCGGGTGAGCCAGCGATAGCGGTGCTCGGACAAAGCGACTTCGACGGATCGGTGAGCGCGTGTTCTGCGGGTGGATTGTCGGCGCCGATGGGGCTCGCATTCGATTCGACGAATCGGCGTCTGTTCGTGGCGGACCGCGAAAACAGTCGCGTGGCTGTGTATCAAGTTCCAAGCAACATCGACGGCGGTTTCCCGGCGACGTGGGTTCTCGGGCAGGACAACTTAACGAGCTGCCAGGGCGGAACAAGCGAGAAAAGAGTCTCGCGGCCGGAATCGGTTTCGTACGATGACGTTTCGCAGCGCCTGTATGTTTCCGACACCGAAAACCATCGCGTGGTCGTGTTCGATGTCGCGGCGATCGACGCGGGCGAATCGGCGATCGCCGTCATTGGGCAGCCGGCGTTTGATGGCGGCGGTTATGCCACGTCGCAATCGCGCCTCAATTACCCAGCCGGGGTTAACTTTGTCGCCGGCTTAAATCGGCTCTGGATCGCGGACCGCGAAAACAACCGCGTCGTCGCTTACAACGTCGCGGCGCCCGCGGATGCGGGGAGCGCGGTGGCGCTCGTCGGGCACCCCGACGGCGATGGGGGTGCCGTTTGGGACACCGCCTGCGTCAACGGCCCCGCCGATATCGGCGTCCATAAGCCTTGGAGTGTCGCCATCGACGCAGTGTCGAATCGCTTGTTTGTTGGCGAGTTTTCGCCCGTGTCGCGCGTTGCTTCGTATCCCCTCACGTCGGGAGGTTCGGCAGCGTCGAGCCGCGCGACGAACGTGCTCGGCGCACCCGACCTTTGGCATTGTGGGGTAACAGCCTTAGCGTCGAATCCGCCCAATCTCATTTCGCTTCCGACGGGAATGTCGTTCGACAACGCACGAAATCGGTTGTTCGTCTCAGACCTAATCGGAGGACGCGTCGCGGTTTTCGATTTTTCGCAGGGCGGGCTCGTGAACGGAATGAGCGCGGTCGCGGTGCTCGGACGTGCAACGCTCGATGCAGGACCAGAGTTTTATTGCACCCCGACGGCGTCGCATTTTTGCTACCCAACAGGGACGGCGTATGACGAGACGCGAAACCGGTTATTTGTGGCCGATTTTTTAGCGAATCGGGTGGTCGTGTTTGAGTTCGATGGGGGAGCTGTTCAAACTGGGATGAGCGCGAACTACGTTTTGGGGCAAGAGAATTTCATCGACAAGGACGCGGGATTGGCCGCGAATCGATTCGACACACCGGTCGCGATCGCGATCGATTCGGTCGCCAATCGTTTCTACGTTTCGGACTCAAAGAACAATCGCGTTGTGATGTTCGATCTTGGGGCTGGGATTGCGTCGGGGATGGCGGCCGTGCGTGTTTTCGGCCAGAGCGACTTCCAATCGAAACTCGACGGGGGTGGCGTTAGCCAGCTCAGCGTTCCAGGTGGGCTCGCGATCGATTCGGCGCGTCGCCGGCTCTTTGTCGCCGACTCGGAGAACAATCGAATTCAGGTTTGGGATACGACGGGCGCGACGAATGGTGCGGCGACCGTTAACGTCATCGGGCAGCGGTCGCGTTCATCAACCGATGCAAGCGTCACGCAGGCCGGCATGCGGCAGCCGCTCGGACTCGCGCTCCATCCAAACGGGAAGTGGCTGTGGGTTGCGGAAATCGGAACGGGGCGGGTCTTGTCGTACGACGTCGGACGCTGAAGGTTGTTACCGGGAAAACGCAGCGGCGATCGCGGCGGCGGCGCGCGCAGGGTCGTCGGATTGGAGGACGCCGGCGATCGATGTCGCGGCAGCGCAGCCCGTTCTTGCGACGTCGCGGGCGTTGGAGGGGGTGATGCCGCCGATCGCGACAACGGGGATCGAGACTGTGGAGACGACTTCAGCGAGCGCTAAAAGACCCTGAACGGGGCTCGGGTTTTCTTTTGTACGCGTGGCGAAGATGGGGCCAAAGCCTATGAGCGTCGCGCCGCCAAGTTCCGCGTGGCGCGCCTCTTCGCGTGCGTGCGTTGAGATGCCGATTGAAAAGTTGGGCGGCACGAGTTTTCGCGCGTGCGCGAGGGGGAGGTCGTCTTGGCCGAGGTGGACGCCGTTCGCACCCGCGGCGAGCGCAACGTCGAGACGATCGTTGACGATGAGCGGACACCGCGCTTGCACGGCGAGGGATTTAATCGCAAGGGTGGTCTCGTAGAGTTCGCGTGCGGATTGGCGTTTGGCTCGAACTTGAATCGCGACGGGATGAACCGATAGGAGCGCCGTTGCAACATCGAGGATAGGGCGCGAGCCGCACGCCTCAAGATCGAGAATTGCGTAAAACCCGCGTCCCAGTTGGTCGTGCGAGCGAGCGGTCACTTGTTGATGAGCGTTGCGACACGCGGGACGAGGATGATCTCGATGCGTCGATTCTCGCGACGACCGTCCTCGGTGTCGTTCGCAGCGACCGGTTGAAACTCGGCGAGCCCAGCCGCGGACAGGTTCTGCGGCTCGACGCCGTTCTCGGCGAGAAAGCGAACAACTGCCGCCGCGCGCGCAGCCGACAACTCCCAATTTGTCGGCCATTTTACATTTCCACGGATCTTAATGTTGTCGGTGTGCCCCTGCACTTGGAACTGCTTATCCTTAACCGTCGTCAAAACCTCAGCCAGCTTCTTGAGCGCCTCTTGCCCTTCGCTTTTGAGTTTCACTTTACCGGAATCAAAAAGAATCTTGTCCTTGAGCTTGACCGTGAGCACCCCCCGCAAATTCACAACTTCAATCTTCCCCGCGTCGATCTCAGCCTTAAGCGATTTCAGCAAGTTGTCGTGCGTCGCGCGTTCCTTCGCGAGCGCCTCGGCAAGCTCGCTCTCGCGTTCCTTGAGTTTCGCGGTGCCCACGTGCGCTTCGTTGAGCTTGTCGGTTTGCGCGACGAGTTTCGCGTCGAGCGCCGCGACCTGCTGCTTGAGCTTCACGCGATCGTCGTCGCACGCGCGGTTCTGTTCGTCGATTTCACTGGCCCGAGCCGTTAAGCCTTTCAACTTCTTATCGAGCGCATCGCGGGTTTTCTCGCAAGCATCGCGATCTTTTCCGCATGTGCCCGCGCGCTCGCGTTCCTTTTTGATGTCGGCGTCTTTGGCCTTCGTGAGATCGGCGAGCGCCTTTTGGTGAACTTCTTTGTTGATGCCGCAGGAAGAAAAAGAAAATGCAACCACAGAGACACAAAGACACAGAGGAATTGGCACAGAGAAGAAATTCATTTTTTGGTGAACCACCGGCTCCACGCGGGCTTCGAATAGCCGCCTTTGCCGCGCGAAATCTGGCGCTGATTAAACCCGCGCGACGACATGACCCACACTTGCCGCGCGCCTGTGCGGCTCGAAATAAATGTCATGAGACGCCCATCCGGCGAATACGACGGCTCCTCGTTGTTGCCTTGGTCCTGCGTCAACCGCTCGATATCGCCCGATTTCACATCGACCGTGAAGATGTCGAAGCGGTACCGCTCGTCGCGCGCCGTGAACGCGATGCGGTCCCCCTTCGGCGACCAATCGGGCGTTTGGTTGTAGTTCCCCTTGAACGTCAGGCGTCGCTGCGACGACCCATCGGCGTTCATGACATAGATGTGCGGCGCGCCCGATCGATCCGAAACGAACGCGATCTGCTTTGAGTCAGGCGACCACGACGGCGAGCTGTCGATCGCCCAGTTGTTCGTGAGGCGCCGAAAATCGGTCCCATCGGGTTTCAGCGTGTAAATCTCCGCTTGCCCATCCTTCGACATCGTGAGCGCAACGCGCGATCCATCTTTCGCCCACGCCGCGCCCGTGTTGAGCCCCGGCTGCTCCGAAATCGCGCGCTGCTTCCCCGTCCGCAAATCCGCCATCCACAAGTCCCAGTTGTATTTCGTCGACAATGTAAACGCGATGCGCGAACCATCCGGCGACCATGCCGGCAGCATCGCGAGCGTATTTTGCCACGTCACGCGCTTTTCGCCGTACCCGTCAAAATCCATCACGAAAACTTCCTTCGTGATGTCGGGCTTCGCGCCAAACTCTTTAACGCACGCGATTCGCGTCGAAAAGACACTTCGCTCCTTGACGAAGTACCGATAAACCTCATCCGCAAACCGATGCGCAAGGTGACGCATGTCGTCGACATCGCCGACGTACACCTTCTCGACGGCGAGCTTGCCGGTCGTCGCCTCGAACAAATTCGCCGCGATACGCACACGGTTGCCGGTCACAGCGATGCCGCCGCGCACCAGCGCTTGCGCGCCGACCGCCACCCAATCCTTGAACTGAATCGTCGATTGCGTGATGCCGTCGCGCTGAAGCACGGTCGGGTTGAACGACTTCGGGTCGAGCACGTCGAAAACGCCCGTCATCGCGAGGTCGTTCGACACCACCTCTGAGAACGCTCGGCCTTTCGCGCTTCCCTCGGTCGCCGTCCCGACGTTCTTGAGTGCCGGAATCGCGATGGGGAGCGGCTTTGTGTCGGCTTCGGGGACGATCGTTGGCATCGGCCCGTTTGTCGCCTCGCCCGCGCCGCCCGTCGTTCCCTCGGCGCCCCCCTTCTGCGCGAACGCAATCGACAGACCGGCTCCGACGATAACGGCAACTGAAATCAAGCGGATTAATCCCATGTCAGTCGACTGACATACCACAAAAACCATCGACCGGTCTCCCGGCATTCCCGCGGTGTTCAGCGCGCCGCGTCGCGCGGGAGAAGGCGAAACGGAAGTCTCAGCTTTACCGCCCCGAAATGGCGCACATCGAGCGTCGCGATCGCCTCGGCCTTAAGTCGTTCGGCGACCGCCATGACCACGCCATCGACAAGACCCATTCTTAACGTCCGGTATTTCAGGCACAGATCGCGCGCGCGCTGAACATCCTCCTCGCGGCCCCATTCGATCGAGAAAGCGCCGTCCGCAACGTCCGACAGGAAGGCTTCTTGCGTGCGAGCGCCGAGATGCGTCGCAACGAGATAATCGACCTCGGGCAGCACCGCCCACGGAATCATCCATTGGTCGGGTTCAAACGCGCGGGAGAGGACCGCATGGTGTTTATCGTCGGCGTCGATGAGGGCGAGGATCGCCCCGGTGTCGGCAATGATCATCGCCGGCGCCCGAGGCCAGCGAGAAGCTCTTCGGCACGTTCGCTTAAATCGCGTCGCCCACTTCGCGCAGCGCCGATGGAGCGCGGGAGTTCGCGTCGCGAATGGTTGGCGTTGAATTCGGCGATGGCTTCACGCACGAGCGCTGTCGGGGTTTTTCCTTGCGCTTTCGCGAGACGCTGGAGGCGCCGGTACTCGACGGAATCGAGGTAGAGCGTGGTTTTTTGCGCAGGCGACGACATATGGCTAGAATATATGGCAAATAGGTGGTTCGTCAACGGCCGCTGCGTGCGGACCGGCGATCATCCTTTACCGGCATAACTCGCGCTTCCATTGGCGCTCGGCGAAACAGATCGGCAGCCGGCCGCGCCATTTGGCGTTGACGACGGCCCACTCGTCGGCGGTCGGTTTCGGCATCTTCTTATGCGCGCCAAAAAACGCTTCGATCGATTCGTTGAAATCGCGGTTCGCTGAATTCGGCGCCGTGTGCGCGACGATGTTCCCCTCGGCGTCGATCGATACCGTGACGCGCGCGACGGTTGTCTTGAGCACGTCGTCCGAGAGCGTTTTCGGCGGCCCCCAGGCACGACCAATGTACGCCGCGACTTTATCGCCATACCCGCGCGACAACCGCCCCTTCGCCGCGGTGCCGAGCTCGCTCCCATCCTTGTGCCCAATCGCTGGCGTTGCCTTACCGTAACGCTCGCTAAACTTTGACATCGCGTCGTCGAGCGATTTTGGTTGCGGCGCGTCCTTGGGCGGCTTTTCGCGTTCGATCTTTTCCTTGGGCGGCGTCGGTTTTTTCGCCGGGTCGACCGGCACGCTCTTTGGCGTGAGCGGTACGCTCTCTTCGGGCGGCGGTGGCGCCGTGTTGATGCGCGGCAAAAACTTTTTCGGCGCCTCGATCCCCTTTGCGACAAGGGGCTCACTTGCGATGAACGCTTCCATCACCGGCGTGTCGATAATCTTGATGTCGGCCTTCGCCTGCCCGGCGTTCAAGACCGCCGCAAAGATGGCGACGTTAATCGCGAACGCCGCGACGACAGACACCGCGAGAACACCCGGCGCTTTTCGACCCGCATCCATCGTCACTCCGCGCGCAAGACGAGCCCCACCTTCGTCGCGCCCGCCTCCTTCGCGTACGTCATCACCTTCACGACCTCACGGTACGGCACGCTCCCGTCGGCCGCCAAATAAATCTCCTTGTCACGCTGAATCTTTGCGTTGCGGCTGATGACATCTTTCACCGACGCGAGCGGAACCGGCGTCCCTTCGACGTCGACGTCAAACTGCCCGGGACTCACCTTCGACGGCTTGAGCGTAATTTTCAGCTTCGCCTCGTCGACCTTCATGGGTGGCGCATTGTGCGAACTTGGCAGGTCGACTTCGACGCCGCGCTGAAGCATCGGCGCCGACACCATAAAGATGATGAGGAGGACGAGCATGACGTCGACAAGCGGCGTCACGTTGATGTCCGAGAGCGTTGTGCCTTGTCCCTTGCCGCCACTCATTCCCATCTCAAAAGCGCCTCCGATGGGCGCGGGTTTGCGCCCCAACGCGAGGATTATACATGAGTTACCGACGCGCGATGCCGCAGGTCGATCTATAGATGTGGCGGGTGCAATAATGAAGGCGTGCGATTGATGCGGCTGTCGTGGGTGTTTTTCATTTGCCTCGCCGTGATTCCCGATGGGTGTGGGCTCCGCACGTACTGGAAGCTCCCGCCGATCGACGCTGGGGGTTCAGTCGCAGGGGGCGCGAATGACGGGGGTGGCGCATCCGACGGGGGTACTTACGACGCCGACGCGAGCATTGTCGTTGCGCCCGCTACTCTATTGATGGGGCTCGTCGAGTCGTCGAATCCGGCTGTTGTGACCCACGAAGGTGGGAATGCGACCGCGGTTTGGTCGACCACGACGGGCGTGGACGGCGTGAGCCAGTGGATGTCGCAACGGGATGCGATGACCGGTCAATGGGTGCCGCCCACGCGCGTTCCCTTCGGATTTGACGCTGGGAGTCTCAAATTCAGTCTCGGCGGTGACCGGTACGGGAACGCGCTCATCGCGAACGCGGGTCCGGTTACCGTCGACGGCGGAAGGCGGGTTCGGAGCGTTGTTTATCTGGCTGATGGCGGTTATTTCGGGCAGTTTAGCGATCCCTTCGTGGAATCCACAAGCGACGATGTTCGGGTGAGCGTTGACTCGTCGGGGTTCGCGGCGCTGGTGTATGCGAGCGGTTCCTGGTTATTCTTGCAGTATGGCGCGATCGACGATTTCTCCGCGAGTCCGTCGACCGGCTTTGAATTGGCACAGGTGATTTACGCGTTTGATGTCGCGGTTAATTCAAGCAAGGAGATCTTTTATGTCACGCAATCGTCGGACAACACGGTTCGCGGTGCGCTTTATGTTGACGGGGGTTTTAACGTCCGGGTGCTCGATAACGTGGTGGATTCGGGCGCACCGGAGGTTCGCATCGCAGTTGGCGAGAACCAATCGTCGCCCGTCGCCGTCTGGCGATCGCAAAAACCTGGTGAGTCGGGAAAGTACGTACGGGCAAGCACGTGGGTACCGGGCCAGGGCTTCGACTTTAATACGGCGCAACTGTTTTATGTCCCGCCCACCGACACGTTGACAGATATCCGCGTCGCGCAAAGCAACGCGGGGAATACGCTCGTTGTTTGGATGCACAACTTTGGGGATGGCCGAACGCAACTTTGGGGAAACTTTTTACCAACGTCGGCCTCTTGGGTCGGCGCGATTCCGTTTACGGCCAACGTTGCGGGTGTGCGTCAACCGGCGATTGTCGCGGCTACAACACCGAATGGGCCGTCGCGGACGTTTTGGGTCGCGTGGACGCAGTTCATTTCAACCAAAGATGTCGTTTTTTTGACGCGGGTCTTTAATGGAACCCCAGCGGTTCCCTTGCAAGTTAACGACGGGGGTGGCACCGCGTCGTCGCCAGCCCTCGCCGCGTTGCCCGATGGAGGCTGCGTCGTGGTCTGGATTCAAGAGGTCGCCGGATACAACTCGGTTTTCGCAACCACCGCTTATTAGCATTCCCAATCCCCGGATAACGGAGAGGACTTCAGTGGGGCGGGCGGGGCCTGGGTTCGCTCCGGCTCGCGGACGTCCTCGGGGCTGATGTTATGCGAGAAATGCAGAATCAATAGAACGTGATGGCAGCGGAAAATCCATGCCCGGTCGGCACCTCAGCCCCTGCGGACGCGAGCCTTCGCTTGCCCAGACCCTGCCCGCGGTTCAGAAGTTCGCCGTTTTCCGGGTATGGCCGTTAGAAGGCTTGGGGGTTGATCGATCGCAGGTCGACGCCAGGCAGGTGAACTCTTCGTACCACCCTCAAGGGCGAGGAACGCGTACCGGGTAAGCGGTTCGTCCGGAGTTGCGTCGGGTTGGCAGGGGTGCCGCAACGGCGCGCCTCCGCAGGGTCTGCAGCGCAATACCGCTGGGAATCTCCGAGATTTCGCACGCCACAAAACAGTGGCTCGAGCGCTCGTTTGCGTTCAGACCCGAGGACGTCGGCGCGCCGACGCCGCCTCCTGCCGACCCGACGCGCTGCAGAGAATTCGTCGCTTATCCGGGGATTGGGGATTAGCATCACGTCTTGACGGCGCCGGCCCAGCGCCGATAAGTTTCGAAACCTTTTTCTATTCTCGAAGCGATCGGATTATTTCCGAGGTTGAGGCGATTCTGATGGTTGACGTGGAAGCGGTCGAGGCTGGAAGCGAAATCGAAAACGAGCACAAGCTGCGTGTCGTGCGCCGGCAAAAGGCGGACGCGCTTCGTGCCCGCGGGGTCAACCCGTATCCGAACGATTTTCGTCCACAGAATAATGCGGCCGATGTGCATCGGGATTGTGGCGAGCAGGATGGGGCGGCGCTCGGCGCGACGCCGCGGCGATACCGTGTCGCGGGGCGAATCGTCGCGAATCGGTCGTTCGGCAAGGCGGCGTTCATTTCGATTCAAGACCAGTCGGGGCGGATTCAGGTCTACGTGAAAAAGGACGTGGTCGGCGCCGACGTGTTTGACGCGTTTCAGCTTTGCGACATGGGCGACATCGTGGGCGTCGAGGGGGCCGCGTTTCGGACCAAGACAAACGAGCTGACGCTTGAGGCGCGCGAGTTTCGTTTGCTCACGAAGGCGCTCCGGCCGCTCCCCGAAAAGTGGCACGGGCTTTCAGACGTCGAAACGCGCTACCGCAAGCGCTACGTCGATTTGATTGCGAACCCCGCGGTGCGCGACACGTTTGTCAAGCGGACGCTTCTCCTGCGCGAGATGCGGCGTTTCCTTGATGCGCGCGGATTCATGGAGGTCGAGACGCCGATGATGCACCCGCTTGCGGGGGGCGCCGCGGCCCGGCCGTTTGTGACGCATCACAACACGCTCGACATGGACCTCTATATGCGCATTGCGCCCGAGCTGTATTTGAAGCGGCTCTTGGTGGGTGGTTTCGAGCGGGTCTACGAGATCAACCGCAACTTTCGAAACGAGGGGATTTCGACACAGCACAACCCCGAGTTCACGATGCTTGAGTTTTATTGGGCGTACGCCAACTACGAGCTGCTCATCGCGCTCACGGAGGAGATGTTTGGTGAGCTGGCTGCGAAAGTCGCGGGGAAGACGACGGTGCCATTTCGTGGGAACGAGATACGGCTCGAGCCGCCATTTCGGCGGTTGTCGATTCGTGAGGGGATTCGGGAGTTTGCGAAGTTGCCGGACAGTGTGTGGGCCGATGCGGGCGAAGCGAAGGCAGCCGCGAAGGCGCGCGGGATCGAAGTCAAGCCGGGCGCGACGCACGGTGCGGTGCTGATGGAAATTTTCGAACGGGCGAGCGAGCCGCACTTGGTGCAGCCGACGTTCGTTGTCGACTTCCCGCTCGATGTGTCGCCACTCTCGCGAAAGAAGGAGAGCGATCCGACGCTCGCCAATGGAACTTCCTCGCTTCCGCTCGTCGATCGTTTCGAGCTTTACGTCGCGGGAATGGAGATGGCGAACGCGTTCAGCGAGCTGAACGACCCGATCGACCAGCGCGGGCGCTTTGAAGGGCAGATGGCGGCGCGCGCGGCGGGCGACGACGAGGCGCATCAACTCGACGAAGACTTTCTGGAGGCGCTTGAAATCGGCATGCCACCGGCCGGCGGCGAAGGCGTTGGGATCGACCGGCTCGCGATGCTGCTCACGAATTCTGATTCGATTCGCGACGTCATTTTGTTTCCGCTCATGAGGCCTCAGGTTTGACGGCGGATTAAGATGCGTTTCGAGCGGTTCATTGCGACGCGCTTTTTGAAGCTCGACCGACGCGGTCAGCTCGTTGGGACAATGCTCGTTGTTGCGCTTTTGACGCCACTCAACGTCGTCGGGATCATCCTTTTTTTGGTGTTCTTGGGCGTCACCGCAAAGCGCCGCGGTTTTTTTTCGGAGATCACAATTCTCTCGACGCTTTGCATCGCGATCGGCGTGTTCACGATGATCGTCGTCATCTCGGTGATTGGCGGTTTCGAAGAACATTTACGGCGCAAGTTCACGGGCGCACACGCGCACGTTGTTGTGGAGAAGCCGGACTTCACGGACCACGCGGCTGCGGCTGACAAGGTGCGCGCGACGCCGGGTGTGCTTGCCGCGAGCCCGTATGTGTCGGCTGAGGTGTTGGTGTCGTCGACGAACGCGTCGAGCGGAATTCTGATGAAGGGGATTGATGTCGAGCGATCGCGCGACGTGATCGACGTCGACCGCAACCGGTATCTGTATTTAACGGGGCCGTGGGATTTGCGCGTCGCGGGAGGGCTCGACTGGCTCGCCGACCCGAAGGCGATTGTTCGGAGGATGAAGGAGGACTTGCGCGCGGAGTGGGGCGAGGAGGTTCCACGCGAAGCGTCGAACTCGCAGGGGGAAGCGCATCCGGTCACGCTCGACGATGTGCTGAAGCCGATGCCGGGCGTCATCATCGGGCGCGAGCTTGCGAAGATTCACCACTTGACGCTGGGCGACGAGGTGACGCTCGTGTCGCCGCTCGGCGAGCTCGGGCCGGCCGGGCCGATGCCGAAGAACCAGAATTTTCGCGTGGTTGGGATCACGTTTTCGGGGATGTACGAAATCGATTCGAAGCTCGCGTTCACGACGCTCGCCGCGGCACAGAAGTTTATGAACCTTGAGGGCGCGGTCACCGGGATTGAGATGCGCGTGCAAAACGAGTTCGAGACGGCGCCGGTTGCGGCGGCGTTGCGCGCTGAGTTTGGCGCGGAAACCGAAGTGCGCGACTGGACCGAGATGAACCGAAATCTGTTTTCGGCGCTCAAGCTCGAGAAGCTCGCGATGTTTGGAGTTTTGATTTTTGTGATCCTCGTCGCGTCGTTTGCGATCGCGGCGACGCTCGTTATGCTCGTCATCGAGCGCGCGCGGGAAATCTCGATTCTGAAGGCGATGGGCGCGTCGGCGATGCGGATGCTCAAAATCTTCATCCTCGACGGGCTGGTGCTGGGCGGAATCGGTACGTCGATCGGCGCTCTGTGGGCGCTCATTGCATGTGGCGCGCTTCGGCTTGCGGATATTCCGCTCGAAGTGACGGACGTCTATTATATTCAATCTATTCCAGTGAATATCGAGCCGCGCTACGTGCTCGCCGTCATGGGTGCGGGCGTGGCGCTCTCTTTCCTTGCGACGATCTATCCGGCGATCAAGGCGACGCGCCTTCGCCCCGCGGAAGGGCTGCGGCAGGTTTGACGATGTCGGCGGTGGTCAAGATGCCTGAACCCCACGCTTCGCCTGCGAACGTTCTCGTCGAGGTGCGCGACCTCGAAAAGTCGTTTGTCATGGAAAGGCGGGTCATTCCGGTTCTGCGCGGCATCGATCTCGATATTGGCGCGCGCGACCTTCTGTCGATCACGGGCGCATCGGGAGCGGGGAAATCGACGTTTCTTCACGTCGTGGGAACACTCGAAGGTGCGACGCGGGGGAAATTAACGTTCGATGGAGTCGTCTTGTCGAAGATGAACGAGGCGGCGCTTGCGCGCTTTCGGAACGAGAACATCGGTTTTGTGTTTCAGTTCCATCATCTCCTGACGGAGTTTACGGCGCTTGAGAACGTCATGATGCCGGCGTTCATCAACCGCTTGCCTGAGCCGGAGGCGCGCGCGCGGGCCGAGGAGTTGCTTGTCGCATTGGGGCTGGGTGAGCGGCTTCGCCATCGTCCCGCGGAGCTTTCGGGCGGTGAGCAGCAGCGCGTGGCGATCGCGCGAGCGCTCGTCATGAAACCGCGGCTTTTGCTCGCCGACGAGCCGACGGGAAACCTTGATGCGGGGACGGCGGCGGCGATTCATGACCTGCTCGTCGAATCGAATGAGCGCTTCGGGACGGCGATTGTCGTGGTCACGCACAACGAGGAACTTGCGCGACGGATGCCTCGGCGACTGCGCATGAAGGACGGGCGCTTGCAGCAGGTCGACGGAAGATGAAGAAGAGAAGAGTAACCACAGAGACGCAGAGTATGGGAGGCTGGAAGAGGAAGAGCTTGACACTTTTCTCGTCCGTCCTCTGTGGCTCTGTGACTCTGTGGTTTCTCCTTTTCTTTTCTCCGCTCGCACGCGCCGATGACGAGCCAGTTAAGCTCGCGAAGGTCGAGGTGCGCGGAAATCGGCGCATCGACACGACCGACATATTGAACGTCTTAAAAGCCCGCGCGGGTGAAAAATACTCAGCCGCCGTGGTGCGCGAGGACATCCGGGCGATATGGGCGATGCGCGACTTTGACGATGTCCGTGCCGAGCTCGACGAAGTGCCCGCTGGGAGCGGGAATTACGCGCTCGCTTACATCGTTCGCGAAAAGCCGTGGGTGCGAAAAATCCTTTTGCTCGGCAACGACGAGCTTGACGCCGAGGACATTCAGAAGGTTGTCGATTTGCGCCCGTTTGAGCGCCTTAATTTCGACAAGATCGTTCGCAACGTCGAAAAAGTGCGCGAGGCGTACCTCAAGAAGGGGTTCTTTCTCGCAGAAGTGCGCCACGAGATTCGCAAACTTCCCGAGGGCGACGTCGACGTCATATTGCGCATCGACGAAAACACAAACGTCATTGTCAAAGAGGTGCTTTTCCTCGGCAACAAGGCGATTCCCACGGCCGAGCTCAAGGAGTCGATGGCGACGCGCGAGGGCGACCACCTGTCGTTCCTGTCGAGCGCCGGAACGTTCGACGAAGAGGAGTTCGGGCGCGACCACGCGCGCGTGCAGGGGTACTACCACGACCGGGGCTACGTGAATGTCAAAGTCGGGCAGCCGCTCGTGACGCTGTCGCCGGACAAGAAGTTTTTAAGCATCACCATTCACGTCGACGAAGGCGAACAGCATTTCGTCGGCGACCTCGACGTGAGCGGCGATATGGTCAAGCCGCGTGAGGAGATCAAAAAGCTCATTCAGGCGAAGCCGGGCGAAATCTTCAGTAAAACGAAGATGCTCCTCGACATGTCGCGCGTCTCAAACGTCTACAAGGACGACGGCTACGCCTTTGTGACGGTCACGCCCGTGACGACGGCTGGCAAAAAACCCAAACACGTGAACGTCACGTTCGATGTGCAAAAGGGGATGCGGGTCACGGTTGAGCGGATCACGGTGAGTGGCAACACGAAGACGCGCGACAAGGTGATTCGGCGCCACATCAAGCTCGCGGAGGGCGAGATTTACAACGCCGCGAAGATTGCGCAGTCGAAGCGGCGCGTGTTGGCGCTCGGGTTTTTCGATGATCAGCACGGCGGCATCGAAGAGCGGGACGGCGCGATTGTGCGCGAGGGGATCGTCGTCACGCAGAAGAAGGGGAGCCGCGAGGACCGAGTCATTTTAAACTTCGAGGTGAAGGAGAAACCGTCGGGGACGTTTCAAATTGGCGCGGGCTTTAGCTCGGTTGAGAGTTTCATCGCGACGGCGCAAATCGCGGAGCACAACCTGTTTGGCCGCGGCCAAGACCTGTCGCTCCAGGCCCAACTTTCCGCGCTGCGCCAGCTCTTTCGATTGTCGTTCCTCGAACCCCACATCGCCGACACCGACATCATCATGTCGTTTTCGGTTTTCAATATGCAGCTCGACTATTTCAACTTCCTTCGCGCGTCGACCGGCGGCACGCTCCTCTTCGGCTACAACCTGACCGACTCGCTGCAAGTCGCACTCAGCTACAAGCTCGAACAAGTGAACGCCTCGCTCGGCGGTTCGGCGTCGCGATCGTCGACGAACATTCTGCTCGCGAACCTTTTCCAATCGGGGCGCACGTCGAGCGTCAAAGGGTCGATCGCTTACGACACGCGCAACAACCGCATTTTCCCGTCGCGCGGCACGCTCGTCGGCGGCACCGTCGAACACGCCGCCGAATACACCGGCAGCACGAACCTTTTCACGCGGCTCTCTGGATATGGCCGCGCTTATTTCCCGTTCCTCGACAATTGGATCTTCAAGCTAAACCTCGAACTCGGCTTCATCACCTCGCCAAACCCGCAGGGCGTTCCGATCTTCGAGCGCTACTTCACGGGCGGTATCAACTCGGTGCGCGGTTACGAGCCGCGATCGCTCGGGCCGCGTCTCAAAGTGCCCGATTTGAACGACCCCGCGTTTTTGCGCGCCGACTTCAACATCGGCGGCAACAAAGAGATGGTTTTTAACGCGGAGATCGAAATCCCGATCGTTGCGAAGATCGGCATCAAAGGCGTCGTTTTCTTCGACGCGGGGAATGCGTTTGACGACGCAGAGGAGATAAACCCGCTGAATCTGCGCATGTCGTGGGGCTTCGGCTTCCGGTGGTTTTCGCCGATTGGGCCGCTCCGCTTTGAGTGGGGGATCCCGATCAACCGCCGGGTCGGCGAGCAGCCAATTGTGTTCGAGTTCACGATCGGGAATACCTTCTGAGCGCGCGTCGGTTTTTCTTTGCGTCAAATGTCTTGACGTTCGAGGCACAAACCGTTAAAAACCACCGGTTTAAGGAGAATCCAATGAGGTCAACTTTTGCGTCCGCTGTTGTTTTGTGCGCCGCGCTCGCATTTCCTGTGCTGGCGCGGGCCGCGGCGATTAAGGTCGGCTACGTCGACTTGCAGCGGTGTTTGGGCGAAATCGAGGATGGGAAGCGCGCCAAAGCGAAGCTCAAGCGGATTTTCGACAAGAAACAAAAGCAACTGAATGAAAAGCAAAACGCGCTCAAGCGGTTTGAGGATGAGCTTCGAAAAGAATCGGTCATTTTGAAGGACGAGGCGAAGCGGAAAAAGGCCGAGGAGTATATGACGAAGCGGCAAGAGCTCATGCAGCTCTATATGGCGCTTCAAAAGGACCTTGCGAAACAAGAGGCCGACATTACGAAACCGATCTTGGCGAAGCTGTCGAAATTGCTTGGTGATATTGGGCAGGAGCAGGATTTCACGTTTATTTTGGAGAAAACCGACAGCGGCCTCGTTTTCGCGAAGCCGGCGCTTGACCTTTCGAATGAGCTGATTCGCCGATACAACGATCGCTACGGGCGCAAGTAAGTGACGACGACTTTAGAGGAGATTGCATCGCTCGTCGGTGGTGACCTTGATGGCGACGGGACGCGCGTCGTGAGTGGGGTTGCCGCGATTGACGAAGCGGGTCCTGGAGAGGTGACGTTTCTGCACCACCCGAAATATTTGCCGCTCTTTGATTCGTGTCGCGCCGGAGCGGTCATCGTTTCGACCGAGATTCGGCACGAAGTCGACGGGCGCGAGCGGCCGTTCGCGCTGATTGTTGCGCAAAACCCGTACCTCGCGATGGCACGCGTGGCGCGGCACTTTGAGCCGGCGCGGGCGAAAAGGCGCGGTGTTGCGCCGTCGGCCGACGTCGCACCCGACGCGGTGATCGGCGCGGATGTCGAAGTTCAGGCCGGCGCGCATGTTGCGGGTGGCGTACGGATTGGGGACCGCTCGGTGATTTCCGCGGGTGCGTTTTTGGGCGAAAACGTCCAAATCGGCGCGGACGCGGTGCTTCACCCGAACGTCGTTGTTCGCGACGGCTGTCGGATCGGCGACCGCGTCATTCTTCATCCCGGTGTCGTCGTTGGCGCGGACGGGTTTGGTTTTGCGTGGGACGGCGCCTGCCACTTGAAGATTCCGCAAGCGGGAATTGTGGCGATTGAGGACGATGTCGAGGTGGGTGCCAACGCGACGATCGATCGCGCGACGTTTGGCGAGACACGAATTGGACGCGGGACGAAAATCGACAACCTCGTGCATATTGGTCACAATGTCGTCGTCGGCGAAAACGTTCTTATCGTTGCGCAGACGGGTGTTGCCGGTTCTTGTCGGATTGAGGATGGTGCGGCGATCGGCGGCCAGGTCGGAATGATCCCGCACGTGACGGTTGGGAAGGGTGCGAAGATAGTTCCGCAGTCGGGAATCGCCAAAGATGTTCCTGCGGGCGAAGTCGTTGCCGGAAGCCCCGCGATGCCGCATCGTGTCTGGCTTCGCGTTGCCGCTATTTTGCCCAAGCTCCCAGACCTGTATGCCGCGCTGCGCAAGGGCGGTCCGGCGTGATAGGAATTCGCGAAATCCTTGGCCTTGTGCCGCACCGTTACCCGTTTCTCCTCTTCGATCGCATTGAGGAACTTGACGTCCCTAAGCGGATTGTCGGCCTAAAAAACGTGACAGTGAATGAGCCGTTTTTCCAGGGGCATTTTCCGGGCGACCCCGTTATGCCCGGTGTGTTGATCGTCGAGGCGATGGCGCAAGTGGGGGTCGTTCTTGCGCATAAGGCTGAACCATTTGATTTTTTAAAGAAATCCATCTACTTTTTATCTATTGAGAAGGCGAAATTCCGCAAGCCGGTTATTCCAGGTGACGCGCTCAGAATCGAGCTCGTCACGCTGCAGCGACGGCCGACCATTTGGCGCTTTCGTGGCGAAGCGACCGTGGCCGGACAGAGAGTCGCCGAGGCCGAGCTGGTGGCGATGATTTCTGACAAGCCCAGGAGCGAAGGGTGATGTTGGTTGTTCCGATGTTTGGGATGCGCGAGCGTCTGGCATCGGGTCGATGTGGTGGCAGGTGAAATAATGGGCAAACAGAGTTCTCTCAAGTCGGTTCGCGGTGAACGCAAGCGCGTGGTGATCCATCCAACGGCCGTGGTCGACGGCGGGGCGGTGCTCGACGACGGCGTTGATATCGGGCCGTATTCGATTATCGGTGGCCGCGTGAAAATTGGTGCCGGAACGCGGGTTGGTCCGCACGTTGTGGTGCAAGGACACACGACGATCGGCGCCGACAACCGCATCTACCCGTTTGCGTGCATCGGGATGGTGCCGCAGGACTCGAAGTACAACGGTGAGCCGACTGAGCTTGCGATTGGCGACCGGAACACAATCCGCGAATACGTCACGATCAACCTCGGCACCGAGAAGGGCGGAGGCACGACCGTCATTGGCGACGATTGCCTTATCATGGCGTACTGCCATCTCGCGCACGACTGCCGGCTTGGCGATCGCGTTGTGTTTGCAAATGGGGTTACGCTGGCCGGACATGTCGAGGTGGGTGACCACGTAACGGTGGGCGGGCTCTCGGCGGTGCACCAATTCGCGCGGCTCGGAAAACTGTCGTTTGTTGGCGGTGGGTCGATGGTGTCGCAAGATCTCCCACCGTTTATGCACGCAACTGGGGATCGCGCGCGCCTTTTCGGATTGAACGTGGTTGGCCTCAAGCGACGCGGGTTGTCGGCGGACACGATTGAAAAGATTCGGCAGGCATATCGCCTCATCTTTCGATCGGGCCTGTCGGTTACGCGGGCGATTGCGCGCGTGCGGGCGGAGGTGGAATCGGTGCCAGAGGTGACGCATCTCGTCGAGTTTGTGCGGACAAGCGAGCGCGGAGTCATTCGGTAGGCGACGTGTTTCCGGAGCGACCAACGCCAGGGATGCTCAGGGTTTATCAGGTCGACGTTTTTACAAAGAAGGCGCTCGAAGGAAACCCGGCGGCGGTGGTGCCCAAAGGGGCGGCGCTCACGCCTGCGCGGATGCAAGCGATTGCGCGCGAAATGAATTTGTCGGAGACCGCGTTCTTAATGCCGTCGTCACGCGCCGACATCAAGATTCGTTACTTCACGCCGGCGGGCGAGGTTGCGCTTTGCGGGCACGCGACGATTGCGTCGTTCGCTGTTTTGAATGATGAGGGGATTCTGGACGGTGGTCGCGCCTACGTTGAGACTCGAGCGGGTGTGTTGCCGGTCGATGTGGAGAATGGGATGGCGGCCGGGACGCGCGTTTGGCTTGGAATGGATGACGCGGCGTGGACGGCGCCCACGATTTCGGCGCTGACGGTTGCGCGGGTCATGGGTGTTCCTGTCGGGTGGGTTGCGCAGAGCATGCCGCTTCGGGTGTCTAAGGGAGACACGTTGTTTGTCCCGCTCGCGGCGCGTGCACAGCTGACGAAGGTTGAACTCGTTCCCGCGCGGTGGACGAAGCTCGCGCGATCGACGGGGTTAAAGCGTGTTTGTGCGTTTAAGCTCAAGGACGAGCGCGGTACGCGGTGGGAATGCCGGTATTTTGCGCCGGGTGTGGGAGTTTGGGAAGACCCGGTGACCGGCGTTGCGCACGGGCGGATAGCGCAGTTCCTTTTGGCCGAGGGACGAATTGGGCTCGGCGCAACGGGAGCGGGTGAACAAGGCGGAGGACTGGGGCGTCCGGGCGTCGTTTACACGCGGGTGTCGGACGATCGGAAAAAAACGCGCGTCTTTATTGGTGGCGATTCGGTGATCGCGTTGCGCGGCGTCTTGTCGAGCCAGTAGCGGCTTTTACTCCTTGTGGATTTGTTCGGCGAGGTACGCCGATTCGCCGACTTGCTTGAGGAGCGCGAGTTGTGCGTCGAGCCAATCGATGTGTTCCTCCTCGGAGCGGAGAATCTCCTCGACGAGGATTCGGCTCCCGTTGTCACCGGCCGTACGGCACGTTTCAACGCCGTCGTTCAGCATGGGGATCGCGGCGGCCTCGAGGTCGCGGTCGAGCTTCAACTGTTCGGGCACCGATTGGCCGATGGTGATGGGACGAAGGCGCTGCACGTTGGGAATCCCTTCGAGAAAAATCACCCGCTCGATGATCTCGTCCGCATGTTTCATCTCGCCGATCGATTGTTCGCGAATGGTTTTCCAGAGACGCTCGTAGCCCCAGTTCTTGCAGAGGCGAGCGTGAACGAAATACTGGCTGATGGCGGTGAGCTCCGCCGTGAGGACATTGTTTAGGAGCTCGAGAACTTTTTGATTCCCCTTCATGGTCGACCTCCAACGTCGACTTATGGTAGCCGGCGCGCGCGGAGGTTGCAATTGACGGACGGGTTTGAATCTCGCGTGTCGGTGACAAGAGCGGAATTAACGGTAGCGGCCTGACGGTGTTCGACGAGGAGTCGGTAAAGGACAGGTCGGCAACCGCCGCACTCGGCCCCAGCCCCACACGATGCGCCAAGCTCTGTGACGGTGGTTGCGCCGCGTGCGAGGACGCGCCGAACATCGGCGTCGGTAATTCCTCTGCACAGACAAACGATCATTTGCAATTGAGTGTGATTTTCACTCTCATTAACGACAAAGATACCGAAGTGGGGGCTTTTCGTCAAGCGCGGGTCGTAACCCAAAACGTTTTGATCGGTTGGATGTCGCCGGGCGCGAAGGGATTGATGGGCTTCGCGGTGCGCACGTTGAGGGACGCGGCCTCAAGAAGCGCGCAAATGTCGGCGTCGTCGTAGCACCGTTCTCGGAGCTCGGCGGTGACACGCGGCCCGACGACCGGCGAAATCGTAATGACAGATGTCCCAACGCTTGCCGATTCGACGAAATGCGATGTCACGGAGATCGTGGCGTCTTTCGTTTTCACGATGGATGTCGATTGCCAGAGGGCTTGGTAGCAGTGCCGATTGTTCGTGTCGAAGACGAAGACGCCGCGCGCTGAGAGGAGGCGCGACACTTCGCGGAACGCCGCTGCGAGAGCGGCGCGATCGGTGAGATGATTGAGCGTGTCGTAGAAGCACGTGATGACGTCCCATTTTTTTCGAAGCGGGATTGCGTCGAGTCGCCCAACGAGAAGGGTCGCGTCGCGCCCGAGTCTCTGTTTTGCGACGGCCAACATTTCTGGCGAGGCGTCGACGCCAGCGAGCGCCGTGCTTCGCGCGCGATAAAGGGCGAGGAGCGACCCTGTGCCACAGCCGAGGTCGAGGAAGCGGCCCCGCTTGATGCGATGTCGTGCAAGGACCTGATCAAGGCGCGGTGCGACGAGCTTGGAGAAGTCGCCCCCGAGCGCGGTGAGCCACGCGTCGTAATGGGAGGCCATCGCGCGGTAGGTTTCGCGAGCGCCCAAGCCGGTTCACTCATTCGTTCGCGCGGGGGATGGGGCATTGGTCGGCGAGCCGGCTTCGGTCGGTGTCTCCCACAAGGTTCGTCCGACCGCGACCCAGAAAGCCTTCCAGCGCTTCGCGTGCGTCCCGAAATCATTGCCGGTCGCTTCCTGAAGCGCGAGCGCGGCGTTGTTGCGGACGTACCAATCGGGGTCGGCGACGGCCGGGACGAGCGCCTCCATCGTTGCGTAAAAATCGGCGACGTCCCGTACCGTTTCCTTGCTTCGCCCCGCCATGCGGTCATGCTTGTGAAGCCGAGCCCATCGATGGCGCTCGTCGACAAGGGTTTGCGCCGCGATCCAGCGGACATCGCGGTCTCGCGCCTTGAGGGCGGCGATCACCGTGTTGCGACCCGTCGGGCTTCTTGCGTGGAGGAGAGCGCGTCCCGCAATCGCTTTGTGAAATCGATTTGGCGATCGCGTCAAGACGTGGGCAAGCCACTTTTCGTTTTGGGCGGTCGCCGCGCGCTGAAAACAAGCGCCGCGCATGGCGACACGTACCGCCTCCACTTTCTCCTTGCGAAGATGAGATTTCAGTTTTCCGCAGACATCGGGACCGTCGTGCCATGCACCGAGGTGTTCGTACGCAAAGATTCGACAGTAAGCATTCTCAGAGCGCGTGGCGTGCGCGATCGATGCGCCGAATTTTTCGTGAATCCGCCGTAGGTCGTCGAACCCAGATAATCTCGCGATGGCTTGGAATGCGCCGACACACTCCGTGATGTCTGTGAAATCGTCACGCAGTTCGTCGCGGCCCAATTCCGCGAGAACCTCTTGCGTTCGTTGGCGAATCGACAGCCGGCGCGACACGCGGAAAGCGAGGAGCTTGGACAGGTGTGGGGGCGCGCCTTTGTCAGAAACGGAGACGACGAGCGCCGTGCCGCGAAACCGCGTTTCGCTGTCAACGTGTTCAACGAGCGCAGCGAGACGTGGTGACGAACGAATCTCGTCGATCGCTTTCAAGTCGTTCGCGAAGGCGGGCGCGGAGAGGGCGTCGAGTGCTGCGAGGCGAATCTTCGTGTCGACGCTGTCGAGGGCGGCGAGAAGAAGAGTTGCACCAACGGAAGCGTTTAGTCGCGGGTGGCGGTTTAGCGCGTCGACGGCTCGAACGACGCAAAGGCTGGGCGGTGCGGTTTCTGCGAGGACCGTCAAGGCGCCGCGGGGATTCTGTTTGAGGATGCGGTGCAGCGCCTCCTCCGTCACAGAATTGTCGCAGCGACGGACGAGCGCCGCTGCCGCCGCGCGAAGCGTTTCGGTTGGGGCACGGGCGTAAGCGTCGAGGAGGGCCCACGTGAAGGGTTCGGCTTGCCGGCGCCCAGACGCAAAAAGTTTTTCGATGAGCGTCGACGCCGTTGAGGTTTTTTCTGTCGGAGGTGTGGCGACAAGCAGCGCGAGACCTGTAATCGCGAAGAGCGTCATTCGAGCACCCGTTCGAGAAAGAGAGCATCGCCAATTTCGTCGAGCCGATCGAGGCGTTGCAAGAAGTCGCGGTAGTCCTTGTGAATTCGGTCCAGAGCTTCTGGCGCCGGACGCATTTCAAAGTCGGTGATCCGAGAAACGGCGAAGCGCGCGGCGGCAAAGCGCGAGATCCAATAGAGCGCGTTCCGTTCAATGGTCTCAAGTGCGTTAACGCGGCTGTAGGCGCCCACGAGCTCCCGGGCTTGATCCCAACGGAAATCGCGGTCGACAAAGGTGAGCGCGAGAATGGCGACCGCGACGTCGTACGGAATTGCGCCGGTCGACGCCATCTCGAAATCGAGGATGGCGGTGATTTTGTCGCCGCTCCAGAGAATGTTGTCGTGAAAGAGATCGCCGTGAATCGTGGCTGGCGCGAGCCCCTCAAAGGCGTCGGCGCAGCGAGCAACTTCGTCGTGAAGGCGCTTCCCAACCACCCGCAAGTCCGGCCGCCCCTCGTGTTCGACGCGATCGCACATCGCCCGAACGCGCTTTGCGGAGAAGGGGTTCTCTCGCGCGTTTTTGAAATCGCGTGTCGCCACGTGAAAACGAGCGAGGTGGCGCCCGACCTCCGCGATGTTTTCGGTTGTGAGGCGTTGCGGCTCAATCGGCTCACCGCGAACGAACGCGAAGAGCGAAACGGGTTTGTCGCCAAACGAGACGGCGCATGGGCTTGCGAAGGACGGTGTTGGGAATCCGGCGGCCACGAGATGCGTCACAAGGTCGCGCTCGTAGGCGAGCGCTTCGGGGGACGAGCCCTCGTTGATTCGGAGGAAGAGCGTTTTGTCGGCAACTTCGACGCGGTAATTTGTGTGTCGCGATCCGGCGGCGATTCCCGTGATGGCGAGCGGTCGCGCAATTCCACAATCCGAAAGGAGCTGCGCCACCTGTTCGAGCGTGAGCTTCGTGTAGACGGCCACCGCTAAAATCTGTCATACGGCGGAGGCGACCGCAACAACGACGTGCGTGCTATCTCCGCGCGATTCGCCCGCGGCGAATGGCAAACTCAACGGCGAGGACGAGCAGCACTCCGCCCGTTACAATCCCCCCGTAGCCTGGAAACACCCATATCAGGAACGCGATTTCCTCAACGACGGAGCGCGCACCGGTTTCGAATGCGAGCGGGACTGTGGGTGAGAGGGTGAGCACGAGTGGTACGACCGGCGCCCAGGTGAGGTCGCGCGGTCTTGAACGCCACCACCAGATGCGGAGCGTGACGAGCAAGAGCGAAAGGTATGAGGTGCCATAGAGCCAAAACGCCATGCCAAACCATCGCGAGACGCGATCGCCCTTTATGGCAGTGAGGACCGCGACGAGGAGCAGCGCGACGAAAAGACTCGCGTGCGGGCGGAGCCGGAACGATAGGGTGGGGTCGAGGCGCTGCCACAGCCATTGTACGAGGCGTGTTAACGCGAGTCCGGCGGCGAAAACGACGGGCGCGGCCGCCAATACGGCGTACGCCGCCTGGGGTCCGGTCGGGCCACATTGAACACCGCCACCGATGAGAAGCGAGGCGAACCCAATTAAGACAGGCGCCGCGCTAAACATCGGCTCGCGTCTGTCAGTCCTTCCAGAGGATTTTCCACGGATGGCGCTTTAAGTCGCGCATCATCTCGCGCACGTTATCGTAAATCTCGTCGTCGTTCAGGAACTTCGCGATGCTTCCCTTGCCGCGAAAAATCTTGGCGACGTTCTTTTCGACGTCGGCTGTCATTTTTTTCGCGCGAACGCTGATCTCCTCGACATTCGTGAGTGACCGCGAAATCTTCCCCTTCTCCTTGTTCAGGAAGTCCTGCACGTTCGCGCCAATTGCGTCGACGCGGTCGAGCGCCTTTTCGGCCTTTGCGATCGTCCCCGGCAAGATTCGCTTGGCGTCGACGACGAGCTCCTTGCCCGCCTGCGCCATGTCGGCCGCGTTCCCGACAAGTCGCCGAATCCCGCTCCCATCGCCGATTCCGTTTCGCACCGCGGCGAGCACGCGCTTCGCATCCTCAATCCCCGGGCGCGCCTCGTCGATCGCGTCGGCCACCTTGTCGATCGCCTTTACCGCGGAGACGAGCAACTGATTCAGGAGCTGCTTATTTTCGTTAAGGATCTGGTTCACGGTCTTCCCGAGCTTGCCCATCGTTTGCACGAGGTCTTTGAGGTCGGTCGTGTCACCCTTCAAGAGCTCGCTCATGCTGTCGATCATTTCGTACGTGCGCTGCAGCAACAAATCGACGCGCGGTGGGTCTCGCCCCAGGACTTTTTCTCCGGCCGCGATGACGTCGCCCGTTTTGCCCGGTGTCACCTCGAGATATTTTTCGCCCAGAATTCCCTGCGTCGTGACCGAGAATTCGCTGTCCTTCCGTACAAGCTGCTTCGCGCGATCTTGCACAGCGATCGTGAGCCGCACAAACGTCTTCTCGCCCTTTTTCGTCGTGAGTGCGCCGCCCTCCGGAATGAACTCGACCTTTTTGACTTTACCGACCTTCTCGCCCGAAATCTTGACCGGCGCGCCGCTCTGAATGTCGCCGCTGAAGCGAAACTCGACGTTAAACTCGTAGGTCGACTGCGTCGAAAAATCGCCGAGGATCAAGATGAACGCGACGAGAATTCCCGCCGCGACGAAGATGAGGAGTCCAACTTTGACCTCGAGGCCTTTTTCTTCCATCACGTCTCCATCGGGCCGTCTGCTTGGCCCCGAACATACTGCTGCACAACCGGGTTCGTCGAGTTCTTGAGCGCCGCGGGCGGTCCGTCGATAAGAAAATCGCCTCTGTACAGCATTGCGACACGGTCGGCGACGGTGAAGATGCTCGTCAAGTCGTGTGAGACGACGAGCGACGTAACATTCACGCGCTTCGACATGTCGCGAATGAGCGCGTCGACGCGGCGGGCCGACACGGGATCGAGCGAGGTCGTCGGCTCGTCGTAAATAACGTACGCCGGATCGAGCGTGAGCCCACGCGCGATGGCGACACGCTTTTGAAGCCCGGCGCCGAGCTCCGCGGGAAACCGATGCGCGTACGATTCCATCTGCACCATTTCGAGACGCTCCATCGCGGTCTTGCGCGACGCGGCAACCGTGAGTCCGCGCCCCTTACGCAGCGGGAGCGCGACGTTGTCGAGCACGCTCATCGAGTCGAAAAGCGTCGAGTGCTGAAAGATGTAGCAACACTTCTTGCGAATCTCGTAAAAATCTTCCTCGCGCATTCTCGAAATCTCTTTGCCGTCGAGCCAAATCTCGCCCGCGTCGCATCGCAAAAGTCCAATCAGGTGTTTGACGAGAACGCTTTTCCCCGCGCCTGACGAGCCTACGATAAAAACGACTTCCGATTTGCCGACGGTCAAGTTGACGCCGCGCAGAACGACCTTCGAGCCGAACGCTTTTTTCACGCCCTTGAATTCGATCATGCGCCACCCGTGAAGAGGTACGCGATCGCGCTGATGATGAGGTTCAGCGTGATGACGGCGAAGCTCGTCGCGACGACGGAGTTCGTTGTGGCCCACCCGACGCCTTCCGACCCGCCGCGCGTCACGAGACCGCAATACCCGGCGATAACGGGGATCGCCATGCCGTAAGCGATCGCCTTGGCGACGCCGGTTGCGACGTCCGAGGGTTTCACGAGCATCGTGTCGAGAAACACGTTGATGGGGACGCCAAAACTCGTTTTCGCGGTGAGCGCGCCGACCGACATCGTGATGAGCACGGCGAAGACGGCAAGCGCGACCATCATCACCGTCGTTGCGATGAAGCGCGGCGTGACGAGGTAGTCGACGGGATCGGCCGCCGACATGCGGAGCGCGTCGACTTGGTCGGTCACAACCATTGAACCGATTTCAGCGGCGATGCCGGAGCCGACGCGCGTTGCGATCATGAGACCGCAGATCGACGGACCGAAATCGCGGACGATGAGCGGCATCATCGTGGCGCCAAGGAGGTTTAAGTCGCCGATGATGCGCTGTGCCTGTTCGCCGGTTTGAAGCACGAGGATCATCCCGAGGAAGCTGAAAACCGCCGTGATGAAAACAACCGAGCGATTCCCGATGTTGTGTGCTTGCCGAAAGATTTCTTTCATGCGCCATTGCCCCTTGATGGTGAAAAACCATGTGCGGAGCAAGATCCCAAAGCAGGCCGCGAAGTGGCGGTGCAGCGAAAGGATTTTCGTGCCGAGGACAATCGCCGCGAAGTGGAGGCGCTGTTGGACCGCGCGAATCATGACAGGATAAACGTCAAGACGTAGTCGAGCACAAAAATGCCGACAGCCGTCGTCACCACGGAATCGTTGACGGCGCGGCCGACGCCCCGTGCGCCGCCCGTCACCGACAGCCCGAATTTGCACGAGACGAGCGCGATGACGCCGCCGAACACCGCGGCTTTGTAAAGGCCCTGCATGAAATCAGCGACCTTAATGTTGGCCGCTAGGCTGTTCCAAAATGAAACGGGCGACAAATCGATGAGCCCGTACGCCGTGACCATGCCGCCCAAGACCGCCATCACGTCGCCGAGCACGGTCAGCGTGAAAAGCATGATGACCATCGCGATAAATCGCGGCGTCACGAGGTAAGGAATGGGGTCGATCGACAGCGTTCGGAGCGCGTCGATTTGTTCGGTGACTTTCATGGTGCCGAGCTCGGCCGTGTTGTTTGCGCCGACGCGCCCCGAAAACATGAGGCCGATGAGGATGGGGCCGACCTCGCGAAACGTCGCGAACGCCGCGCCCCAGCCGATGAGGTCGTAGGCGCCGAATTGGCGAACGTAAGTCGCGGTTTGGATGACCATCAGCGCGCCCACGAAGAGCGCCGTGAGGACGACGATGATGAGCGGGCGTACGCCGACCTTGAACAGGTTGCGGACGAGCTCGGGGCCATCGACGCGCCACGGGAACATACTGCGCACGACGAGCCAAAGGAGGCGAACAAGGCCACCGGTCTCTTCGGCGAGACGAACCGTGACGCCGCCCACGCGGCCTGCGACGGAGAGAACGGCTTGCATGCGTTGCCGAGAGGGTAACACACAGCTCTGAGCGGATGAAGGAGTTGGGAAGTCGCCCCGATCCCCGGTTAAGCGGCCAAGACCAGCGTGGGGCGGTCGGTTTTGGGCTCGCTCCGGCTCGCAGAAGTCCTCGGGTCTGACATGAAATGTGAGTTTGCACAGAATGAATCAAACATCACGAGAACGGCAATCTCACGCCCCATCGGCACCTCATCCCCTGCGCAAAGGTGCGCTGCGGGCTCCGTTCCGTCGCCCTCGCGATTCTGTTCGCGCCGGCAAGCCACAGGCTTGCCAACGATTGCTCACAGAATATGCGAGCCTTCGCTTGCCCAAT
>JACPTQ010000013.1:77100-113872 GCA_016192705.1 Deltaproteobacteria bacterium | reverse complement strand
CGATCGCGCGCGCCCGCTCGGCACGCAGCCCCGCGACAATGCGAAGTCCGATGCGAAGAGAAGAATCTTCCAGCGTACATTTGAAGTGCGAGTTGTTCACGTCGATCGGGAGCACGCGAACACCGTGGCGCTCCGCGTCTTTGACGAGCGTCGATGGATGATAAAAACCCATCGGGTAACAGTTGAGGAGCGCCGCCGTGAACGCGGCCGGGTGATGCGCCTTCAAATACGCCGACGCATAGGCGATGAGCGCGAACGACGCGGCGTGACTCTCGGGAAAGCCGTACTCTGCAAACGACGTGATACCGCGCACGATATCGTCGGCCGCCGCACCCGAAATGCCGTTCTTCGTCATCCCCGCGCGGAGGTCGCGTTCAATCGCCCGCATTCGCTCGACCGATCGCTTAAAACCCATCGCGCGTCGAAGCTCCTCGGCCTGCCCGCCCGAGAATCCCGCGACGACCATCGCGACGCGCATCAGCTGTTCTTGAAAGAGCGGCACGCCGAGCGTTCGCTCAAGCACGGGTTTCAGCGCCGGATGTGGATACGTGACTTCCTCACGCCCCGCGCGACGCCGCAAATACGGGTGAACCATTTTGCCGACGATGGGGCCCGGCCGAATGAGCCCGACCTCCACGACGAGATCGTAAAAGCAGCGCGGCTGCATGCGCGGCAGCGTCGCCATCTGCGCGCGCGACTCGATCTGAAAGACGCCGACCGTATCGGCGCGCGAGCACATGTCGTAAACAGCCGGGTCGTCGGGCGGAAGGTGCGCAAGGTCGATGTCGACGCCGTCGTGCGCGCGAATGAGCGGCACCGCTTCTTCAAGCGCAGCAAGCATCCCGAGGCCGAGCAGATCGACTTTGATGATCTTGAGGTCAGAGCAGTCGTCTTTATCCCACTCTACGACGACGCGACCCGGCATCGACGCGGGTTCGAGCGGGACGACCTCATCGAGGCGCCCGGCAGCGATCACCATGCCGCCCGAGTGTTGCCCGAGATGGCGTGGGAGGTTTTGCAGTTCGCGGCACAGGTCGAGGAGAAGAGGGGATGAAGAAATGCAACCACTTTCTTCAATCCGCTCCTCCTCTTCAAACCCATGACGGCCGATGAGTTTTGAGAGTCGGCCGATCGCGTCCGCGGGCAAGCCCAACACTTTCCCTACATCGCGCACCGCCGAGCGGCCTCGGTAGGTGATGACGTTCGCAGTCATTGCGGCGCCGTGCTTTCCATAGCGCGTGTAAACGTGCTGAATGACGCGCTCACGCTGGTCGCCACTCGGCAAGTCGAGATCGATATCCGGCCACTCTCCGCGCTCTTCAGAGAGAAAGCGTTCAAACAAAAGACCCATCTTGATCGGGTCAACCGCCGTGATTCCGAGCGCATAGCAAACGGCGCTGTTCGCCGCGGATCCGCGCCCCTGAACGAGAATCCCGGCGTCGCGACAAAAACGAACGATGTCCCACACGATGAGGAAGTAGCCCGCAAGGCCCAGCTTGCCGATGAGCGCGAGTTCGCGCGTGAGTTGACGGCGTGCGGCGTCGTGAAGCGGGCGAAAGCGGCCGCGCGCGCGTTCCCACGTGAGACGCTCGAGGTGCCCTTGCTGTGTTTCGCCGTCGGGGAGCGGGTAGTCGGGGAATCGGTAGCCGAGGTCGGCGAGGGTGAAAGCGCAGCGGTCAGCGATGCGCCGCGTGGCGGCGATGGCCTCAGGGATATCGCGAAAGAGCGCCGCCATTGCAGCCGGCGATTTGAGATGGCGTTCGCGATTATTTAGGAGGCGCCGTCCAGCCGCCTCAAGGGTCGTGCCTTCGCGAATGCAGGTGAGAACGTCGTAGAGGCGCGCGTTTGCTTCGCGCGCGTACCGGACATCGTTCGTTGCGACGACAGGAATGCGATGACGCTCAGCCATCGCAAGGGCGACCGCGTTTTCTGCGGCGTCGTCCTCGGCGAAGTGGCGCTGGATTTCAATCGCCGTGCGGTCGCGACCAAAGATACCAACGAGGCGATCGAGAACGCTCTCAGATGAAGAGCGCGGAACAATGACAACGAGGCCGCGCGAAAACTCTTCGATGTCGTCGAGAGTGACGCTCGCCTCGCCCTTCGGATGCGCGAGATGGCCGCGCGTCAAGAGCTTGCAGAGATTCTTGTAGCCCTCGCGATTCTCAACGAGAAGAAGTGAAGATGAACCATAGAGACTCACGTCGCTGCCGACGATGGCGCGAAGGCCCGCAGTTTGCGCGGCTTTGTAAAAACGTGGCGTGCCGTAGAGGCCGTCGCGATCCGCGAGCGCAAGCGCGGTGTGGCCGAGATCCGCTGCAGCAGCCACGAGGTCTTCGGGAAGCGACGCCCCATCGAGAAACGTGAACGCCGAGCGGCAATGCAACTCAACGAAATCAGTGGATGAGTCCATCGATCACCCACGTGTTGGCAACGATGTCGCGGTAGAGGCGGATGACGCTGCCATCGCAGAGCGTCGCGTCGTAGTAGTCGCGCGCAAACGACGTCGCCGCCCACCATTCGCCAACGAGGCGAAACGGCCCGCGCAAATCCGCGATGCGGGCGCGCAGCGCGTCGATGGCAATCGCTTGCGTCGTACGCTCCCGCCGCAAAACCGAGGATAAAGAAGAAGAGAAACCACAGAGTCGCAGAGATAGGGAGTTCGGAAGAGAAGAAACATTTCCCAAATAAATCTTCTCGTCTGATCTCTGTAACTCTGTGCCTGCGCGGCACTGCCGCGACACCAACACTGATTTGTCACGGTGCCCACATGTTTGGCACAGGCGACTCGAAGGATCTCGGGCGTGGTTTCTCCTCTCTTCCCCAAAAGGCACAAGCGCGAACGCCTCAGGGCGATGCGAGTCGACGAGCGCCGGCGCGCCAAACCGTTCGCGACCAACGATCGCCGAGAGGCGCGCAAGCGTCGTCGCCAAACGATCGGGCGACGGGCCCTTGGGCTCGAACAGCCCAAGCTGCGCGGGGCGCGGCGGGCGCGCGATGAGGTCGATCGCGATGGCCTCGATCTCAGCGTCGGGCGGGTGCTCGACGAGGTCGAGACGAATAAGATCGAGAAGGGTTTTCGCATCGCGCGTTGGTGCGGCCAGCGAGAGGGTGCGCTCGTGGCGCCGGCGGTCGGCGAGCGTCAAAACAACCCGGACGTCGGACGCAGCAAGTCCGCGACACTCCAAGCGCTCGGCGAGACGGTCGAGCATCCCACGCATCACGAACGCGAGCGGCTCAAGGTTGCTGAGACCAAAATCGAAATCGACGACCTCGCGAAACGTCTCAGGCGCCGGCGTTGGCACGAGCGGCGCGTCGTCCTCGGCACACGCAAGACGGTGGAGCAGGATCCCCTCGCGACCCAACCGCGCCTCGATCTCCTTGCGCGGAAGCCGCGCCAAATCACCGATTGTTCGAAGCCCCCACTGACACAGCACTTTCGCAACATCGTCCGACGGCCGCAAAAGCCGAATCGGCAGCCCCGCAAGCCGTTCTTTTTCTGAAGACAAAGAGAAACCACAGAGACGCAGAGATAAAGAGGTCTGAGGAGAAGTTCTGTTTTCAAAATCACTCCTCTCCTCCGATCTCCCTGACTCTGTGCCTCTGTGGTTTCTCTTTTCCCCCTCCGCAAAGATGTGCGCGATCGCCTTCCCGCCTCCAACCCCCACGCGCATGACGATTCCCATCTTCTCCACGACGTGACGTATCGCCCGCACGATCTGCTCCTCGCTCTCAAACAAGCGCTGAAGCCCCGTGATATCCACAAAGACACAGCTGTCGACTTCGCAGACCTCGACCCGCGGCGAAAAGCCGTGTGCGACATCCGACATCAAGGCGCACGCTGAAGTTGCGCCCTGCGCTGCAGGGGATTCGCCCAAAAGACAAGCGATGCGCCGCGCAGCGTTCATTGAATCCTCGGCGACCTAAAATCGACACGCGCCGTACGCCCCGGCGAAAACCCCTTGCTCCGCTCGATCGCCACACACGCGCGCCCGCATGTGAGCGTCAGCGCCGCGAACGTCCCCGCGACGTGCTCTGCTGCAATCACGAGGAACGTCGTCTTCGCTCTCTCCGCCGCTCGCGCCAGACGCAGAAAAGACGAAGAGGAAATGTAATCATGGTTGCATTTTTTCTTCTCCCCAAACAAATCGAGCGCAACGACGCCAAAGCCCCCCGCCCCCAAAACCAGGTCCGTCGCCGCGATCGCATCCTTCACCGTTTGCGGCCGCACCCAAAGCGTCCGCGCGAGGTCGAGCCCCGCGCCCGCCGCCGACCGCGGGTCAAACGCATCCGGCCAATCGATGTACGCCACAACCTCACCGCGCCGTGTCGCCGCCGCGAGCGCCTGCACCGCAACCGACGTCGCGCACGACGCCTGCCCCCCGACGACCTCAACCAGCCGTCCCTCCGGGAATCCCCCGCCCAGAAGCTCATCAAGCGCCGCGAGCCCCGTCGACAGATGCCCGTGCCCCCGCGGCGCCGTTCCCCGCAGCCGCTCACGCAACTCCGCAACCACTCGTTCTGAATTCGTCACCACCCCTGAGTATACTGAACAAACGTTCAGTCTCAACAACAAAAGAAAAGGCCCCGAAGCCTTTCGCCCCGGGGCCCCTTTTGCGTCAGTTCGCTACTACTTGCTCTGCGCGATCTGCGCCATCCCCTGATCCACCTGCTCCGACACCTGCGCGGCCGTCTCCGTCGTGCAATTCTTCGCCGACTCAACCATCGCCGTCACTTGCTGCTGCGCCGCCGACGACAACTCAACGCCCTTCCTCTGAAGCGCCGTGATCCCGGCCCACACCTTCCGCAAGGCATCCTGCCCTGCGGCCTTGGCGCTGCGGAAAGCACTGCCAAGCTGCTTCGAAACATTCGCGTAAACGCCACGCGCCGCATCCGACAGCTTCTTCACGGTGCTCGACACCGTGCTCACCGCTTTGCCCCACGCGCTGCGAATCCCGACAACCGCCGCATTCGCCTGTCGCAGGATGTTCTGCTGCGCTTCCATCGCCCTCTGCGTCGCCTGATCAACAACGTTCTTCGCGGACGAAACAAGCTTATCCTTGTACGACGCAAGCTTCGCGGCCGCGTCCTTGGCCTTCGTCTGCCAGCTCGAAAGCTGCCCTTGCCACGTCTTGACCTGGTTCTGCACCGCGCCCGTGATCTTGTCCTTGTAAACGTTGAACTGCGTCTTCAGATGATCGACCTGCGTCATCACGGAGTGCTGGACTCCACGCACGCCCTCGACGATCTCCGCGCCCTTGTTCTTCGCCCAATCCTTCGCCTTCTCGTAGTACCCTTTCGCCTGATCGACGTAGCCCTTGATTTGCCCCTCGATCTTCGACTTTGCATCTTGCGCCGCGTAAACGAGCTTGTCCCTGAGCTCCGTCGCCTTCCCAAGCGCCCCCGCCCATGCGCCCTTCAACTTATCGAGCGCCGCGTCCTTGTAACCTTGGAACTGATTGACAACGTTCCGATACGCATCTCGCCCCTTCGTCACAAGTTCCGTCACGTGCTCCGTAACCGTCGCCTTCCCCTTCTCCACGAGGTCTTGGACCTTGTTCTTCGCCTCGGTGTACATCCCCTTGGCCTTGTCAACCATTTCGCCGGCCTTCTTCTGCGCCGCTTCAACCGCGTCTTCATACATATCCTGGGCCTTCTTCACGCCGTCCTGAAGCGCCTTCTGCGCGCCGTCAAACGCCTTCTTCGCCATCGACTTCGCCTGCGCCGTCGCCTTCTCAAAGGCGCTCTTCGCCTGCGCAACCTTTTCCTCAAGCTGACCCTTCACGTTATTAAAAGCGTCCATCGCTTTCTTCGTTCCATCCTTGATCCAGCCCTCAGCCTTCGATTGGAGGTCCTTGGCCATCGCGAGCTTATCGTTGATCCAGCCCGCCGCCGCGTCTTTAATGTTCCCAACTTGATTCTTCAGGTTGTTGATCTGGTCCTTCGCCCACGCGACCTTCTCGTGAACGGCCGCCTCGATCTTGTGGCCGAACTCAAGCGCCTTGTTCTTGAACTCGCTGACCTTGGACTTGAGGTTGTTGGCCTGCTTGTAAACCTCGTCGGCCAGCTTCCTTCCCTGCGCCTCGAGCTGCTTGAGCGCGTTCTTTGCCGCCGACGTCGCCTGCTTTGCGAGCGCTTCCGCCTTCGCCTTCGCTTCGGACGCGAACTTCATCGCCTTGTCTTTAGCGTCATTGAGCGCCTTTTGTGCTTTCGCAGCGGCGTCTTTCGCCATCTGCGCGCCCTTATCGACGATCTTCTTTCCCTGATTGACAACCGACTTCGCCGCGTTCTTGACGCCGTTGCCAACGTTGCTCGCCGTCTTTTTAATGTCGTCCCAAAGACCCGCTTTTGCCTCGACCGCGCCAAACGTCAGGGCCGCCACAACCGCGAGCCCGCTCATCTTCGTCATCATCATTTCAATTCTCCTTCTTTCTTGGTTTCCCACCGTTTTGAATCTCCGAGACACTTTCTCGTCTCGTGAGGTTAGACGCACAATCCCACATTTTATTCAATGCAAAAAACAACAATCATTTCGGTGATCTGTCCCCTTCCTCGTAGATCTTAGCTGAGCCAAACACCCTAAAATTAAGCGACAGCGCCGTGTAGAAGTTAAAGGTTGAGAGCGACATCTTATGGGTGATGGAGCCGTCCTTTTGGTCAACGGCCGAAGCGCTCGCATAAGTGAACCGAAGCCCGAGAATCTCCGCGCCAATGCTAAAACTCCGCGAGAAAAAGTACTCGAACCCGGCGGCCACCGAGAATCCGAGCGGTGACGCGAGCGACATCGCAAAGTCGACGCTGGCCGTCGTTGCGACGGGCTCGGTCGCCGTCGCGAACTGCTTGAAGAAATCGCCATAAATGTACGCTGAAATTCGCCCCTTGTCGGGCAGCGAAAAATAATATTTCGCGGCGAGGCCGACACCAATATTCATATAGCCGCTGTTTCTCGTCGCCTTGGTCGTTCCCGAGTCTTCATGCGTGCGCGAAAAGCGCGCGACATCGAGAAGGAGCGACAAAATAAACTTGTCGGAGAGTCCAAAGCCGAGCGTCAAATCAAAGTCGGAGCGGGACCAACCGTCCGCGGAAAGGCCTGAAAGCGGGTTTGAACCAAGCGGTTCGTCTTTCTGCTCATTCCCCTTGCCGGAGTTCGCGTGGTCGGTGATGTCGGTGATGGGCGCCGCGTGGCGCAAGAGCGTGTAGCGCGTGCTCGCGGCGAAGCTGAAATCGGCGCGAGCGGCGCCGGCGCCCGCGAAAAAAACCAAAGCGAGAATTGACGCTCTTTTCAAGCGGGTCGCCTTCAACATGACGCGCGGTAATACCACAAATCCACGGCTGGAGTGAAGAACGAATTCGTCTTCCGCCTTTTTTTCTTCTCTTCAGAACTCGCTAACTCTGCGACTCTGTGGTTTCTCTTCTTCTTACCCGCGTTCGCAAGGCGGCGCCGTGCAAATCTCAGCGCCACCTTCCACGTAACCCCAGTTGTTGCACGTAAACGAGTCGAGTCCGGCCGGCGCGACGCAGTCCTTGTTCTCTGGGATCATATTGTCGGGGTCGACGAAAACCTTAAGGTCGTACGCCGATTGTTGCCCACCCGTAAACCCAGCGGGGACGATCGTCTCGACCGTCACTTGGTCGGACGTGTTGGCCGCGAGCGACGCATGTTGCCGCCGAGGCCCGAGCGTCTTCCATTGCGAATTCGGCAAAAACGCCTTCGCGTAAATCTGGTACTCGAACGCCCCCGACGCGCGGATGCCGCTGTTTCGCACCGTAAACTTGATGGTAAAAGGCGAGCCCTCGATGAGCCCCGCGGGGGGATTCGGGCTCAAGCGGTCGATCTTCTGCGGCGCAATTGTAAGGTCGAGGTCGGTTGTGCCTCCCGTGCCGCCGTCGGCCGCGAGCACCGTGACCGCAACGTACGCCGATCCGCGCGCACCGGCCGTGTCGATCGCTTCAACGGTCGCGTTAAACGTCCCCGCCTCGCGATAGCTGTAAGTCACGTCCCGTCCGTCGATGCGCGAACTCCCGTCGCCCATCTCCCAGCGAAACGTGTAGTTCCCGCTGCCGCCCGTTGCCGACGCCGAAAACCGAACCTCCGTCCCTGAAATCGCGCGATTGCGATCCGCGGTCGCGGTCACGCTGAGTGCGGGTCGATTTGTGCCGGCGTCGACTGGGCCCGCGGGAGGCGGTGGTGGTCCACCTGTGCCGGGCCCCGGGTCGTTCGCGGTGCTTCCGCAAGCAGCCGCGAGGAATGCAATCGTGGCGGCCGATCGGCGTAAGGTCAGGAAACGAGTTGAGGTCATCGGATACCCTCCAGTTATCAAGCGTTTACGCACGAATCTGGCGCCAACGCGAAGTAGCATTTTATCCTACATTGTGTGAAAGTGTCAATGATGGATGCGGTTTCGTGGGCATTTAAGGAATGGGCGGTCGTTGTCGAGGCGCTGAGGACGGGGCGCCAGGCGCTCATTCTGCGAAAGGGCGGCGTTGCCGAGCGGGACGGCGAGTTCCGCGTCGACCACGATCGGTTTTGGCTTTTCCCAACGTATGAACATCAAAACGCCGTCGAGTTAAAGCCCGAAGCGCACGAAACTCTCGCGCGCCTCGCCCGCGCCGCGCCGAAAGACCGGACGATAGCGATCGACACACTCGCCGAAGTTGAGCGTGTTTGGTTCGTCGACGACCTCGAAAAACTTCTTGCCCTCGACCACCTCTCTATATGGTCGCGCGCGTCGGTTGAGAAGCGGTTCGCATACGGCGGCAAACTCGGGCTCTACGTCATCGCGGTCCACACGCGCGTTCTCGACACGCCCGTCGTCGTGGCCGATTTGCCGCGCTACATCGGCTGTCGCACGTGGGTCGACCTTGAAGCACCCGTCGCGCCTCCACCCGCACCAGCATCAAAGATTCGCTGCGCGATCGCCGATGAAGTCGCGACGATTCTCGCGAGGTAGTCTCACCAGCTCCACGAGTCTTCCGTCGGCGCCACGTCGAGGTTGATCTTGAATTTGCACGTCGCGCCGCCCGCGCCCGCGCACGCCGTCTCGACGACGTCGACAGGCCGCCGCGCGATCCGCTGCGCAAAGCCCGCTAAGACGCCGCGCAGAATGTGGCACTGCGGTCCACCGTCGGGCGAGGCGCTCCACGCGTTCGCGGCCGACGACGCGACGTCGACCTCCTTAGGAATCTCACCCTCGCCGCTCGCCGAAAGCGCGCCAAATCCCCAACCCGATGCGCGTTCGAGTGCCAAACCAAAAAGCGCGGTCGCCGCGACGCCCTCCGTGCGAAGCGCCCCGATCACCGATTCGCCAAATGCAAGCCCCGCCGCATAGAGCATGTCGGCGCCTTCCGCGCCGCGCCGGTCAACGACTTCGCGCGTAATCTCCGAAAAGAGCGCGGACGGGAATTGAATCGCATTCGCCACGGCCATGAGCTTACTCCGTTTCTGGCGAGGGCGGCGTCACGACGCAAAAAACCGCATCCCCGGACAACGTGAAAGCGTCGAGCCGCGCGGGAATGATCACCGTCGACCCAGCGCGGAGCATGAAGTTCCCGTGGCGAGACGAAATCGTCGCGGCACCAGAAAGAACGGCAATCACGCGCGGCACGGCGTTCGCCGTTCCTGAAAGGGTCCCGCACAACCGAAAACGATCGAGCGTAAACGCCTCGCACCGAACGAGCCGCTCGCCCGGCCACGGCGTCGAGATCGACGTCGGCACAGCCTTGGGGGTGCTCGCATCGCCCTCGCGCATTACCGCAAGCCCCTTCGCGAAGTGCAGCGTGCGCGCCTTTCCGTTCGCATCGACGCGGTTCCAATCGTAGAAGCGGTATGTCGTGTCGCTGTTGTTTTGGACTTCGAGAATGAGAAGCCCAGCTCCAATCGCGTGAACGACACCGGGCGCGACGAAAACCGCGTCACCCTTTTCGACGTCGATCCACTTTAAATAGCGCTCGAGCGTTCCAGCCCGAATCGCCGCTTCGATTTCGCCGCGCGTCGTCCCCGGCCGAAAACCACGAACGAGACGCACCCCGGGCTCCGCGTCGATCACGACCCACGCTTCCATCTTCCCTTCGTCGGCGCCGCCCAACCTTCGCGCGTCTTCAAAGCTCGGGTGGACCTGCACCGACAAGACTTCGCGCGCATAAACCCACTTCACGAGCAGCGGGAAGCGAGCTGGCGTCGGTGCCGCACCATAAAAGCCTGTCGGGTCGAGCGCGATCCGCTCGGCGAAAGTCATCCCCGAATGGCGACCCGCCATGACGCGCGACTCTGCGCCGTCGCGATCGCTCGCGAGCCACGCCTCACCCACCGGCTCCGTCGGAGCGCCCGCGCCTTTCTCGTCCAAATTCGCGAAATATCGCAGCAGCTTATCGCCACCCCAGATGCGCGGCTGGAGCATTGGCGCGAGGAGAATGGGCTCGTCAAACGGCATCGATTCCCCAATCCCCGGTTAAGCAGTTCGTACGCGTGTGAGCGTGAGGCTCGGCAGGAGCCCGCTTCGGCGCGCCGACGTCCTCGGGTCTGAATTGAATCGTGCGATTGAGTCGCAGTTCAGAGGCATGCGAAGCCTCGCGGATCCCAGCCAATATCGCGCTGCAGACCCTGCGGAGGCGCGCCTGCGCAGCGCCCCTGCCGACCCTACGCAAATCCCGGCGGACTGCTTTCCCGGGACGTATTTTCTGGGATTGAGGGCGGCACGAAGAGTTCACCCGCCGGGTGTGGGCCAGCGATCGATCGACCCTCAAGCCGCCCGACCACCATTCCCGGACAACGGCGGGCTTCTGAGCTGGCGGGCGGGGATTGGGCAAGCAAAGGCTCGCATCCGCAGGGGATGAGGTGCCGATGGGGCGTCGGATTGCCGTTTTCGTGATGCCTGATTCATTTCGTTCAGACTTACATTTCATGTCAGACCCGAGGACTTCTGCGAGCCGGAGCGAGCCCAACCCCGACCGCCCCACGAAAAACTTACCCGTTATCCGGGAATCAAACGGCATCGATTTGAACTCCGTCCCGTCGCCCAGTACCATAACGCTTATTCAGCCCCGGTGCGAAAGCGAGGAGGATGCGAATGGCAGGGCGAAACCGAAGATTAACGTCGGCGAGGAGTTTCGCGCAAGTGTGGGGGCTTGGTGCCGCGATTCTCATTGCGATCGCGGCGCCTTGGGGAAGCGCGCGCGGGGCGGTGATGGTGCCGCTCGATTTGAAGCAGCTCATCGTTGGCGCCGAGCGGATCGTTCACGGCAAGGTGATCGCGACCGAGATGTATTGGCTCGGCGGGCGCATCGTCACCGACGCGAAGGTGCTTGTCGATAAGACGATGAAGGGCAGCGTGGAGAAGCTGATCGTCGTGCGGCGGCTGGGCGGCGTCGTCGATGGGATTGGGCAGAAGACGTGGGGGTCGGCGACGCTCGACTTAGGCGAAGAGATTTTTGTGTTCTTGGAGCAGCGCAACCAATCGGGGGTTTGGCACCCGGTCGGGATGGCGCAGGGGAAATTCTCGGTCACGAAAGACGCCGCGGGCGAAAAGCGTGTGGCGCGCGATGTGCGTGAGATCGCGTTTCGGCGCGCGGAGCCTGGCCCACTCAACGTTGACCGGCATGGCGTCATCTCGGCGGTGCGGCGTCTCAGCGAATTGATGAAAGACGTTGAAGCGCATTTGAAAGGCACGCGATGATTGCGACGGTGGTTTGGGTGATCGCGGGCGTTGTCGGCGCCGACGGCGGAAGCGATGCGGGCCCAGCAGTTGGCGCTTGCACCTCGCCGACTGCGTACTCAACACCTCTCGACGGCGGAATTGGCCCCGACGCGGGAGACTACCTACGCACTGAGACTTCAACGGGCAGTGGCCTGTGCCTCGCCTGGGCGACGCGCAACATCGGCTACAAGATCGGCGCGAACGGGAGCGACAACATGACGGCCGAGAGCGCGCAGCAGGCGATTCGCGATTCGTTTACGTCGTGGAGCAAGGAGAAGATCACGGCGTGTACATCGGAATTAACGTTCACCGATCTCGGGACGAATTCATCGCCCGTGCTGAACGGCACTGACCGCGTCAACAACATCTTTTGGGTTGAAAGCGGCTGGACGAGCAAAGCCGGGCATTCGGCATCGGCGATCGCGCTCACCACGAACAGCTTTTACGCGTCGTCGGGAGAAATCATCGACTCCGACATGGAGTTCAACGGGCAGTTCTTCACGTTCACGATTGTCGATGGAGCCTGCGCGAACAAGCAGGACATCCAAAACACCGCAACGCACGAAATCGGCCACCTCATCGGGCTCGACCACCCGTCAAACCCCGAGGTGACGATGTACTCGTCGGCGCCTTCGTGCGAAACGAAAAAGCGCTCGCTCGAATCTGGCGACCAGTTCGGCGTGTGCGAAATCTACGGGCCGGGCAAAGGCCTCGCTGCTTCAAGTGGAAGCACCGGCTGCTGCAAAAACGAAATCTCGCCGTCCGAGCCACACTTCGTCGGCCCCGCGATTCTGGTCCTCCTTCTCGCGGTCGCACTTGCCCGCACCGGCCGCAAGCGAGGAGAAACCACAGAGACACAGAGTAAGTGAGATCAGAAGAGAAGAACAAAAAGGAATCCCTCCTCCGACCTTTCTGTTCTCTGCGACTCTGTGGTTACTCTTCTCTTCTTTCCCTGCCCCGCTTGACGGACGCCTTGCGCACCCTGATCATAGAAGCGTATGAGGCGCGAGATACCAAACGCGAGGCCACATCCGTTTCGTCGCGCAACCGACTTTCGCGGAACGCGTCGAACGGGGTTCGCCGAGATGCAGCCGTTTGTGCTGCTCGCCGCGCTCATTATCTTAGCGGCGCTCCTCATCGCGCGCGGGCTCGTGCCGGGCCCGGTTAAGGCGATTCGAATCGCGGTCGGCGAAACAAAGGCGATCGAATCACCCCTGACGCCGGCGAACGTTCGCGTTCTTAAAGACACGCGTTCGCTTGAAGCGCGCGTCGTCAATGGGCGCGTCGAAATCGAGGCGCGCGCGCGGATCGTCACCGACATGGTCGTCGATTGGACGAATGGAAAACGCGACCGTTTCGTCGTGGTCGTTGGGGCGCCAAAGACATCGCTCATTGTTCGCGCGCCGTCGCGCCCGAGCCGCGTCGATCGGCCGCGCGTTGCATCGAACGCCGCGATGCAACCCGTCAAGCCGCTCGATGTAACGATCGCGAAGAAAGCGGATCCGCGCGAGCCGCCGGTGAAACTTGTCGACGTCAAAAAACCCGATGAGAAAAAGGACGACACGAAGCCGGATGGACAGGTCGTTGAGTTGCCGCGGCCCCTTGAGGAGCGGCGCCCCGAAAAGTCGAAGTACGTGAGTGAGTACGATTCAAGTGTCGCGAAGGAGATGAAATCGCGAAACCGAAAACTGCCGCCGTCGCCAATGCCGATGTCGGTTGAGTCGGCGCCACCGGTTCGCGCGCGCCCACCGGTCGAGAAAAAGATGGCGCTCGCGGGTAAGCCGGGCCCGAAGACGGATGGGCGCGAAAAGGTCGACGAGAAAAAGGCGTTCGAGCCAGCTGAACGTAACGCGCCCGAACGACGGCGGTATTCCCTTCTCGATCGAAAGCTCCAACTCGATCCCTCAGGGACCGTTCCGCGGTTCGACGATTCCGCGACCGAAAAGGGCGCGCCGAGCCGCGCCCGACGCGAAGAGGGCCGCGCGAAAGAGGATGCTCGCGAAGCGACGGGAGACGAAGGGCAAGACGGCACCGGGCGCCGCGACCTCAAAGATCTCATGCCGTCGCGTGAAACGTTGCGAAGCATCGCGGGAGGCCCAGTCAACGACTACTTAAAGGGCGTCGACGAAGGCGATCGCGACATGCTGAATTCGCGAAGCTGGAAGTACGCGACGTTTTTTAACCGCGTGAAGCGCGGCGTCGCGCAACATTGGAAGCCGGCCGGCGCCTATTTGCGGCGCGACCCCAACGGCAACATTTACGGCGTCAAGGACCGCTACACCGTGCTTCATGTGACGCTCAGCGGAGGCGGCGAGCTAAAGGACTTGCGGGTCCACCAAACGTGCGGCGTCGATTTCCTCGACGGCGAGGCGATTCAGGCGTTCAAAGACGCGCAGCCGTTTCCCAATCCACCGATGGGGCTCCGCGACCCGAAAGGGCATGTCGCCTTTCTGTTTGGTTTCTACTTCGAGATTTCAAGCCGCCCGCAGTTTCGCATTTTCCGATACAACAACTAAGAAAAGAGAACCGCAAAGACGTCGGGGGCGCCAAGATCGAATCCGATATTTGAGCGATTCTAAAGAAGAGGCTTGGCGGCGCGAGATTCTGTGTAGCCATACGTCCCGAGCGACTCCGGCTTGCCAGCCAAAAAGTCGGTGATCGCGCGCGCGAAGTCCTCGACCACGGCTACGTTCGTGGCCGCGATTCCCGCAGGGGCCCAGCGATCCAGCCAATTCGAAATAAACTGCGCAAGCTCAACCGGCCGTGCGTTCGCCGTCGCCTCCGTCGCCGCCACGCTCGACGAAATCGGGCTCCGCGGCGCCGGGCTCGTCGATTCCTTCGACGCCTCCCCATTCGCACCGACGCTCTCAACCACGGCCTCCGCGGGCTTCTCGCCGGCTGGCAGTCTCCATGGCGCAACATCGACCGGCTCAACACCAAGACTCTTCAGCCACTCCTCGATCCGGTCGTGCGCGCATTGATTTCGAAAGTCGAACCACCGCGACCGTTCGTTCGGGAACTCAAGCAGCATGCTCTTGAACCGACGAAACGCACCCGGGCCATCAATCGCCCCGCCCAACTTCGCGCGGAGTGCTGGCTCCTCGACGCTGGTAATGAAGCCCTGCAACCACCTGTACTGCTCGCGCGACGAAAACGGCCGAACCGGCGCAAGCGGCGCATTCATGTCGAGCCGGTCCTGAAAGTCGGGCGTACCTTGCGTCGTCTCCGCGACCGTCACGACATCGCCCGTTTGGAGATTGAGATACGAATGGACATCGGGGGCGTTGTTCTCAAATGCGCTCTCGAGGTCAGCCCATGCGATTTTCAACTTCTTCATCACACCCTCACTTCCGCGACTTTTTCGTCATCTACTTCATTCACCCAGACGAAAATAAAGTGTTGGTAATTTACACGGGTGTGCCCCAACCTGTCAATCGAAATACCCGCACCCAAAATACCCGCGTTTCTAGAACTCGTTGAAGTTCGACGACGAACGCGTTACGAGCGCATCGTGGGCATCGCTAAAAGCATCATTGCGGGACTTGTGTTCCTCGCGGCGACCGTCGGTATTGGCTGCGGCGGATATGCGCAAATCGGCGCCGGCTTTACCGACAATTTGACAAAGTTTGCCGGACGCGCAAGCGGGCAGGCGCAATATCAAATGGGCGGCGGCACCAACCCGAACCTGATGCCGGACGGAATGTTGCGACTTCGCGTGGGCGGCGATGTCCAGGAGCTTGGGGTGGGCGCCGGGATTTGTGTTCGTGGGACCGGTCCCGGCGTCTCGCCGTTCGCTCGTGCGGGGATTACGGCGCTTCAAATAGGCGCGACCGACGGCCGTTTTTCGATTGGGTTGTTTGGACCGTTTCTCGAGGCCGGGGTTGCCTTCGACATCGGAAAACTCCCCGACGCCATCCGGAGGGTCACGTCGTATTTCATCGCGCTCCACGGCGGCATCGGCTACGACGTCCGCTTCACGAGCCAGCCGAACGAAGGATACTGGCTCGTCGCCCTCGCGTTTGGCTGGCGCTTCGGCATCCGTGCGCGGTAACCCGGCTTCGACTTCACCCGCACCGACATCGCATCGCCACACGCTCGCGCGCGCGACGGCAACGGGCACGTCCATCATCGCAGCGGTCCCTTGCCTCGCTCGAACGCGGATTTCGAGCCGCGATGTCGCAGATTTTTTCGGCAAGCGCGCAGATTGATGACGCCAAATCGCAAGCTTGTTTACAGTCGATGCGCGCAGCGACCGCCGTGACATCATTGAGCGCACGCTCCGAGCGGTCCATTTCAACCAGCAGCGGCGCGGTTTCGTGCGCAGGTGGCGGATGCGTTGGCTCGATGCGATGGGGCGCCGTGCCACACGCGAGCGCCACGACGATCAACCCACACCGGGAAATCCTCATTGCGCGGGCTCCGCGAGCGCAACGGCCAGCAGCGCGTCATTGATGACGAGTGCGCGATGAAACGACTCCGAGGCGAGCGCGTCATCTCCCAGCGCGACCGCCGCATGGCCCTTTGCGATCAACAGATTCGCCGAGAAGACGTCGTTCGCCGCGCCGAGCTTTAGCCCGCGGCTCGACCACAGAAGTGCCGCCGGAGCATTCTTCGCAGCAAGGGCCATTTCAGCGAGACGGAAGTAGGCGTCCATTAACACAGCGCGCTTGTCTCCCCGCTCCGTCGCGAACCGTTCTGCCGTGCCGACAAGGCCAACGAGCGTCGCATACGCTGCCTCACGATCGCGGCGCGCGAGCGCTTCATCCGCCGCCCGATGAGCGCGCACCGCATCGCGCAACCACGCCGCAGCCTCGCGCGACCGGGGCCCTGACGCGCAGCTGAACGCGACGAGGGTGCCAAGGACAGCCGCACAAAACGGGCGCGTGATCATCGTGGCTCCTCAGCGGTCGCCGAAATCGCCACCAGCATCCGCTCACGATAAACGCGCATTTCGCGTCCAAGCGGTGAAATCCCCGCGCCTCGGCTGGCGGCCTGTGCCTGTGCCTTAACGAGCGAGACGTTAGGCGGCGGCAGTTTCGTGCCGCGATCGGTCGTGACCGACGTGACCAACATGACCACCGCGGCTGTCGCCGCCGCTCCCGCCGCCCCCCAAAGCCATCGATGCACGCCACGACGTCGGGCGACCGGAGCCCGCACGCGTGTCGCCACCACCGCTCGCACACCCGCTCCCGGTCCCGCACCTGCCACCGCGTCACCTTCCGCGATCCGAGCCCACACGGCGTCGGAACGTTCTCGCGTAAGTTCAGCGCTCATCGCAGCTGCCCGCACAAGCGCCGCAACCTCAAGCTCCGCCTCGATTCCCGCGCTCTCAACGGCTCGCCCATCGAGCGCCTTCGCGAGCCGCTCCGCCGCCGCGCGCTCCTCGTCATCCGCCGGACGATTCCAATCATCGGATCGATTCACGTCAAGACTCCCATCCCTTCCGAAACGCCCTCACCGCGCGCAAAAGCACAACATCAAACGTCGCGACCGTCACGCCCAACGCCTCGGCGCACGCTTCGCGCGACCGCTCCTCGAAAAACCGAAGTTCGATCGCCCGCCGATACCGCTCATGAATCTGGTCGAGCACCATCGCCACACGCGCGCGAATTCGCGCCCCATCTGCTTCTCGCGCGATAGTCTCGCCGGGGTTCTCGGGCTCTGGAACTAGCGGCGCCACAAGCCGCGCGTAGTTCGCAAGCGCCCTCCCCTCGCGGCTTCGCGCCCGATGCACGTCGATCGCCTTCGTCAGCGCCACGCGCGCCGCAAAACTCCAAAGGCTCTTCCCCTCGTCACGCCAATCGCCTATCCGCGCAAACACCTCGCGAAATGTCTCGGCGAGTGCGTCCTCAGCGGCCGCGGCGTCGCCACCGAGCCTTGGCATCAAAACCTCAGCGTACAGCGTGCCCGCAAACGCCGTGTACAGCGCCGCCATCGCGTTACGACTCCCTCCACGCGCGCCATCGATAAGCGCCCGTTCGCGCGCGAGCCACTCCGGTTCGTTGAATCGCCGTCCCATTCCGCCCGCCGAACCGTATGTCCGCGCACGCGCCCATGCAAGCGATCCCTCCTCTATAGAGGTAACGCGCGACCGAGTCACAACTTACATATCGGCCGCGGTGTAAGCCCGCCCCGCGATCCGCGTTCTATCTGTGTAAAAGGCGAAAACACAGGAGGACCAGAAATGCGCCAACCAATTTCTAAGATTTCACGACCGTCCGGAGCCGCGCTCGTCACCTTATGCGTCGTGGTCCCGCTCGCATCATGCGCATCAGCGGGCGGGCTCCGCGCGGAGCTTCGGCCCCTCAGCCTCGTACGTGCGGCTCCCACGAGAACGCTGCTCCGCGACAATCACTTCACGCGCGACACGGTTGGCGGCATCTCTGAGGAGAACCTCAAGAAAATCCTCGACGCGCCCGTCTACCTCGCCGAAGGGGCCCGCCTCGGTGTCGTTGCCGTCGCGTCGGGATACGAAATAAAGGGCGAAGCGCCGCTCGTCGAAATCCCCGCCGAGCTTTCGCGCGCCCTCGAAGACGCCGGTGGGCTCTTCAAAGCGGCAACCGAAGTTTCGACCGACTGGCCCGCAGACCGCGGTCTCGGCGGACTTCGCGAGCTCGCCGCGCGCTACCGCTCGGAATACCTTCTCCTTTATCGTCAACGCTTCGTGAATCGCTCGCTCACAAACGCCTGGGCGTGGCTCACGCCGACGATCATTGGCGCGCTCATCGCACCCACGAACACGCTCGAAATGGCCGGCGTCCTCGAAGCGACGCTTTACGACGCGCGAACGGGAAGCCTCCTCTTCACGGTGTTCGAGCGCGTGCACAGAGTGACCGACGTCAACATCTGGAACAACGACAAGAAGCGCCGCGACATGGAAGCCAGCCTCCTTAAGGGCGCGACGAAACGCCTCGCCGACCAAGTGGTTTCGAAAACGCGGCGCCTCGCGGGCTTGCGACCCAAAACCCCTGTTGCAGTACCCGCGACCGCGGATCTTTCAGTTCCGCCGCGTCTCGACTAACGTTTTTGAAGCGGGTCGAGCGTTACCTTAACGACCTCTTCGTCGAACGAGTTCCACGCGCCGTTTAGACCATCAACGACGAACGGAAAAATAGTCGCAAACGCAATCACGTTCGCAACCATCACCCACGTCGTCGGCGCGCTCCGAAAGGTGAAAGCGTGGTCGCGATAGCCGTCGAGTCTTAAGTCGACGCGGTGGTCGGTTTTGCGTCGAAGAAAAACGACGGCCGGCGTCCGCCCGACTTCATTGCCGTCGACAAACACCCGCGCCCCGCTTGGCTCGGAGTTCACGACGACCCCTTGTTTCACGCCCTGGAACACCGTTCCGCACCCCACAAGAACCAGCGCCCACAGCAAACCCACAGCCACAACGATTCTCGCTTTTAAGCCCACGACGTAACCCTCCTTCCACCGGAACCCTTCACGCGGCGTCACGCTCGACATTTTTGCACAAAATCGTTATGTTGTTCGGCCCATGAAAACACAACTTGGTTTACTTCTGGTGGTCGTCGCCGTTATTTCGTGTGGAGCCGATAACACGGCCGGTCCGGGCGATTCGCCGGGCAGCAGCACCGGGCCTGGTCCTAGAGAGCCCGTCGATGCCGGCGCCCCCGAATTGCCCGATTCCGGTTCGCCTATAACACCTGCGGACGCCGGACCATCCGCGCAAGCGGACGCTGGGACGCCCACCGCGAGCGACGCCGGTAGCCCCATCGACGGCGGAACCACACGAGACGCCGGTGCCACTTTAGACGCGGGTCCCGGGCCCGTGTCGTGCGGGCGATCCCCAGACACCAAGCGCGCGCCGTTCTCACTCCTCGCGCCGCTCAAGGCCGCCGTTGCCGCCGCATCGGACGCGCCGTCGCGAGAGGCGCACGTCACCACCTTTATTAACGACGTAAAAACGCGGGGCGGAACGCCGCTTATCGATGACGCTTCGGACCGTGTCGCCTTCATCTATAGAGGACGCGCTGGGCGAACTTATTCGGTCGCGGGCGCGTGGACCAACTGGACGCCGACGCTCGCGATGCAGCGGCTTGGCGCGACCGATTTGTGGTTCGTCGAAACGACGCTCACGCGAAGCGCGCCGCACGAATACAAAATCGTCGATGACACGAGCGCATGGCTCGAAGACCGCCTCGCGCAAAACGTCGCGTGGGACGGCATGAACCATTACACGGTTGGTGAATTCAACGCCGTTGCGCGACCCGAAAACTGGGACGCCGCAAAAGGCCGTCTTGTCGCGTGGCGCGGATTCCCGTCCACAACGCTTTCAAATGCGCGCGACGTCTACATCTACGTCCCCGCAACGTACGACAACGCCGCGTGCCCATCGCTCCCGTCGCTTTACTTTCACGACGGCAACGAATCGCTTACGCGTTCGCCGTTTGCCGCGAGCGCCGACACCGCGTATGCGTCGAATCCCGCGTCGTCCGCGGTTCTCGTCTTCGTGGCGCTGCCGAACCAAAACGTGCGAATGGCCGAGTACACGTTCGGGACGACCGGCGCCAAAGGCGACGCGTATGGCACGTTCTTGAAGGATGAGCTGCGCCCCGCGATCGAAGCGCGCTTTCGCGTTTGCCGCGATCCGAGTGATCGTGGACTCGCGGGGGCGTCGCTGGGTGGACTCATCGCCGCGTACCTCGCCTTCCAATCGCCGACAGTTTGGGGCTACGTCGGTTCGCAGTCGGGGTCGTTTTTTTGGGCGGACGACGCGCTCATCACGCGTGCGGGCGAGGACCCCAAGGTTGGCGTGCGCTTTTATCTGGACCACGGATGCCCGGGCGACAATTGCGCCGAGAACCGCGATATCAACACGAAGCTTGTTGGGAAGGGTTACGAGGTCAAACACATCGAGGAATCGGGGGCACAGCACGATTGGGCGTATTGGCAGCGTCGGTTGCCGGGGCTCTTGAACTATTTTCGAGAGGGTCGCACGGGTTGCCGTTAAAGGCGGAATCGCCGGCGGCGCTGCTCGATTTCGCGGAGCAGACCGCCCGGAAGGCTGGGGAGAAGCTCGTCGCCATTTCATCGCGGCGACGGAAGATCGAGCAAAAAGGCATTTTCGACCTTGTCACAGATGGCGACCGCGCGAGCGAGCGAATCGTGGCGCGCGCGATTGCAGAAACGTACCCGCACCACGGGCTTCTCGCGGAGGAGGGGTCGTCGCGGCCGGCGGCGATCGGCGATGCGGCTGGCGAGACCATTTGGGTTGTCGATCCGCTCGATGGCACAACGAACTATGCGCACCGGTTTCCTTACTACTGCGTGTCGATCGCGTGCTTGCGAGATGGCGAGCCGGTTGCGGGCGTGGTATTTGACCCGGTTCGCGACGAAATGTTTTCGGCGCACGCGGGCGTGGCAGCAACAATGAATGGGCGTGCGATCTCCGTGAGCAAAATCGCGACGCTCGAGGGGTCGCTTCTCGCAACGGGATTTCCATACGACCGGCGCACGACGCGGCACAACAATTTCGACCACCACGAAGCGTTTACGATGGCGAGTGGGGGCGTGCGGCGTGCCGGGGCGGCGGCGCTCGACATTTGTTATGTGGCGTGCGGGCGGCTGGATGGGTTTTGGGAGTTGTCGCTCAAGCCCTGGGACGTGGCGGCGGCGGCGTTTATCGCGACGCGCGCGGGCGGTCGGGCGACGGACTTCGGCGGGCGACGATTCGACGCATCGGGAAAGACGACGGTTGTTTCAAATGGGCGAATTCATGGGGCGATGATTCGTCTGATTGCCAAGACGGCGCGAATCGGCGAGGATCGCGCGCGATGAGGATCGGCGTTCGACGGTTTTTCGCGGCGGCGACGCTTGGCAGCGCGTCCATCGGCGCGCTTGGGGTTGTCGCAGTGCCCGCATGCAGCACGGGGCGCGAAAACACAGCACCGCAGGTTTTGTCGATCGGCGCGGCAATAAGAGTCGACGCGAGCGTCCAAATCTCGTTCGTCCTTTTCGATCTCGAGGAAAGCCCAACGGACGTCGCGGTTGAGTACGCTGTCGACGGCGGTTCGTTTTCGGCGGTGACGGCAATTCCGATCGGAGGTTCTGGAACGCGCGGATTGGCGACGCGGGTGTTCGATTATCAGAGCGTGCCGCAGGGTTTTCCGCACCGGTTCTTGTGGGCCGCGCAAAGCGAGACGCCAGCGATTGGTCTCGATGATCCGCTCGTCGTTCGCGTAACGCCGAGTGACGGGCTCACGGGCGCGGGGTTGGCGACCGGCGCCTTCACGCTGCGCTCGCTCGGTTTCTAGCTCACGCGCAGCGTCACAAACTCGGACATCTCACCGTCGCCTGTCGTTGAAGCCGCGCAACGGCAACGCGGCCTCTGAGCGAATATCGCTCGGCGCTGAGCGTCATTCGCTCACGGACGCGAGCGTTGCCGCGAAATCGTTGCGAGGTTTTTTGGCCGTACATTTGCTTTCTATCGCCGCGTGCGAAAAACCGGGATTTGGGCTCTCTTCGTCGCCGCGTACGTCGGTGGTGTTTACCTGGGGGATAACCACAGTCCGTCGAGCATCCCGAGCGTCGTCGCGGTTGCGCTCACCTGTTTCTCAATCTTCGCGGCGGCTTTAGGCCGTTTCGCGAGATTCGCACGCGCAACCTCGTTTCTCGCGCTCGCAGCGTTTGGATTCTCGCGCCTTCCCTCGGTCGACTGGCCCGATGAGTCTGTCGATGACGCAGAATGCACGGGGACCATGGTAAGCGCTGTTCAGGGTACTGCGGGGGTTTCGACGTTCATCGTCGATGCAGTGAATTGCTACCGAGGCCGTGACCCGACACCCATCGCGCAGAAGATTCGAGTCAGCGTCGCGTTGTCCGATCTCGCCGTTCGAACCGGTGATCGCCTTCGTTTGTTCGGAAAGCTCATGCGGCCGGCGCCCGCGATGAACGCTGGAGAAAGCGATCGGGCCCGTGCTCTCGCGCGCGAAGGAATTCGCTACGAGTTTCGGGTGCGCAATGCCGACGCGCTCGAGATCGAAGGTGAGTCGACCACCATTTTAGGTGCCATTCCGCGCGCGGCCGAAGACTTGCGAAATCGGCTCATCGCAAGGCTCCGCGACGAGCCCTCGCGCGCAACCGCCGCGTTGGTCGCGGCGATTCTTCTTGGCGATCGGCGCGCCCTCGCGCCGGATGTGGTCGAGAACTATACAAATACAGGGATCTTGCACATCATCGCGGTTTCCGGGCTGCACCTTGTTTTCGCGATGTGGCTCTTTGTGAAGATCGGCCGATTCTTGGCCAGACGATTTGAGCGAGTTCTCCTGTCGGTTGGCGCCACAAAGTTCTCTTGGCTCTTCGCTTTTCCGGCCGCTTCCTTCTACGTCCTTGTCACCGGATCGCCGGCGTCAGCCGTTCGCGCATGGGTCATGCTCGCCATTTCCGCACTGGCCCTCCTCGCAGAGCGGCGCTGTTCGAGCACACGAGCTCTCGTCTTAACAGTTCTCATCATCACCGTCGTCGATCCCGCGGCCCTCTACGATGTGTCGTTTATCTTGAGCGTTGTTTCCGTTGTCGCCATCATTGGACTCACTCCAGGTCTCACGGCCAGCCGCGGGATATCAGCTGCGACCGCACATCCAACACTGCGCGCGCGCCTTCTTGCGATCGTCGTTCGCTCTGTTCGACATTCGTCGGCTGCAACCCTCGGAACGGCCCCCTTCACGGCTTACTTTTTCCAGCGGATCGCGGTCGCTGGCCTCTTGGCAAATCTCATCCTCATCCCGATCGGATCGCTCCTCCTGGTTACCGCGCTCGCGTGGGGCACCGCAGAACTCTTCGTTCCCGCGATCGCATCCCAGCTATTGTCGCTCCCACTTTTTCTCGCGCGCGTGTTCAATTTGATAACCGCGGCGCTCGGCGGCCCCAGTGAATCCTTGTGCCTGACGTTCGCACCAAGCCTTGTTCAAACTCTCGTCCTGGTTGGTGCCATTTCCCTGTTTGCCATGCGCTCGTCTCAGCGTGGGCTCTTAACCGTATCTCTTCTCCTTTTCGCTGTTTCTTTCATCGTCGAACTCTCTCTACGCGAATCTCGCGCACCACGAAACGCTGTTCGCGTCACGTTCCTCGCGGTCGGCCAAGGCGACTCGACGCTCATAGAATTCCCGAACGGCGCGGTCATGCTCGTCGACGCGGGGGGAAGCCTTTTGGGCGATGACCGAGTCGGCGCGCGGGTCGTCGTTCCTTATTTGCGACGAAATCGCATTTCACGCGTCGACTGGGCCATCGTGACCCACCCGCACAACGACCACGCGAGCGGACTTACGGCCGTCGTGAAGTCGGTGAAGGTTGGCGAGGTTTGGGCGAATGGTCAGCCGTGGGAGGGTTCCGCGCTCGAACGGCTCCGACGTGAACTCGACGCACGCGAGATTCCCGTGCGAGTTCCGCCACCTATTCCGCCTTGCGACCACAGCGAATTCTGGATTTGCCTTGTCCACCCGATCACGCCCCGGGGAACGCCGAACTTCTTCGACGATTTGTCTGTCAATTCCAACTCGCTCGTTTTTCGATTGAGCATTGGCGCCCTACGACTCCTCCTCACAGGTGATATCGAGCGCGATGCCGAATTAGACCTTGCCGAAAGCCGCATCGACCTTCGCGCAGAAATCCTCAAAGTGCCCCACCATGGAAGCCGCACGTCAAGCACGTACAAGTTCCTGCGTGCGGTGAGACCCACCGTCGCCATCGCGAGCCTCGGGCGCGCAAACCCGTTTCACTTCCCTCACGGCACCGTGGTGAGCCGGTATCGCCGTCTCGGAGTTCCACTTTATCGGACAGATTCCGATGGACAGGTTTCGATCGTCATTACACCCACTCACGTAAGACTGACGACCTTAAGAAGTCGCGAGCCGATCGCGCTCCCGCAACAAATCCACTCGCTCGCCGATAACCCCTCTATAGAAGGAGAATCTGGATGAAACGAATCGCACTTATCTTTCTCTCGGCAGCAGGCTGCATGGGACAGGCGAGCCTCCACCGCAAGGCAATCGAGCATAACGACCGGGGCGCCGCCCTGCTCGCCCAGGGCCAGTATGAACGCGCGCGCGCAAACTTCTCGCTCGCCCTCGAGTTCAACCCTGGTTACGAGAAGCCCGTCTACAACCTCGGTCTCATCGCGTATCGCCAAGGCGACCTCGAAAAAGCGTACGGACTTTTCATGTCCGCGCTCGACCTAAACCCAGACCACGCCGATGCCGCCAACGCCGCTGGGCGAATTCTTCTCGACCAGAACAAGGTCAACTCCGCAATCAGCTATTTCAGAACGGCGTTGCGCATCAATCCAGGACTTACGGAGGCGCGCCTGAATCTCTGCGGAGCCTTTTGGCGCGAAAAGGAGTGGCAAAACTCTCGCTCATGCTACCTCAAGGTTCTCGAATCTTCCGATCGGATCGCCGAAGCCTGGGTTGGACTCGGTGCGATTTACCACGAGCGCGGTGAACTCACGAGTGCCCTCGACGCCTATAAGAAGGCGGTCGCCGCATGCCCAAACTGCACCGAAGCACAACTCAACGTGGGGGTTCTGCTTCAAAAGCAAGGTCGCACACGCGAGTCATTGCCCTTTCTGCGCGCAGCCGTCGAAGGAAGCCCCAAAGACACGCGCGCCCGTTATCAGCTTGCGTTCGCGCTCGCGTCGCTCGACGACCCGCTGGCCGCCCTCCAGGAAACACGCCGTCTCGTCCTCGCGGATCCGCGCTTTGCGCCCGCGTATTTCCTCCAGGCGCTCATCTATCGCGCAACAGATCGCCCGCGCGACGCGACCGCTGCGTTCAAGCGCGCACTAGAGCTTCACCCAAAGTTCGCGGAGGCGCACTATCAGTTCTACCGTCACCTTGTCGCGACGGGAGAAGCAGCGCTTGCACGACACCACGCAATCCAGTTCCTTCACCACTCAACAAAAGACCACATCGCGGAGGTCGCCCTCGTCCGAAAAGAGGTCGGTATCGACTGAACCGGATGACGCACGGCGCGAACTCGTGGTACGTGTCGCTCCACGATGCGCGACGATGGTCGAACCTCCGGACAGCTCCGGCCCATTCAGATCACTCCGAACTTCCTCGAACACGCCGAAGGCTCGGCGCTCGTTGATTGGGGAAAGACGCGCGTCATCTGTTCCGCTTCCGTTGAGAAAAAGGTGCCCCCGTTCCTCGAGGGAACCGGACGCGGCTGGGTGACGGCCGAGTACGCGATGCTTCCGCGTGCCACGCACACCCGAAAACCGCGCGAATCGACGCGCGGAAAAGTTGACGGGCGCACGCAAGAGATCCAGCGACTCATCGGCCGCAGTTTGCGCGCCATTGTCGACACCGCAGCACTCGGCCCGCTTCAGATATTCATCGACTGCGACGTCATTCAGGCAGACGGCGGGACACGCACCGCGAGCGTCACCGGTGCTTACGTCGCGCTCGCTCTCGCTCTCGGGAAACTTCGCGACGCGGGCTCGTTTGTGCGCCTTCCACTCATCGATTCGGTCGCGGCGGTTTCGGTCGGCTTGGCCGGCGGCGAGGTGTTAACCGACCTTTGCTACCGTGAGGACGCGAAGGCCGACGTCGACATGAACTTCGTTATTACCGGCGCGGGCTCCTTCGTCGAGGTTCAGGGTACCGCCGAGTCACGCCCCTTCAACCGGACACAGCTTTCTCTCCTCACGGACGCCGCGGTTCGCGCTGTGAGCGAGATCCGAGAGATCCAGAGGTCCGCGCTTGCGGGCGTAGGGGCGGGATTCCCATGAAAGTCGTGATCGCCACGAACAACCGCCACAAGATTGTTGAAATCGGTGCGTCCTTTGCCCCCCACGGTATCGTCATCGCTCCTCTCCCGCGCATGACGTTCCCTCCAGAGACGGGACTCACGTTTGCAGAAAACGCATCCATCAAAGCCGTCGCCGCGTCTCAATCGACGGGCTATGTCTCGATTGGCGACGACTCGGGCTTATGCGTCGATGCGCTTGGCGGACAGCCGGGAATAAACTCGGCTCGCTACGCTGGGTCGCCGACAGACGATAACGCGAACAACATCAAGCTCCTCCAAGAAATGCACGGGACAACGCGCGACGACCGGTCGGCCCAGTTCGTGTGCGCCCTCGCGGTTGCTCAACCTGATGGAGCGCTTGAAGTCGTTGAGGGTCGCGTCAATGGAATTATCCTGATGAGTTCGCGAGGAGTTGCGGGCTTTGGCTATGACCCCCTTTTCTTCCTGCCGAGCGTCGGCAAGACGATGGCGGAATTATCCCCAATCGAGAAGGACGCGATCTCACATCGCGGGCGGGCCGTTCGGCTCGTGATCCCGATTCTCCTTCGGCTCGCAAAGGCGAAACGGACCGGCTCCACCAAAAAATAACACGGTGACCGAAAAACGCGGCACCGCCGAAGCGGTCATCCTTCAAGTGCGGCGGCTCGGTCGATCCCGACGCCCTCAAGCGTTTTCCGAAGATGCTCGATCGCATATCGCATCCGGCTCTTTACCGTGTTTTCAGAGACACCAACAATCTCGGCGATTTCTTGGAACGCAAGCCCACTCACCTCGCGCAACAAAAACACCTCTCGCTGGTCCGGGTTAAGCAATGCGAGGGCCGCCGCGATACGTGGCTGGATTTCACGCCCAAACGCCTTCTCGTCGGAACCGGCCGCCGAATCTGAAACCGTGTCGATGAGCGCCGGCCCGTCGTCATCGTCGCCGCCGATCGTCTGATCCAGCGACGGACCGCGCCGAAACACCTCGCGCCGCCGATCGTCGATGCAGAGATTTCTCGCAATTGCGTAAAGCCATGTGCTGAATTTCGATTCGCGCCGATAGTCTTTCGCACCTCGAACGACGCGCATGAACACATCCTGAAGGATGTCCTCGGCGCGCTCCGTGTTTCGCACAAACCGGTAAATGAAATTGAAAACGGGGCGATTGTACCGGGCGAGCAACGTATCAAACGCCGCGGTGTCGCCATCGACAAATTGAGCCATCAGTCGCTCGTCGTCGGCGCCGGTGTCGTCTCTCGTCGCGAAAACAAACCCCCTTTTGTGATCCGGCGTTATGGGCGTGCCTCCCCGACTCCAATCGTTAACCGCTCGTCAACAGTGAAGAATTCCAACGCTGCGGTTTCGCCGTGATGGTAGCTCACGCTACTCGCAAGCCGCAAGGAGCCCGCCGCGCCCCCTTATTTTGCAGTGCCTTTCCCGACGACGGGGACGGCCTTCAAAACAGCTTTCCCGGCGCGAATTACAACTTTGAAATCGACTTCGTCGCACGGGAGTTTTTCAGATATCGCCGGGACCTGCTTCAAAACCGCCGACCGAATCCCCTCAAGTGACACGTCCGTCACCGACTCACCCGTTTGCCGACGCGCCGCCACGTAATCGTCGAATATCTGCTTCATCCGATTCTCGTCTGGACCCTTTGCAGAGCGCGCACCGCCTTTCGATGCCTCACCGGACTCTCTCACCAACGTTTCGCTCCCGGCGCCGTTCTTCCCGACCAGTGGCTTAAGCAAACTGAGAGCGCCACGCAGATTTCCACCCTCGTCCCTCGCGCGCTCGTTCGACTCCGAAGTCTGCGGCGACGCACCCGGCGCACGTTTCGAGAACGCGCCCAGCGCCGACGCGACGCTCTTCCGCGACGACGACGGCCCCACCTGACCGTGTTCATGGAGCTGCAAGCGAAAGAGATGTGGCCTATAGCGACCCTCTTCGATCTTACGAACCGTTCGGCTCCACTGCTCCTCGAGAATTGAGAACCTCGACAAAAGATTCTGAAAGCGAAACCGCTGCCCCGATCTCAACGTCAGCTTTCGAAGGTCGCGCATAAGCCGCTGCGCTTCGGCGCGCGGCAGCGCCGGCTCGAGCTTCTCGATCCCCTGAAAGTATTGATTATAGAGAACGCGAACCCGCTCGATCTTTTTTTCGGCCTCGTCAATGAGCTCAGCCGGGCTCTTTTCCGTTCCCGATTTCGCACCGCGATCGATTGCCACTCCGTAAATTTATCACGCTCAGCAACCATGCGACAATTCGCGCACGCATGAACGTCGCCCGTGCACTCGCCCTCAAGAACTCGCGCGAAGCTCGATCACGAATCGCGCGCCACCCTCGGGTCCGCTCTCCGCAAAGATTTTCCCGTCGTGTTCAAGAATCGTTTTCTTCACGATCGCAAGCCCGAGCCCCGTCCCCTCGCGCTTCGACGTGTAGTACGGCTCAAAAAGCCGCGCACGAACTTGCGCCGTAAACCCCGGCCCATCGTCTGTGACGGTCAAGCGAACGACTTCGTCGCGCCGCAACACCTCGACGGTCACGTTTCCCCCTTTTCCACTTTCGACGATCGCCTCGCGCGCGTTTTTCACCAGGTTATCAAGCACCCGACGGAATAACATTCGGTCAAGTCGCACGCGCGCCGAATCCACGCCCACCTTAAGATCGACCGAAACACGATCATCGATTCCGCCGTAATCACGAACGAAGTCTCGCAAAAACGCGACAAGATCCGTCTCCTCCGCCTTGACGGCTGGCAATTTTGCAAACGCGGAAAACTCATCGACCAGCTTGCGCAGCGAGGCGACCTCTTCTGTAACGATTTCAAGCGACGTATCGAGCAGCTGGCGGTATTTCGCATCATCGCCCGCGTATTTCCGCGCCGCTTCTTGAATCGCCAATTGGATCGGCGTCAGCGGATTTTTGATTTCGTGCGCGAGCCGTCGCGCGACCCCTTGCCACGCTGAAATCCGCTCCAAGTACCCAATCTGTTCGCGCTGTTCCCGAATATCCCGAACCATCGCGTTGAACGCCCGCGTCAATTCCGCGACCTCATCGCGACCCGCGATGGGAATCTCGAACGCCAAATCGCCAAGCGCGACACGCCCCGTCCCGCGAATCACAGCGCGGACGCGCTTCGTGACGTTTCGCGCGAGCAGCCACCCAAGCCCGAGCGCCACCACAACCGGAATCGCGAGAACACCCGCAAACGCAAGCGCAAAGCTCCGCGCAAAGGCGCTTCGCTGTCCCGCGACTTCCTTATAGACCGCATCAAAAACCCCCGACTCCTCAAGTCGCCGCTCGTAACGTCGCTCGAGCGCCGCGCGGATGCGCAATCCCGTGACCCCGAGCCCGCGCAGCGCCTCGGCCTTGACGCTGAGCGGCTCGTCTTCGAGGTTTGGGATATCGCGAACGTGCCAAGCCTCGTCCGGAAACGCGCGCCCCGCACCGACGACAATGTTCTTCCCGTGTGCGTGCACGAGCGTCACACTCTCAACGCCCTCAACCGCTCTCATCCGCGCATGCAAGTATTGCGATATCCCCTCGCGCCCAGCGACCGCGCGCCGCCCCAGTTCCGCAGATTCCGATAACTCGCGCGCAAACGCCTTGTAGGCCGCAACCCGCGCCGCGATCACCTCGCGGTAAAGCTTGCTCGTCTCTTCAACGGCCTCACGAACGCGATCGTTCAACCCGAGCTGAAAACTTTCCTCGGCCAACTCGTTCACGAGCAGCATCGCCGCGCCGCCCGGAATCATCGCCGCAAACACAACCGCGAAAAGAATCTTCAGCTCGAACCGGCTCACCGCCGCTCGCCCTCTGCCTTTTCGAACACCTGGGACATCGAGAAAACGGGCGACCGAAAAACGAACGCCGCAAAGCCCTCCACTTGCCGCGATCTCCCAAACAGCCGCGCCAAGCTTCCAAAGAGAGACCGCGAACGACCTTCGTCGCGGTGTCCACCGGGGTTTTCAACGTACGCCCGAACCCGGTCCATCAGCTCTTTCGAGACCGGGTCGATGTCAACGCGCACGCGTAGCTGAACCTTCTTATCGCGCGCGAGATCGCCCTTCTTTGCAATCGCGAGGTCGGCGACCCACTTCAGCGAATCGACAAGCTCGTCGTACGATTTCGCCCAATACTTGACGCGCCGAAACTTATCTTCTTGATAAACGGCAAACCGCTCCTCCCAAACATCGTACTTCACGCGGATCTCGCGAACGTTCGCCGTCAGCGGCGAAATGCGCCCCTCCTCAAACATGGCGGTGTGAAGAAGCAGCGTCGTCGTGAGACCGGAGGTCAATTTTTCTTTGACGCGATCGGTGAAAACCGCGTCGATTCGGTACGACGTGTAGAAGTGCTCGCCACGAATCGAAACATGGAACGCGCCCAGGTCGCCGTCGTCTGCCCGAACCGTCCCAACGCCAGACGCCGCAAGGATCGCGAGGACAATGGCGTTCGGGTGCCCCGTCATAGGAGGAAGTCCAAAATGAACGCCGTCGAAAACACAAAATTACCGAGCGGTGTGTCGAGCTTGATACCGATGTCAAACGACGCGGTGAACGGCGAATCGCCGGCGCGCGACGGCGCGGAGATGAGCGTTTCCGTCAACCGGTTCATGTACGTCGCGCTGGCCGCCCAAAACAGATAGCCGCGGTAAACGTTGCGGCCGCGCAAAAAAAGAGGAAGGTCGTATTCGATGCTCAGCGACATCGCGACCTGCGAATACCGGCTGGCATCGGAGTAGTTGAGGCCCAAAGCACGCGAAATGGAGCGCTCGCGCGGCGAGAAATAAACGTGGTCGCCGAAATAGAACTGGTTAAAAAATGGCGTGTACCCCTGCGTCAAACCAGCAAACAGTTCGATCTTAAAAGCGTGTTCGGGAACGAGCGGCAATAAGAACTCTGATTTGAGAACGTATTTCGAAAACTCGTACCGACTTCCAAGGAGACGGCTGCCGACTTCAACCCCAAACGAAACGCGCGAACCCTCTGTCGGGATAAAGTTGTCGTTGCGGCTGTCACGCTCGTACGTGAATGAAAAGCTCGACAACCACGTCAAGTCGGGGTCGATGTCCGCGACAACGCCCGCCGGAATTCGCGCCATCACGGATTCGAGCCGATAGTCGAGATAGATGTGATGGAAACCGCCGAGGTTGAAGCCGCCCGTCGCGACGCCACCCAGGCGTTGATAGTTAAGATCGGGAAGCGCACCGAAAGAATCGGGGAAAAACTCGCGACCCTTGTTGAAGTAAAGCGAACCGCCGAGAACCAGGCGATTCGACAGAAACGCTGGGTCGAAGAATCGGAGTCGCACCGCCTGTTGTCCTTCGCCGGCCACCGCCGCGCCGCCGAGCTTCCACCCGCGTCCGAGAAAATTCGTTTCCTCGATCCCAAGGCCCGCCCAAAACGGTGTGCGCCGCGATACGCCAAGCATGATGTCAGTGACAACGATCGAATTGCGCTCAACCATGTCGAACACAACGACGACGTTCCCTGGTTTTGAGCCGCGCTCAATGTGAGTCCGCACGTCACGGAAGAAGCCGAGCCCCATCAAGCGCAGCTTCGACACCACCACGCGGTCTTCATCAAGCGCCTCGCCCGCCTTAACGAGCAAGCGATCGCGCACCACCGAAAGTTTGGTTTTTTTCAGACCGCGAACATCGATGCGCTCGACGATTGTCTTTGGCTCCGCGGCGTCTTCCGTCGGCTCGGGCTCGGGCACACTCGTATCCGCGCGAACGTCCTCAGGAATGAAATTGACGGCGAGCGCGAGGGCCAAGAGGCGTCGGCGAATCACCGCTGGGTTTTACGACCTTCCCACGACGCCTGTAAAGCGCGCCGCTCCTTGATTCGCAACGCATTTCGCACAAAGATGGATTCGTGGGTGACGAACCGCTCGTCCGCGCTGTATCGCTCGAGAAGTGGTTTGGTCCGACGCACGCTGTGCGCGGCGTGAATCTTGACGTGCGGGCGGGCGAAATCGTCGGGCTCCTTGGCCCAAACGGCGCCGGCAAAACGACGACGTTGCGAATGCTCTCGGCCGTGCTCACCCCAAGCGCAGGAACCGCTTTTATCGCCGGCAGCTGCGTCGCGACCCATCCGCTTGGCGTGCGACGCGCGATCGGCTTCCTGACTGGAGGCACGGCGCTTTACGTCCGCCTCACTCCGCGCGAAATCTTGCGCTACTTTGGGCGCCTCTACGATTGCCCACCCGACACCATTGAAGAGCGTTCCGCGGTCCTCATTCGAGACTTGTCGATGACGGGCTTCGCCGACCGACCGTGTGGGACGCTGTCGACCGGCCAACGCCAACGCGCGAACATCGCCCGCGCCCTCATTCACGACCCACCGGTCCTCGTGTTCGACGAACCGACGCTTGGCCTCGACATCGCCGGCGCGCGGTTTATCCTCGACTTCTTGCACGGCGCGCGTGCGCGCCGAAAGGCGATCCTCTTTTCGTCCCACACGATTGGCGACATCGAGGCCCTGTGCGATCGCATCGCCATTCTTTGCACCGGACGCATCGCTACGCTCGCGCCGCGCACCGAGATACTTGCGCAAACCGGGAAAGCGACGCTTGCCGAAGCGTTCCTGTCGATCGTCGACGCGTTCGAAAAAGATGGACAGCCCAGCGGCGTCCCCGCGGAGCTGAATTAGCGTGCGCCTCGCCCCCGTCATCACCATCTTCGCGAAAGAGCTACGCGAAACGTTTCGTGACCGCCGCACGTTGTTCATGATGATCGGCCTTCCGCTGGTTCTGTACCCGGCCCTTGGACTCGTCGTTCTTTTCATGGCCGAAAGGACCGTCGACACGTTGGCCAAGCAACCCTCGCGCGTTGTCTTTACCGGAAGCGGCGCCGTGGATCTCCGGTCGCGCTTCGCAGATCATCGCGAGATTGTGATTGTCTCACCGAAGCGCCACGACGACTCGAACGCCGGAAGAACCGGTCCAACCCAAACTCTCATCGACGACCTAAAATCGGGTGGCGTCGACGTTGTCGTCAAGATTCGCGACGATGCGCGGTCCGCGATATCACGTGGCGAACGCGTTCCCATCGACGTTTATTCAAACGACGCCCGCGAGCGCTCCGCGCTTGGCCATCGACGAATTGAAAAGGAGCTCCTCAAATGGGATCGCGAACTCCGCATCTCTGAGCTTGCGCGCCGCGGTCAACCCTCTACCCTTGCGTCACCGGGTGAAATTCGCCACACCAACGTCGCGACCAAAACCGAGATGGGCGGCCATTTCGCTGGGCGCGTTCTCCCCATCCTCCTCATCACCATGCTGATCCTCGGCGCCTTCTACCCAGCGATCGAGCTGACCGCCGGCGAAAAGGAGCGCGGCACACTCGAAACCCTTCTGACCGCGCCTCTCACGCGTCTTGAAATCGTAACTGGCAAATACCTCGCCGTCGTCACGCTGTCGTTCGCCTCCGCGACGCTCAACCTCATCTCACTCTCGCTGACCGTCGCGCACGCGCTCTCGCAACTCGACGCGACCACCGGAAGCGCCGCCTTCGCACCGCGCCCCGAGGGAATCGCGCTCATCCTCCTCCTCATCATCCCCGCGGCCCTCTTCGTCTCGGCCGTGATGATGGTCGTCGCGAGTTTCGCGCGCTCGTTCAAGGACGCGCAAAACCTCCTCACACCCGTTCTCCTCGTCCTCATCGTCCCCGCCTCGCTTCTCGGCGGGCTCCCGAACGACGGCCCCGCGAACTGGGCCGCCTTCGTCCCCATCCTCAACGTTGTCCTCGAAGCACGCGCCATCCTCGAAGGCCAAATCGCGGCCGCGTCGATAGCCACCGTTTTTTTTGCGTCGACCATTTATTCGGGCGCCGCACTTGTTTTTGCGGCTCGCCTCTTTGAGACCGAAACGATCTACTTCGGTGGCCGTGAGGCGCTCGGCGAAATCTTCGCTCGTCCGCGCGCCGGCTTGGTCCTCCCGCCCACCATCGCCAGCACGACCCTCTTTGCCATCGTCGCGTTTCTCCTCCTCTACTATGTGGCTCCAGCCGCTGGCCGCGTAGACCCCGTGCTCAGCGTTGTCGTCGGCCCAGTCGCTTGCATTCTCGTCCCCGCGCTGGCCCTCGTTTTCCTTCGCCGCTTCGACGTCCGCTCGACGTTTCTCTTACGCGCGCCAAATCGCCAAGCTTGGCCCGCCACAATCCTCCTCGGCGCATCGACCTGGTTCATCGCGGCCTTCGCACTCGCACCGCTCCAAAACGAGATCCTCCCGGTCCCACCGTCCATCGCCACAGAGCTCGAGCGCGTCCTTAACGAAACGCTCGTCGCCCTCGGTCCATTCAAACTTCTTGCCCTCGCGCTTCTCCCCGCCATCTGCGAGGAGCTCGCCTTCCGCGGCCTCGTCCTCCAAGGCCTCCGCGAGCGCCTCCGCCCGATCCCTGCGGCGATCATCTCGAGCCTCCTCTTCGGCGCGCTCCACCTCTCGCCCTATCGCTTCGCCGCAACGTTTCTTCTCGGTCTCCTGCTCGCCGCCCTCGCACTCCGGTCGCGCTCGCTCCTCCCGCCGATTCTCGTCCACGCCGCGCACAACGCCCTCGCAATCACGTTCGCGTCGAGCGCCCCAGGTGCCGCGTCGTACACTGTTTTTGCGGTCCTTTTCCTGGGCGGCCTTTTCTTTCTCGTGTGGCGCCCGAAAAGCTTGCCCGCAGCGCCACCAGAATCCGCGCGTGGGTCCGCACCGCCATGACGCCAGCACCCGATCTCAATCGCGAGCTCACGCGCTTCATTCGCCGCCTCGCCAAATTAGAACCGATCTTTGCTCACCTTCGCGCAAGCCGCATCTTGTTTGTCGCTGGTGAATCGCGCCGCCGCAGCCTCGCGACGATTCGCGGGCTTGCCAACGACGCAACCGGTAAACGCCACTCGCACGACGGGCTCACGCGTCGGCCCCTCATCCGCGTTGCGCGACGCCGCGTCCTTTATTGGATATCGCTTCGCCCGCTCTTTTTCCGCGCGTCGACGCCCCGCGAACGCCTTCGCACGATCCTCCACGAACTCTTCCACATCTCGCCGGCTTTTGACGGCACACTGGCGCGCGAACGCCGACATCGCCGCCTTCCTCGCCCCGCCTACGACGCCGCATTGCGCCCACTCGTCGATCGGGCGGCCGTCCTTTCGCCCTCTTCGCTCAACACAAATGGCCCCGTCGTCATTTGGCACTGGCTTGTCCGCCCACCGGTCCACATTCACATCGGTACGCGACGCCGCGCCGTTTTTGACGAGCGGCACCTTTATCGCGCAACGGTCGAAATGGTGACGCCAACCTTTGCCCCGTTCGATTCGTCCGAAGTGTAGAGAAAAGTTTTACGAGCTCGACGAATTGGGAATCGATATCTCGAACACGGTCCCGCGGTCTTTGTCTCTCGCGACGATCAAATCCCCACCGTTCCGACGGATCAATTGGCTCGCAATCGTCAAATCCACGTCGAGTTTGAGCCGCCGACCGTGCGCACTGTCGACGCCCAGCCGCGGATCGAAAACTTGGTGACGCTCCTCATCGCTCAATACAAACGCCGTTGACGAGATCGTGAGGGTGACGCCGCCGGAGGACGCCTCTACATCAACAACCGACTCGCCCTCGCCCCCCGAGACCTCCATCATTCGCCGCCGAAAAAATGAAAATACGTTTTCAATCGCTGTGCGCACATCATTCGGGGCCGCCCGAACGCGCACGACATCATGAACGCGCAACGTCACTTGATTTCCGCGCGCCGAAGCCGGGTCCTCAACCGTCGAAAGCCACGGGAGACACGCGCGCGCCATTTCGCCCAGATCGAAAAATTCTGGCGCTTCTCGCACAGGCGGCGCCGCGAGCGAGCGAAAACCCCCGACCAAATCGGTGATTCGGCGCACGCCCTCAAGCGTCTCGCGGACCATCGGTTCCAAATCAGCAATGACCGCCTCAGCGCGCGCTTCGTCACCAATTGAACCGACTAGTTTCTCCGCAAGCGCGTCGGCCTCTGTGTTCGTGGCGCGTCGCAATTCGGCCGCCACTTGTCGCGCTTGCCGCCAAGCTCCAGCGACCGTCGCGTGATACCCGATCAGCGACTCGAGGTTTGCGCGCACGTAAGCGAGTGGATTGTTGATTTCGTGTGCAACGCCGCCCGCAAGCGCAGCGACCACCGCAAGTTTCTCAGCCTGCAACAGCTGATCGCGCGCCGCCGTCAACTCACGCAACCGCTCGGCAAGCTCGCCATATAAGCGCGCGTTTTCAAACGCCATCGCAACTTGCGACGCCAAGACACCTCCGCGCCTCTGTTCAAGCAAGGTGAAGGGCGCACGTCCAGACCGCCGAGCAAAAACAAGC
>JACPTQ010000013.1:0-77071 GCA_016192705.1 Deltaproteobacteria bacterium | reverse complement strand
TTCGACGTCGCGCACGGCGAGCGGCAACACAAGCCCCGATGAAAATCCCGTTTCATGCGCCGGGCAGACCAGCGTAAGCGCCGCGGCCTCATCCGCCGATAAGAAGAGCGCCGCACGTGTCGAAAGCGCACGCGCCGAAACGTCGCGAATGAGGGACTCAGCCAGCCCAACAAACGAATCACTCGCATCAATCGCAAATGCGCCCACGTCCCCATCGCCGCGCGTCGCCGTCCTCCGGCTCGCCACCGCCACCGCATCCGCCTGGAGCACCGCCTGCCCGAGCGACAACACACTCGCAACGAGATCTCGCGTGTCGAGCGTCGCCATGAGCGCCCGACTCGCCTCATAAAGCGCAACGATCCCGTTCAAATGACTCCGCTCGAGCGCCCGCTCGAGAACGATTTTCAATTCGGAGAGATTGTAAGGCTTTTGTAAATAATCAAACGCGCCGTTCTTCATGCACTGAACGGCCGTTTCAATTGTTGCGTACCCCGTTGTCACGATGACTTCGATTTCGGGGTCGATCGCCTTAAGCGACATGACCGTTTCAACGCCGCCCATCCCCGGCATCTTGAGGTCCGTGACGGCGAGGTCGAACTTCCGCGATTCGAGCATCCCGACCGCGGATCGCCCGTCCGATGCCGGCACCACCTCGTACCCCTCTTCGGTCAACCAGAATGACAGCATGTCGCGAAGCCCCGGCTCGTCATCGATGACGAGAATCGATGCTGTGGGCAAACAACCTACCTTGACCTCGATCTCCGCCGTCACGCAGAAGATTATACACGCTTCAGATTGTCATTCGACCGCCAACGGATTATTGAAGGAGGGCGGTGCGTGGCCCGTCGTGGGCGGCACCGGGGAGGTTCAAAAATGGCACTCAGCGTTGGGGATAAGGCGCCCGCGTTCTCGCTCGTCGCGGACGACGGCGCGCCGGTTTCGCTCGTAGATTTCGCGGGAAAGAAAGTTGTCCTCTTCTTCTATCCGAAGGCCGACACGCCTGGCTGAACGCGCGAAGCCTGTGACTTCCGTGATGAAGTCAAAGCATTCGCAAAAAAGAAGGCCGTCGTCATTGGCGTTTCGAAGGATACGCCGGAGGCGCAAGCAAAATTCAAGCAGAAGTACGATCTGCCGTTTCCGCTGCTCGCGGACGTCGAAACAAAAGTGATGCAGGCGTACGGCGTTTGGAAAGAGAAAAACATGTACGGCAAAATCACGATGGGCTGCGAGCGAACGACGTTCGTTATTGATGAAAAAGGCAGAGTGGCGAAAATATGGCCGAAAGTCAAAGTCGACGGACACGCAGTCGACGTCCTCGCGAACCTCTAGGAGTCTATCGGCGTAACCTCCCTGCTGCGCGTGCCGACATGCGCTCCTTATTTCTTTTTTTCCGGCGCGAGCCCCTTCGTCAGCTCTCTAAACCGTGGCAGGTCGCCCGTCTCCTTGAACGCCTCGATCGAAATCGTCACTTCAACGCCGCAGGTTCGGCAGCCCTTTCCCATCGCCCTGGCCGCAATGTCATCGGCCCGATAAGTCTCGTGTGTGAAGTGCGGCCCGAGCGCTTCCGCGTAATCATCAATCGATTGGCACTCGACCCGTTTTGTCACTTCGAATCTCCGACCTGCTCAATGCGCTCCACAAACCGGCGCAAAAGCCCGTCAATCATGAGATCACGTTCGCTCTGCCCAAACGCGCCGCCGCGAAACCCCTCGTGGATTTCGTCGTACTCACGCTTCACCGCGCTCACCTGCTCGCGATACGACTTGATGTTGTCGAGAATCTCCTTTTGATTCGTGACCGCGTACGCGATAAGTGACCCGAGCGTCGCCAGCGAGAGCGCAATCCCGAGCGGCCCACCAAGCGCCCACTTCACGATCATGCGAATCGCCACCGCGCCAACCGCTCCGCCGATGAGCTTCTCTTTCAGCGACGTGCCCTTCACTTTGTCGATGAGGAGGGACGCCGATTCGCCCGAGGCAAGCGCAAACGCGATGAACTGCCCCTTTTTCCGCACGCCCGAACGCTTGTAAAAATCACGAACGGCCGCCTTCAAGAATTCGTCAAATTTCTCGTACACGGCCCCTCATATGACACGCCCGCCGCGCGTTTTCAATCCTTGCCGCACTTTGCGATCCAGCGCGCGTAAAGATCCGCTCGCTCCGCCTTTGTCCGCGCGATCTGCGCCTCGCGTCGCCACTTCGCGATCGCCGCATGGTCGCCCGACACCAAAACATCTGGCACAGCACGACCCCGAAAGACGCGCGGTCGCGTGTACTGCGGGTATTCGAGCAGCCCCTCGACGAACGATTCCGAATCGATCGACGCCGCATTCCCCACTACACCTGGAACAAGCCGCGCCACCGCCTCTACGACAACCCAGGCCGCCGCCTCGCCGCCACCGAGCACATAATCGCCAATCGAAACCTCATCATCAACGAAGTGCGCCCGCACGCGATCGTCAACACCTTCATATCGGCCGCACACGAAAACAAGGTGCCGCTCGCGCGCAAGCTCCTTCGCCATCTCCTGAGTGAAGCGTTTCCCGCCTGGCGACAGCAAAATGACGCGCGCGCGTTTTCCCGCATCCGCACCCACTCCCGCTTCTGCACCCGCACCCACTCCCGCTTCCGCACCCGCACCCGCTCCCGCTCCTTCTTTCCTCCCGTATGTCCCTCTGTGTTTCCGCGCTCCAACAACCGCCTCAATCGCCGCGACAATCGGCTCGGGCTTCATCACCATCCCCGCGCCACCACCAAACGGCGCGTCGTCCGTCATGAGGTGCGGTCCCGCCGCGTATTGCCGAATGTCGATCGTCTCGATGTCGACCACACCCCGCTCCCGCGCTTTTCCGAGAAGGCTCGCCGAAAACGCCGCTTCCAACGTCTCCGGAAAAATCGTCAACACCGAAAACCTGACCAACGGCCCTCCGTCGTCAACGGCTGCGCCGATTCTCCTCTCAGTCATCGAGCAGCCCCGGCATCGCCCGAATCGTTATCCACCCTGCGCGCAAGTCGATCCCGACCACAACATCCGCGATCGCCGGCACCAACACTTCGCGGCCATCGTCCCCCGTCACCACGAAAACGTCGTTCGCACCTGTTTCGATCACGTCGGTCACGTGACCGATCTCTCGCGCGTTTTCGATCCGCACGCGGAGCCCCACAACATCACACCGATAAAACTCGCCCTCCGCAACCGGCGGCAACTGCTCGCGCAAAACCGCGACCTCCGCACCCTTGAGCGAAAGCGCGCGATCGCGATTACCAAATCCCTCAAGCCGCAAAATGATCCGCCCAACGCCGGCAGTGCGCGACGCGAGAATCTGGACGGCCTGCCCGGCGACATACGCACTTCGCGCCGACTCGAGCACGGAGCCCACCCCGGCCACGCGAACGACAACATCGCCTCGCACGCCGTGCGCCCCGATGACTCTCCCGACGGTGACCCTCACGACCGCTCCAGATGCGGCGCGTGTGGTCACCGCGGCGCCCCTCACTCGATGATTTCGAGCACCGATCGCTTTTTCAATTTCGTCGACGTGGCCGACAGGATCGTCCGCATCGCCCGCGCCGTGCGCCCCTGCTTGCCAATCACTTTCCCGAGATCGTCCTTCGCCACGCGCAGCTCAATGATCGACGTCTGCTCGCCCTCAATTTCGCGAACATCAACGGACTCGGGGTGGTCAACCAACGCCTTTGCCATCAGCGAAACCAGCTCCTTCAACATGGCGACCTCCGCACTCTGGTTCTCCCTACATCAACATCAGCAGCCACCCGCACCTCTGAAACTCAACCCGCCTACGCCTTCTTCGCCTCGCGATCCCGTCGCCGCGATTCAACCAGCAACTTCTTCACCGTTTCCGACGGCTTCGCGCCGCGCTTCATCCAGTGTTCGATTCGATCCTGCTTTAGCCGAATCGTCCTTGGTTCTGTCCGCGGGTTGTAAAGCCCGACATTCTCAAGGAATTTTCCTTTGTTCGCCTGTTCACCCGTCACAACCACCACCCGAAACGAGGGTTGTCGCTTGGCTCCAAGCCGCTGCAACCTTAACGTCACTTCCATATCAACAGTCTCCTTCAGCCATACCGTCTGAAAATTATCAGGATTCACCGCCCCGTGTCGAGCGAAATCGCTGACGAACTATTTCGGCACTGGCGCAACAAGGAGGAGCGACTTCAAATCGTCGTCCGTAAACGTGAGCCCGGCGCCCACGAAGTAATCGCGCGTCGCCGAGTTCAAAATGTCATCGACGCCCCCCGATATCGTGAAATGCCGCAAGAATGTATAGCCCGCCGTCGTCTTCAAGCGCGGGCGCGTCCCCGATTTCAAGTTAAAAAGGTCGGTGTTGACCGTCACGCGGTCCCGCAGGAACGACAGGTCGAGCCCAAAGCCCCCGGTGTTTTCGACAAGCCCGCCGCGCAGCGTGAGCGGCCCCCATCGCTTGGCGATTTCCGCCGAAAACTTCAAAGAATCGGTTGTCCTTTCAACTTCCTCCGTGATCGTCTCTGCGCCCGACACCGTCGACGTGTTTCGCCGAACGATCGACTCTGTCGTCGTGTTTCGGCGCGGGTCGACCACAAGCTGAAACCGCAGAAACTTGTCCTCCTTCGGTTGAATGCGAAGCCCAACGTAGGTCTTTGCGTTTTGCGCGTTGACGTTGTACTCGCCGCGCGCGTCGACAATCGCTTGAAGACGCGTCAGCTTCCCGATGATGTCGCTCGTCTCCCCGACGACTTGGCCGACGTTCTTAACGAGCTTGCTGGTGTTCGACGCCGCCTCTTCGACCCGCTCCGCAATTCGTTCGACCCGGTCACCCATCTTCTTGTCGCCGACGAGTTTTCCAACCGCACCCTCTCCCCCCTCAACCTTTTGAAGCACATTCGAAAGACTCGACATCGCCTTCTTGAGAGAATCGGTGGAATCCTTGAGCCCACCGACAACATGATCAACCGACCCCAGGTTCGACCCAATCTTCGACGAACTAGACTTAATAAAATCACGCACTTGAACAACAACTCCATGAAACTCACTCAAGATGCGTTCGGCTTGACCTCCAGAGCGCGATGCCAAACCTGCGAGCTGCCCAGCGAAGCGGTCGAAATTACGCAAAATTCTCTCGAAACGACCCGAACTGTCGGCGACCGTCTTCGACAACTGCGACATCGTCGACGCGGCGTCCTTTAACATCTGCTTGATCGTCCCGCCCGTCTCGGGATCGCCGACCATCGAGCTCAACGAGCCGGTCACCTTGCCGACGTCTTCGATGACCTTATTCAGCTTGACCGTCATCGACCTCGCCTCGTCGCGAATCGCGTCGAACATTCCCGACGTGTCGACGTTCGCGATTGTCTGCCCATCCGCAAGGAGCGGTTTCGTCGCGCTGCCCGACCTGACATCGATGTAGTAACCCCCGATGAACGACGACTGCCGTTTCGCCAAGCTTGCGTCTTCGTGCATCTTAAAATCTCGGCGCACGCGAAACGTGATCTTTGCTTTCGTCCCGACCAGCTCAATTTTCTCAACCTCGCCAACGAGAATCCCAGCTGTCATGACGCGTGTTCGCTCACTTAACCCCGAAGCGTCATCAAAAAACGCGTGCAGCTGATATCCGCTCGTGCCCGATGGCAACCCCTTTTTCGACGCACTCAAGCCATAAATAAAAAATCCGACGCCAGCCAGCGTGAGAAGACCAACGTTGAACGGCGTCAAAAAGCGACTGCGCATCACTAAGGAACATTATAAGGTCGGGTCGCGCTCTGTAAACAGGCGCTCCCCATTTTCGCCGCGCGCTCCCGGTGTGGACTTCGGGCTCCCGTTCGGTCGCCCTCGCCATTTCCGCTGCGCGGACGCTCCCTTGGAGCATCCGCAGAAAGCAGCGGAAATAGCCACTGGCTTTCGCGCCTTTACGGCGAAAATTAGAACGCCGTCGCCCCATTGCAAATCGACAGCGCCTGCCCGTTAATCGCCTTCGCGGCCGGCGATGCGAGAAACGCGACAAACGCCGCAATTTCATCTGGCGCCGAAAACCGCTTAAGCGGAACGGCATCCTCCGCGCGTCGACGCATCTCGTCGGCCGAAATCCCTTCGTCGCGCGCGTACTCCGCGATCGAGGCGGCCGTCATTTCGGTTTCGACCCAACCCGGACAAACGGCGTTAACCGTGATGCCGCGCGGCGAGAGCTCGTGCATCGCGGCACGCACAAGACCGATAAGCCCGTGTTTCGACGCACAGTACGCGGCACGCGTTGCAACGCCAAACTTAGCCAAAACGCTCGCGATGTGAATGATGCGGCCGTCGGCGTGGTCGGGGATATGGGCGGCGGCACTTCGCGTCACAAAGAAGGCTCCGGTCAGATTCGTTTTGAGAACTTCGTTCCAGAGCGCCTCGGCTTTGATATCGGTCGGGTCGCCAATCGGCGTCTTCTCGAGAATCCCAGCCGAATTCACGACGACGTTCGGCGCGCCCAGAAATCGCTGCGCGACGTCGAACAACGATTCAACCTGGTTTTGATTTCGCACATCGAACCCCGACAGCGCCCGCAGCCTTTCAGGCCCCGCATCAAAGCGCGCCTCAAGCTCCGCGCGCGTTTTCTCAAGCTCCGTCGCGCCACGCTGACCGATCGCGACCTTATATCCGTCAGCGAGCAGCCGCTCGGCAATCGCACGCCCAATCCCACGGCCGCCGCCCGTGACGATCGCAACACGCGCCGTGGTCATTTTGCAGCGTCGCCGACCTTGAGCGTGATCCCGACGCCATCACGAAGCGGCACGAGCGTCGTCGAAAGCCCAGGGGTCGCGTACAGTTGCACAGTGTACCGACGAATCGCCTCGGTCTCGCGCGCATGATCCTCGGCATTCGCGACGCGACCGCTCCAAAGTAAATTGTCGGTGATGAGAAGTCCGCCCGTCCGCAACTTTTCGAGAGCGACCGGAAGCGCCGCGGGGTACCCCTCTTTGTCGATGTCGTTCAAAATGACATCAAACGGCCCGGGCGTTCGGCGAAGCGTGTCGACGGCGTCTCCCACCGTAAACTTCACGCGCGAAAGAAGACCCGCACGCCCCAAGAACTCACGCGCCATATCGGCGTTTTCGCTGTTCGTGTCGGTGCAATAAACGATTCCATCGGGTCCAACGGCCTCGGCGAACCAGTACGCCGAGTACCCAAACCCGCTCCCGAGCTCGAAAACGCGGCGCGCGCGAATCGACAGCGCCAGGGTTTGGCAAAGTTTCCCGACGAGCGGGCCGATCGCGGGGAAGCGGCGCGATTCCGCGTAGTGGAGCATCTCCTCATGGATGGGATCGTCGATGTCGATGAGCTCGTGGAGGTAGTTGTCGATTGCGGGGGGGGTAAAATCCATCGGGGCTCTCCTCGCTAACAGAACAAAAGGTCGGGTCGCGCTCTGTAAACAGGCGCTCCCCATTTTCGCCGCGCGCTCAAGCCACAGGCTTTCGCACCTTTACGGCGAAAATAACGCGCGAAATCAGGCCAAAAAGTTGCCCAGATCGCGTTCCAAGAGTAGCATAATTTCAGAGGAAACGGAGACACATGGATCGGCTCTGGGCACCGTGGCGGCAAGTATATCTCGCCGACCCGAAGAAATCGGAGGGTTGCATCCTCTGCGATTACCCAAAGCGCGATGATGCGCGTGAGGCGCTTGTCCTCACGAGCGACGAAACGACCTTCGTCATCTTGAATCGGTACCCATACAACAACGCACACCTGATGGTCGTTCCTCGAATCCACACAGGGGATTATTCGACGCTTGCGGCGGCAACGCGGGCGGCGCTCGCCGAGGTGGTCGAGCGATCGATTCGGGTGATTGCGGCGGCGTACAAACCCGACGGGTTTAACGTCGGAATGAACTTGGGGGCCGCGGGAGGCGCGGGGATTGCGGGGCACCTGCACTGGCACGTGGTCCCGCGATGGAATGGCGACACCAACTTCATGTCGACGTGCGCGGATGCGAAAGTGATGGGCGAACACCTCTTCGCGACGTACGACAAACTTCGACCGGGGTTTGCCGCGTGAGGGCGTTTGCACGCGTCGGTCTTGTGCTGCTCGGCGCTGGAATCGCAACCGCCATTATTTTTTTCTGCCTCGGGAACAAGCAGCTCGTAACGGTCGATCTGCTCAAATGGGAAACCGAGCCAATTCCGCTTTGGGTCGTGGTCGTGACGACGTTCGCGGTTGGGTTTTGCTTGCCGGCCTTTGTTCTCATCGCGTTCGCCATCAAAACGAGCGTGAAGTCGATGAAGCAGCGACGCCATATTCGCGCGCTCAAAGCCGAGGTGAATGCGCTTCGCAATTTACCGCTCGCCGATCCCGAGCGGCCGGACGTCGGGGATGAATTGGCGGAGGCCGTGCTAAGGGAAGTCGAAGACAGGAAAAATGCAACCACAGAGGCACTGAGAACACCGAGATCCGACGGAGACGAAAAAGGCAGGGAAGACAAAGGAGCGGGAGCGGTTACGGATGCGGGCGCGGGAGCCGACCCAGCAACGCGAAAGATTGCGGGTTAGCCGGTGTTCGACAACCTTGAGATTGACCCCGTCGTTTTTTGGCCCATCGTCGCGGCGCTCGCGGGACTTGCAATCGGGTTGCCGTTTGGGAAAAGGCTGTTGGGACGTCGGGCGCGGCTTGTTCTCGCGCAGCAGGCGGCCGAAGGGCAATCGTACCTCGTCGCGATGAACGCGCTTATCGAAGGGAACCGCGATAAAACGATCGAAACGCTTCTCGGCGTCGTGCGCGAAAACACGAAGGGCGTTGAGCCGTATCTTGCGTTGGGGCGCCTTTTTCGTGAGCGAGGTGACGCGGCGCGGAGCTTGCGCTTGCATCAACATTTGCTTGTGCGGCCGGGAATCCCCGATCCCGCGCGGCGAAAGGCTCTCTTCGCGCTGGGCAAAGACTTGCGCGCGCTGGGCGACTTGCCGCGCGCCCGACGAGCGGTTGAGCGAGCGATTCGCGTTCTTAAGAAAGATGCCGACGTTGCGCGCGAGCTCGCTGAGATTTGTGAGGGTCTTCGCGACTGGCCCGCGGCGGTGGCGCTTCGAAAGCGCGCGGGAAAACTTGCCGATCGGCCGTCGCGCCCCGTGCGGTCGCATCTTCTCGCCGAATGGGGAAACGACCGGATTGCTGCCGGTGACGCCCGCGCGGGGCGCTCGCTCTTGCGCAAGGCGGTGCGCTACGCCCCGGCCGCGCTCCACCCGCGCGTGCTGTACGCCGACGCGCTCCTCGCGGCTGGACATCTTCGCGACGCCGCTGAGAACTACGAAATCGCGCTCGTGACGGTTGCTCCGCTTCGCGGCCTCGTTATCGCAAAACTCGAAGAGGCGTATTTTCAGCTCGGCGATTTCGGTCGGCTCGAGTCTTTCCTCCGCGGCGCCATCGAAAAAGCGCCGACCGACGACGTACTTCGGTTCGCGCTCGCGCGGTTCTTGCTTCGAAAGGGCGCCCACGACGAAGCCATCGCAACGCTCCGCGCTCTGCTCGCCGAGCACCCCGACCTTCGCGAGACGCACCGCGACCTCGGCGCCTGGCTTCTCGCGAATGGCGACGCGTTGCAAATTCGCGCGGGCTACGGTGAGCTTCTCGCCTCGCTAAGCCGCACGCTCACGGGGTATCGCTGCGGTTCGTGCGCGCGCGCATCGAGCGACATCGAATGGAGATGCCTAAGTTGCGGTTCATGGGAATCCCAAAAACCAAACGCGATCGTTGGGCAACCCGCGGCGATCGCACGCGTCGCCACGGCCGGTGCCTAAACTCTCGCCACGCGCGTGTCGCGCGCTGCGCCAGAGCGCCATCGTGATCGCCCTCATGATCGTCGCCGCGCTCGCGTTCGCGTATTACCTCATCTATTACAAGAGCCCAGAGTATCGCCGCCTCGCCCGCGAAGCCGACGAGACGCAACGCGCCCTCGACGCCTTAGGAGATGAGGCCGACGGCGGAACACACTCGGTACGGGCCACGCGGGCGCCAAGGCGATAACGGAGTTCCTGACATCCCGACTTGCTCGGGTGTTGTGGTATCTTTCTTCCGGATGAGGATTTCGGACCGGCTTAAGCGATCGGCGCCAACGTTCTCCTTCGAATTCTTTCCGCCCAAAACCGACGAAGGCGTGACGGCGCTTTTTGCGACGCTCCGCGAGCTCGCGGCACTGTCGCCCGACTTCGTGTCGGTGACTTACGGTGCGGGCGGCTCGAACCGGGATCGCACGCTCGATCTCGTCGCGCGCATCAAAGCCGACGCGGGACTTGAGGCGATGGCGCACCTCACGTGCGTCGGCCACACGCGCGCTGAAATCGCCGCCATTCTCAATCGGCTCGCGGTCGCCGGCATCGAGAATATTCTCGCGCTCCGTGGCGACGCCCCCGCAGGGGATTCCAACGCGAAGGCGCCAAGCCGCAAAGAGGCCGCGACTGATCCCTCTCCCCTTGGCGTCTCCGCGGCTTTGCGTCAAATTCCCGCACCCGACGACTTTGCGCACGCCTCCGACCTCGCGACGTTTATCCGCGAACAAACGCCACCACCTGGATTCTGCATTGGCGGTGCATGCTACCCCGAAGGACACCTCGAATCCGCGACGCGCGACGACGACCTCACCCACACGAAGCTCAAAGTCGCGAGCGGCGCCGAGTTCCTTATCACGCAACTCTTTTTCGACAACGCGTTCTATTTTCACTTTGTCGATCGCGCGCGCGCGGCCGGCATCACGTGCCCCATTATTCCGGGCATCATGCCGATCACCAACTTTGAACAGATCGAACGCTTCACGCGATTGTGCGGCGCCACGATTCCCATGCGCCTTCGCCTCGCCCTCGAACGCGCGAAAGACGACGCCGACGCCATCCTCGAACTCGGGGTCGCGCACGCCGCCGTTCAGTGCAAAGACTTACTCTCGCGCGGGGCGCCCGGCATTCACTTCTATACGCTCAATCGCTCACGCGCGACACGCATGATTTTCACGGCTCTCAACGTGTAGAAGAGTCCCCTCATTTCCTTTGCAGTAAGAACGCGCGCATGAAGCCGTCGAGATCGCCATCGAGCACGCGGTCGACGTCGCCCACTTCGACCTCCGTCCGATGATCTTTGATAAGCCGATACGGCTGGAGCACATACGAACGAATCTGATGTCCCCACGCGATTTCCGTCTTCTCGCCCTGAATCTGGTCCATCTTCGCGTCCTTCAACGCCCGCTCGCGCTCGTACAGCCGCGCCTTCAATATCTTCATCGCAACCGATTTGTTCTTGTGCTGCGACCGCTCGTTTTGACACTGCACAACGATCCCCGTCGGAAGGTGCGTGAGGCGCACCGCCGAATCGGTCTTATTGACGTGCTGGCCCCCAGCGCCCCCCGCGCGATACGTGTCGATCCGCAAATCCTTTTCTTCGATCGTCACGTCGATCGTGTCATCGAGTTCCGGCAGCACCGCAACACTCGCAAACGACGTGTGCCGCCGGGCGTTCGCGTCAAACGGTGAAATCCGCACGAGCCGGTGCACACCAATCTCGGATTGCAAATAGCCATAAGCAAAATCCCCCGCGGCCGTGAACGTGACGCTCTTAAGTCCCGCCTCTTCACCCGGCAGCTCGTCGACGACTTCAATCCGAAACCCGCGTCGCTCGCACCACCGCGAAATCATCCGCGTCAACATCTGCGCCCAATCCTGCGACTCAGTACCACCCGCGCCCGCGTTGATGCTGACGATCGCGTTCGACCGATCAAATTCGCCAGACAGCATTCGATCCAGCTCGATCTGCTCAATCGCCGTCGCCGACGTCGCGAGCGCCGCCGCTATTTCAGGCCCCATCGATTCGTCGCCATCGGCTTTCGCCAACTCGTTTAATTCAATCGCGTCGGCGATCGCCTTCTCTTGCGCACGAAACCGTTCAACGATCTGCGTGAGCTGCGTTCGCTCCTTTAAGATGACTTGCGCGCGATCTTGCGAATTCCAAAAATCGGCCGCACCCGCGATGACGTCGATCTCGGCGACACGTCTCTCTTTCGCGGCGATGTCAAAGATGCCCCCGGAGCGCATCGAGTTTCTCTTTGAGCTCTATCGCGAGGACTTTGTTTTCGGCGTACATGCGGGCGGACGTTATTCGGCGCGCACCTCGACCGTCAAGGCGATTGCGGCGACTTTGGTCCCGTGACGCGCATGAGCTCGTAGCCCGCAACGGCGCGAGATTCCGCGACATCAAACGCCCGCCGCGCGCGCTCCACGAAATGCAGTTCTCGCACGAGCACCCACCGAACGCCAGACGCGTAGAGATCGGCGCCGAGCTTCTCGGGACGCGGGTGAAAAAAAAGCGACGGCTTCGGCGAGCCCGGTTCCGTGTCGAAGCGGATTCGCTCCTTCAGATTCGAAAACGCCCAAAGCCCAAGTCCATCCCACTCGTGCGCCTCGGCGAATACGACATCGCGCGGTGCAATGACACGCGCGTTCACCAGACCACGAAGCGCCTTTCCGGCCTGGATCGCGTGCGGAAATGGAACCGTGCTCACGTCACCGACTTTCCATCCGACCATCGTCGCGACCAGCGCAAACACGATCGACGCAATCGTCGACTTCCGGGAACCCGACGCAACGAAGCCTGAAAGCACAAGAACAGAAAGGGGGAGCATGAGCGTCAACGGCAACGATGCGATTCGCGATGGGAACTGAGTCGGAAGGTGTCCGATCGCAATAATCGTTGCGGGGAAAAGAAGTCCAACAACAAAAAGTCCACCACTCGTCCGGAGCCACAACTGAAAAACCCGAATCCCGATGCCCGCGAGACACGCAACAAACGGAGCCCCCAAGAAAAAAGCTCGCATAACTTCAGCGGCAACTTCACCGCGGTCGTGCCACATCGTCGCGCTGTGTCCAATGAAAGCCGTGAATCCAACGAACGGATCGCCGGCGGCCACCCAACCGTGAATCATCACGGCGACGACGGCGGCGGTTGGAATCATCGCGATCGCAATCGTGGACAAGCGTTCGCGCCACGGCGCTCGCCGAATTGCGGCCAAGAGTCCGAAGACGGCAACGAGAAGCCAGACTTCGAACCGCGTCAACGCCGCGCACGACAGGGCGACTGCTGAAACGATCAGGGGAGAGCGCGCGTTTGTCTCTTGCCACAAAAAGTACCGGTCGAGCGCGATGATAAGGCAGGTCGTCGTGAGCGTCTCAGCGAGAGCGACGGAAGCGAGGCGCGCTAAAAGCGGCGAGAGCGCCCACGATGCGACGACGATGATCGTCGCGCGTGGATCGCGTGACACGCGCACCAACATTCGCGCGGCGAGGATCGAGTTGGTACATGCAAGCAACAAAGTGACAACGCGCGGCGTCCAAAGCGTGTCGGGAACAATCGCCATCGCAGAGCCGTAGACCCAGTAATAAAACGGTGGCCAAAGGAACGGCGGAAAAACGGTCGGCGATTGAGACCATACGTGTGCTTGGTACGAGCGAAACAGCTCGTCGCTCGAAACCGCGTCGTGGCCGTCAGCCCAGAGCCACACGACCTGCACGATCTGAACAACGACGACGCTCCCAACGCACAGCCAAAACAGGCGTGACGCGCGACTCTCAGTCCTCAAGCCCGAGACCTCTCCTCACCCCTTCACGACCGCCATCGGTCGAAGCTCCGCGACGCGCCGCGCGAGCCCCGCGCGCTCCACAACATCGACGACATCGCTCACATCCTTATACGCATCGGGCATCTCCTCGACGACCGTCGCCCGCGACGACGCCCGCACGAAAATCCCCGCATCCAGAAGCTCGCGCACGATGTTCCGCCCCTTCGCCTCGCGCGTCGCCCGCGACCGCGACAACACGCGTCCCGCGCCGTGGCACGCCGTGCCCCACGTCTCGCGCATCGCCCCCGCCTCGCCGACGAGCACATACGATCGCCGCCCCATGTCGCCCGGAATGATGACCGGTTGCCCAACGTCGCGATACGCCGCTGGCAACTCCACGTGCCCAGCAGGAAACGCGCGCGTCGCGCCCTTTCGATGCACGCAAAGCCGTCGCCGCCGCCCGTTGACTTCGTGCTCCTCAAATTTCGCAATGTTGTGGCAAACGTCGTAAACCACCTCGATCCCCGAATCGCTCGGCCCACATCCCATCGTCTCTTCGACTACCTCGCGCACCCAATGCGTGATGACTTGCCGATTCGCAAACGCAAAATTCGCCGCGGCCGCCATCGCCCCCAAGTATTCGCGCGCCTCGGACGACGCAAGCGGGGCCGCGCAAAGCTGCCGATCGGGAAGCGCAATCCCGTACTTTCGCGACGCACCCTGCATCATCTCCAAGAAATCATCGCAAACTTGATACCCGAATCCGCGCGACCCGGTGTGGATGAGAATCGTCACGTCGCCCTCAAACAATCCAAACGCCGATGCCACCGCCACATCGAAAACCCGCGCAACGCGCCCGACCTCAACGAAGTGATTCCCGCTGCCGATCGTGCCGAGCTGCGCGCGCCCGCGCTCTCGCGCCCGTTTCGACACAGCCTCGGGATTTGCATCCGCCAGCGCGCCACCCGCCTCAATATGCGCCGCATCGCCCGCACGACCAAACCCGCGTCCAACCGCCCACGTCGCCCCAGTCTCCATCACATCGTCAAGCTCGCTGTCGGTGAGCCGCAAGTCTTTTCGGTGCGACCCGACACCGCTCGGAATCGCCCGGTAAAGCGCCTCTGCAATCTCGCAGAGCTTCGGCCGCACCTCGTCGGCCGTGAGCGCCGTCCGCAAGAGCCGCACGCCGCAGTTGATGTCGTACCCCACCCCGCCCGGCGAAACGACGCCATCTTCGCCGAACGCCGCGACGCCACCAATCGGAAACCCATACCCCATATGGATGTCCGGCATCGCGAGCGCGCGCCCGACAATGCCCGGTAGATGCGCGACGTTCGCAACCTGCGTGAGGCTCGTGTCCTCGCCGAGCGCCCCCAGAATCCGCTCGTCCGCGAACACCAGCCCCTCAACCCGCATCCCGCCCACGCACGGAATCCGCACCCGCACATCGTCAATCCGCTCAATCCTCGGCTTCATGACACTCCTCTCCGTGTCTCAGCGTCTCCGTGGTGAATCCTATCGTGTCTTAGAACTGCCCGACGAGCGTGAACATGAGCGAGAAAACGATCGAATCGAGAATTCGCAGCCGACTCCCCGGCTTGTCGGTGTTGTCGTCAAACGTCGGGCTCTTTTCGCCAAGCTGCGGATCGATTCGCTGGTTCCCATCAAGATCCTTCCCGCGATCACCAAACGTCAAGAAATGGTCAAATTGGTATTCAATCCCACCCACCACGCGGATCTGGAAGTTCTTGACCGGCTGAAGATACATCGACAGCGAACCGCCCAGTGTCATGTACTGCTCGACCGTCGTCATCCGCCCCAAAAAGTCCGCGACCTCACTGTACGCGCGTCCCTCACCGACGTACGTCATCCGCAACCGCACATCGATCGAAAACTTTCGCGCCTTGTCGCGATCCCACCACGGATAAAACTCAATCCCCGCCATCGTTCCCGCAACAACCGGCGGCGCCGTCGTGTCCTGCGTCTTCGCGATCTGCCGATAAAAATTCCCGCGCCCCGCGAAAGCCATTTCAAAATCAAGCCCCGCATACGGCTCGACGTTCGGATGCACGCGATGCGCAAACGTCGTGTACCAACGAAACGCAAAGAGCCCCTTCCCCACCTCTTGATTGCGCGGCGAAAAATTTCCAAGCGCAACGGCCGTTGGCGTCGGGTCCATCGGCGTTCCCGTCGGAAAAATGAAATCGAGCCCAAGCACCCATGTCGATTTGACCGTGTCGCGATCCTGATTTACCGGCGCCCACCCGATCCCGACGATCAAATCGCCAATCCCACCACGCGTCGAGCTGTACGGCACGCCCGACTTCCCACCCAAACACGGCCGCCCGCCCAGCGCCGTCCCGAACGAGTCAACGCCGTACACCGAATACTCGTCCTTGTCGCTCGGCGGCCTCGACCGCCCACCCGTAAAGACGCCATCCTTCACGATCCCCGAATTCGTCTCGGCCGTCGCGCTTCCGTCCGATTGGCACGCGCCCACGACGCCATCCGCGAGCCCACCCGACCGCGTGCTCGAAAAGACGTACGGCAACGTCACCGTGAGCTCGAGATCCGGCGCGAGCCCGAGCCGCGCGCGAATCATCATCGCGTGGTCAACCTGCGAAAAGGTCAAGTCGCGCGTGTCGATGAACATCGCCATGTTGGGGCAGTTCGCCTTGTCCTGTGCGTTGTTGGGATCGCACGATCGCTCGCGCGAAATCTTCGCCCACCTCTGCGTGCGCACATACGAAACCTCGAGCCCCGCGCTCCATCGTGTCTTGCCGTCGAAAGCGTCCTTGAGGTCGGTCACTTCAGCCGCGTGGACCAGCGCTGGGAGCAGTCCGAGCAACAAAACGAAAATGACGGGAACGCGTGGAGGTCTCACCTGCGTCGCACGCTAACAATCGCACCGCGCAAGTGTCAAGAAAACGTGGGGAATCAGCTAAAAGATTATCGGATTCGATCTTGGCATAATTAACGATGGTCTAAGAATCGACGCAAACAGATTTGACACGGTCCGTCAGCGAGCGCTAAGAAACGGCGCGGACCGCATGTTGAGGAGGAAAACGCGATGAAACGTTCCGGGAAGCTTGCAGTGGTTCTTGGGGGAATGATGGCCGTTGGCGCCGTGAGCTGTAAGAAGGAGGCGCCGCCGCCGCCACCTGCGCGACGCGACACGCCGCCGCCCACGCCGCCACCCCCCGTCAAGAAGGACGAGCCGCCGAAGGCCGCGCCGAAGTGGGCAGCGGCATTGCCGGCGAAGGCGGTCGCGGCGAAGGTTGGCGACATGGTCTGGGCGACGATCCCGCAGGACGGAAGCGAAATGGCGCGCTTCGGCCTTTACAAGGTCGACGCGGTCGCAGGAAACACCGCGACCCTGAAGGACGGAATCGGGAGCTTATATAAGGATGTGCCTGGAGCGGCGATTCACGCAGCGGGTGACGGCTCGAAGCTGAAAGTGGGTGATGCGGCGAACGGGTATGCATGGGCCGCGTCGAAGGTCGTTGGGCTCGTGACGAAGGTCGAGGCGGGCAAGGTTACGCTTAAGTACAACTGGGGTTCAAAACCGAGCGAGAAGCTGATGGATCATGCGGAGCCGCTCCGCGCGGGCGTGACGCCGATTGCGTGGGTCATCTACGAGAGCAGTTTCGGGCCGTACAAGGGGCTCCTCGTCGCGCTCGAGGGCGACAAGGGCTGGATTCACACCGACAGCGGGCACGTCGAAATGCACGACAAGACGAAGTTGAAGGGCGTCGAGCTGAAGCCTGGATACAAGGAGGGCGCGACGGTGCAGGCGTACGGCTGGGGCCAGGGCTTCAAGGCTGGAACGATCGCGCACGTCGCTGAGCCAAACCTTTGGTACAAGGTCAAGCTCGCCGGGCAAGACCAGCCGAAAGATTTCTTCTTTAACGACCTCGCTGAAAAACTCTAAGTACAACTCCCCAGAAGCTCGGGACCAGACTTAACCGCCAAGACACCGGAGACGCCAAGGAATAACCATCCGTTTACTCTTGGCGGTCTTGACGCCAGGGCGGTTAAACTTCTTTCGATCGCCGCCGCAAAAAACCGAAAGCGTTCGCGCCTGAATCGTGCCTATAATGGCTCGTTTGGAGGGTCAAAAAAATGAACTCAACAAACCTCACGCGTGTTTTCGTTGGTGTCGCGGCGCTCGTCGGTTCATCGCTCGCGACGGAATCGGTGTATGCGCAAGCCCCGTCGAAGGCACTCCTCGATTGCTACGGGGTTTGTAATCGCACGGTGCCCAATCAACAAAAGCGAAACGACTGCTTTCGTGTGTGTCGCGCGGGCCAAACTCCGACGGCGCCGACGAAAACAGCGCCCGCGAAATCGGGATGGGAGTTTGCGAAGCCAGACCCGGCGACAACAACTCCCGTAACCCAAGGCAACCTCACGGCGTGCTACGGGGTTTGCAATCGCACGGTGCCCGATAAGCAAAAGCGAAACGCGTGCTTTCAAGCTTGTCGTGCGGGCCAACCGACGCCAGTTGGCATGACTGAAATGTCGCCAAAATCGAAATGGGAGTTTGCCACGCCGGCGCCAGCCACAATCACACCAAAGGCCAGCGACCTTACGGCTTGCTACGGGGTTTGCAACCGGACGGTGCCTGACAGGCAAAAGCGAAACGCGTGCTTTCAAGCCTGTCGCGCGGGGCAAACAAAGATCCTGTTGCCGGGCCACACACCGGCGGTCGGCATGGTCCAAGGCCAAGGTGAACTCGACAAGGAGCTCGAGACTTCGCGGCAAACTCGCGGGGCGTGCATTCAATCGTGTTACGACCAGTTGAATAACATCGACGAGCGGCGCCGATGCGAGGACGTTTGTTACGGGCAGCACCAGGCGCGTTCAAACGCGGCGTACGATCGCGACCGGGCGCGCTCGAGCGTGGTGAAGGCGGCGATTGGCGTGCCGGCCGGAAACTGCAAGAAAGGGTGCGAAGCGCTTCACGCCCGATATTCGTGGGAAGCCACACAGCGGGGCGGCGAAAAGTTTCCAGCGAAGGCGACTTGGGTTCCGGCCTGCGTTGCCCGGTGCGCCCCGGCGACGCCCGTGTGCCAAGAAGCGCTCGCGATCTTACGCGGCGCGAAAAAATTCATGCCGGGCACCGCTGGTTTTTTGGGGCAAAACCGCATCGAGCTTTGGGAGGCCAAACTTCGCGGTTGCGCGAACCCGGATGCGGACACGACGGCTGTGGCAAACGAGATTCGCCGCGAGTGGAAGGCGAGCCTCGCGGCGCCGCGGTATCGGGGCGAGTGAAGAAATCTCGTCGTCAAACCCACGCTTACGACGCCAAGCGGCACGCCTGTCAAGGTCGGCGCTTCTCTCACGTTCTGAAACCCTAATAAAAACGAGCGCGCGGCTTGCTCGCGGGCGATCGCGCCGATAAACTGATTGAGGTGGGGCACGGTGGGCGATGGGGGTTTTCGGGGACGTTGACCGGGCGCCATTCAGAATAATTGCGTGAGGCTTGCCGCCGATAAGGCGGGGAGACATTTTGCGGGTTCATCGTCGATACGTCTTCCGTCTCCTGGTCGCATTTTGCGCGGCGCACGCGATCGCACCGCGCGACGCCGCGGCCGTTGTCGACGGAACGCCGCTCGCCCTCTGGAAACGTTACAAGCTGTACGGCTCGGCGTGGTCGGTCGGCAACACGATGATGTCGTCGGCCGACGGCCTCGTGAACACGTCCGGGCCGTTCCCGTCATCGGCGATGGTCGACATCGATCAAAACGGCACGAGTGGTATTCCCCTCGACGCGACCGTTGAATCCGCCTTCCTTTTCTGGTCGGCGTCGGGCCCTCCGACCGTCGATACAACCGCTGACCTCACGGTTCCTGGCCGCCCTTCCGTCTCCGTCAGCGCCGATCGCTGCCTCACTTACAGCGGCTACGGCGGAAGCTACGCGTGTCGCGCCGACGTCACGGCGCAGGTGCGCGCGGGCAGCATCACCGGCAACTACACCGTGGGCGGCGTCCAAGCGACGGCTGGCAACTGCCAAATCGATCCGAGCTGCCAATCGAAGTACGCGGGCTGGTCGCTCGTCATCGTCTGGAGCTCGCCCACGTACAACAAGCAGCGCGACATCGTCCTTTACGACGGGTTTCGCCACACCGACGAAACGTGTACGCACGGGTGGGACACGTTCACGCTCAGCGGGTTCACGGTCGGAAACCAAGCGCTCGGCGAAATCACACTCTTCGCGCTCGAGGGCGACCGGTTGCTTGGCGTCCCGCCTCAAGACGACCCGCAGTCGGAAGCCGGCTACTGCCCCGAATGCGTCGACTTCCTCGCGCTCAACAACGGCACGACCTCGGTTCGACTCCAAGACAACTTGAATCCGTCCGGCAACCTCTTCAACTCGTCGATCAACCGCGGCCAAGGCGGCACGGCGGTCGGCGTCGATCTCGACACGTTCGACATCGGCACGACGGGGCTCAACGTGTTGAAGCCCGGGCTCACGCAGCTCGGCGTCACGTGGGGAGCGGGCGACGGCGTCATCACGCGCTCGTGCGCACCGTGCGGCGGCCAGTACAACCCACCCGCGGGGTGCGGCGATCGCGGCTACGGCGGCGAATCGATCATGCTGCAATACCTCCTCCTGAAGCTCGACACGCTCGCGCCAAACTTTCGCGGATCGCGCACCACGAAAACCGTCGACCCAACGACCGCCGGCGAAGGCGAAACGCTCTACTACACGATCAACGTGACGAACGAGGGGTCACAGGACGCAACGAACGTCATCCTCCAAGACTCGATCCCCGCAAACACGACGTACGTCGCGAACTCGACGAAGGTGAACGGCGTCGCGCAAGGCGATGTCGGCGGCACGAGCCCGCTGGTCGCGGGATTGAACGTCGGCAGCATCCCGTGGTCGGGGCCAAACAACTTTAAGACGATTACGTTTCGCGTGCGCACGAACACCGGCATTCCGCTGAACGTCACGACGGTCACGAACACCGCGTCGATTCGAAGCGACCAGACGCCGGACCCCGCGTACGAATCGGCGGTCACGACGATCGACCGCAGCTTGAATCCCGCGCTCGGAACGCCCTCGAAAGTTGCGGTCGACGGCACGGGCGGGTTCGTTGAGCCGAGCGACATCATCTTCTATGTCGTGACGATTCCGAACACGTCGGACCGGCGCGCGGACGGCGTGTCGTTTGAAGACGTGATTGACGACGACTTGAACATCGCGTCGTTCATCATGACGTCGCAACCGGCGGGCTCGACGGTAACGTTGCCGACGGCGCAGAACGGGCGAAAGCTCACGGTGTCGGGGTTCAGCGTGGCCGCGGGCGGGAGCGCGACGATTACGTACGCGTTGATGGTCGACTCGGTCGCGGGTTTCGCGGCGCGCGGAATTCCGGTCTCGCAGATCAACGGCCGTCAGATTCGAAACCAGGGCAAGGTGAACGCGCCGTTTTTGCAAACACCGCTTCTCACGGATTCGAACATCAACAACGCGATACCGAACGAACCGACGGTCCTCACGATTTCGTACGCGCCGCAAATCAACATCGTGAAAGGCGCGCAAGACACAAACGGCGGGCGCCTCGAGCCGGGCGACGTCGTCGCATACACCATCAACGTCGCGAACGGCGGCAATCTCGCGGCCACAGTACAGATTACCGACACGATGCCAGCCGGCTTCACGTACAACCCGGCGTCGCTCGCGCTGCCGTCGGGCGCTTCGGCGACATTCGCGGCGGGCGGCGGTGTGAATGGAACCGGCGTCTTGACGATTTCGAATGCGCGGGTCGACGGCGCAACCGTGCAAAACCCGTCACCGTTTGTGTCGATCACGTTCTCGGGGACGATTAAGGCCGACGCACCGCACCAGCTCGTCGTAAAGAATTGCTTAACGAGCACCATCGCCGAGGCGCCATCGCAAACGCCGAGCGCGTGCGACACGGGGCTGACCGTTTACAACTCGCCGGTCTTGGTCGTGACGAAGGCCGTCGTCGATCCGAACGCGGGCGGTGTCGAGCCCGACGACTTACTCACCTACACGATCACGATCCGCAACGACGGCAACAAGGCGGCGCGGAACATCGTCATCACCGACGCGATCGACGCAAACTTGACGATCACGTCAGCCGGGTCGGGCAACTTCGCAAACGGGGCGATCACGTGGACATCCGCAGGGACACCGGCGCTCGCGACGCTCTCACCCGGCGCCACGACAAGCGTCGCGTTTACGGCGCGGGTCAACACTGTGCAGAACGGGACGGTTATCGCGAACCAGGCGCAGGTGCGAAGCGATGAAATCGTCACAGCTGTGCCATCAGACGATCCGTCGACGCCGGCGGCGGGCGATCCAACCAAAGTCACGGTGCAGGCGCTTCCGAATTTCACGACGTCAACGAAAGACGTTGCGAACCAGTCAGGGCACCCGCGCACGGCGAGCGAGCCGGGCGACACACTGCTTTACACCATCGTCGTCAAGAACACGGGGCGCGGCATCGCGACGAACACCGTCGTCACCGATATCGTTGATGGCGCGGCGCTCGAGAACATCGTCGTGACGCAAGGCACAGGGTCGGTGCAGTTCGGCACGATCACGTGGAACCTCGGCACCATCGCGCCGAATCTGCCCATTACGCTCGCGTTCACGGCGCGCCTCAAGCCGGTCTTGCCGAACGGATACAACATCGATAACCAGGCGAGGATCGTCGCCGACAGCGTCGCGGCGGTGCCGACCGACGACCCGACGACGCCCGCGCCCGCCGACCCGACGCGCGTCACGGTTTCGAGCCGCGCCACACTGCAGGTCACGAAGACCGTCACCGACGGGAACGGTGGCCAGCCGCAGCCGGGCGACCCCTTCACGTGGACCATCGTTATTTCAAACACCGGCAACGCACCCGCGCGCGACGTCGTGGTCATCGACGTGGTCGACACGAACTTGACCTCGATCGTTCCGGCGCAGTCGGGCGCCTTTGCGAACGGACAGATCCGGTGGGATACGGGAACGACGCTCGCGCTCGCATCGGTCAACCCAGGTTCTCCGGTAACGTTGTCGTTCGCAAGCAACGCGAAATTCCCGCTGGCATCGGAAACCGTCGTCTCGAATCAAGCGCAGGTCACATCGAACGACGTCGTGGGCACGGTCCTCTCGGACGATCCCGCGCGACCAGGCGCCGCCGACCCAACGCGCGTCACGCTCATCTCGGCGCCGGAATTCGCGCTCTCAACGAAAACATTCGTGGACGAAAACGGCGGTGAGACGCGCCCGCGCGATTCGCTCCTTTGGACAGTCACCGCGAACAACTCGGGCACCGAGGTCGCGAACGACGTCGTCGTCACCGACCAAATCGATCCGGCCTGCTTCACGAATGTACGCGACGTGAGCGACAGCGGACAATTCGCGGGCAACACCATCACGTGGCGACTCACGCAGCTCGGGTTAAGGACGACGAAGGCGTTCACCTTCCGCGCCGATATCCGCGCGCCGCTCGACGACAACACGATTTGCAAGAATCAAGCGTTCGTGTCGTCGCGCGAAATCACGACGCCGGTACCGAGCGACGACCCGCGCACGCCCGCTCAGGGCGACGAAACGAAGGTGACCGTTCGGAGCGCGCCCGATTTCGCGGGGTCGACTAAAGAAGTCGCGACGCCGCAAGGGACGCCGACGCGGCCGGGGCACGCGCTTAACTACACGATCACCGTGACGAACAAAGGGACGATGACGGCGAAAAACGTGGCGGTTACCGACGTCGTCGACGTGACGAATTTGACCGACGTTGTCGTCGGCGAAAATGGTGTCCTGCAAGGGAATACCATCACGTGGCTCGTGCCGACGCTTGCGCCCGATGCGCAGACAAAATTCACGTTTAGCGCGAAGGTCAAAGTTCCGACCGACAACGGAACGATCATTTCGAACCAAGGCGAAATCCGATCGACCGAGATCCAAACGCCGGTCAAAACGGACGACCCGCGAACAACCGAGGCGAACGACCCAACGAAGGTGACGATCATTTCGGCGTCGGACCTGACGGGCTCGACAAAGCGCGTGCGTGACGTGAATGGCGGCGTCGTCGAGCCGGGCGACACGCTCGAATATACGATCGCCGTTACAAACCGCGGCGACGCCGTGGCGAAAGATGTCGTCGTGACCGACCCGATCGACCCAAACCTCGAGGCGGTCGCGCCCGGAGCCGGCGGCACCTACGCGGCTGGGCAAATCACGTGGTCAAAGGCGACGACGCCCGCGCTCGCGAACATCGCGCCCGCGCAAACCGTGACGCTCATCTTCACGGCGCGCGTGATTTCGCCGCTCGACAACGCGACGGAAATCGCGAACCAGGCGACGATGACATGGCCAGGCTCGGTAACGCCCGCAGTGACGGACGATCCGACGACACCCGCGCTGAACGACAAAACAAAAGTGAGCGTCGTATCGAGCGTGAAACTCGCGGCGACGAAAACCGCGGCCGTGGAAGCGGGCGGCGATCCGGAGCCGAAAAAGAAACTCGTTTACACGCTCAAAGTGAAAAACGACGGCAACGCGCCCGCACGCAACGTCGTCGTGCTCGACCTCGTTGACACGACGAAACTGGAAGCGATCGAGCCGCAGGACGGGGCGCGCCTCCAAGGCGGAACCGTGACGTGGGACGGCACGGGGAACTCTGCGTTGATCAGGTTGGTCAAGGGGACGGACGTCACGCTGCGCTTCAAGGCGACGATCAAGTCGCCTATGGTCGACGGCACGGAAGTTTTGAACCAAGGGACGGTCAGCGCGCAAGATGGGTCGACGACCGTCACCGACGACCCAGCAACGACGCCACCGCTTGACAAAACAAAGGTCGTCGTTAAGAGCCGGCCCAACCTCAGCACGACGACACTCGCGGCGACCGACGTGAACGGCGGGAACCCGGCACCGGGAGACGCGCTTCGGTACGCGCTCGTCATAACGAATACCGGCACCGACGCCGCGCACGGCGTCACCGCGACGATTCCGGGGTCGCAGTTTTGGACGAACGTCGCCGTCGAAAATGGCGGCACGTTTGATCCCCAAACGCGCCTCGTCTCGTGGGCAAACATCGGCGATATCGCCGCGGGCGCTTCGGCGACGGTTGCTTTCACGGCGTCAATCCCGCAGCCGCTCGACAACGGAACGGTGGTCTCCGCGCAAGCGACGGTGCGCGCGTCGAACCTCGCGACGCCCGAAGTTTCCGACGACCCCGCGACACCGAACATACCCGACGACCCGACGACGCTCATCGTTGTGTCGGCGCCCGATTTCACGAAGTCGACAAAGGCCGCGGTCGCTGGCCAAAACGGCGTGCTGCGTCCCGGCGACACGGTGTCGTACACGATCACCGTCCGCAACGACGGGACAGCGAATGCGCGAAACGTCATCGTGCGCGACACGCTCGATCCCGGGCTTGATGCGGCGTCTGCGGTGCCGCTTGACGGCGGACGCGTTGTGGGTGGCGTCGTCACGTGGGATTCGGGGTCGGTCCCAGCGCTCGTGTCGATGGCACCGGGCGCAAGCGTCACGTTGCGCCTAAGCGCGAAAGTCGCGAAGAACGTCGCCGACGGCTTGAAGATTTCAAACACCGCGACGATTTCCGCCGATGGCAACGCCTCCTTCACGACGCTGGCGGCCGTCGTCACGGTCGCATTCGCCGATCTCGGCGGCACAACGCTGTCGTACGTCGATGGCAACGCGGGACTCCGCGAGCCCGGCGACCCGCTCACTTACACGCTCACCGTCACGAACCGCGGCTCGTTCGACGCACCGAGCGTCGTCGTCACGCTCCCCGTCGACGCGAACCTCGACGCCGTCGCACCAGGCGCGGGCGGCACCATCCAGGGCGGCGCGGTCCTATGGAACAGCGCGTCGACACCGGCCCTCGCACTTGTCCGCGCTAGAACGAGCGTCACGCTCCCCTTCACGGCAAAAATTCGCGAGCTCATCCCGGGCGCGACGATCATCTCGGCGCAAGCAAAGCTCGAAAGCACGGCGCTCATCGAACCGGTGCAGTCCGACGACCCAGCGACACCGGCTGTCGCCGACGCAACGAAATTCACCGTGACCGCAGCGCCGCGCCTCGACCAATCGACGAAAGTCATCGACAACTTGCCGGCGTCGCGCGAACTCGAGCCCGGGCAACGCCTCACCTACACGATCCGCGTCAAGAACACTGGCAACACGCTCGCGACGAACGTAGTTGTGACCGACGCCATCGATCCGCGCCTGATCGACGTCGTGCCTTCCACGGGCGGCGTTCTCGCAGCCGGCACCGTGACCTGGAGCGCACCGGCCGTCGGTGGACTCGCGTCGATGAAACCGAGAGACGAGCTCGCGTTCACCGTCAACGCGCGCATCGACTCGAGCGCGCCGAGCGGCGTGATGATCGATAACCAAGCGCGACTCCGGTCGACCGAATTTTCGGACGGGGTCGTAACCGACGACCCAACGACACCCGCGATCGGCGATAAGACGTCGTTCCGCATTCGCAACGCGCCGAATTTTTCCGGCTCGACCATCGCCGTTCGCGACGACAACAGCGGCGAGCTCCGAGCGGGTGACACGCTCACCTACACCATCACCGCAAAAAACTCAGGATCGCTCGCCGCAACCGTCACGCGCGTCGTCAGCACGCCACCCCGCGAAACCGATTACGTTCCAGGCTCGACGCGTGTCAACGGAGTCGGCGTCGTTGACGAGGGCGCGGGCGGAAACCCGCTCGCCCTTGGCCTCACCGTTCAATCACCCGGAGGACTCGCCGGGGTCGTTGGCCCCGGTGAAACGGCGACCGTCAATTACCAAGTCCGCCTCCGATCTGGAGTTTCAGGTGGAACGATCGTCTCAGCCCGCGCGACAATCGACGCGCTCGAAACCAACCCGTTCGAAACCGGCGCCGTGGAAATCGTCGTCGGCCGCGGCGCCAACATCGACGCGACCGCGCTGCAATTCGGCATCGCCGTCGACCTGGGCGCGCCCGGGATCGTCGACGTTGGCGACACCATCGAAGTCACGGCAACGATTCCGAACGACGGCAATGCGCGCGCAACCGGCGTCACTTACACGCACACCCTTCCCGCGGGCGTCAGCTTCGTCGCGGGCTCGCTCAAACGTAACGGAACACCCGTCGCCGATCCCACGCCCAGCACGGCGATCCGCGTCGACATCGGCGCCCTCAGCCCCGCAACGCGCGCAACGGTGACCTATCGCCTCCGCGCCGAAACCGCCGGCGTCGTCGCGCTCCAAGGCACCGTCGCAACCACCGAGGGACTCTCAGAGCCAACCGACAACCCGACCACAAGCGCCATCAACGACGCGACGCTGGTCACCATCGGCAACGTCCCCGTGCGCGCCTTCAGCGTCACCAAAGAAGCCGCGGCTGCGGAAGGTGGCGCGGTAAAACCGGGCGGGAAAGTCCGTTACACGGTGCGCGTTACAAACACCGGGAACGAGCCGCTCCTGGGCGCCGTCCTTAACGACAACATTCCCGCGCGCGCCACCTACGTCGAAGGGAGCGCGACGGGACTTCTGAACACGACGGCGACTCTCGCGCCCGGCGGGCGAAACGGACGCGGCGAGCTGTCGGTCGCCGGCTTCAAGGTCGACGTGGGCCAATCGCTCGCGGTGTCGTACCTCACAACCATCGATGCGACGACGCCATGCGCGACCGCCATCACGAATTCCGTCGACGTCTCCGCGACCGACACGACGCCCCAATCCGCAACCGCGAGCCTCCTCACCTGCACCTCCGTTGGCACCGCGGCCCTTCGCGCGCGCGCCTTCCGCGACGTCGGTACGAAGAACCGCGTCTTTGACCCGACCACCGACGAGGCGCTCACCAACTATCAAATCGTTGTCACGCGCAAAGCGAGCCTCGACGCGCCGCTCCGCTCCGCGCTCACCGATCGAAACGGCCGAAGTGATCTTTACGAGCTTCCACCCGGCGACCTCGTCGCGCGCTGCTTCAACGCACAAGGGACCGAATTCGCGCGCGCCGACCTCGGCAACGTCAGGGGCGGCGACCTTAAAGAAACCGACATCCCCGTCGACCCGTCGGGCGTCATCTACAACTCTCAAACCGGCGCCGGCTTGTCCGGCATCACGCTCTACATCTATTACGACGACACCGACGCGACAAAACCGGGTCAAATCGTGCCGGGCGTCGAGCTTCCGTTCCCAACGCAGCAGGGGCAGCGCACCGGCGAAGACGGCACCTACGGCTTCGACGTCTTCGCAGGGCGCAAATACAAACTCGTCGTCGCCACCGCGGGTGAAAGCCAAGTCTGGCCGTCGGTTAAAATCCCCGCGACGCCTGGTTTTGCGGTGGGCCAACCGCCCGACGGCAAAGTCGTCCCGAACGATCGCCCCGACATCACGAAGGCGACGACCCACTACGCGCGCTTCAACATCGTCGACGCGTCGTCCGTCATTCGCAACAACCACGTCCCCATCGACCCGATCGCGTCGCTCATCGTCCTCGACAAACGCGCAAACAAAAAAACCGTTTCAACGGGCGAAGTCGTGACGTACACCGTGCGCGTGCAAAACGGCTCGACGCGCGACCTCGTGGTCGACCCGTCGAACGGCACTGGCGGCATGTCCGTGCAAGACGAGACGCCGCGCGGATTCCGCTACATCAAAGGTTCGACGCGCGCGAAACGGGTCGTTGGGTCGAGTGCGCAGCTTTATTCGAACGGCTCGGCCGACCCGAGCGGATCGACGCTTCTCAAGTTTGGACCCTACGACGTCCGCGCGGGCGATACGCTCGAAGTCATGTACCAGCTCGTCGTCGCGGCTTCGGTGCGCGTCGGCGAGTATCGAAATCGCGCAACGGCGTTCGGCAGCGGAAACGTCGCAGTCTCGAACACCGACGACGCCCTGGTGCGCGTGGTGGCTGACCCGATCTTTGACCAAGCGACGATCCTCGGCAAAGTGTTTTGCGACGCAAACAAAAACGGCTGGCAAGACTCCGGCGACTTTGGCGTCGCGGGCGCGCGTGTGTACATCGACAGCGGCTACTACGCAACGACCGACACGTTCGGGAAGTACCACTTGAAGGACATCGACCCGGGGCTCCACCTCGTCAAGATCGACACCGACACATTGCCGCCGGGATCGACGCTCACGACGCCCGAACGCTTCGCGGTGATCCTCACGCGCGGACTCGTGACCAAAGTGAATTTCGGCGTCGACTGCAAGTTTGACGTCGTCGGCGTCGACGATGTGGAACGCAAAGGCGTGAAGCCGAAGCGAACGTTCGACACGACACGACGCACCTTCGCGGGGAATCGCGAATCGCTCGCCGTGGCAATGGCACGTCCCGGCGAAGCTGCGCGCGCGATCCCAGGACTCGCGGTAGACCTCGCTGTGACGAACACCGATAAAACCCCAGCTGATTTCGCTGCGGCAAAAGGTTTCAACGGTGCTCTTGGTGAAAGTGGGCGCGCCATCCTGGAGCCGCTCCATTTTGCCACGAAGGTCTCGGGCAACCCTCTCCGCTGGACGCTTGACGTCCGAGACGCGGACGGCGCGCTTGTCCATGCCCTCGCCGGCACCGGTCGGCCGCCCACAGCCGTCCGATGGAACGGGACAAACGACGCCGGGGCGTTCCTCCTCGCCACGGGCCAAGCTTATCGGGTTCGCCTGACGGTCACCGATGCGCGTGGCTCGCAGGCGATGAGCCCAACCCGCGCGTTCGGTGTCGAGTACGGGGTCAAGCGCGAGGCCACCGGCGAAATAGAGGCTTGGAGCGAGACACTTGGCGGACAACTCAAGAAAAATCTTTTTGTGGGGCGCTCCCCGACTCCAAGCCCCGCCCTTGTCGAGATGCTTGGCAAAGTTGTGGCCCGTATGCGCGAGAATCCCAAGCGCCGTCTGGCGATCGAAGTCCACAGCGACAATCGCAGGGGACGCCTCGAAAGCCAGCTCGCAAGTGAACGCCGCGCCCTCGAAGTGAGACGCACACTCATCGATAAATTCAAGCTCGACGCCGCACGTGTTTCGGCGCGCGGGCTCGGTTTGTCGAAGCCGAAAAACGAAAACCGCACCGCGCGCGACCGCGCTGCAAACCGCCGCATCGAAGTCCGCGCGTACGACCCCGGTGAAATTAAAATCGTCGACGCCGGGCGCCCGCCCGAAGCGCCGACGCATGAAGCGTGGGTCCGTGTAAACGGCGAGTCGGTCGAAACCGATTCAAAGGGCGCGTGGGGTGGCGTCTGGAGGCTGCCGAAGGATGGCCTTTTCGTCGTCGACATGCAGCGGGCCACCGGTCACCGTGTTGTCCGTCTCGTTCAGGAAGACGGCCTCGCGAAACCGGAAGAAGCCGCCGACGTCGACTTCGTCGTGAGCATCAAGGACTTCGGATACCAGGTCGGGAGCGATGTCGGCGCGCTCGATCTCCTCAAGGTTTCGCTCGCGGTTGATCCGACGAGCGCCGTTCTATCGCCGACCGGCAAGCTGCAGCAGCGGATCGCTTTCATTCCCAAGTGGGTCGCGAAACCAATCAAGCGGTGGCGCGTCGGCGTCGAGGGGCCGAGCGGCGCGAAGTGGGAGATGACGGGCGGCGACAAAGAGCTGCCGCCATCGATCCCGTGGAGCGTCGACGACAGAGCGGCGCTCGCGACCGGCACGTATCACGCGCGCCTCATCATTGAGGACGAGTCGAGTGGAATCGGCGAGTCGCCCCGTGTGGCGTTCGCGCTGGCGCGTGAACCCCTGATGGTTCTCGGCGGTGCGCCTGGACACGACGACATCGTTCTTCGCGGTCCGCTGTTTCGCGGCACGGAAACGACGGCCCTTTTAAAGCAGGAACTCAATAAACACATACCCGCGCTCGCGAAAAAGATTTCCGCGGGACGGCGTTTCGCAATCGAAGCTCACGCGGGGATTGTCCTCCGCCGTGAGCGAGTTGAACAGGTCGAGAAAGCGACCGCGGCGCAGGCCGAGACGGTTCGGAAAATGCTCGTCGACGCGAAGCTCGCGCCTGAAGCCTTTATCGAGGCGCGCGGCTTTGGACTCACGAAGCCGCTTGTCCCAAACACAACGAACGCGAATCGACTCTTGAATCGACGCATCGTGATCCGAGCGCTTCCCGTGGTGAAGGCGCCGGATCCGCCCGTCGCACCACCCGCAGTCGAGCCTTCGCTTTCAGTCAATGGCGATTTTCGCCCGCTCACCGACCAGCGGTTTGAAGGGCGCATTCGTGTCCGTCCTGGCGAAGCAATTCTGCTTGACGCGCGTAGCGCTGCTGGGAATCGAGCATTCGTTGTTGTGAGGCCGCGCTTCCCGAAGCCAGAGCCTAAGCGAACGACCCCAGAGTTGCCACCCGTCTTGCCACAACCAACGCCCGCACCAAGTCCGAAACCGGCCCCCGCGACCGAGCCGCCGAAGGATGACGACGTTCCACTCCGTCGGCGCCGCCCGTCGGTCTCCGCACCCGCTTCCGCGGAAGATTTCAACGCCAAGGCGCAAAGGAGCAAAGACGCAAGGAATGAGACCTCTTTTCTTGGCGTCTCCGCGCCTTTGCGTCAAATTCCCGCTCCAGCTTCCGACCTCGTGACGCCCACACCGCTCGGCGGCGGCACCGTGATGGTCGCGTCGGCATCGAGCGTCGTTACAGAGATCCCCGCGAGCGCGATCGTTCGCAACGCGCGCGTCGTTCTTGCGCAAGCCGACGACGATCGCCCTCTCCGACGTCCGCGCGGCGAAAGCCAAACGCCCACTCGCGCGCACGGTGCGGACGCCGGCGCAGCGCCGCCCGAAACACCCGACGGCGCCATCCCCGGATCGTTCCGCGGGTTCGGCTCAACGGAGATGGAAACCGCAATCGAGGGGAAAAAGGCGCTGCCACCCGTTCGCGCCGCGAAACTCCGCGCGCATCTCCCTCCACGCGGCGTCGTCATCAAATCTGACACGCTGACTGTTTGGGGCGACACCGACCCCACAAACCGCGTCCGCGTGAACGGCAAACCCGCGACGGTGCTCGCCGATGGAGAATTTGCTATCGAGGTGAAACTCGCGCCCGGCGCCTCGACGCTCACGATCGAAACCGTCGACACCGACGGGAATCGCGGCCGCCTCGAATGGCCCGTCGACGTCAAGCCGACACAGTTCTTCCTCCTCGCGCTCGCCGAAGGCACGCTCGGCGCGGCCCGAAACGGCGGCATCGAAGGCACGTTCGACGGCGTCACGCCTGCAACCGCCTCGGCGCTCGGCGACTCGAAGTCCGTCCTCATCCACGGGCGCACCGTCGTCTACTTCAAGGGGCGCATCCAAGGGAACCGGTTCTTTAAGGACGTTCGCCTCACCGCGCACTTCGACACCGCCAAACAAAAAGAATTCGAAGCGCTTTTCCGCCAAATCATCGACCCGAACAAATTCTACCCAGTCTACGGCGACGCAGCCGGCGAAGTGCGGGACGTCGAAGCCCGCGACAAGCTCTACGTACTCGTCGAGGCCGATGAATCGCGCCTCATCGTCGGCAACTTCAAAACCGACTTCCGCGGGATCGAACTCCTTCAATATTCGCGCGCGTTCTACGGCGCGAAAGTCGACTTCGTAAAACAGTTCTCGAAAAAGTTCGGCCAGGAGATTCGCGCGTTCGGCTCCCGCGACGACTTCACGCAAAAGCACGCCCACATTGAATTCCGCGGCACCGGCGGCTCGCTCTACTACTTAAAACACACCGAAATCGTCGAAGGCAGCGAGCGCGTCCGCATGGTCATCCGCGACAAAGACACCGGCCTTGAGCTTTGGAGCGCCGCGCGCGCGCGCGACGTCGATTACACGCTCCTCTATCGCGAGGGACGGCTGCTGATGAAATCGCCCGTTCCATCAATTGTCGACGCGAGCTTCCTTGCGACAACGAATGGCCTCGTCACGCTGAACGGCCACCCGGTCCTCCTCGAAGTCGACTACGAATACACGGGCGAATTGCGCACCGGCGGCACGAGTTTTGGATTCCAATTCCGCGAGAGGCTCCTCGGCGACTTGTTGACGTTCGGCGGCACGTACGCCGAAGAGCGACGTGACGGCGTCGCGAACCCGACGTACCGCATTTGGGGCACCGAGCTCAAACTCCAGCGCGGGCAAGCTTACGTCACGGGCGAATTTGCGCGAAGCGAATCGGTCGACGCCGACTCGAGTTACTCGGACGACGGCGGGCTCTCGTTCCGCGCGTTTGGCAACACGACGGCGAACGCGATGGGCGCTGCGTACAAGTTCGAGGCGGGCGCCGAGTGGGGCGAATTCCGGAAGACGGCGAAAAAAGACTGGTTCAAGACGAGGGCATATTACCAGCGCCTCGAGCCGGGCTTCTTTGCGAGCGGGAAACGTCTCGACCAAGGCCAGCACAAGTTTGGGCTGACGGCAAAGCTCTTCGCGACCGAAAAGGACGACGTCGTCGTGCGCCACGACGGCATCTTCGCCGACATCTTCCAGAACGGGGATATTCGGTCGCCGTCGCAGTCGATGCAGCGCCAACTCTCGACGGTCGCGTTCACGCACCGCGAAAAGCGCTGGGCCGTCACCGCCGAATTCACGCAGATGTTCTCATCGCAGTTCATGAACACGATTGCCCCGTTCTCGCCGCTCCTTCCGACGTCGACACTCCCGAGCGGCGGCGATTTCAACCAGGGCACGCTCGCCGGCGGCTTCGATTACAAGCTCACCGATTGGCTCGCGCTCTTTGCGCAGCAGCAGGCGATTGTTTACGGCAGCGACGGCCTCACGCTGTCGTCTGATTTCGATCGCTTCACGACGACGATCGGCGGACGCTTGAGCCTGACGAAGCAGATTTCCATCGCGCTCGCAGAGTCGGTTCGTTGGAACGGCGAAAACGCAACGACGGTCGGCTTAAAAGCGCAGCTCACCGACGACCTCAACGTCTACGTCAACGAACGCTTCACGAACCCGCGCGATCGCGGCTCGCTCTCGACGACCATTGTCGGCGCCGAGAACCGCTTCGGCCCGGAAAAGAATTCGCGCACGTACGGCGAATACCAAATCGAAGGCGGCTCAACCGGTCGCCAAAGCCGCGCCGTGATGGGCGTTGGCCACCGAATCCCCGTCGCCAAAGGGTTTACGCTCGACGTCGGCTACGAGCGCTCGCAAGTCGACTCGCCGGGCGTCACCGAAAAATCGTCGCGCGACGCGCTCTCCGTTGGCGCGGAATTCGTGAAGCGGAATCGCCTCAAAGCCTCGACCCGCCAAGAGATCCGCGTCGACGAGGTCCCCATCCCGGCGGTCGACAAGTTCCAGTTCCTGACGTTGAACGCGCTCCTTTGGCAGTTTACCCGCGACGTGACCTTCTTCGCGCGCGGCAACTATTCGCACACGCTCAACACCACGACGCGCGCCACCGACGCCGAATCGCTCGAACTCACAACCGGCCTCGCTTTCCGCCCCGTGCAATACGACTGGGTGAACCTCATCTTTAAGTACACGAAGTTCATCGACCAGCGCCCCATCGACCCACTCGCCGGAACCAAGGAGCGCCTGCACACCGACGTCGTTGCCATCAACCCGATCTTCGAGACGCCGTTCCGCCTGCAGCTCTCGCTCAAATTCGCGTGGAAGCGCGATCGCGAAAAAATCGCCGACTTGCCGATCGCCGTCGTCGACTCGCTCCAGTGGATCGCGCGCGCCGCGTATCATCTCGCGCGCTGGCCCAACTTCGGGCTCGACGTCGCCGCCGAAGGGCGCGGGCGCTACAACCTCCTCGCGTCGAACAGCGAAGCGGGTGCCCTCTTCGAGGTCGCGTTCATCATTGCGAAATACGCCCGCATCGGCGCCGGCTACAACTTCACGCGCTTCAGCGACGACGAAATCGCGAAAGCCTCCGAGTCGTTCCACGGTTGGTTCGTGCGGCTCGTCGGCCAGTACTAAGCGACCATGAATAAAAACGGGCGCTGCGCCGTCTAACGCGTTAGGAGGTACGAATGGGGAGTAGTACCAACTTGCGTCCGTTAATCCTGACCTTCTTCGCAACGGCCGTGTTGGGTGGCTGCGCTTCAAGCCGCTCCGTCTCCTGGACGACCTTCACCGCGTTTCACGCCGAGGGGCGACGCCTTAAACCTGCGTCCTGGAATTATCGCACGCTCGCTCCCGCCGCGATTTCCTCGAACCTACACCACGTCTCAATTTCCATTGATGAGGTTTTTCTCCGCAATCTTCCGCACACCGAAAAGGGTCTTGTCGTCCTTGGCGTCGCAATCGACGGCCTGCGCGCGACGGCAGAACCGGCGGTCGCGATTATCGGCATCAAACCGCCATTCGGCCCGGACAGATTCTTGCGCCTCGAACATCCGCTTCAAGTCGATCGGTTCCTGTTCAAAGGTGAGCCGGTCAGGATTGGAGTCATCACACGGCCGATCTCACCAAACGATGCCGAATACGGCCGCGCGGCAATCGACGTCAAACACCGCGGGAAGGCTCGGCTCACTCTTCATAACGCGCAGAGCATTAAGGACAACGCGGCTCTCTTCGAGAAGCTGATTGACGCGCCCGGCCTACGACGCGCGCACTGGATTCACTCGATTCCCGCAGAGCCCGCTGACCGCATCTACCGCACGACGCCGAAACTCTTGTTTGTCGCCGGCACCACGGTATTCATTGCCGTGCCGCCTCCCGAATCGCCGCCTGAATTTGTCCACGCACGGATCGAAACGTTTCCTGACAAAGTTGAGCTGAAAGGGTCGCGCCTCGTTTGGCGGTCGAGCGGCGCGGATTTCACCGACCTGCCGTACATGGTTGTCACCGTCACGAAACATAAACGAAGCCCTTACGTTGATACCGCGCTCAGAAAGGCCGTGCGGGCTCTCGAAGCAGAGATCGAGACGAATCAGATCGACGCGGCCAAGGCCACAGCCGCGCGGACGCCAAAACTGATTTCTGACGACCGTTCCTTGTCGATCGTTGAGAAGAACCTTGAGCGCGCGCTCCTCGAGTGGCGAACGCACAGCATCGACCGCAAGAGCGCGGCGAAAGCGGGCTCTCGCGAAGTTGAGCTGCGTCACCTCTCCGCCGAGATCGAATCGCTTTGCTTTGTTGCAAGGCAATTCCACAAAATCCTTGAACGTTCCGAGCTGGAGAGCTTTATGACCATCACCAACGCAGGCTTCGAGCGGATGAAGGCTATCTACCGAGACATCAAGGAAGACCCGGCCCCTGCTGATGTGCTGCAGAGAAGATGTCGAATGATTTTCAGGAGCGTGGGCCCGCCGCTACCGTTGCCGCCGCCGTTGCCGACGCCACGGTGACGCTCGACGCGCGCCTTCAGCAGTTCGCGACGCGCGCGAGCTCCGACAAAAGAAACTCGATGCGTCCCAAATCGCGCCTCGAGATCGCACGCCCCAACGTCAGCTTCTCCTTGATCTCCGCGGCAAACTCCGCTTCCCGATACCAGCCCAGCGTTTCGAGCGACCCGGCCAGTCGGTTCGCCTCAAAGAAGAGTGCGTTCCGCGCGTCGTCCGTCAAAAGCCCCGCGTGTATCTCCGCGAGTGCGTTCCGCATCGTCTTGATGACGCTCGAAAACCTCTTCAAAAACGCCGCCCGTCGCATCTCATGCGAAAGTTTCAGCTTGCGTGTTTCATCTTTCTTTGGAAGCTTCGGCACCAATCCCCTCGTCGACTCAACTCACCCAATCACGCCGCGCGCTTTGAGCATCTCCGCGACAAGGATCGCGCCCTTCGCCGCGCCCATCTTCGTGTTGTGCGAAACAAGCACGAACTTCACACCGTATTCGAACGCCGTGTCGCGCCGCACGCGCCCAACCGACGTCGCCATCCCGTCCTCGGCGTCGCGATCGCGCCGCGGCTGCGGCCGAAATGGGTCGTCGAGCACATGGATCCACCGCTTCGGCGCGCTCGGCCACCCACACGTCGCCGCCGACTCGGCCCACGCCCGCATCGCCACTGCGACCTCGTTCGGTTCCGCACCTCGCAGAAGCTCGCAGTGCACCGCCTCTGTGTGGCCTTCGAGCACCGCAACGCGCGTGCATGTCGCGCTCACCGCAAACGCCGCGGGCGAAATCCCATCGCCTGCGAGCGCCCCGAGCACTTTCTTCGTCTCGATTTCGACCTTTTCCTCTTCCTTCGGAATGAAGGGGATGAGGTTGTCGACGATATCAAGCCCGATGACGCCCGGCGATCGGCCCGCGCCCGAGCAGGCCTGCATCGACGTCATGAAAACGCGCTTTACGCCGAACGCGTCGACAATCGGTTTCAGTGCGATCGCAAGCCCCGTCATCGTGCAGTTCGGGATCGGCGTAATGAACCCTTTAACCCATCCGCGCTTTCGCCGCTGCACGGCAAGCAAATCCGCGTGCGCCGCATTCACAGGCGGGATAAGGATTGGAACGTCGTCGTCGTACCGAAACGCACTCGCGGTTGAAATGACGGGAACGGCCTTCGCGTACGCGGGTTCCAGCTCGCGCGCCGTTTCCGCCTCGACGCCCGTGAACACGAGATCGACCGCGCCCAAATCGAGCCGCGATGCCAGGGCGACCGGCATGTCGCGAAACCGCGCGGGAAGCGGCTCACCGCAAAACCACTGGAGCGCCCCATTCGACGCCGTGATCGCATCGACGTATTTCTTCCCCGCCGATCGCTCCGACGCCGCAACCGCGGTCACCTCGAACCACGGGTGCTCACCGAGCGCCGCCAAAAACTGCTGCCCCGCAAGCCCCGTCGCCCCGACAACTCCAACCCTCAGTTTCGCCATTTCCGACCCCTTTCGGCTCTCGCTATCATGTCGGCGCGTTCTTCTTCATCGTGCGTGGCGCGATATCGTCGAGCCTCGGCGAAGGAGCGACCGGCCTCGGAACCTTCTCGCCGGCTCTCCCAGCCCCAGCCCCCGCATCCGCACCCGCACCCGCTCCCGCACCCGCTCCCGCTCCCGCGCCCGCATCCGCTCCCGCTCCCGCGTCCGCGGCTCCCACGACCGAAACCGCTGTCGCCCGTGGAACAATCTTCCCAATGAGCGCCGCCAGCCCCGCCACAACTGCGGCCGCCACCACGAACGCCGCAAGAAGCCGCTTGAGCGCGGCCGTTCCCGCATCTGATCCCGGAATAGGTCCGGGTCCCGGCAAGATCGCACCCGCAGCCGCTTCGGCGCCCGCACCCGCACCCCGAAGTTCGCTTTGGCAGTACCGACACTTGATCGCCTCATCGTTTATCGATTCGGCGCAATAAGGGCATCGCTTCATAGCGAAGGACCGTACCATCGCCTCGACCTGCGCCACAACTGGAGTTGCTGCGACGCCAAGCGCGGGGATAGACTTGTTGGCGCGGTTCACGAAACCGAGGAGGACAAACAACATGGCGATCGATTTTGATGTCGCGAAGGCGGCAGCGGACCTCGAAAAGAAAACGGCCCCCGAGGTGCTTGAATGGGCCTTTGCGAAGTGGCATCCGCGCATCGCGCTCGCGTCGAGTTTTGGCGCCGAAGACGTCGCGGTCATCCATATGATGTGGAGTGTCCGCAAGGATGCGAAGATTTTTACGCTCGACACCGGTCGCCTGCATCAGGCGACTTACGACGTCATGGAGCGGATTCGCAGCAAATACGACATCCGAATCGAACCGTATTTCCCGAAGACGGACGCGGTCGAGCAAATGGTGACGCTGAAAGGCCCGAACTCTTTTTACGCGAGCATCGAGAACCGCAAGGAGTGCTGCAAGATTCGCAAGGTCGAGCCGCTCGGGCGCGCACTCGCGAAACTCGACGGTTGGATCACGGGGCTGCGACGCGAACAGGCGGTCACGCGCGGAACGCTCCCGAAGATCGAAATCGACAAGGACCACGGCGGCATCGTGAAGTTGAACCCGATCGCCGAATGGACGCAGGCGCAGGTCTGGGCCTACATCAAAGAGAATTCAATCCCTTACAACGCCCTCCACGATCGCGACTTTCCGTCGATCGGGTGCGAACCGTGCACGCGCGCGGTGAAACCCGGCGAAGACGTTCGCGCGGGGCGGTGGTGGTGGGAACTCCCCGAACAGAAGGAGTGCGGGCTTCACGTTCATAAGAGCTAAGCCACTGGCTTGAACGCCGATTGCTCGCGAAGGTGAAGGTCGGGTTCGGGCTCCGTTCCGTCGCCCTCCCCATTTCGCTCGCACGTTCAAGCCACTGGCTTGAACGCCGATTGCTCGCGAAATAAACGCGTCCCCGCGGCGATTCGGACGCGGCAGCCGCGCCAATTCACGTGTCGATAAAACGGCGTCGCGAGCCAGACGCCAAGCGAGAGCGCATCGCGCACGATACCAACGAGCGCGAGCCAACCGATCTCGCGACCGAGGAGCCGCGGGAACACGATGTCGCGCGCCGCGCAAAGCGCGAACGCCCAAATCGCCATCGGCCACACCATCCCAGTCGCAACCCCGAGAACCAGCGCAAACGCTGGATTCGTAAGCGGCTCAAAGAGCCACATCGCGGGCACGAGCCGATTCCGAATCACGCTCCACCGCACATGCCGCGCGAAAAACTGACCCACACTCATCCGAATGCCGACCTGCAAAACCGGCGTCGGCGCGACGCGCACCTCGTAACCCGCGCTCTCAAAAATCTTCCCAATAATGTAATCTTCCGCAAGGAGATCCTTACAGGTCGCAAGCCCACCCTGCGCAGATAGCGTGCTCTGCCGAAACGCCATCGACTTCCCGACGACCGTCGCATTCCCAACGAGCGTCGGAAGCGCCGCACCCGGCGTAACAAAACTGTTCATCTGCGCGTTGTCGAGCGCCGCCCCCAACGACCGTTCGCCATCGCCCACGACCAAACTCGTCACGAGCCCAACGCGTGCATCATCAAGCGCCGCAGCCATCTCGCGCGCGTAGTCTGGTCGAACGCGGATGTTCGAATCCGAAATAATGACCACGTCGTTTGATGCGTGCTCAATCATTCCGAGCAGGTTCGACACCTTCGGGTTCAAGGCCTCGGCGCCGCGATGGACAACCAGCTTCGCGCGCACCGTCGGATGCTTCGCCATGCCTCGACGAACGCGCAACACGGCCGGGTCGTCCGCATCACACACGCCAAATACGATTTCAAAGTTCGCGTGGTCTTGCCGAAAAAACGACGCCAAGTTCTCGTCGAGCTCCGCGTCGACTCCCTTGAGTGGCTTGAGAATCGTGACACCGATGGGCGTCGTCCCCCGCGCCACCTTCGTGCGTCGCCGAACGATCAGAATTGCAACGCCGCTTAAAACAATCCACGTCGTCGAAACGATGACAGCCATCACGATGAGCATGACGAATTGCCCTCCTCCTTTTTCGGCGGTCGCCCCCCAAAGATGCGCCGCCAGATCGGGTAACTAAACCCAAAATAAACCGCCGCTGTCGCGACGAGTCGTGCCGCAAGAAGCGGGGTTCGCGAAAAGGTCACGAGCAGGTGAAAGAGCCCAGCGTTTAGAGCGAGCGCGCCGGCCTCGACGACGCCGAATAAAAGCCCCTGTCGCAGCAAAGCGCGTGATCGGTCGCGAAACGCAAAGTACTTGTTCCCCACAAACTGCGCGGCGAGCCCACCCACGAGCGCGGGCAGGTTTGCGACTTGGGGCGCAACGCCGAACCCGCTCACGAGAATCGACAGGAATGCGAGATCGACACCCGTCGCCAGAACGCCGACGCCCGCACTGCGCATGAGTGTTCCGTCCATGTCCTTTGCAGGTAGCGACCACCATGCCACGGCCGAACCCGCGAATCCCCTCACCAAAATAAAAAAACTGCGTAGTCGCTTTTGCGGCGCGCCGCGCACTGTGCAATTCATGACGCTCGGGCGCTGCATATGTCGACGAGTGTTGCGGCTTGTGCCACATTGGCGCGAAGAGCCCATGCGATAGCCCCCAAAGGGAGCCAGAAACCCCTATTCTTTCTGGAAGTTACATAGCATTGTGCGACCTTTTGTGGTGGTGTAGGATTTGCAGCTATCCTAGCCGGGCAGTTTCTTCTCTTTTAGGGAGGACGACTTGAGACGACTCTTCTTCGGTTCTTTGGTGACTGCAGTCCTTTTGTCGATCGCTTTCCCGCCGGCACCCGCAAACGCGACCGTTATTTACGCTCGGACGCTTAAGGAAATGGCGAAGCGCGCCGATGCCATCGTCGTTGGCGCCGTCACGACTCGCGCGAGCCAATACGGGCGCGACGAACACGGAACACGAATCTACACGTTCACGCGGATCGCGATTGAGCGCACGCTTAAGGGAAAACAGTTGACCGATGTCGTTATCCGCCAGTGGGGTGGAACAGTCGGTGGCGTCACAATGAAAGTTCCTGGCAACGCAGAGTTCACCGTCGGCGAACGCGTCGTCCTTTTCTTGCGCGCGGGACGGGGCGGCGTTTTTCACTTGCCGAATCTCGCCGCGAGTAAGTTCTCGATTCGCTTCGAGGGCCAGAAGACGTTCCTCGTGCGAAATCTCGAAGGAATCGCGTTCGCCAGCCGTTCACCCGAAAAGGGCTTCAGGTTACTCGACGATCGCTTGCCGTCGTCGAAGCTAACGTGGCAAGAATTCTATAAAGAGATTGCTGAGGAGGTGACGAAATGATTCGGCGTCGCCTTCTCGCGTCGGCCGTTGGTGTTGTCGTCGGCTCGGTCTGCGCGTCGGCGCTTGCTTACAACGCGCCGGGAATCAAATGGCCGCGAAGCAAAATGCCAGTCGCGTGGGAGATGTCATCAGGCGGGTCGGCGGATTTGGGCGAATCGACGTCATTCGACCTGTTGAAACGCGCATTCGGATCGTGGTCGAGCGTCTGCTGCACTTACCTCACGTTCGGCGCCGGATCGATCACGACGAGTAAGGCCCGCGACACGAGCGATACGCGCAACATTTTGCAATGGCTTGAGCAGTCGTGGCCGGCCGACCTCGGCGACGGCGACTCGGTCCTCGGCGTCACAACGCCCGTCTATTGGAATAACCTCGAGCTCTTCGATGCGGACATCGTTTTCAACGGCGTCGATCACGCGTGGGATCAAACGGGGCGATGGCCCAAAGTCGATCTGCAGTCGATCGCGACGCACGAAATCGGCCATCTGCTTGGGCTTAATCACTCGCAGTACCAATCGGCGACGATGTACTACATGAATCAAGGTGGAGCCGTTGGGCGATCGCTTGAGCAGGACGACATGCAGGGCGTTTGCGCCATCTATCCAAAAACGACGCCGGATCCGAACTGCAGCGTTTCATCGCAAGGCGGTCGCGAGTGCACCCTCGACAACGATTGCCTCGGCGGCAACAAAAAGTGTGTGAACTACGCGTGCGTCGACGCGCCGACGGGTGTGACAGGGACGTTGTGTCAGTCGGGCGACGACTGCGCGAATGGCCTTTGCGTCTCGTCGTCGAGCGGCGGCATGTGCACGCAGGCGTGCGACCCGAACGCGAGCAACTGCCCATCGGGTTTCGCATGCAACGCTCAGTTGAACAACGGGCAGAACATCTGCGTCCCCGGAACGCCAAGCCCGAACAAGGGATTGGGCGAGACGTGTACGCGGCCGGGTGACTGCCGCTCGCGGATCTGCGTGACGTTCAACGGCAACGGGATTTGCACGCAGTCGTGCAACTCGACCGCGTGTCCGTCGGTTGGGACGCAACCGTACGAGTGCATCGCAACGACCAGCGGCGACAAGGTCTGCGTACCAGCCGCGGGGGCGCCCGCGCCAAAATCGATCGGCGACGCGTGTAACGTCGACACAGAGTGCTCGACGGGCCGCTGCATGACGATCTCGGGACGCAAGATGTGCTCGAAGACGTGTCAGGCTTGGGCCGATTGCCCGGTCGCGTTTGAGTGCGCCGAGATTATTTCGAATGTGCGGGCCTGTATTCACGTGACTCCGACGGGCGGAGGTGAAGGTGGCGGCGGAACGACGGACGGTGGTGGCACAGGCGGGACGGGCGGTGGAGGCGGCGGTGGCGGCACCACGGGGCCAGTATTTCCCGGCGGAACCGGTGTGGAAGAGGGCTGGGAGATTGTCGAGGACAACGGGTCGAGCGGCTGTTCGATTGGGTTAATTGGCGGAAACGCTTCGTTGGCGGCACCGTTGCTTTTGTTGGCCGTTGGGACCGTCGCAACGATTCGACGAAGGCGCCCGCGCCAGACCGGCCAGCGGTAGAAATCGTTCTCGCGACGACACCCCTTCACCCGAAAATCTGTGGTATAGATGTCGCCCTATTTAGAGGAGGCGATAAAAATGGCGGTTGAGCGGACGTTATCTATGGTTAAGCCGGATGGGGTCGAGCGCAATCTTATTGGTGAGGTGCTTGCGCGTTTTGAGAGGGCGGGGCTTCGTATTGTCGCGCTCCGCATGGCGCGGTTGAGTCTTGCGGACGCGCAAGCGTTCTACGGCGTTCATCGCGAACGGCCATTTTTCCAGAGTCTCTGCAACTACATGTCGTCGGGGCCCATCGTGGCGTTCGTTCTGGAGGGCGACGGCGCGATCGCCAAAGCCCGCGAGGTCATGGGCGCGACCGATCCCGCCAAAGCCGCGACGGGCACGATTCGCCGCGATTTCGCGCTCTCGATCGAGCGAAACACCGTGCACGGCTCGGATGCGCGCGAGACCGCAGCGTTTGAAATTGGATTCCATTTTAGCGGACTAAACCTTTACGCTCGGTAGTCAGTCGTCTGTAGATTGGCGATTGCCAAATTCGGCGCGCCATGTTACGTGACGGTCCGCGTCATTTCACAGAGGAGGAACCAATGGCTGAATCAAACACACCGAAAGAGTATTTCAACGAACGTCTCGCGCCGAGTCTCAAGTCGAAACCCGAAAAGACCCGTGGAATCAACGCGGTTTATCAATTCGCGATCACGGGACCGAACGGCGGCAACTGGATCGTCGACTTGACCGTCGAACCTGGAACCGTCGCGGAGGGTACGCACGCTGCGCCGGGGTGCACGATTTCCGTTGCAGACGCCGATTTTGTTTCGGTCGTTAACGGGAAGTTGAATGGGCAGATGGCTTTCATGCAGGGAAAGCTCAAAGTCGCTGGGAACATGGGCCTTGCAATGAAGCTTCAGACGGTTCTTCAGGCGTAACGCGCAGAAGTTTTGACCAATCCCCTCGCGAACATTCGAGTCGTCGATCTCTCGCGGCTCCTACCGGGTCCGCTCTGCACGCTTGTTCTCGCGGACCTTGGAGCCGAAGTTATCAAAGTTGAGGATCCGGGTGGTGGCGACTACTTGCGCTTTATGCCGCCTCTCGCGGGAGAACTCTCGGGCGCCTTCCAAGCGCTGAACCGAAACAAGCGCTCAGTCTCAATCGACCTCAAAAACGAAAAAGGTCGCGAGGTTTTCCTTCGTCTTGTGCGAACCGCCGACGTTCTCGTCGATTCGTTTAGACCGGGCACATTGGAGAAACTTGCGCTCGGGCCGACCTTGATCGCCCGCGAAAACGCGCGGCTGATTCATGTCGCAATCTCAGGCTATGGTGCAACCGGCCCCGATCGGTTGAAAGCGGGACACGACCTCAACTACCAGGCCCGCGCCGGGCTCCTGGCGATTTCCGGGGGTCGCCGCACGGCCGGCCACGATGCGGGATCTGCCACGCCGCACCTGCATGCCCCACACGTCCAGTTTGCCGACGTTGTGGGCGGCGCATTCACGGGCGCAATCTCAGTGCTGGCGGCGCTCTTCGCACGTGAACGCGACGGTGCCGGCCGATTCGTCGATGTCTCTATGACCGAAGGCGCGCTCTATGGCTCGGCCATGTTGTTTGGATTCGCTGAAGGGGCAGGCCGATGGGCGCGCGCGGGGTGCGAAACCCTCACTGGCGAACTTCCTTGCTATAACGTTTACGAGACATCCGACGGGAAGCTCGTTGCCCTCGCGGCCCTCGAACCGAAATTCTGGGCGGCGTTTTGCAGCGCCGCCGAACGCGACGACCTTCTCGCGTATGGTCACGACCCAAGCGACGCCGCGCTTGAAGCTGTCCGAACAGCTTTCCGAACTCGAAGTGAGGCCGAGTGGATTTCACTGGGCGTCGCGCACGACATCTGTTTGTCACCCATTCTCACGGGGCAGGCCGTTTTCGATGACCCGCACCATCAGGCCCGTGAGACGTTCAGCACGCTTTCCGTCGGCGGCCGCTCGCTGCGCCTTCCTGCGCCGCCGTTTCGTGGCCTTTGCAAAACCCACTTTCAAGCGGCACCAAGCTTGGGCGCCGACAATTTACCGGTTTTGAGAGACCTGGGCTACGCGGCCGACGAAGTCGTTTTGCTTGCACGCGATGCGGCCATCGGACCCACCCATGTGCCGCCGGACGCCGCAAGGCGAACGGAGCAGCCACGCTAGAACCGATCGGGAAGATAAAGGCCGGGCCGCAGCTCGACAAGCCGCGGGATCGAGTTGACAACACGCGCAATCGTCGCGGGTTCACCGGCCACACCGCCTGGAATTTCGATGCGAATTGGCGGCTCACCCTCGATCGTTATCTCGTCCCGCGGGTTTGGAGCACCCTTCACAAGCTCGAGCGTCAACCGCAAACGGCGCGGGCCATTTGTCACGCTCGCAACATGGCGCACACCAGCCACTCGACCCGACTCTGGATCTAAGACGGGTCGGACCGTCTCCTGTAGTTTCTCGAGCCGCCACCCCAATCCGCGCACAACAACCGCCGCCGACTCTTTTAACCCAATGTGCCCGACGCGCCCAGTGCGAAGACCTTCCTTAAACGCATTGGCCGTCAGCCCAACCCCCGCCTTTTTTTGTAGTTGCGGCCGTCGGTGCGCGACGTCAACCACGCGAATCGCCTCAACCGAAGAGACACGCCGAATCGCCTTCGTCAGGGTCAAGATGAAGTGGTCGAGCACAAATCCTGGGTTAACGCCCACCGCCGCAATCGCAATGCCGTTTTTCTCCGCGGCCTCCTGCAATCGCCGCGCAGCGCGTGGATCCGCCAAGCCGGGAAACGCGAGCTCCTCGCAAACCGACAACACATTCCAGCCGCGCGCAGCGGCGTCGAGAATCTGCGGAAGCGCTTTCGACAGTTGTGAAACCGTCGTTTGAATAAAGACTCGCCACCGAACGTCATTCGGCTCTTCCACGTCGGCGAGACTAGAAAAAATCGGCCGCTCAACGCCGCAAAGCCGTGACAACTTCCGATCCGACAACGCGGGATCAACGGCGCCGACGAACTCATGTTCGCGATCCGCGACGATCTCACGGATGATCGATTGGCCGATGGTGCCAAGCCCAGCGACAACTACGCCGGCTCGACTCGAGTTCCGAATGGGTGCCGTCATTCGAGATCACCTTTCTTCTGCCGTTTCCCGGAATTACCTGCAGTCTTTTTCTCGGACTGGATATACCCCCATGCCCGCATAGCAGACTCCACGCCGCTTTCCAGTTTAGTCCCGCCCTCATCGTCGACCATCGTCACGCGCAAAGGCTTCGTGTCTCTCCAGATGAAAACACCAGCCTCACGTCCTTTCGCTATGTGCGGGGCATCGCCAGCGTACAGATCGCTAAGGCCAATTCCAGAAAACCGGGCTCGACCCGACGGCGAAAGTGGAAGTCCAAACGCGCCAACCAATATCGCACTTGCGTTGACCTCGCGACCATCCAACTTCGCGACGACCTCAACCGAAGCGTCACGCGGCTCTGTTGAAACAACCAATTTCGCGCCATTCCTTTCCGCAACCATCGAGACGAGCAGCCGGTTTTCCGCGGCGAGCCAAACCCCGCTGCCTTCGTCGCCCGACATCAGCCTCCAGGTCACGAACCGTCCGGACGTCCGCAGTTCGCCAGCCAGGTGATGCCGCTTCCCGTCACTTGCCAGTAAGATCGTCGTCACGACCGGACGCGCTCCACGAAGCGCTTTCGGCTGCATCGACGGCGCGACCCCTGAATCCAGAGAACCCAACAACCGCCCCTTCACCGCGGTATGCATCTCGCTCCACAAGCGCCGCATGCGATCCAAATCAGCCGTTGCCGTCGCGACAAGGTTCCTCGTCTCCCGCGGGTCGTCATGAAGATTGAAAAGCTCCTCAGGAATCGCCAAGGTAATATCACGCCCGAACGGTTGAACGCGATCATATCCTTTTTCGCGCCGAATGTATTTCCATCCTTCGAATCGAACGCTCGACATCCTCTTCCCTTCGGTGAACGCAGGCCGCGAAGTGATCGGCTCACCTTTAAGCGCGACGCCGAGCGAAGACCCCGCATGTTTTGGCGATGGCCGACCGGTCATTAGCTCCGCGATCGTTGGGGCAATATCGAGCAAGCGCACCTGCGTCTCAACGTTACGCCCTTTCGCAACGCCGGCGCCGTTAAAGACCATCGGAATTCGAACGACCTCATCATACAGGTTAACGGTGTGAGTAAATCTCGAAGGCCGATCAAAGAGGACGTGGGTATACGCGTTATCTGCGCGAAGCCCCTCACCGTGGTCGGACGTCACGACGAGAACGGTATTCGCCGCCAACCCTGACGTCTCGAGAGCCCGCGCGATTCGGCCCACCGCGTCATCCGTGTAGGCGACTTCACCAAAATAGCGTCGAACCTCCGGGTCAAGCCGCACGCCCGGAGCGTCACGAACCTTCCGCAGGTATTCCACCGGCGGCTGGTATGGATGGTGCGGCGCGTTGAGCGCTACGTACAAAAAAAACGGTGAGCGTCGCGGCGCCGAACAAAACGCCTCCACGTCCGCGACAATGTCTTGCGTATCGCGAACCTCCGTCCGATAGTCGACAATTCGCGTAAACCCAAAGTCAAAACCCGCCGCGTGGTAGCCCATCGTAAATAGGTTGTTGCCGATAGCTGTCGCCTCGCGCGACGATCCGAGCGCCATCCGTGGCAGTGTGTCTGGCCTCGACTCATACGCGCGCTGACGTGCACGGCGATCGAGCTGCCACGAATTCACGTTAATCCCAAAAGTCGATGAGTAGTTCCCACCGAGGAGTGCGATTGTCGCGGGACGAGTCCAGTTCGCGTTGGTCATGGCGCTCTTGAACGTCACGCCACCACGCGCGAGGGCGTCAATATTTGGGGTGAGTCCATGTGGGTTTCCCAAGTGGCCGACCGCTTCAGCCGTCATGGTGTCGACCATCACGAGAACCACGTTCACTCGATTCGTATCCTCACGTGGCCCTTCAACGACCGGATTCCCTATCCAAAGTGACCGCCGGCTGACGTTTTCGAGGGTGAGCTCCCCTCGGCCGGCCGCGAATGAAAGATTGGTCGTAACAGGCCGCCATTGTGGCCGGGCTCCAGGGGTCGCCCGACCTGAATCGATCTCACGCGTTGCAACCGACCCGTCGCCGCGAGATCGCCATGTGAGGCGAATCATCCCCACCGACTGCGATGAGCCGCCCGCCAAAACCGCGCCCGAAAAAACTCCGTTACTCGGAAGATCGATGTCCCACGTGACGGCGCCCTCCGGCGCAAGGCCTATCGCCTCGCGCATTTCAAAAGCCGCGCGCGCCGGATCAAATGCGACCGTGATATTCGAAACAAACGCCCGCGCGCGCAACCCGAGTGCCCGATACGGTGGACGCTGAGACAACGCCTCCCCGCGCGCTGGTCGCCCGACGAATTTCGCGCCCTGAATTGTCTCGATGAGATCGATTCGCGCCGCGCGCGCGCTTTGACCGACTTGAAAACTGCCCAAAAACAGAATGAGCCCAAACGCAACCACGAAGTTCGAACAATTCACCACGCGACTTTAGACTGTGTGCGATTCGGCATCAATGCACAAAAAAAAAGGACGGCAAGAATTGCCGTCCCAACCGGTGCTCCCCTCAGAGGTTGAGCTTATGATGAGCTGGCAGGTACCTTCGCGAATCTCCCTGCCGGCCTCCATGAGGTTATCTGCCCGCTGGAGTTCTTGCCAGACGACCCGGTAGCGGCTAACTGGTTCCCGCTCCCCCTTTGGGCTTAGCCTTTCGGCCGCTCCTCTGGGGTTTTCCCTAGGTCGCCTCCGCCAACCGCTTTTACACAGTCGGCACACCCTCCTCAGGGCTTCGACGCCTCTTCAAGGCCTACACTCACCAAAGCCGCCGCGCACCACACGCCCTTCCCCCTCACCTTCCACCGGTTGCTGGCTTTCGCACCGCGCGCACTTCGGAGTGTGCGTCTGGTCGTGCCTCCAACCCCGGCTTCCGGCCTGGTGGACGTTCGTGTTCGTCACCAGCACGGCTGCCCTCTCACGGGATTCCACGCCCCTATAGCGCCTAAAGGAGGTGAAGCTTACGTTTATCCCCGCGGGATCCCACCCCTCGCGGTACGCTCCGTCTTCAGGGTATCGCACCCTCTTGGCGGATTGCCTCTCCAGCTCCCTTCCGGCCCTATTTCAGACCGGTAACGCTTCTGGGGTTTCCCCTACACGGTGTTCCCTCTCCCGAGAGCCCGACGCCTCTCGACGCCGATTCCCCTCTTGTGGTTCTCCTGGCCCGCGGTGTCGATGCCATCCCCTTTAACCCGCACTCGCCAAACGGTTCAGCGCACGGGCAGAGGGGTCTCATCAACGCCCTTAACGGTACCTGGATCCACTCCAGGGTCTTGCTCCCTCGGGAGGCGCGTTCTCCATCCGCCGGGTGATCAGTCCGACGACGGGCCGCTACCATCCTGGGGTTTCGCCTTCCCAGGGGTCTCTCCTCTCTGACGATGGCACGCGCTTCCGCGCGCCTTCCCTCATGCCCTTAACTTCGACCGCCTCACGGCCGTCTTCGCACGGGCTTCAGGGCCTTGTTCATCAGAGAGTCGGATTCGCTCCTTACGAGCCTCCGCCCCTCTCGAGGTTTCCCACCTCATCACAGCGCCTCCCTCCATGAAGAGAGCGCAGCCCGAGATCATTTTTTCTCTCCGACTGCCAGGTGGCGTTACCGCTCCTTTGTACAGTCGGTTAGGGCTATCGCTGTCTTCGGCCGGAGCTCAGGAGGACTGAGTTTCGGTGCCGGTTGGGATCGTCTCTTGCCGCCCAACGGGGCGCAATTTACCAAAGAATGATTTTCTGTCAACTCACGATTTTGAGCGAACCGCACGCATGTCGCACATTTCGCGACACGTCTCTCAGTTTTCCGCTCTCAAAAAAAAATACCGCGCGCGCTGTGTTCGCTTCATTGAACCACCGGCTCTGCGACCCACTCGGAAATCTCTGCACAAAAACTTGATCCAAGAAAATGTTGCAGACTGGGAGCGGGCATCAATGCCGTATCAAAATAAAATCCACGCCCAGTAACGATTTAAACGCGAGCCGCGCGCGCGCCCTCCGTCGAAGCGAAATCGGATTCCAGTTGATTTCAGATCCACCAACCGCATAGAGTTCCGTCCGCGCCGCCATGCAGCAGTTCCTCGAAACCATTCAGGACCCCGCCCTTAGAATCGCGCTCGCCGTTCTTCTCGGCGGCATCATCGGCCTCGAACGCGAACTCCACGGCAAATCAGCGGGCCTTCGCACCAACATCCTCATCTGCGCCGGTTCGTGCGCGCTCATGATCGTATCGGTCCACTTCGCAACGTCGGGCTCGTTCCCAAACGCCGACCCCGCGCGCATCGCCGCGCAAGTGGTGTCGGGCATCGGATTCATCGGCGCTGGCGCCATCCTTCAGTCGCGCGGCTCCGTTATTGGCCTCACGACCGCCGCCACGATCTGGGTCGTCGCCGGGGTCGGCCTTTGCGTCGGCGCCGGCCTTTTCGCGCCCGCGATCCTCATCACGCTTTTTATGCTCTTCGTCCTCGTCATCCTTGGCCGCATCGAGACCATCGTCTTTCGCAGCCGCATGCACGCGAACGTCATCCGCGTCATAGCGACGAGCCCCGAGGTGCTGTCGCCCATTCATCAAGCGCTTGACGAAATCGGGCTGGTTCCAGATACGATTCGAACTTCGCGCACCGAGCGCGGCGTTGAGGTTCAGTTCGGTGTCACCTGCGGCGTTGCGACGCTGCGCCGCCTCGAGCTCTCACTCGCGCGCGCGACGGCCGTATCGGAGGTGTCCATCAACCCCGAGGAGTTCGACCGATGACAAGCCCCGAGGACAGTGCGCCGGCGATCCAGCTCTTCGACACGCTAACCGCGCGCAAAGTTCCGTTTGAACCGCTCGTTCCAGGGCGCGTCTCACTTTACGTTTGCGGCGTCACCGTTTACGATTTCTCGCACATCGGCCACGCGCGCGTTTACGTTTTTTTTGACACGATGGTGCGCTTTCTCGAGTCGGTGGGATACGAAGTCCGTTACGCGAGGAATTTTACCGACGTCGACGACAAAATCATCAAGCGCGCGAACGAGCTTGGCTTGCCCGCAAACGCTGTCAGCGAGAAGTTTATCGGCGAGTTCAAGGCCGATATGGCGGCGCTCGGCGTGCGGGCACCGACGTTTGAGCCGAAGGTCACGGAACACATCACGGAGATTATCGCGCTCACAAAAACGCTCGTTGATCGGGGCGCTGCTTACACGGCGGGCGGCGACGTTTTTTTCGAGGTCGAGAAGTTTCCCGGCTACGCGAAACTTTCGAAGCGCGACTTGAAGGAGATGCAGGTGGGCGCGCGCGTTGACGTCAACGAGGCGAAACGAAGCCCGCTTGATTTTGTGCTGTGGAAGGCGGCGAAACCCGGCGAGCCTTCGTGGGAAAGCCCGTGGGGCGCGGGGCGCCCGGGCTGGCACATCGAGTGTTCGGCGATGTCGATGAAGTATCTTGGCGAAACGTTCGACATTCATGGCGGCGGTTCCGATCTGATTTTTCCGCACCACGAAAACGAGATCGCGCAAAGCGAAGCGGCAACGGGCGGGGGGAGTTCAAAACCGTTCGCGCGGCATTGGTGCCATATGGGGTTCGTGACGATCGACGCGGAAAAAATGTCGAAGTCGCTGGGAAACTTTTTCACCGTGCGTGACGTGCGGAAGGAGTATCACCCCGAGGGCGTGCGATATTTTCTTCTCACGACGCATTACCGGAGCCCAATCAACTACGCAACGCAATCGCTCGACGAAGCGGCGCGGCGCGTCGCGTATGGTTACACAACGCTCGCGCGAATGAACACGGTGCTGGGCGTGGCTTCTGCGTCGATTTCGGCGGTTGCGTCCGCCGAATTTATCGATGCGATGCGCGACGACTTCAACACGGCCGCGGCTTTGGGCGTGCTCGCTGGCGAGCTTCGCGAGGCGAATGAACTCCTCGATAAGCGGGCCGCGGGCTGGAAAGAGAAGCTCGCATCGCTACGCGCGAATCTGCTCGGCGCGGCGCGCATCCTCGGCGTCTTTGAGGCGGAGCCCGAGTCGTTTCTCGCATCGTGGCGCGCGCGTCACCTCGCGTCGATCGGCATGGCCGAAGCTGATGTCGAGCGTCTCATCGCGGAGCGACAGGCGGCGCGGAAGGGCAAAGACTTCTCCCGCGCGGATGCGATTCGTGCAGAGCTTGTGGCGAAACGAATTTTGTTGCAGGACGAGCCGGGGCGAACAACGTGGCGGGTCGACGCGTGACCAAGCGCCTTCAACCGGGAGATAGGGCGCCCACGATCGAAGCGAATGCCGCGGGCGGTGGCACATGGCGACTCGCCGAGTGCTCGGGGTCGCGCGCGTGGCTCAGCTTTTTCCGATACGCGGGCTGCCCGCTTTGCAACTTGCGAATGCGTGCGATGGTGAAACGCGCGGACGAGTTCGCGTCGCGAGGTCTCACGATCGCCGCGATTTTCCAGAGCCCGGCGATTTCGGTCGAGGGGGCGTTCGCAAATCCGTTGCCGCCGTTTCCGCTCCTCTGCGATCCCGACGAGCGCCTCTACGCAGCCTATGGATGCGAATCGAGTCTCGCGGGGTATCTCGATCCGCGAAACTTGGGGGAACTCGCGCGCGCGACGGCGAACGGGATTTTGCCGGGACGCATGGAGGGGACAAAAACGCGGCTCCCGGCCGATTTTCTGCTCGACGAACAGCACGTCGTGCGCGTCGCTTTTTACGCGGCCCGCATCGCCGAGCATATTCCGTTTGATGCGGTCGACGATTTTCTTCGAGAGGGGGCTCGCGATGGCGCTTCCCGCTGACCGCGATCTTCGGCTCGGGCGCCAAATTCTCTACGGCGTCTTTTTGTTACTCGTGTTTGCGCTGTGCCTCCTCACAACGATTGGTATTGTGCGAAGTCTCGACGCCTCCGAAACGCTCGATCGCCCGCAAAAAGAGGTCCCACGCGCAATGGCCGTTCCCGCTGGCGATTCCGCGCTGCCCGCCGATGCCTCGTCGAACCAGCGGTAACGAGAATCGCATCGGTGAATAATCGAGCGTGCCGGTCGTCTAAAATCAAGGAGGTATCGATGAGAAGTTGTGTTTTGACATACACGGCAGTCCTGTCTTCCTTTGTCGTTGTCACGGCGCATACCCCGGGCGCGACCGCTGACAAAAAGGCAAAGCCAAAGACGGCGGCGCCAGTGGCCCCCCCCAAAAAACCGACGCCGCAGCCGGCCGCGAAACCAGCCACCGCGGTTGCATTAAGCCCGTCGCGGACAGCTCTCACGCGGGTCCGTTTTAAGCTGCAAAGCCGCTGGAAGCGCACGGGCGCTCACCGCGCGTTCATCGCGGCGTACAAGTTCCAAAGAATCCCGGCCTTGTTCAAAGTGGATCGCGACAGGATGCCACTCTCCGAAGCGAAGCGGATCGCCGGGATGAAAAAGCCGGCGCTTGAGACGGTTCCAGTCGCCGTGATCGCGCGCGCGCTCTTCGTGCTTGAAATGGAAGCGAAGGCCGACGCGAAGGCGTTTCGCGCGGCGCTCAATCCGCATAAGGTGAAACACGGCGAACGCGAAGTCGATCTTTACCCCGACATTGAAGCGCAGGTCGCCGACTTCCGAGAGTTGTACGATGTCCCTTGCCGCGGCGACGTGACGCGAGAAGGCGCCAATTGGCCGCCCGCATACAAGTGCACCGAGCCACCCGAACGCGTCACGCTCGAACCGACCGCCTTCGTGACCCTCAAATCGCCGCTTACGTCCGCACGGCCGTTAACAGATTCCGACGGCCCAAGCACAAAAAAACCGGACCCCGATCACGGGCTCGCAAGTGCCCGAAAGAACGCGCTCAAGAAACGCGACACGGTGCCGCTCCCCGACGAAGCGGTCGCGAAGATGCCGACGCAGTTTTGCGTGAAAGGCGGCGGCTGTTACGGAAACTACGCCCAAATCGTAAGCGCGCTTTATTCGGGCGCGAAAGCAACCGAGAGCCTCCCCGTCTTCTGCGCACCGGAAAAACTCGCGGCAGCCAAGACCAGCGAGACCGCAAAGGAAACCGACGTCTGGGATCACACGAAGGTGACCTGCTCGACGAACTGGACCGACACGCTCGGCGGCTGGTTCCCGTGGCTAAAAGACGGCGAGCCCGCGGCGGCGCCCAAAACTGGCGAACTGCCGCCCTTTGCCTGCGTTGGCAACCCAAAGCTTCTCGACCACGTCGTCGTGCCGAGCGGTGGCGATCAAAAAGGCTTCCATTGCCGTCGCCGTATCTTCCGCATCCTTTCGCAGCGCGCCCCCAAGAGCCAGCAAGACATCAACGCGCAAAACGCGAATATGTGCCTTGAGATGCGGCAGCAGACGTGGGGTGAAAGGTACCCGGACGTCAATCAGGTGTATCAAAAGTGGTGCACCGGCAAACTGACCGGACCCGGCTATCCGCCGCCGCCGAAAGACAAATCGAAATGCGCCCCTCTCAAGGAGCGACCTGACGGCTCTTTCGAAATCCCGCCGCTCCCTTTCATGTCGCTCTCGCGCGAGGAGATGCTCTATTTCTTCGGCCACCAGGAGCTGTTTTGTCGCGCCGACCGACCGGGACTCACGCACTTTCTCGACAACGATTTCGGCAACGATGCGAAGTGGGCGCCGTCCTTCACGTGCGGGCTTTCGCGCGGGCTGCTCGAAGGCGGTCCGTTCGAGGAGGGGGTCCAGCTCTGTGCGATTACGCCGCACATTGGTGAGTTCGGTCGACTGCGCGGGCTCGATGACCTCGACACGCGCGGGCGACTCCACTGCTGGAAGTACAACCGCCCGACGTGCGAAGAGGTGTCGGCCGACAAAAACGAGCGGGAGCGGCTCGACAGCATCGTTCGAAGCAACGTGTTCGACACGTTTGATGCGTTTCGCGAATTCCGGCGAACGCGGAACGCGGCCGTTTGGGGCCTCAAGGATCCCAAGGAGGTTGAGAAGATCGCCGCGTGGCAAGACGAGATCGACTACTCGGATTCGTTGAAAGACGAAGGAACGTTTGGGGTCAAAGATTTTTGTCGATTCGTCGACGGGAGCAAGACGAAGATTCGATGTGGCTACACCAAGCAGACGATGTCGCAGTGGTATGAGCTGCATAAAGAGGAGACGCCTGAAGGGTGTACGCGGGGCATCTGTGCGCGCGGGGCGTATAAGCGCGGATAGTTCTGCGGGCTGTACCAATCGAGCGATTTCTTTCGGTCGGATGAATTCCCGAAGGGGAAGCCATTCTGGATCTGCGGCATCGATGTCGGCCATGCGGGGCGCGCGATGCTGAAGTCGCCGAGCGTAACGGCGGTTTGCGTCGGGGGCGCGATGGCGAAACGATTCCAGAGCCCGAAGGGCGACACCGGCGCACTGCAGTGCTATGCGCGCGCGTTTCGATGGGGCGAATCACAGCAGAGCGAAGAGATCATGACGAGCATCGACTGGGCGGACATCGTCGCGAAGGCGGCTGAAGATGTCGGCAAGCAACCCGAGTTTTTTGACAGATGGCTCGCGGGTGGAAAACAGATTGAAAGCGAAATCGATCGGCGCGAGGCGGAGATCGACGACGCGGAGGCGGCGCTCAAGCAATCGAAGGACGCGGTTGCCGCATTCTGGAAGAAGTTCGAGGAGATTCACAAGCATATACCGGGCGTCAGCCGGGGGGCGTACGACGCCCTCAAGAAGTATTTCGAGAAAAAAGATGATCCGCTTGAACAGGCGGTCAAGTCAGCTGACGGAAAGGTGGACCGCCTCAATGCCGAAAAGGGCGTCTGGGTGGGTCAACAAACGTTCGGTACGTTACAGGCAGCCAAGTTTTTCCGTGAGAAGTGGGACGGCGACGTGCGCGAGATGGTCGCGTGGTCGCGCACGTTTGGGCACACGCTCGGCCACGAGACGAGCCTTTGGAAGGCGCTTCTCAAGTCGAACATCGGCATTATTAGGCAGTTTCGTGGCCTGACGTTCAAGGTGAACACTGAGAGGTCGATGGAGTTCGATCCATATGGCCCGAACAATAAGGTGAAGTTCCAAACAAAGTCGTTCGAGAAGATCGTCGACCCAAAGAACCCCCCGAAATTTGAGGTATGCAATCAGAACAAGACGAACGCGCTCAATGCGCTCATTCAGGACGTCGTGAAGGGAGACCGCGCGGCCGACGACAAGTGGTACGACGAGTTTCTCGGCGAGGCGACTGAAGACGACATGCTTCGAATTCAGCCGAACGACCTCGCGGTTACGCTTAGGGTCCACCACGTTTTTGAGACGTTTCATCGGGCGCGGCGCACGCTCCTTCGCCGGGCGCACGACTATGCGAACGAGGTGTTCGAAAACGTGCAGAGTCGTCGCCACTTGACCCGGCTCGAGCTGCACGAGGAGGCGCGAAGCGAGCCGATCCTCGCGAAGTTTAAGGGGAACGTCTTTTGCGTTTCGGAGACGCGGAAGCCGGCACCGGATGGGAAGACGCGGTTTGTGTGCGCGTCGTCGCCTCTCCTTGTCGCGGGCGCGGTCGAGCGATGGGCGGAGCGGATATGGTGGAAGAAGCCGGCGAACGAGGCGGAGGAACAGCGGCGCGACGAAGCCAAGGCGAAGCGACGCGCCGACGTTAAGACCGAGTGGTGTTACGGCGGAATGGTGAATCGGCCTGTTTACGGCCATCGGACGAGCAAGGCGGTTTTGGGCGAGATGCGAGAGCTCGATTCGCCGTACGAGCTTGATGTTCCGGAATCGGTCACGGAAAAAAAGAAAGCGGTGAGCACGGCCAACTGGCTCAAGTGCACCGGATTCCAATACTCGGATGAGAGTTGGGAGCGCGCGCTCGAGAAGCCGACCGAGAAGGTGGCGAAAAAGGCGGCGCCTCCAACGGAAGGGAAGAAGAAGAGTTACGTTCAGGCGTCGGCGCCGCGGAAGGATCCGCAGGGGGACCCCATCAGTGCGGAGGACCGCAAGGACGCCGAAGACGAATCGGCGGATCTCATGAAAGAGGCTGGGGGGTTGCTCAAGACGGTTCTTGACCTCGTGATGCCCGAGCTTGGTGAAGCGATGCGGCTCATCGAAAACGCGGCGCACATGGCCGACAAGTTTTTGGAGACGTGGAAGGCGAAGCTGGTTGGGCTCGCCAAGGGGCAATGGGAGATATCGAAAGCGGCGATCACGAAGTCTGAAACGGAGAACGTGACGAAGGCCCAAAGCGCATTGATCAAGCAGCAGAAGGCTGCGCTAGATGAGCTGATTAGGCTGCAAGGAGAGGTCGATGCGGCCCATACCAATTACCGAAACGCGGACCCGAAAGATCCCAAGAAAAAGGACAAGAGCGAGGCATATGAGAAGGCGAAGGCAAATTTCGGGACGGAGAGCATGGCGCTGAAGGGCAAGGTCCAGGAGGCTCAAGCCGCCGTTGACACGGCGATCGATAAACTGAAGGATTTCATTGGCAAAGAGAGGAGCAAGAATCGGCAGCTTCCGAAGTCGGGCGAAATCGTCGCGGGGATGCTCGAAGCGCTCACGAAAGAGGTCACGACGCGTGTCAACGACTTCTTGGAGCCGAAGGCACGCGCGATGTTCTCGAAGGGGTGGTCGCACATTCGCTCGGTCATGGACCCGCTCCTTGGCGCGGCGATCAGCGCGATCGGCAGCATCCCGTTCGCGGGCGGCGCCCTCGCGTTCCTCGCACAGGTCGCTTACACGTTCGCCATGGACGCGCTCCAAGAGTCGCTCTTCGACGCACTTTATGGCCTCGTCGAACGCGCGTTTGCAAAAATGATCCGCGCCGCGATTTCGCCGCTCTTCAACGCCGTCAAGGGAAAGCTCATCGCGCTCGTCCACTCGGCCTGCGCGGCATACGACGTCTGCCCGACGAAAGTCGACGAGGTGAAGTTCAGCGCGCTGCCTCCGCGCGACCGATGGATCGAACGTGCGCTCGCGTGCAATCCGGGACCAGTCATCGATGACGCAATTTACAAGCGTGCGGCGCTGGCGCGGGCGACGCTCGAGCGAAAGGCGCGTGACGTGCAAACGCACGCGCACCGCTACGTTCGCGGGTTTGTGAATCGTGCTCTCGCGCGGCACGGCTATTCGTACGATGCGTGGATGCGAGAATCCGCGGAGCCGACGCCGGAATTCCTGGTTAAGGCGCGCAGCGTGGCGCGGAGAGTTCTCGCGGCGGCGACCGACCTGAAGCGAAAACGTTAATTCGCATCAGACGCGAAATGACGTGGGCAGCGGAGCGGTGATTTCGATGGATTGCGCTTTGACGGGATGCCGAAACGCGAGCCGATGCGCGTGCAGAAGCAATCGGTTCCCCGCTTCTTCCGTGCCTTCCCACGCCTCACGAAGCCGCGGCGTCGCGACGCCGTAAAGCGTATCGCCAACAACCGGGTGTCCGATCGACGCGAGGTGCACGCGGATCTGATGTTGGCGTCCCGTTTTGGGTCGCGCACGCACAAGGGTACTGGCCCGCCCATCCCGTTCGGCCCACGCGATCGGCCAAACGTCCGTTAACGACGCGAGCCCGCCCGGAGCCACCGCCATCCGAATTCGAATCGCGCCGCCTGGCTCAAACCCAAGCGGGACGTCGATTTGCCGTGCCTCGCGCAGATCGCCCCACACCCAAGCCCGGTACTCTTTATCGACCTCGCGCGCCGCGAAAGCCGCGATCATCGCCCGCGCCACATCGCGCGATCGTGCGAGCAAAAGAACCCCCGACGTCTCGCGATCGAGCCGATGAACGACGTACACCTTCTCGCGCTGCTCACGAAACCAATCGACAATCGTTCCGCCTGGATATCGTGCGCTCGGATGCACGACGACGCCGGCCGGCTTATCGATGACGACGATCGCGTCGTCGCGATACAAGATCGGCAACGCTGCGATCGGCGCCGTATCAATGTTTCGCGACATCACGATCCGCTCGCCGCCCGCGAGCCGATCCGACGCGCGCGCCCGCCCGCCATCCCGCGTGACCACGCCCAAACCGATGAGCCGTTCGATCCGCGTGCGGGACAACCGTCCAATCTTCTGCTTCAAATACAGGTCGAGCCGCCACCCGCGATAATTGACCTCGACGTCGAATTCGCGCGTCGCGACTCTGCGGTTCGTGTAAGATGCCGCCCGATGAACGGTGTCGCCGCATCGCTCTTCATCGCCGCCCACATCCTCGCCGTCGCGTGCATCGCCCTCGTCGCCACCATCGAGCGCCGCCGCGCGGAGTTCCACGTCGTCTCGAACTTTCGCGACGTCTTGAACCTTATCGCGATGGCTACGCTCGGCGCGTCGCTCGTCCTCGGCGGCTTCCGCGCACCGGTCGGTTTCTTGGTCGGCTTTTACCATTGGCTCATTCTCTACGGTGTGAGCCGGCTGAGTTTACGCGCCGCCTGGGTTTCGTCAATCGCGGTTCCTTTCCCGACCCTTCTTTTTCGCGAGCACGTTGAATCGACGCTGACGGAACTCCTCGATTCCGCAACACTCTGGTGAACAATAACAGCGAATGAATTTCCGCCCGCAACAAACGTCTAATCTCGTTAGACCGAAAGGCTTTGGATCGCCGGGAGACGAGGTCGCGATGAAAACCAAGTGGATACAGGGGGTTGGATGTCTTATCGCCTTCGCGGGCGTTTTTCTTCTGTTGCCTCCCCCGACCGCGACGCATCGACCGTTCTCCATCATCAACTCGGCGCGTGCGGACCAGCCGGCCGTCGAACCAAGCCTATGGGAAAAAGCGAAGCAGAAGCTCGGCTCCGCCTATTCGCGCGCGGTCGATTCGGTCAAGTCGATTTGGGAGCGCGGCCCGGCTTACGCGAAGACGCAGTTCAAAGAGATTTGGGCGGGCATCAAGAGTCTTGACTGCCTGAAAGTTGTCGACGGCTTCTCGGGGTTCGACCCGACGGTCATGGTGCTCGATCGTTTGTGGGCCCCGTCGGGCACATGCGTCCGTGAATTCCGAAAAGGGTTCATTTGCGCCATCCCATACTTGGTCGGCGAGGTTGCAAGGCTCGGGATTGCGACCATCAAAACGGCCTGGGCGCATCGCAGCGAGTGCTTCAAAGCAGCCGTCTTGACGGGACCGCTTGCGACGGGCGGATTTGCGGCGTGCGGCCTCTACTATTACATCAAGGAGAACCTCGCGAAGGCGACGGCGTGCCTGCGCAGCATGAAGGGAAACCAGATTTGGAAGCTGCTTTGGGAGTCCGCGTGGAAACTCGGGTGTTGGATCGCGGGCGAACTCGTGGCCGACATTCTCCTCGAGACGCTGTCGGGCGGCTCTGGGACGCCCGCGCTCATCGCAAAATGGGCGAAAAAAATTTCGACCTTGCTTCCGACGTCGGAATGGCTGGGACTCGGGAAGGCCGCAGCGAGGCTCGGACCTAAGGGGGTCGAGGCGCTTGTGTGGACGGCCGACAGCGCGGCGTATTACGTGCGCGACGTTGCGGGTGGACTCGTTGAATGTGGCGGGACTTCGGCAGCTAAACCCAGCCCGGTCGCAGCGGCGCGAACCACCGCTCCCGCTTCCGCGCCCGCACCCGCAACCGCACCCACAACCGGTTCGTCAACCGCCGCGCGCGTTTTTAACGCCGTCGGTTATGCGGGGTGCCTCACCAAGTGCTGTCTCCTCTCGCCGCTGCAATGCTCGAAACAGCGCGACCCGGTCGACCTGAACACGTGCACCGCAGCGTGCGACAAAAACTACGGCTACAGCAGCGCGGTCACGTTCAACAAGGCGCGCGCGCTCAGCTGCATCGTCGGGTGCTGCGTCGAATCGCCGCTGCAATGCTCTGGCGCACGCGACCCAAACAACGATTTTAACCCGTGCGTGAAGACGTGTAAGTGAACCCCAATCCCCGGTTAAGCGGTCCGTTCGCTCGTGAGCGTGAGGGTCGACAGGAGCCCGCTCCGGCGCGCCGACGTCCTCGGGTCTGAACGCCAACGAGCGCTCGAGCCACTGTTTTGTGGCGTGCGAAATCTCGGAGATTCGCAGCCAATATCGCGCTACAGACCCTGCGGAGGCGCGCCTCTGCGGCGCCCGTGCCGCCCCCCGCATATTCGGGCGGACCGCTTTCCGGAGAAATGTTTTCTGGGCTTGAGGGCGGTGCGAAGAGATCACCTGCTGGGTGTCGGCTGACGATCGATCGACCCCCAGGTTTCTCAGCCGCCGTTTCAGGGAAACGGCCGGGTTCTGGTTGGGCGGGCGGGGATTGGGCGAGCATAGGCTCGCACCCGCAGGGGATGAGGTGCCGATAGGGCATGGAATTGCCGTTCTCATGATGTTTCATTCATTTCGTGCAGACTCACATTTCAAATCAGACCCGAGGACTTTTGCGAGCCGGAGCGAGCCCAGACCCCGCCGGCCCAACGCAAATGTTGCCCGTTACCCGGGGATCAGGGTAAGTAAACGCGACGGTCAGCAGGGTGCGGAAAAAGTGGATTTGGGAGGTTGCTCAAAAACGCCCAGATGCAAGGCAGGCGCGGAAAGCCGCGAGCTGACGCAGTACTCAGATGTACGCGGAAGCGAGCGGCGGCGCGCCAACGCCGCAGATGGGCGTTTTTCAGCAACCTGTTAGGTCTCGCGCAAATCCGCCGGCAGCAAGCGATGAAAGTTGCCGCGCGCGCGAAGCATGGCGAGCACCGAGTAAAGTCCAAATTGAACGCGGTTTAAGAAGGTAAAATCGGCTGGGATTGGCGGCAGATCTGGGATTCGCGGGATCTTCCCTTTCGCGAACACGGCGCGCTTCGCCCCATCGAGCACACGGTCGATCGACTCGCCGGTGTAATCGGGCGTAAACGTAAACTCCGCGTCTGCCAGATATGGGCGAAGGCAGTACAAAATGAATGCGCGATAAATCTCGTACGTCACCGGCTCCGCGCGGTTGAGTTTCAGCGCATCGCAAATCGCGTCATCGAACGCGGCCCAGTCGGCAGCGGCGCCCGTTCGCGTCGCGCGCACCCCAGCGCGAAAATATCGGCGCATCGCGTCGGCGAGCCAATCGGGGATCACTTTGACGCACCCGAAATCGAGCAAGACAACTTTCCCGCTCGGAGGAAAGAGATAGTTGCCGGGGTGCGGATCGGCGTTGAACAGTTTGAGCTCAAAGAGGCTCCGAAAGAGCACGCGCTGCAAGACGGCGCCGACGCGGTTCTTCTCGTCTGGCGATGCCGCGCTTATGAATTCACCAAACGTTCGTCCAACGATAAGCTCCGTTGTGAGCACGCGCGCCGTCGAAAACCTCTCGAAGACACGCGGGATCTCGACGTCTGGCTCATTCGCAAGCAAAGCGCGAAATCGCATCTGCATCTCGGCTTCTCGCGTGTAGTCGAGCTCCTCCATGAGCCGCGCGCGAATCTCCCCGATGATCTCCTTGTGGTTCCGACTCATCCCGCCCTTGCCCAGCGCACCGAGAAACGGCGCCGCCATTCCGTGAAAGAGCGAAACGTTCTTCATGTCGGCCGCGATCGCCTTATCAACGCCCGGATATTGAACCTTGACCGCAACCGCCTCACCCGATGGCAACGTCGCGCGGTGAACTTGCCCAATTGACGCCGCCGCGAACGGTTTCTCCTCGAACGACGAAAACGCCTCCGCGACCGGCCGTCCAAGCTCCGTCTCGACGACACGAGCCACCGACGCGAAGGGCAACGCGGGCGCCGCCTGGAGGAGCCGCGAGAAAACGGCCTGATAAACCGCCCGATACTCCTCGGGGAGCGCCCCATCCATATAGGCGAGCATCTGCCCAACTTTAAGCGCAATCCCCTTGAGCTCGCCGAGCGTGCGAAACGCCTCCTCGGCAATGTCGGCGTGCTTTTCGAGAATCTCCTCCGCGATCCGCGCGCGCCCCTTTCGGTCGGCGTCGCCGGCTTGCCGAAGACGCGCCCAAGCAATCGGCAACGCACGACGCGACAACCACCCAATTTTCGTGAGCCGCCTGAACCGTGACCCGGAGACCTTGTCCCCCATGCCCGCGAGAATCCCCTCGTCGACGCCGAGCGGTCAAGGGTGGCCGAAAGTCGCTGTCAGAATCGGACGCCGCGTTGATTCGTGGGACCTGAAGGCGTGGGGACATTTGTCTCCATCTGACCCATTTCGCACGCCACGTGGTTGATTCTCCGCGCCGATTGCGGTATACAGCCCGCCCTTCTGAACTGGAACGAGAGCTGCAACTTGAGAAATTGGGGAGGTCCCGTGGAGGGAACATCGATGCGCTTCTTAATCTTGTTAAACGTTTTCGTGGCGGCCGTCGTGGGGTGCGGCACGAACCCGGACACCGAATCACAACCTGGTGATCCCGCGTTTCCGCCGCTAGATCCCGTCGATGCCAGCGCGGTTGGCGACGCGGGTGCGGGCGCGGACGCGGGTGCGGATGCGGATGCGGGCGCCGTAGCGGACGCGGGGGTGCAACCGGATGCGGGGTCGGTCACGGATGCCGGCGCGGGCTGCGTCGACGACGACCATTTCGAACCTAACGAAACCTCGGGAGCACCGACGCACCTCGGTTGGGGCGGCGCCTCGAACGCATCGATCTGCCCCGCGGGCACCGACTGGTTTTACTACGATGTCCGCGCGCAAGATGAAGTCACACTCAATATTTCAGCGCCGCACTCCATCGATCTTTTGGACGTCGTTGTTTACGACGAATCGGGAACGCGTGAATTGGCGCGCGCACAACAAACCGCGCCGCTCTTCAAGCTCGCACAGGTGAGTGTCGCGTCGGGAACAAAACTTTTGGTGAAGGTCACGTCGCGCGCGTCGGAACGGATCGACTACCGGCTTATCGCGAGCAAGTCGGGAACGTGCGCCGGGGTCGTCTGCAGTTCGCCGCCCGCAAGTCGATGCGTGGGCACAGACCGCCTCGAAGTTTTCGAAACAACCGGCACCTGTTACCAGGGCCAGTGCGAATACGCTTCGTCAGAGCAGGATTGCGATTTCGGGTGCTCGGGAAACGCGTGCGGCGCCGCGCCGGCCTGCACCGACGACAATAAGGAGGGGACCGGAAACGACACGCGCGTGACCGCGGTCGCTGCGCCCGTTGGCACGACGAGCGGGCTCGTCCTTTGTCCGGGGTCGAAGGAGGATTTTTACTCGGTTTCAGTCAACGCCGGTGAGCGCGTTGCGGTGCAGCTCACGTTCGTCCACGCGAACGGTGACATCGACCTTGAAATTCAAGACGCGCAAGGCAGCGTAAAAAAATCGTCTTACGGATCGGGTGATACGGAGTCGGCCGCGTACGACGCAACGGCGGCCGGAACGTTTTACATTCGCGTTCGTTTCGGCGGCTGGGGACCGCCGCAGCAAGCGCTCACCTATTCGATGAAAGTTACCAAGGGTCCGGCGCCACCTTGCCCCGAGGACGCGGCGAACGAACCGAACGACGACCACATTTCGGCGAAGACGATCGGAACGGGAACAACGTCGTCACTCGGGTTGTGCGACGCGTCGGAGATCGATTGGTGGAAGATTCAGGTGTCGAGTGGCGAGCGGCTCACGGTGCGCCTCGATTACGACGAGGCCGAGTGCTGGCTCAACCTCGATTTGACCGACTCGCTCGGGCGATCGCTCGGCGGGCAGCTGTCGACGAGCGGCACGAACTACAAAGAGAAGGCGTACGACGTCGCGGGGCCCGATACGTTCCGCGTCAAGGTCGAGATGACCTACGACCGCGGAATCACGCCGGGGTGCTCGTACAGTTTGAAGGTGACGCGCGGGACCGCGCCCGTCTGCACCGATGACAGCGCGAACGAGCCAAACGACTCAAGCGCAACGGCGAAAACGGCTCCGCTCGGCGTGACGAACAATCTCGGCTTGTGCATGACATCGACGAAAGATTTTTGGAAGCGCACGGTGAACGCGGGGCAAAGCATAACCGTGCGGCTCGATTTCGAGCACGACGAGGGCGACATCGAGATCAAGTTGTACGATCCGTCGGGCGCCGAGGTCGACTCGAGCGCGAGCAGCTCGGACGTCGAAACGGTGACGGTCACAGCCGCGACCAGTGGATCGTTTAGCTGGAAAGTTTTTTTGTACAACGATCAGGACCGCGGTGTACTGCCCGGTAACACGTACAAGATGACCGTGACAATCCAGTAGCCTGCCCGTCGCTCTCACTTCGTTGGGCTACGGCATCCGCAGCGCGGCGTCTCGGTGCCGCTCCGCGTTTCGCGCGTCCCCTTCACGCAGAAGCCCGATGCTGAACATGACCGCAATCCGTTTTGCGGCGCTGGGGTAGTGAAGCCAATCGACGTTCTTCTTCCACAGCTTGGGTTCAAGAACGGCGCCCGCGGCGCAAACGATCACGACAAAGACGACCCAAATCCATCGTGCGCGCCGAAACCATTTGTGCGCACGAGGATCGGTCGATTCTTCGAGCGGCCTTGGTTTTGTTGACCGACGTGAGGGCCACTTCGCCCCCAAAAACGTCAGAATCCATGCGATGGCGGAAAGCAATAAGCCAATCCGCAGCGTCATCGGATGAAAATCAAATTCGACACGGTGTTCACCCGCCGGAATCCAAACCGCGCGAAGTGCAAGGTTCGCCCGGAGGAGCGGCGTTTCCGACCCGTCCAACCAAGCCCTCCAGCCGGGATGGTGCGGGTCCGCAACGACGAGAAGACAGCGAGCGTCCGTGCGCGTCGTGTACGAAAATGCGCCCGTACGCACGACGGTTGCGGCCCGGCAACGCGCATCGTGCGACGTCTCCCCTTCGGCGACGAATGCGAGTTTCCTGAAGTCAACCCCGCGGCCTTGGATCGCCTTCTCCACGGCGTCATCGTCGGCCACTTGCGCGCTTTCGACGAAGAACGCGCGCGGAAGCGCCGTTGGTCGGGCGACAACAGGAAAAGCCTGATAGCGCACACCGAGAAGGTCTAGGACTTCGGGTGTTGGCCGAAATACGGGAACCGATCCGAAGTCTTTTCCGCCCAAGAGCCGCCGATACCGATCGAAGCAAAAGGCCGAAATCCCGTCGACGGCTTCGACCTGAAAAAGAATTCCGGCGCCAGGCCCCCAGGTTTCACCAGCCCTTAAGTACGGAGCGACGCCAAAGGCCCAGCCCGCCCGACTGGCTCCCGCACGCGCCTGTTCAGGAGCATAGTGGAGCGGGTCGTGAAATGTCGGATCACGAAAGATTCGTCCGTCGAAGGGGACAAGCGACTTGAGATTGTCAGGCCGGTCGAGGATCGAAACGGGCGCGACGGGCCTAAGAAAGGTACTGTGGACGGCCAAATCCGCTATGAGGAGCGGCACAAGGCCGGCTGCAAAACGCCAGTCTCTGCGAACAGCCCAAAGAGTCACGATGGTCGCGATGCCAAAGGCGATGGCAAAGAAAAGGTCCCGTGGATGGGAGATTGCGACGACGCGTTCGTGCTGCACCGCAGGGACGTCTGCGGGCCCGAGAGAGGGCACGGGGAATCCTTTGGCCCACGCGCTCAGCAGCAGCGCGGTGAAAAGGAATGAACCCCCGGCGACCAGAAGGGATCGCGAAGGGCGACTTCGTATTCGATCGAGACCAATGGCGGCCGCCAATGCGAAAAAGGCCGCGAGCGGCTGGAGCCATCGTGACGGGGCGCGGAATTTAGAGAAGAGCGGGATTTCCGCGAGAATCTTGTGAAGCGGCGTGTGGGGCCCCATGGCGAGAACCGCGCAGAGAACAAGGCCCGCGAGAATCGCGATGTCGCGTCGGTCCCCGAGCGTCGCGACGAAGAACACGGCGAGAATGGGCGCCGCGATCCCGAAGTAGGGCGTTGACACAAAAAACCGAAACGGGTCGAAGGCGATCCAAAACGTATCCTCCGCTGGGTTTCCGAAATGGTCCGGCGAAAAGAGGGCGAGCCATTGGATGGGGTGTACCGACGTTGCGTAAGGGAAGTTACCGGCTTGCGCGCGCGTTGAGAGCGAAAGAAGCTCGACGGACGGGATGAGAACGACGGCTGAAAGCGCGAGCGCCCAAACGCCCGCGGTTGCGAACCAAAAAAGGCCTCGCCAGGTCGGACGGTTCAAGACAAATAGGAGGGCGCAAAGAACGACGGTCATCGCGACGAACTGGAAGTACCCGGCAAGCACCTGGATCCCGAGCAACGCCGCGAGAAGCGTGGCTCGCCTTAACCCTGGGCTCTCGATGAGATGAAGCGCGGCGGCGAGGATCCCGGGGAGCCATGCGATTGTGGCGATGCACGCAAAGCTCGCGCTCTGATTCGCCACGGGAAATCCGCCACCGAAGATGATGCCACCGACGACGGCGGCCAACCGTGACGTGCCACAAACGCGGCAGAGAACATATTGATTTGTCGCCGCAAGAAACAACGTGAAGGGGATGTACAGATTGTAGCCAAGCACGGGCGGAAGGAGCTGTCGAAAAAAAACGGCGGGCGGATAAAAAACCTCCGTCTGGGCGTCCGCCGAGAATGGGAAGCCAGAAAAGAGCCACTCGGACCAAAGCGGGAGTTCGCCGCGCCGAATGGCGTCGACCGCCTCTCGCCAAGCCGAAAACGCGGCTAAGTGATCCTCCGTGAAGAAGACATTTTCGGCTGTGAGGCTCTGGGGGAAAAGACAGAGCATAGCCAGGGCAAGCGCCGAGACGTCGACGGCGACGGGGTGGCGATGACACCAGGCCGCCGCTCGGGCACGAACCGTCATGCCTCACCCTATCATAGTGGTTTCGCGCCTACCGCCGCGCCACAAGCTGTCGAAAATCATCGGCAATGAGCCCCGCAGAGCCAAAAACATGGCGTCCGGGCGATTCGTCGCCGTGGCGATCGCTCCCGCCTGTGACGCAGACGCCAAGCGTCGCGGCCAATCGAACGTACCGCGCGGCCGTCGCGCCCGTGTGATCGGCGTGATACGCCTCGATGGCGCCGAGTCCCGCGGCCACGAGCCCCGCCATGTGGCGATCGACGTCCGTGAGTCCCGGGTGCGCGAGCGACGCGAGCCCGCCGGCCGAGCGAATCATCGCAATCGCATCCACCGCCGCGATTCGTTCGTACTCGACGTACGCAGGTCGACCGTCGCCCAACCACTTTTGAAACGCCTGCGAAACAGACGATGCGTGACCCGCCGCGACGAGTGCCCGCGCGACATGTGGCCGCCCCGCGTTGCACCCCGCCTTCGCGACGATTTCATTACCGTCAACGCGCATGCCCAGTTCCGCGAGCCTCGCGCAGATTCGGCGAACCCGCGCACCCCGCGCATCACGCCGTGACTTCGCGTACACGCGAATCGCCGCATCTCGTGGGTCGATGAAGAGACCAAGCACGTGCACTTCGCGACCGTGCGTCGCACTCACCTCGATTCCCGGAATGGGCTCTACCCCGCACGACCGCGCCGATTCGCTGAATTCGTCCCATCCTTCCGTCGTGTCGTGGTCCGTGAGCGCGACCGCCTTGAGGCCGGCCGCGGCCGCCTTTCGCGCTACCTCGTCCGCGCGATCAACGCCGTCTGAATAGAGCGAGTGACAGTGGAGATCCGCGAAAATCGCCGCGCGGCTTTCAGACACTACCGACCGAACCGCTCGATTTGCATGTCGTCTTCCCCTTCGGTGGCCGCGCTCTTCTGCTTCGCACCGCTCGGAGCCGCAGCCGGCGGCGCCGCTCCAGTCTGTCGCGCCCGAGGCGCGGGTGTCGCTGCAGCAGCCGGGGCCGCTTGCGGGGGAGCGACATTCTCCCAGCGCGCATCCGAAGTGTTCGCGATTCCCGAAACGCGAAGCGCAAAATCGGCCGGGTTCGACGCTTGCCGAAGCGCCTCGTCATATGAAATGTACCCCGCCGAATAGAGCGCCATCAGCGACTGATCAAACGTCTGCATGCCGTAGCTCGATTGCCCCTTCGCAATCGCCTCGCCAATCTCCTTCGTCCGCTCCTTGTCCTCAATCAACTCGCGCACGTACGACGTGTTCACAAGGATTTCGAGCGCCGGCACGCGCCCACGCCCGTCTTGCCGCACGACCAGCCGCTGCGAAATGACCGCCTTGAGCACCGACGACACTTGCAGCCGCACCTGCTTCTGTTGATGCGGCGGAAACGCGGCGACAATTCGGTTAATCGTCTCGGTCGCGTCCAGCGTGTGCAAGGTGCTCATGACAAGGTGCCCCGTTTCAGCCGCGTTCAGCGCCGTTTCGATCGTCTCGGGATCCCGCATTTCGCCGACGAGAATAACGTCCGGGTCTTGCCTGAGCGCGCTTCGAAGCGCGTGCGCAAACGTCGCCGTGTCGATCCCGATTTCGCGCTGGTTAATAACGGAGCGCTTATCACGAATCAGATATTCAATCGGGTCCTCGATCGTCATGATGTGGCAAGCGCGCCGCTGGTTGATCGCGTCGATCATTCCAGCGAGCGTCGTCGACTTGCCGCTCCCGGTCACGCCCGTCACCAAGATGAGCCCGCGCGGCTCGAGCGCGAGCTTCTCGATCACCTTGGGCAGCATCAGCTCGTCGATAGACCGCACGCGGTTCGGAATCACGCGGAGCGCGAGGCCGATCGTGCCACGCTGCTGAAAAACGTTGACGCGAAACCGGCCGAGTCCCGAAACGCTGTACGCGAGATCCATTTCGCGCGTTTCGTTGAAGCGCTGTTGCTGGCTCTCGTTCATCATGGCGCCCGCAATCGCCGCCACGTCATCCGGTGAGAGGCGCGCGGCTTCTTTCAGCGGCAAAAGATCGCCGTCGACGCGAAACATCGGCGGCAACCCGACCTTAAAGTGAACGTCCGACGCGCCCGTCTGAATGGCGATTTTCAAAACATCGTTGAGCTCGACCATCGGATCCCATCGTACCACAGGTCGCTTCCCTCGCCGTTTCCCATCCAGTACACTAAAGACCGATGCAGAAATTCGCACCCGTTCCGCGCGCGCCCTGGTCCGATGCCGTCCGTCGTTTGGAGGAAAGTGTCGCCGTCGCGGTCAAAGGCAAGCCCGAAGCGGTCCGCCTGGCCCTCACGGCGTTCCTCGCGCGCGGACACGTGCTCATCGAAGACGTGCCGGGTGTCGGCAAGACAACGCTCGCGCAGGCGGTTGCGCGCTCGGTGGGGTGCACGTTTCAGCGAATCCAGTTCACGAGCGACCTCTTGCCGTCGGATGTTCTCGGCGTTTCGGTTTGGAACCCGAAAGACGCCGTGTTCGAATTCAAGCGCGGCCCCATCTTCGCGAACGTGATTCTCGCCGACGAGATCAACCGCACCACACCGAAAACGCAAAGCTGTCTCCTCGAAGCGATGAGCGACGGCCAAGTCACCATCGAGGACATTACGCACCACCTCGCACCGCCGTTCATCGTCATCGCAACGCAAAACCCGGTCGAACACTACGGGACCTACCCACTTCCCGAATCGCAGATGGACCGCTTCCTTTTGCGCATCACCATCGGATACCCCGGAGACGCCGTTGAACGACAAATCCTCCAGGACCGCAAAAGCCAAGCGCCCATTGAGACCGTGACACAGGTCGCGAGCGCAAGCGACGTTCTTGCGATGCAAGCGGCGGTCGACGACGTCACGGTCGACCCATCGATCGACGACTACATCATCCAGGTCGTCCGCGAAACGCGCGAATCACCGCTCCTCGAACTCGGCGTCTCGACGCGCGGCGCACTCGGGCTCCACCACGCGGCGAAAGCACGTGCGTTTCTCGATGGACGCGCCTTCGTGCTCCCCGACGACGCCAAAGACCTCGCCGTCGCGACCTTTGCGCACCGCGTGGTTGTCTCGCGTGCGCACGACACCGTTGGCGGAATGCGCGAGGAGGCCGACCGCATCATTCGCGAAATCCTCGAGCGCATCCCGATCCCCAGCTGACCATGGGAACGGCGCTTACGGCTCTCACGAGTCCGTCGCTGACGCGCTGGGAACGCTTCCGCCGCTACATGCGCCCACCGCGCCGCCTCCGCTTCACGCGGGAGGGCTGGTATTTCTTCTTCATCTCGCTCGGCGTCGGTCTCGCGGCCATCAACACCGGCAACAACCTCCTCTACCTCATTCTCGGCATGACGCTTTCACTCATCATCGTGAGCGGCATCTTGTCCGAGGTGACGCTTCGCCGCCTCGAAGTGCGCCGCGCCCCGCCCGACTCGATTCACGCAAAGCGTCCTTTCCTTATGGGCATTTCGCTCGCGAACTCAAAGCGGCGTTACCCGTCGTATTCGATCGAAGTCGAAGACCTGCTTGGCGATCGGCCGCTCGAAAAAAAATGTTACTTCCTAAAGGTCCCGTCTGGGCGAGTCCAACAAACGTCCTACCGTTACGAATTCCCGCGTCGCGGCCGATATGCGCTGACCGGTTTTCGCGTGTCGACGAAGTTCCCGTTCGCTTTGTTCCGAAAATCGCGCGTCGTCGAAGCCCCCGCCGATGTCGTCGTCTTCCCGGAACTCGTTGACATCCGCTCGCTTCTCACGATGGTCCACCCATCAATGGGCGAAACATCGCGCACGCGCGTGGGCCGTGGCGAAGATTTTTATTCGCTTCGCGAATTCCACCCCGGCGACGATTCGCGCGAGATCCACTGGAAGGCCACGGCGAAAGTCGGCCACCTACTTATCCGTGAGCGCGAAGAAGAGGCCGCACGCCAAGTCGCCATCTGCCTCTTCTCCGGCGATGTTGGCGAAGAAACCCCCGCGTACATCAACGAGCGCGAACGCCTCGTCTCGATAGCCGCGTCGCTCGTTTGCCACTTTATCGCTCTCGGAAACGCGGTCTCGCTCGTCACGCTCGAAGGCGCGATTCCACCCGCTCACGGCCGCGACCAGGCGCTCCGCATTCTCCGCGCGTGCGCCGTCCTTAAGTTCGAGCGCGAGCCCAAGCCGTTCCTCCTCCCGAAAGGCGCGCGCGTTGACCGCATCGGCGTCGTGCATCGCCGCGCGGCCCACCTCCTTCCGGCCAAAAAGACGTTCACTCAGATTATCGAGGTGGGGGAAGCGTGAGGTTTGCGCTTCTCCACAAACTTTCCTCGTACGCGATGGTGTCGTCGGCCTTTCTCGCCCTCTACTTTTCCGGCGAAGTTGCGCCGCACTTCTCAGTCCTCTTTGCCGTTGCGGTGCCGCTCTCTTGGTTCTGGGAACCACCGCGCGTCGACCCGCGCCGCTACAACGTCGTCTGGAACATCCTCACGATCATCGTTCTTCTCTACCTCCTTGCGGAAGTCCTCCTGGCCGGTGCGGGCTCAGGCGACCCGCTCTCGCTCGGCATTCACTTCTTGACCTTCATCGAAATCAACAAACTCTTTAACCGCCGCCTCTCGCGCGATTACCTTCAGATCTATGTCGTCTCGTTTCTGATGCTCGTCGCGGCGGCTGCGCTCAACACCGATCTCTCGTTCGCCGTCTTTTTCTTGCTGTACGTCATCTTCGCAACCTGGACGCTCATCCTCTTTCATCTCAAACGCGAAATGGAAGACAACTACCTCCTCAAACATCGCCCCGAACAAGGCGTGTCCGAGCGAATCCAAGTCGACCGCATTCTGAACTCGCGTCGAATCGTTGGCGGCTCGTTCCTTGTCGGAACGTCGGTCATCTCGCTCATCGTCTTTTTGCTCTCGTCCGCGATCTTTCTCCTTTTTCCACGCCTCGGGTTCGGCCTTTTCGTTTCAAAGACCCGCGGCGGCATCACCGTCGCTGGCTTCAGCGAGCGCGTGCAGCTCGGGCAATTCGGAACCATCCGCGACAACACCCAGGTCGTGATGCGCGTCGAAATTCCGTCGCTTCAGGGACTGCGTCCGCTCAATTTTCGCTGGCGCGGAATCGCGCTCGATCGATACGACAAGGGCGTTTGGTCGAAAACGCGGTCGCGCCCCAAACCAGCCGCGCAATCAGGCGATTTCCTTTTCTTCGGACGCCAACGACCCAACATCGACGCGCCCGAGATTACAAGAATGACCGTCTTCCTTGAACCGCTCTCCACCGAAGCGGTCTTCTTCGCGGGCGACCTTCGCGCCATCGAATTCCCGGGGCGACTCGCCGAAGTGATGATTGGAAAGCGCCGCCTCGTTAAACGAGACGACCATGGTGACGTCACGATGAGTCGGCACGGCAGCGAGAGCGCTCACTACAATGCGTATGTGTCGCTGCGAGAGCCCCCAGCAAATGCGCTCCGCGCAGCCCCCGGCGATGTTTCAACCGAGTTCGGTCTCTATCTCCAGTTTTCGACGGAACTCTCGCACAAGATCCCAAAGCTCGCGCACGAGCTGACGGCGGGACTTTCGAACAATTACGACAAGGCGGTCGCGATCCAGAAGTGGCTCCACGCGAATTTCCGTTACACGACGGAGATGAAACGCGAGACACAGCTCGACCCCGTGGAGGAGTTTCTTTTCGTTCGCAAAGAAGGGCACTGCGAGTACTTCGCGTCCGCGATGACCCTGCTCCTTCGGGCCGCGGGGATCCCCGCGCGCACCGTCAACGGATTCCTCGGCGGCGAATGGAACGACTTCGGAAAGTACTACACGATTCGGCAGCAGGACGCGCACTCGTGGGTCGAAGTTTTCTTTAACGTTCCGCGAGCGCCGGGCCCCGACGTACGCGGCGCAGAAACGCATTCGTGGATCACGTTTGACCCGACACCGCCATCCCGCGGCGCGCCCCGCATCATCGGTTGGACCGGGCGCATCGAAGAGTGGATCGATTCGCTGCGCCTCCGTTGGTACAAATGGGTCGTCGAATTCGATCTTTCGAAGCAGGTGGGATTTTTTCGCGACGTGGGAAATTTCTTCAGGGGCCTCTTCAGTGGATCGACGCGCACGAAGGACGGCCGCATTGTCCCAGCATCCCCCACGCCCCGTATCGTCGTCGTGAGTCTGCTGCTCGCGGCCGTCATCATCTGGTTCGTGTTCAGGGGACGCCGTGGCGTTCCGCATCCTGTGCGAAAACAGGTTGACGGACCGCGCGTTGTCGAGAAACGGCGCGTGACCAAAGTTTACAACGACATGGTCGCGCGACTCGAACGTCACGGCGTTAAGAAGCGCAACTGCCACACGGCACGCGAATTCCTCGGATTCGTTCACCTCCACGCGACGGTGCTCTGGCCGAAAGTTCGCGATGTGTCGACGGTCTACGAAGAGCTACGGTTTGGGGAGCGGCCGGCGGCACCGGGCGAAATCGAACGAATGGTGGCGATTGTCAAGTCGATCTAACAGGATGCGGAAAAACGCCCGCCGCGCGCTCCGGTTGTCTCCGCAGCTCCGCGCTCGCAGACCTCTTGGTCTGCTCGCTCTTCGGGCGTCTCCATAAGCCAGCCGAAAAGCGCGCGTTTCAGATGCGCCCTCAGAGTCGCTGCTGCGCCAACCGTGCGCGCGGCGAGCGTTTCAGTCGCCCTCGCGGGCTTCGAAGGGGTTTTTCAGCATCCTGCTAACCACCGCCCTGCGCTCGAACGCCAACGGGGTAGTCGCCGCTGAAACACGCGTGACAAAACCCGCGACCGTCCGCGGCGCCGGCGGCGCGCAGGACGCCGTCGAGCGACAAATAGCCGAGCGTGTCGACGCCCAGGTAATCGCGGATTTCGTCCACGCTGTGCGACGACGCAATGAGCTCACGCTTCGTTGGCGTATCGATACCGTAAAAGCACGGGCCGGTGGTCGGCGGCGCGCTGATGCGCAAATGCACCTCGGTCGCACCCGCCTGCCGAATCATCTTAACAATCTTCCGTGACGTCGTTCCGCGCACGATCGAATCGTCGACAACAACAATGCGCTTACCTTCGATGACGCTTCGGGCCGCGTTCAATTTTAGCTTCACACCAAAATGGCGAATCGATTGCGATGGCTCGATAAAAGTTCGACCGACGTAGTGTGACCGAATGAGACCCATCTCGAACGGCAAGCCAAGCTCCGCGGCGTAGCCTATCGCCGCGGGAACGCCGGAGTCCGGCACTGGAACGACGACATCGGCTTTGGCGGGCTGTTCGCGCGCCAATTCGCGCCCCAGCTGATTGCGAACGGTGTAAACGTTTTTTCCAAACACCACCGAGTCGGGACGCGAAAAGTAAATGTGCTCAAAGACGCACCGCGCCTCGCGCGCCGGTTGCGATTGCAAAGACCGCACGCCGTTCGCATCGATGACGACAATTTCGCCAGGCGCGACTTCACGTTCAAACGTCGCCTCAATGAGGTCAAACGCGCACGTCTCGCTCGCGACAACCCACGCGTCGCGCAATCGCCCGAGCACGAGCGGCCGAAAACCGTACGGGTCACGCGCCGCCACAAGGAATCGGTCGGTCAAGAAAATGAGCGAGTAGGCGCCTTCAACGCGCTTCAACGCCTCACGAATCCGCTCAACCGTCGTGACCTCGCGCGAGCGCGCGATGAGATGGAGAAACGCCTCGGAGTCGGTTGTCGACTGAAAAATCGCGCCCTCTTCTTCGAGCGTGCGCCGCAGCGTTTCAGCGTTCGTGAGGTTCCCGTTGTGCGCGACGGCGATCGGACCGAGCGCGTGGTCAACCCAAAATGGCCCGCAGTTTCGAAGCGAGCTGTCGCCGGCCGTCGAGTAACGCACATGACCGAGCGCCGAATCCCCGGGAAGTTTCGTAAGGCGCTCTTCGCTAAACGCCTCGGCAACGTGCCCCATGGCGCGATGCCCGTAAAGCCGCGTGCCGTCCGACGAAACGATGCCGGCGCTCTCTTGACCACGATGTTGGAGTGCGTGAAGCGCAAGGTACGTCAGCTTCGCCGCTTCCGGGTGTCCAAAAACGCCTGCTATGCCGCACATCAGCGCGCGCTCCCCATGAGCGCCGGAATCGCCCCGCGCCAAGCCGCCGCGAGCGCTGGCAACGTCACATCGATGGCGCCGCCCATCCCATTGACAATCAGCCGGTCGCCTCCCACCTTCCCGAGCCGCTTCAACTCGACACCACTCGCCATCGCGCTTTCGGTCAACCGACCGGAAGCGGAAGGCGCGTACGACACGACAATTTCGGCGCTCGAATGGGGCCGCGGCCAATCGGCTCGCACCGTGGCCCCCAACCCGCGTGACAGAAGACACGACTCCGCGAGCGCGACTTCGAGTCCGTCGTCGCCAACGTCGTGCGCCGAAGCGATGAGCCGCGCGCGCGCACCCGCGCTCATGAAGCGAATGAGCCGCGCGACGTCGCCTCCGGCTGAGACGAGCGCGATCTCGTCGCCGGCCGCTTTCCACGACGCCGTCACCGCGTGCGCAAGATCTTCGATGACGCCGAGCATCCCGATGACGGGCGTCGGTGGAATCGAGACGCCGTCGGTTTCGTTGTAGAAGCTGACGTTACCGCCCGTCACGGGAATCCCGAGGGCCCGACACTCGGCGCCGATTTCAGCGACCGCCTTCGCAAAGCCGGTGAGAACCGCGCGATCTTTTGGGCTTCCGAAGTTAAGGCAGTTCGTGATGGCGACCGGCTCCGCGCCCACGCACGCAACGGCTATGGCCGCGTCGTTCACCGAATCACCAACCGCGACCGCGAATGCGCGCCTCGTCCCCGGAATTCGCACGACGCCCGCATCGCCGGCGCCGGGCGGAACCACCGTCCCCGCGCGCACCGTGTGGTCGTACTGCCGGTACACCCAATCCTTTGATGCCGTCGTCGCCGATGAAAGACGCGCGAGCAGCGCCTCATTTGTGACGCAAGGAAGAGGCGCGCCCAATCCGGAGCCGATTTCGAACGAATCGATCGGTGCCTCATCGCGCGGCGCCTCATCGACGACCAGCGCCGTCGGCAAATCGGCGACCACCTCGCCGTTCCACCGCACGCGCGCGCGGCGCTCGGCGATCACGCGACCCACGACTTCGCAGCAAAGCCCCCATCGCCGCGCAATCACCGCGACGTCGTCCTCACGCCCCGCCTTCGCAACGAGCAGCATCCGCTCCTGCGACTCCGACAACATCAGCTCGTAAGGTGTCATTCCCGTTTCGCGCTGCGGAACACGATCCAAGTCAAGCTCGATGCCGCATCCCCCCTTGTGCGACATTTCAACCACGCCGCACGTGAGCCCCGCCGCGCCCATGTCTTGAATCCCGACGACCGCGTCGCCCGCGAGGATTTCGAGCGTCGCCTCAAGCACGAGCTTTTCCGCGAACGGATCGCCCGCCTGCACGGTCGGTCGCCGTTCTTCGCTCGCCGCGTCGAACGCTGCACTCGCCATCGTCGCGCCGTGAATCCCGTCGCGGCCGGTCTTGGCGCCCACGTAGTAGACGGGATTTCCTGCGCCGCTGGCGGAGCCCTTCACGAGAGCGTCGGCCTTGGCGACCCCGACGCACAGAACGTTTACGAGCGGATTTCCCGAGTACGGCTCTTCGAACGCGATCTCCCCGCCGACGGTTGGAATCCCGATGCTGTTGCCGTAGCCCGCGATGCCGGCGACGACCCCCTCGAGGAGACGAGCATTCCGCCGGTCGTCGAGCGGGCCGAACCGCAGCGAGTTGAGGAGCGCGATCGGCCTCGCGCCCATGGTGAAGATGTC
>JACPTQ010000076.1 GCA_016192705.1 Deltaproteobacteria bacterium | reverse complement strand
TCTTCCCGCAGGCAAAAAGCGAAAAGGCAGCAACGCACGCGGCCCAAAAAACGACACCTACCTTTCGAAATGGTTGGAACATGGCGATTCCTCCTCATTCTCGAAGTTACTCCCGACGACTGACAGGGCCGGTCAGGGGTTTTCTGTTCCGTCGCATCGTGTGAGGCGCTGTCCTCATTTGTCAGTTGCAGCGTGGAGAATGGTTCGTCGGAGGTACCCCATGCGCGCATCACTCCTTTCGGTGTTCGTTCTAGCGAGTTGTTCCGCGGATTCCCCAACAAATGAACTCGCCGCGTGCCGGGCTTCGGAACTTGGATTTCGAATCGAGGCCGACCGCGCGAAGCAGACTGTGCGTCACGTCGAAGCGCGAGCGAACGCATTTCTCACGTTCGTGTCGATCGTCGACGCGATTGACCGCCAAGACGAAACCTCGCTGGATCGCCACGGGCGGAAGCTCACGACGCTCGGCCTCGAGTCGTACGAAGTCGCGGCTGTCTCGCGCGTTCTCGACTGGGCCACGGCCGTTGCGAAAGGCGAACCCACTCGAAAGCCGGCGCGCCCCGACCGTAACGCGTGCCTGTCGTGGGTTTCCGGCGAAATCGCCGCGATGTTTGAGTAGGCGCGTCGCCATTCCGCCCCGAAAGTTGATTGCAAACCGCTGGCGGTACTCGTCGCCCTTGCGTCGCCCGGCGTTATGAGGTCGCCCTCTACACACTAAACTTCCAGGCCTTCGGTGTCTCACTCACATTGGCAGAGAGGGGCGCGCGATCGAAAAAATTCACCTCGTCTTGCGAGACGAGAACGTCGATTCGCACGGCCGCGAATCTTCCGGTACACTTACGGCTGAGGTAACGACGTTGAAAGCTCCCGCATTGAAAAGGCCGCGCCGATTCCTCGTCGAAGGTTCGGTGCCCGTCTTCTTTCTCAAAGAAGGCGAAATGTTTGTTGCGTACTCGCCCGTACTCGACCTCTCGACGTGCGGCGATAGCTTTGATGACGCGACACGGAATTTCCAGGAGGCGCTCGACCTCTTTTTTTCCGAATGCATGAAGCGCGGCACCCTTGAGCGGGCCCTGGAATCGTTTGGATGGCGATGTTCGCGGACACGGCCGCCGCGGTGGACACCTCCGTCGGTTGTGGGTGAAACGAGCCTTCCGATTCGGCTCGCTTCGTAATGAGCGGCCTCGTTCCGATTCATCACAGAATTCTTGAGAAGTTTGCTGTTGCCGTCGGTTGCACCTTCGTCCGCCAAACGGCGAGCCATCGCGTTTACTGGCGCAACGACCAGACGCGGCCGATCATTATTCCGGTCTATCGACAGGTTCCGGTATTTGTCGTGCGCAACATTTTGCGACAGCTCAACATCTCAACGGACGAGTTTCACAGAATAATCCGCGACCTGTAGCCAGTGCTGAAGAAACGGCCCGCTTTCGCAAGCTCGGGAAGCGCATGGCGTCTCGTCAGGGCCCCGCAACAAACCCGAAGACCGGTCGATAACCCTCCTGGAAGGAGACCGCTATGTTTGAACGAAGAACAACCAGTAATAGAGGTTTCAGGAAGATGGGGCGCGTTGCGTGGGGATTCGTCGCACTCGCCGCGTGCGGGAACGAGACCGAGCCGCAATACGTCGTTGAGGAAGCTCCCGCGGCGTCGCCGAGTATGCCGCCCGCCCCGGCCCCCACTGGATCGTCTGCGCTCTACGCGACTTGCCACGATATTGGCCGCTGCGTCCGGCAGTGCGGAGGTGAAAACCGTAGTAGTTGTGGTAACGCGTGCGTCGCATCAGGTACTGAGACCGCAAAGCGAGATTACCTAGCCCTCAACTCATGTGGCCGGGAAAACGGCTGCACCACTGCGGCCTGCGTTTTCAAGAGCTGCCTGCCTCAGCTCGCGCAGTGCAAGTATACGTTGGCAAGGCGGGGGCCGTGGACTTGTGCGGATCTATACGGCTGCAACGCGCTGTGTTGGGATTCGAGCTGCGCACAAGATTGTTATCGCGGTTCGACCGCAGCCGCTGAAGGCAGCTACATCGACCTAACCGCGTGCGCGAACCAGAACAACTGCTCCGATTCGAGCGACACGACGTGCCTTCGCGCGGCGTGCCTCGAACAGGTCCGTGCGTGCGATCTTGACGGCGCTCGCCTGGGCGACTTTGGGAGTCCCCAAACCGGCAGTCGGTTTAGCTGTGCCGGCGTTTGGGCTTGCGTCCGCTTTTGTGAAGGCGACTCGCGGTGCGAAAGCAACTGTAACAAAGAGGCGACGTCCAACGGATTCGTATACTACACTAGCCTTTCATTTCCATTTCCCAACGGACAGGACTGCAGTCAAACCCCACAAATGTTCGGGTGCGCCGAGAGTCTTGCTCATTGCCTCGCAGAAGTCATCGGTCGCTAACGCCGCCTCTATAACAACCCCCAACTTAAAACGCTGCGGTCTGTTTACTGTAGCCAAACTGTAGCCTAACGAGCGGAAAACAGCAGATTTCGGCGGACTCCAGCGGAATGACGATGCGACGGTTTCACCAACACAAACAACAGGTTAGGACGTTTGCGGACAACGACGGACAGACGCCTTAACGGTCTACGGAACCGTCGGTCGGACGTTCGAATCGTCTCGTCCCCGTTTTGATTTATGTGTAAAACGCACGACTTCACCTGATAGTCTCTGAGTCGTGCCGGCGAAAACAGATGCGAGACGCTAATCCCAGCGGGGCTTTTCTGCCGCGGCGACTTCGCCCAGATTCTCGCTGCGCAGCGGGCCACGAAGTAGTTTCCCAACGTTCACAAGGGCGCCCCCGTCACAGCACGATCACCTGGTAGCCTTGCGCGACCCACTTCGTGAGGCTTGGGTGGCCTTCGACCTCGCCGTCCAGCTTCACGCCGGGCGCCTGTTTCAAGTCGTCTCTCACCTTGAACGCGCCCGCGCAGAAGTCGCAAATCACCTCGACAACGCCGAGCCCCATGAGCTCTTTGTATTTCCCGTGCAGGTGATTTTTCGGCTCGCGCATCAGTTTTGCCCAGCCGGTCCCGGCGCCATCAAAGACGAGTGTCACGGCGTGACCGGCCGTCTTGAGTTCTTTGGCGTATAAGAGCGCATGGAGCGCTCGCGCCATCCCCTCGTGTCGATCGGTGTCGGCTTGAAGGATGATGAGAAGTTTTCGCGCATCGGGAACAGCGGGTGTCGCGGATTTTTCCGCGCGCTCAGTCTTCGCGCAGCCAGCGACAAGTAATGCGACAGCGGCGAATCGAATGTGTCTCATTTTGCCTCCTCGTTAGAAACCACGTCGTGTGCGGCCTTTATTTCAAGAACAAATCGCGCGCCGGTGCGGCCCGGTTCGTAACGCAAACGACCGCCGCCCTCGGATGCGAGTCGCGTGGAGACCGCAAGCCCGAGTCCTGTCCCTTCGTCGGGCCCCTTGGTCGTGAAAAACGGCGTGAAGAGGCGCGGGACGTGTTCGGGCGCGACGCCGGGCCCGTTGTCCTCGACAACCAGATCCACCGTTCCGTTTCGCGCGGCCGCCGAAACAACAACGAGATTGTCGTCGGGGCGGTGCCCGTTAAAGGCTTGACTCGCATTCGTCAAAAGGTTGACGACGATTTGAGACACGTGGCTCGCATGACCGCGGACCCAAACCGGCTCTGCGACGCGCGTCTCGACGCGGCATCGGTGCCGCGTTTTTGGGCGCGCCAAGCGAAGCGCGGCGGCGACCGGCTCGCGAAGATCGAAGACCGATGTTGGCCCCGCGTGCTCGCGACGAGAATAGCGCCGGAGCTCGTCGACGATTTCGCGAACGCGTATGAGCGCGAGGATCGAATCGTCCCGCGCAGCTTTCGCTTCGTCATCCATCGGTTGCCAGAGCTCAATATTCGCTTTGGCCGCGGTGAGAGGATTCGCGAGTTCATGCACCGTTTCGGCCGCGAGCGTGCCGATCGACGCGAGCTTGTCGACTTCGGCGAGGCGCGCCATCGTCGCAACGGCGGTACGTCGCCGCCGCGCTGAGAGCCAAAGGGCAAGGCCCGCGGCGCCGCCGAGGAGGGCGAGCGCGAGAAGCGATGTGACGAGGAGCGCCGAGAAGGCACCCCGTTGCTCGCGCGCGATGGAGGCCGCCGTGACCGACGTGCGAACGCGAAGCGGATACCCCTTGAGTGAGGAGAACGTCGTAAGGGCCTGCTCAGCGAGGTCGCCCCGGCACACGATGCGAAGACCGTCGTTCCGTTCGATGCACACACCGCGGCCACCAGATTGGGTCATTCCGCCAAGAAGCTCAGCACCGACCCGGTCGATGCGAATGCTTGCGCCGAGCCACCGATCGTCACTCAGCGGCTCGACGAGCGAAATCGAGTGTTCATGCTCGGCGCAGACCGGGCAGTTCTGGACGTGGGAGTGAGCGGAGGTATCGGCCGGAATCGCGTGGCGGTGTTCAGCCATCTTCTCAGCCTTTTCATTCGAATGCCGCGGATCGACGGCCACGAGCCGCCCGTTCCGTTCTTGAACGAACAGGGCGACATCGTCGAGTGGTAAGTTTTTCGCGAGACGACCGAGCGCGTCGCGGAGTTCATCGCGACTTCTCGCAGGCTCGACACCCGCCGCCTGTCGGCCGAGGTGGTCAGAGATGCGCCATCGGATCTTATCGAGCAAGGCGGCGAGACGCCCCGCGGCTTGTTCCGCCGCGGTTTCACGCTCGGTTTGCACGCGCGCGATCGTCGCGGCCTCGATGGCTCGCACGCCGTTTGACGTCGCCACAACAACGAGCCCCGCGGAAGCGACGAGCGTCGCGACAAAAAGCACCCGCCCGCGGGAATCCCACTTCACAATATTCATTTGCCCGCTCCGCGCACTGCGGTAACGGCGGCCTCACCTTTCGCAACAGCCGCTCCACGCGCGCGCGAGACGTCGAACGCGAGGGACAGCATCCACGTGAGGGCGATCGCAACGAGTGGCCAAGTCGCGGGCTCCCATCGGCCCGTCGCGGCGAAATGGTCGCCGACCTCGTAAGCGAGCGGGAAAGCCGTCGCCCAGCCGAGCACGAATGCGTTTGGCGCGAGGGGGAGCAGGACGATGAGGGGCGCGAGGTACCACGGATGCGCGACCGGGGAGACGATGATGACGGTCGCGAGGGCGATCGTGAGGCCGACTGCGAGCCGCTCGCGGCGTGCGGCGACGACCGACGCGACGAGCCCCATTGCGCCGAGAACGGCGGCGACGTAAGGGACCGCGCCCTCGCCGGCGAGCGTGCGAACCGCGCTTTGGAGCGGCGATCCAAACCGCCATTTCTCGAGGAAGACGAAGAGAGATCCAATAGGCTCGTACCCCGCCGCGAGGGCGAGGCCGTACCCACCCGCGACAACCAGCGCGGCGCCCGAAAGAGTGCGAAGGGCGTTCGCGCGTCGAAGCCCAAGAACGAACGGCACGAGGAGAACCGCCGGCATCAACTTGAAAAGGACGCCGAGACCGACCGCACCGCCCGCTAAGAACGAGCGCCCGCGCGTGGAGAGGAGAAGCGCGCCGGCCAGACTCGCCGCGGCGAAGATGTCGACGTGCGCGCCCACGCCCCCTTCGAGAATTAGGAGGGGCGAAAGCGCAACGAGCGCAAGATGGCGTTCGAGCGAGAGAAGGCGAAGCAGCCTCGCCGTCCAAACGAGCGTGGCGATCGACGCCGCTGCGACCGCTGCTTTGTAGACGAAGAGTGACGTCTCGGCCCCAAACACTGCGGAGAGCGCAAAAACCGTTTCGGCGAGCGGCGGGTAGATCGTCGGGACGCGGTTGTTCGCCGTCGGAAACGGCCAGAGCCCGCGAAGCGCCGCGGCCTCGGGCGCGATCGGCGAAACGACGTAAGGGTCAAGCCCCTCGAGGATCGCGCGGCCGTCCCAAAGGTAGCGCGCGACATCCGACGTCGTGAAAACCGGCACCGCGATGAGAATGAGGCGCGCGAGGATCCCCGTCGCCAGCGTGACGCGGTGCTCGCCCGCGGTCGCCGTCCCGTTCGTCGCCCAGACGCCGAACATCGAAGCGGTCAAGACGAAGTGGACGACGATGTAGAGCGCGCGCCGAGAGGTGTCGGGCGCCCCATGCGCGATGAGGTAAACGGAGGCGACGGCAAGAAGCGCCGCCGCGCACAAGACGCGGTGAAGGCGCGCCGAAGCCGTCATCGATAACCCCACGCGCGCCCGAGGCGCGTGCTTTGTAAAAGGTCGTAGCGCGCGAGCAGGCCAAGGATCTTGAACGACGCAAGGAGAGTCCCCTTGAACGTCCCCGATATCTTCGACCGCCCGATGCGCCGCCGGTAGGGGACGACAATCTCTTCGTAGCCGAGGCCGATCCGCGCGGCACGGATCTGCATCTCCACGGTCCAGCCGTAATCCGGGTCGCGCATCCCGAGGCGCAGAAGGCTCGACCGACGTATCGCGCGAAAGGGGCCAAGGTCCGTCGCCGCGATGCCAAAGCGTGCCCTGAGCCACCACGCAGCCACGGCGTTACCGACTCGTTGCTGGGGCGTCAGTGCGCCGGCCTCGATCGGTCTTCGCGCGCCAACGACAAGGTCCGCACGGCCTTCCTCAATCGGCGTGACGAGCGCGCGCAACTGACTCGCGTCGTCGCTCCCGTCCGCGTCCATGAAAACGACAACGTCAACGTCGGACGGCAAAGCGCGGATTCCCGCAAGGCACGCCGAGCCGTAGCCGCGCCGCGGTTCTTGGACAACCGTCGCCAGAACGCCGCGAGCGAGTGCCGCCGTGCGATCGGTGCTGCCGTTGTCGACGACGATGATGTGCCGCACGGGCGGGTTCGGGATCGAACGAACAACCGACTCGATCGACGCTTCTTCGTTTAGAGCCGGAATGATGATGGCGACGGCGCCGCTCATCGCCCGTTCAGCGCCCAGTCGTACGCGAGAAACGTCACCTTGACTTTCGATTCCTTGAGCGCCTGGGCGACGTCGTCGGTCGCGTAGCGCGCGAAGAAGCTCTCAAGCGTTCCCACGGAATGCTCGAAGTCGTCGCGATACCACTTGAAGATTGATGAAAGTTGGAGCGTCCGTGTCGACGCGTTGTAGCGGTTCTTCGATGCGTCGCGAACGAACGCGCGCGTTGCGACGTCGAGCTCCTCGTCGATGTTGCTCGCGCGATACGGCGCACTTCGAAGAGCGGGGCATCCCTTGGATGCGCAAACGAGAACGAAGTGGAGCCGGGGCTCGCGAAACTCTTTCCTCAAGATCTCGTGCTCGATGTCGTTCAGCGACAGCGCCTCACCGCGAAGGTTGAAGAGAGGAATGAACGATTTCCGAAACGCGGCGCTCGGCAGGAACCCGATGTCGCGAATGCTCTTTACGGGATAGTCGTCAAGGATGAGGCGGAGCGTGTAGGCGTTGTAGGCGTTGACCCAGAACGCGAGCTTCTCACGCGCGGTGAAGCGATCGTAGTCGGCCTTGCAAACCCGCTCGAACGCACGGAGAGCCGCGCCAAGCGACGCCTCACCTTCGCTCTTGAGCCCCGCGTAATCGACGACGCCGTTTGAGACGTATCGCGCGAGGACCGTCGACAGCGCGGTCATGCCGTGGTCGAGAGGCGCGCACGGAAGCGCGGGCCGCGATCGCGCCGCGTCACGACAGCCCGCGGCCGTACACGCGACGACACAGAGCGTGAGCGCCACAGCCTTCATACGCCCGCCTCACGCGAGTCGGCAACGGTGGTCACCGCGCGCTCTTGTAAACTCCAAAAGGCCGTGCCGAGGCTGAGGCCGAAAACGACGTGCGTCACCCAGGAGCCGGCGTTGCTCATGTGCTCGGACCAGAGGTCCCGTGCGTGAAACTGCATCTGGAGTCGCGGCACGAACAGGTAAACGTCGATAACGAGCGCGACGATTCCGGTCGCGGCGCCGACAAGGAGACTCGGCGTGAGTCGCCACGGCGTCGACTTGAAAGCAACGACGAGGCCAAAGGCTTTTGACCAGAGAAGCGAAGGGCCGATCTGGTGCGCGAGAAAACCCGGAACGATCGTGCTCGGGCTCGCGACTTCGAGCGCGCTTGGTCCGACCATCATGGCCGTCATGAGCTGGAGCGGGAAAAACGGGGAGCGCCCCATCGCCACCGCAAAGGCGATCGCGACGGCGAGCATCGCAAGGCCCGCCGCCTGACCCGCAACGAACGCCGAAAAGAGAGAATCTCGGCGAGGCGTCCTCATCGATCGATGAGTCTCGCGAGCCGCGCGTTTGTTACGACGGGCAAACCGCCCGCACGCGTCGGGCAAGACGCCCGGCTGGGAGCGGCGCGAGGCGTGTGCCGCTCACCCGTCTCGCATCCTTTCATCGGTTTTCTGCGTTACAGGGCGCGGCACGAGAGGTGCTCTTCCCCATCGCGGAGTGTCGCGTTCGAAACCTGGAAGGGATTTTGCCATGGTTCATCGCCGAAACGCATGTCTTGTGCTCACGCTGACGGCCGTCTTTGCCGTGAACTGTCGCTGTGTCGCGCCGCTCAGCCCAGTGAATCGCGGGGCGGGCGATGACGGCGACGTGTCGGCAGATGCCGCGGTCGTAAACGGCATCGAAGTGATACCGGCCGTCATCCTTCCGGGCGCTCGCGTGACGCTCCGCGATCCGGCGCCCATCGACCCGACCGGCGCCGCGCCCCTCTACTACTGGGATGCGTGCGATGGCGTGCTCGATAAATCGGTCGCCGCGTTTGGTCCGCGCGCGACGTGGGTCGCGCCCGAGACGCCCGGTCTCTACGCCGTAACCGTCAACATCACGAACACGACCCGCGAGAACCGATCGCGCGTGGTCGCCCTTTGCGTCGTTGCCTCCGATGCCGGGTCGTGCCCCCCGGCGAGCGCGATCGGCGACGCATCGGTGAGCGCGGCCCCCGAAACACATCGTCAAGACATCGACTGCAGCGGGTCGTGCCTGTCGACGCTGACGATGGCCGTGACGCCGCCCAATGAATCGCTCGCCCGGTATCGATGGGTTACGCGGCAAGGGTCGGTCACTGGAGCCGGCGCGACGGCTGTGTGGCAGCTCCCAACGGTCGGCTGCTGCACCGAAACTTCAACGGCCGCGGTCACCGCGTGCGGCTCTGGCGGTGCCGCCGCAACGGGGTTTACCCATGTTGTCGTCTTCCCGGAATAGGGGGGGGGCCAGCCTTATCGCACGTGCGTTTGCGCTCGTCACGGTTCTCGCGTCGGCTTCCTGCGCGGCCACGTCACGCTCGCTGACGCTTCTCGGCGAGAGCGAGCCCATCGTTATCGAAGCGACTGAACAGCGCGCCCTGCTTTCGCGCCGCGACGATCCGACGGGCCTTCTCGTAAAGAAGGGCGGCTGCCCGGTGTGCCAATGGTGACCGCTCGGCATTGGCTCGCGTTTCCCGCGCTTGGGGCCCTCACGCTTTTTTGCCGCGCGGCCGTTTTCGCCGCCGAACGTGAATTGACGCGCGAACTCGCGCTGACGCTCGGCGCCGAGCTCACGACGACTTACGACGACAACGCGCTTCTCGGGCGACGAGGCCAGTTTCTCGACTCGGCGAGCGGTGCGCAGAAAACCGATGTCGCGGGACTCCTCTCGCTCGATCTCAACGCGAACGCCCGCGTCGCTAAGCGGCATCGGGTGACGCTCGCCTCTTGGTTCACCGGCGGCTGGCTCCGTCAAACGGAGAAGCTTGCCGGGTTCGATTTCGCGGCGGCCGTGGGATTCGAGACGACGCTCGCGCCTGGCGCGGAGATCGTTCCCGAGCTTCGGTTCGCCAACCACGGCGAGTCGACCGACTGGACCTATCGCATTTTTCAGCCGGGCCTCCGCGCGCGCTTCACGTTCCGATCGGGCCTCATGCTTCTGCTTCGTTACCAATATTCGACCCAGGAGTTCGCGAAGTTTGAAAGCGGCGCCGCCGCAGCGAAGACGAGCTACGGCAACATTGATCTCAAGAGCCATGTCATCGAGCTCGATCTAAGAATCTGGCAGGGCCGCAAGGTCCGCTGGAACCTCGCGCTCGACTTCCAGGCGCTCGAGTTTGCGGGGAACCTCGCGCTCAACCTCTCGGACTACGCGCACCTTCAGCCCGGAAAAATCCGCGCCGACCAAGGCATCGGGGCGACGCTCGCCCTCGCTCTCGTTCCTTCCGCACGATGGTTCATTTCACTCGGGTCTCGTGGCGAGTGGAACCAGTCGAACTCGAGCGCCTTCACGTTTCGGGCGGCGCACGCGCTCGCCGAGGCGCGCTGGACGTTCGTTGACCGCCACTCGTTTTACGCCCAGGCCGACGTTGGTTGGTACGACTTCTACCTTGAGCGGTTCGACACGCGCTTCACAAACACGCGCTCCGACGCGCGCGCTGGTTTGACGGCGGCCTACCGCTTTCAAGTCACGACGGACCTCCGCGTCGAGCTCGTTTACCGGCGTCAGAGCGCAAGCTCGAACGACTGCGAGGCGTTTGATCCCGAGCGCGATGATCAAGGGCTTCCCGTCTATTCGCGGAGCTACTCCTGCTTTGCCCGCAATCGCGGCGAGGTTTCGGTGCGCTATGAGTTTTGATCTGAGGAAAGAAAGGATGGCGTCATGAAGCTTAAAGGATTCTCCGTCATCGTCTATGTTGTTGGTTCTTTCATCGCGGCGTGCAGCCCTGAAACGCGCATCACGGCAGGCCGCTGCGACCCGCAAGCGTCGAGCTGGACCGTTTGGGTCACGAATCAGGCAGCGGGGATCGACTCGGTCACGGTGCTTCGAAACCACGACGAAGACGATGGGGGAAGCCCGTCGGTTTCGGGCCAAGTGCTCGCGACGATCCCCGTCGGCCGCGCGCCACACAGTATCATCTTTCGCCCGGACGGACGGTACGCTTACGTCGCGAACTTGAGCTCGCCGCCCGACGCGGGAACCGTCTCGGTCATCGACACGACATCGTACCAAGTCGTCGCGACGGTCGGGGCCGGCGTGAAGCCCCACGGCTTGGGCGTCACGCCCGACGGGCGATACCTTTGGGTGGCGAACGAAAAGAGCAACGACGTGAGTGTCATCGACACGACGACGAACACGGCCGAGGCTCAGACGATCGCCGTGGGAACAGGACCGCTCCTCGTTGTATTCACCCCGGACGGCAAGAAAGCGTATGTATCACTCGGTGCGGCTGGGGGCACGGCGGTCGTTGATGTTGCGAGCCGCAGCCTCGTAAAGACCATCACGACTGGGCGCGGCGCCATGGGACTCGTGGTGCAGGAGGACGGTCGCTATGCCTTCGAGACCGAGGGCACGGATAACCGGGTGTCGCGCATCGACACGAGCACCGATTCGGTTGCGAACGTTCTCACGTACGACGGGACGCTGGTCGAGCCACATGGAATCGCGTTTGCGGGCGATGAACTTCTCATCACGAACCGGAGCGGACAATCGCTTGTCTTCGCGGATACGCGGACATTGGCGAAGACCGCGTCGCTCAGCATCCTCGGCCGTCCGGACATCATCGGCATCTCGCCAAACTGCGAGAAGGCGTACCTCACGCTCCGCGATCGCGCGGCCGTTGCCGTGGTTCACATCCCCGATCGAACCTACTTGGGAACGATCGAATTGGACGCGGGCGACACGCACGGGATCGCGATTCTGCGGGGGCAGTAGTCTTGCGTGGCGAGGCGCGCTCGTACGCCGCGGCATCGCTCACGTTACTCGCGATCGGCTGCCTGCCCAAGCTCCCGAACCCGGCTGTCGAGGAGTGCCCGCAAGCGGGAACAGCGGAGAGCCCGTGCGCGCCGAGCGCGTCGGCGCCTTCGCCGATGTTTCGACGCGACACGCGGCACACGGCTCAAAGCACCGCGCTAGGCCCGAGTGTGGGCCGGGTCAAGTGGACGGTTGACGCCGGGCGCGCGATCCACTCGACCCCCGCCGTGGCGACAGATGGAACGGTTTACTTCGGCTCGCACGACCGGCTGTTCCGCGCCGTTACGCCCGACGGCTCCGTGAGCTGGACATTCACCAACGGTGAGAGCCACACCTCCGCCGCGATTCGAAACGACGGCGTCATCTACACCGCGTCGGAGGAGTTCGGCTCGCTCTACCTCTACGCGCTCAACCCGACCGGAACGCTGCGCTGGAAAGCGGCGATCGGCGAGAAGACGCACGCCTCGCCGACGATTTCGCGCACGGGCACGATTTACCTCTGCTCGCACGATCGCAATCTCTACGCGTTCGAGCCCGACGGAAAGCTACGCTGGAAAACCGTCGTCGGGGAGTGCCACAGCTCGGCCGCGATCGGCGTGGACGATACGATCTACGTCGGGTCCGAGGAAACAAACCGCCTTTACGCGGTTCAAGCGGACGGGACGATCGCGTGGGGGTTTCCCGTGGACGCGTCGATCGAGTCTTCACCCGCACTCGGGAGCGACGGGACGATTTTTGTCGGCGCCAACGATGGACGACTTTACGCTGTGAACCCGGACGGCACGCTGAAATGGAGTTTTGAGACCGGCGGCAAAGTCGTGTCGTCACCCGCGGTCTCAGCGGGGTGGGATGGTGGACTCGTGGGGTGCGCGCCGGGCGTCGTTTTCGTTGGCTCGCGCGACGGAAAACTTTACGCCATCTCTCCGAGCGGCACGAAGGCGTGGGATTACCAGACCGACGCCGGCATTTCGTACTCATCACCGAGCCTCGACCGGGAGGCGACGACGTATGTCGGTTCACTCGACGGGAACGTCTACGCCATCGACTGCAACGGGAGCTTGAAGTGGAAAGTCGCGACCGGCGGGCCGATCTCGAACTCGTCGCCGGCGCTTAGCGACGACGGAACGATCTACGTTGGCTCCGACGACGGGCGGCTCTATGCGATCGGGGAGTGAAGCGATGCGCCACCTCTTCGTCATCGCTTCTGCCATCGCCTTCAGCTCTTCGGCGGAAGCGGTGAGACCGGGCGATCGCGCGCCAGAGTTCCGCCTCAAGAACCTCGCGGGAGAAACCGTCGCCCTGTCGAGTTTTCGTGGGGCTAAAGTCGTGCTCCTCGACTTCTGGGCTTCGTGGTGCAAGGGGTGCAAGAAGGAGCTGCCCGCGCTTCATGCCCTCGCGCGCGCTCGGCAAAAGGACGTGGTGCTCCTCGCGGTGAGTCTCGATCGGGACGTCGCGGATGCGAGGAAGTTCCAGGGCGCGACCGAATTGCCGACGCGGAGCGTCCTCGTTGATCCCGACGCAACCGTTTTCGACGCGTATGAGATGGTCAAGTTGCCGAGCCTCATCGTTATCGATCGACGGGGCATTGTGCGCTTCGTTCATGGCGGTGCTGAGCGGAATCTTGTGAAAACGTTGACCGCTGAGATCGACGCGCTCGGGCGCGGAAAGTAATCTGCGGTGTATCTTCTCTACCCGCCGTTGCCGCCCCAGCGCCGAAGTTTGCGACGAAGGGTCGTCGGATCGATGCCGAGAATGCGCGACGTCTCGGTTACATTTCCAGCCGTGCGATCCAAGATTGCCTGGATGTACGTGTGCTCCATCTCCGCGAGGCTTGGGGCTTCGGGACCCGGCGCCGTAAGCCATGCGCCGAGTGGTGCGGCTTCGGGAGCGGCGGCTGGAGTGGACGCCACCTCTCGTCGCATCGGCCCGATATGCTCCGGCATCACGACGCCATCCGGCGCCAAGAGCACCGCCCGATCGATGACGTGCGCGAGCTCCCGAATATTCCCGGGCCAGCTGTGCGCCATGAGCACGGAAAAGGCGTCCTCGGTGACGCGCGCCTGAGAGCGACGGGCGTTCACCGATGCGTCGAGGAAAAATGCCACAAGGAGCGGGATGTCTTCGCGCCGTTCGCGGAGTGGCGGCAGCTCGACGCGACAGACGTTCAGCCGATAAAAAAGGTCTTTGCGGAAACGCCCGTCCTCGACCGCCCTCTCGATGTCGCGGTTGGTCGACGCCACAACGCGGGCGTTCACATCAACCTCCTGGCTCGCCCCGAGCGGGCGAAACCTCCCCGAATCGAGGACTCGCAAAAGCGCCGCCTGCGCGCTGTCCGACATCTCGGTGATCTCGTCGATGTGCAACGTCCCGCCGTCCGCGAGCGCGTAGAGCCCTTTCTTCGCCGCGAGGGCGCCGGTAAACGCGCCCCGCACATGCCCAAAAAGCTCGTTCTCGACGAAATTCTCGCGCAGCGACGCGCAGTTTACCGCGATGAGCGGTCCCTCTTTCCGCGGGCCGCTCGCGTGCAAGGCCCGCGCGACCAGCTCCTTGCCTGTCCCTGTCTCGCCCGTGATCAAGACCGGCTCCTCCGCGCCCTGATAACGTCCGAGCATGTCGATCACTTTTCGAATGGCCGCGCTCTTTCCCACGATCCCAAAAAACGCCTCATGGTCGAGGAGCGCCGTCTCGAGCGGCGTTCCGGCCCGAAGTCGCGCGCGCTCGGACACCGCCTTCTTGACCGCCGCAACGACCGCGTCGAGAGGCGTCGCCTTCGAGAGCACGTCAAACGCATCACGGCGCATCGCTTCGACCGCGGTCGCAACCGATCCAAACCCCGTGAGCACGATTGGGGTCGTCGATGGATGTCGCCGGCGCATCTCCGCGAGCAGCGAAAGGCCGTCCATGCGCGGCATTTGGAGGTCGACGAGCGCGACATCGAACGCCCGGTGGTTCATGATTTCGAGCCCCGCGACCCCATCCTCGGCGGTCTCGACAACCATCCCGTTCTCGGCCAGGGCGCCGCCAAAGACCCGACGAAACGTCTCGTCGTCATCGATGAGAAGAACGCGGACGGGTCGTCGACCCTCAAACACGATGGTCCGCTCTCGTGGAATCGGTTGGTTTCAAAACATCCGCCCGCAAGAGGATGATCACCTCAGCGCCCTTACCGGGATCGCTCCGAAGCGAGATTTCGCCGCCCATGTTCGCGAGGAGCCCCCGCGCGACCGACAGCCCCAAGCCCGCTCCCTTGCCGATCGGCTTCGTCGTAAAGAAAGGCTCAAAGATCCGGTCCATCACGTCCGCGGAAATGCCCAAGCCGTTGTCGATCACGTGGATTTCCACCCATTCGCTCCCGGGGATTGACCGTACGCCGATACGAACTCGCGCCTTGCTTCGCTTTGCGTCCAAGACCGCGTCGACGGCGTTCGTGAGGACGCCGACGAGGACGAGGCGCACGTGTTCGGGGTCGCATCGCACCGCCGGCAGGCCCGGCGCCGCGTTCTCCATGACCACCTCGACGGTCGAGATGTCGCGACGCGTCGCCAAGTCCTTGAGCGCATGGCGGACAACCTCGTCGACTTCCGTCGCATCGAGCCGGCTCCTCGCCTGGCGCGTGAAGCCGAGCATCGACTCAATCACGCCTTGGCATCTCTTCGTCTGTTCGGACAGGTCACGAAAAAGAGTCGTCACGCGGTTTCTCTCGTCGCCTTCCGCGATGCCACACTTCCCGATGGCGCGTTCAAGCGACCACAAACCGGCGGCGAGCGAAGCGAGCGGCGTATTCAGCTCGTGCGCCACACCCGCGGTGACCCGGGCGATCGCGCTCGTCTTTTGTGCTTCGAGGAGCGCCGCTTCGTTCTTCCGTTCGGCTGTGACGTCGACGATGAGCTCCACGGCGTGGAGCCCCTTCGGCGTCTCGTCCGCGCGAAACGGGGTCGCGTAAACCCTGAGCACGTGCGACTCACCGCCAGCGGTTGCGAGCGTGTAGTCACCGACGTACGGTTTCTCTGACTCAAGAACGTAGCACGAAGGGCAAGGTGGAACGGCATCGCCACCCATCGGCTCCGCGGGGTCGTAACATCGGCGAACCGTACCCACGGCCATCGCCGGGAACTTCGCTCCGACAAGTCGGTTGACCCACGTCAGGCGATGCTCGGCGTCGATGACCATCATCATCGCGCCCATGTTGTCCAAAATGTTGTCGAGCAGCTCCGCTTGATCGCGGGCCTTCTTCTCGCCGTCCTTAAGACGGGCTTCGTAGTCGCGCGATTCCTCTCGGATGGGAATGACCAACACGAGGACAACGGTCACGGCGACGACCAGCATCACGACTTGGCCAAGGATGAGCGGAACCGAATCGGCGAGCGCCGGCGAAATGCCAAGAACGGCACTGTAGACCGCATGACCGCGAATCGGAAAAGGCGCGCCGATCGCTTGAAGCGTCGCGAGGCCCCCCATCAGCGTGATCGCGAGACCGCTCACGACCAAGGCGTCACGCCGCTCAAGAAGGAGCGCCGCGAGCAGAACGTGAAAGAGCCAGAGCCAGATCGAAGGTCCATCAACGCCGCCCAGTGTTCCGAGCAAGGCGGTGAGGAGAACGAGGTCGGACACGAATTGCGTCAGGAGGAGGAAGCGCGCGGAGAACGCCTTTCTCGCGAGGATGAGGTGCGCGAGGTTCGACAGGGGGATGAGGAGGGCCACGACGAGCGCAGGAGTTAGAACCAGATCGGTCGACTGCGTGGCGAACGCTAACGCGCCGAGCACGCCGGCCGATGCGATCCAGCGTAAGCGAATGAGACGACGAATCCCGCGCTGGTATCCGGTCGACTCGATCATCACCATGAGCTACCGCCCTCTTTGCTGAACTTGATGAGCAATCGTCGTGCCTTGGATCGCCAGCGCCCACGGCGCGGTATTCGAGCAAGCGCGTGCAAACTGCCCGGGTTGGGCCCGGGGGATGTGCCGACGCGCGCTTGGAAGAACCGGCATCATACGCCCTAAGAGTAGCATTTTCCGGCGGCCGGGCGTGGGTCCATCGCTGGCGCACGACGTGCAAATCAGATGGCAATAGTGGAGAGAGATGAGGAGGATCCGTATGATTCGATTGTTTCCTGCTGTGCTTGTGACCGGTATTTCGCTTTGGGCTGGGGTGGCAGCAGCCGGCGTCCTCAAAGGAACAGTTTCCCACGCGAAGGGGAAGCTGAACCTCGTCGTCTATGTCGAGAACGCAAAGGCGACCGCGGCGCCCGGGAAGACGGCCAAGTTCAACCAAAAGAACATGAAGTTCATCCCGCACGTGCTTCCGATCGCCGTCGGGACCAAGGTCGCGTTCCTGAATAACGACGGCTTTGATCACAACGTCTTCTCGCCGGACAACGAGGGATTCGACTTGGGGACGTTTCCGGGCGGCGAAGAGCGGACGCGCACGTTCGACCAGGTTGGCGTCTACGCGCAGCTCTGCAAGCTGCACCCCGAGATGGAAGGTTACATCGTTGTATTGCCGAACCGTTACTTCGCGAAAACGGGGAAAAATGGGAGCTTCACAATCAAGGGGATCCCGAACGGGAAATACGAGCTCAAGGTCTGGGGGAAGAAGCTCAAAGCCCCCGACAAAGAGAGAAAGTTCAGCGCTGAAGTGAGTGATGGGAAAGGAACCGTGGCGATTGATTTCTCGGCGGGAGAGTAGAGGGAAGAAAGTGATCGGGCGAAGAGACGTGCTCGCGACGTTTGGGTTTCACGCGGCGCGCGTCGGCGTCGACGTGGGGATATAGACGGATGCGTGTGCGCGCAACCAGGGTACTCCTCGCGGTCGCGGTGCTCGGCGCGTTTGGTACCGCGGGGTTTGTGCTCGCGCCGGCCGTGGAGGCGCCCAAGGAGCGGTCGTTCACCGTGCGTGCGCACCGGTACGGTTACGAGCCCGAGAGGATGCGCGTAAACCGCGGCGACAGGGTGCGCCTAAAACTCGAGTCGAAAGACGTCGTCCACGGCTTCTTCCTTGAGGGGCACGATCTCGACGCGACGATCGTTCCGCTTCGTGCGGCGGTGGAGTTTCGGAGGCCGAGCCGCCCGGGCGTTCGCGAGGAGGTCGCCGAGGTGAACTTCACGGCCGAGCACGAAGGAAAGTTCCGCTACCGCTGCTCGCAGACGTGCGGGTTCCTTCACCCGTTCATGCAAGGCGAACTCGTGGTCGGCCCGAATCGCCTTCTCCCCGTTGCCCTCGCCCTCGTTCTCGGGATGCTGGTCGCGGGGTTTTTCCTCGCGCGTTTTCCGGCGAGGCGCGCGTAACGATGAGCGGAGCCGATACGAAAAGCCGATCTTGGATTAGGCAGCCCGCCATGTTGGAGCAAGAGGTTGACTATCTTTTCTGCGACTGGTGTCGGAAACACGTCCCGTGCCACCGGGTCCCCTCGGGCGGCTGGGAGGTCGATTGCCCGGGATGCGCCGGGGAGTGCGTCCGCTGCGATTGCTACTTGAGGCGATATTGCTTTGCGAACCGCGGTGACTTTCCGCCGCTCCGCAAGGTCGAGGGAGACCCAAAGTGAGCGAGCCCGCGCCAAGAATCGATCCGACGTCCCCAGCGGACGGAGAAACAACTCCAGCCCCCCTGACAAGGGGGCGGCGAATCGACTTGTTTCGCGCGATCCCCGGTCTCGGTTGGCTCGCAAAGCGTCGCTCGTTTCAGTTCTGGGTCGTTCTCCCAAACCTCTTCCTCTTCCTTCTCTTCCTCACGGCCGGGATTGCCGGAACTCCGGTCGGCAACCGCAACATCATCATCGTCTTCGTCTGGATCCTTTGGTGGTTTCTTCTCATCAGCCTCCTCGTGCCGTTCGTCTCGCGCATCTGGTGTACGGTCTGCCCGTTCCCATTCTTTGGCGAGTGGGCTCAGCGCCGCGCCCTCATCAAGGTGCGCGCCGTCGCCCCAAAGGATCGAAAGAGCGGCCCCGGCGTCGTCATCGGCCGAAACCGCTACTTCGGACTCAATCTCAAGTGGCCAAAGCGCCTCTCGAACATCTGGATCCAAAACATCGGTTTCCTCTTCCTCTGCACCTTCGCGGCGCTCTTTCTCACGCGCCCCATCGTGAGCGTCGTCGTCTTGGGCTCGCTCTTCGTCATCGCGACAACCCTCCACCTGATCTATCGGCAACGCGCGTTCTGCAGCTACGTCTGCCCCGTGAGCGGCTTCCTTAGTCTCTACTCGATGTCGTCGACGGTCGAAGTGCGCGCGAAAGACGCCGGTGTCTGCGACAAGTGCAAAGACAAGGGGTGCCTCGCGGGGAGTGAGAAAGGCTGGGGATGCCCCTGGTATGTCTACCCATCGAAGCTCGATCGCAACAACTACTGCGGCCTCTGCATGGAGTGCGTGAAGACCTGCCCCTCCGACAACATCACGGTGAACGCGCGCCCCTTCTGCTCGGACCGGCTTCTCAAAGGTTGGGACGAGGCGTGGAAAGCATTCATCATGCTCTCGCTCGCGCTCGCCTACTCGGTGACGTTTCTCGGCCCGTGGGGCTTTATCAAGGACTGGGCGAATGTCGCCGAAAAACAGGACTGGGCCGGCTTCGCAACGTACACCGCCATCCTTTGGGCGACCGCGCTCGTCATCGTCCCCGGGATCTATGCGGCCGCGGTCGGGCTCGGCCGTTTCATCGTTCGCAAGGTGCCGGGCGCCGCGCTTCCTTTCAAGGATGTGTTCCTCGGTTTCGTGTACCCGCTCGTGCCGCTCGGCCTCCTCACGTGGATCGCGTTCAGCTTGCCGCTCATCCTCGTGAACGGCTCGTATATCGCCATGGTCATCTCCGATCCGTTCGGCTTTGGCTGGGACCTCTTCGGCACCGCGAACATGCATTGGACACCCGTCGTCCCGGAGTGGACGCCGTACATCCAGGTGGTCTTGCTGCTCGGCGGTCTCTTCTTCGCGCTTCGGGTGGGCTTCGCGCATGCGACCCGCCTCTACCGCGAGACGCGGGTTGCGCTTCGAGCGTTCCTGCCCGTCGGGTGTCTCTTGGGTGTTTTCGTTGGGTCGCTCATCTTCCTTTACGCGGCGTGATGCGATGAATGGGACACTGACAGAAATCTTTGCGACCGTCGTAACGGTGGGCGCGATCGTCACGGCGACCGCCTTTCCGCTCTCGAAGAAGAGTCCCACGTCGAGCGCGCGCGTCGTGAACCTGACGGGCGTCGGCGCGACCGGCGTTTGGACGAGCGAGGAGGTCACTGGGTCGAACTACTGGGTGCGTCCGTTTTCTCCGGCGCGTCTCGTCTTTCGCGTTGGCGAAGAAGTTCTTTTGCGGCTTCGAAGCGCGG
>JACPTQ010000026.1 GCA_016192705.1 Deltaproteobacteria bacterium | reverse complement strand
GTTGGAGCCGGGTCGCGAGCGCGGGCGAGAACGGGGGCCACGGAAGGCAGGCCGATGTGCTCGAGGAGTTTTCGTCGCGATCTGCAGAGGCGCCAGTGGCGCGTCTGCGCGACGAAAACGGGGAGGGCGACGGAACGGAGCCCGAACTCTACGCCGGGTCGCATGTCGTGATGGGGTCAGTGATGACAGAAATAAACTCGAGGCGGCCGTCGCAGCGCGGACAATTGAGGGCGTCGACATCGTATATACGTTTGAGAAGCGTTGCCCATTCGAAGCGGGATAGCCGGGAAGTCGTGGCGGCGAGAAGCGTGGTCGCAAGTATCAACTTGATGTCGCTCTGTGGGGGAGGCATGGGCGATATCGGTTCGGCACAGCGCGCGAGTTGTCTTTGGCTCGCCATGATTCCGGTGTTCACGCGGACAACGCGGCTTCGCCAAGTCGAGTTTGGGGCGAAGACGCCGTGGTACCGAAGAAGGGGATAGAACGGTGGTGGAACAAGGAAGGCAAGACGGCGTAGGAAGGCAATGGGCGTCATGACGAGGAATCGTTTTCCTTGGCGCGGTTTTTTCAATAAAGGAAGGCTGCGGCCTCCCTTCGGTCGCCCTCGCCATTTCGCTCGCACGCTCAAGCCACTGGCTTTCGCGCAGATTGCTCGCGAAATTTGTAGGCGATGCGGCCGTCGACGGTTTCCGAGAGGCGTTCGAGGCTGAAAGGGTGCCTCGCGCCGTAACGCAAATCGAACGGTCTCCGTTTCCGCATCCGACCACGCATTCCCTCGTTGTTGAGAATCGGTCCCGAATATGAGAATCTCGCTGTAGTGGGCAAAGGAGTGCCCAGGGCTTGTTACGAGAGAGCGCCAAGTAGAATAAGAAGCGGAGGATCCGAACGTGGCGGAGCACGTTTCGAAAGATTGGCTTCTCATTCTCCTCGGGTTGCCGCTCCTATTCGGATGCAACCGAGCGGGAGACACCGGAGCCACATCCGAAACACCCGACCCATCGTCCGCGGACCAACGCGCGCTTACGCCGGCGCTTATCCCGGGGCAGTACATCGTTGTCTTTAAGGATGATCACGTCGCTCGTCATGCCGTCGCTATAACGGCGAGTAGCCTCCTTCGCGCCCGCGGCTTGACCGCCCACCACGTCTTCTCCCACGCGCTTCGGGGCGTCGCCGTCTCCATGTCCGAAGACGAAGCGATGGCCCTCCGCGCCGATCCGCGCGTCGCTTACGTCGAGCAAGATTCCGTGGTGTCGCTCGGCGCCACGCAAACCGGGGCCACATGGGGGCTCGACCGTGTCGATCAGGTCAACTTGCCGCTCGACCAAAGTTATACCTACGCCGCAAACGGAACGGGCGTAAACGTTTACGTCATCGACACGGGCATTCGCACGACTCACACCGAGTTCGCGCCAAATCGAGCCGTCGCGGCCTTCTCCGCGCTCGACGGCGGCGCCGAGGACTGCCACGGCCACGGCACACACGTTGCCGCCACGGCGGGCGGCGGCACGTACGGCGTTGCCAAGGGCGTCAAGCTCCATGCGGTTCGCGTTCTCAGTTGTTATGGGTCCGGCACGTGGGCTGGCGTCATCGCGGGCATCGACTGGGTCACCGCCAATCACGTGAAGCCGGCGGTTGCGAACATGAGTCTCGGTGGCCTCGGGACTCAAGCCGCCGACGACGCACTCAAGAATTCCGTTGATGCGGGCGTCGTGTATGTGGTGGCCGCTGGAAACAGTGCCGGCGATGCCTGCTTGCGCTCGCCGGCGCGCGCCCCCGAGGCGATCACGGTTGGCGCAACCGCCATCGACGACCGTTACGCCGCGTTCTCCAACTTCGGCCCCTGCGTCGACATTTTTGCTCCGGGCAAAGACATCACCTCCGCAACGAATACGAGCGACACGGCCACGAAAACCATGAACGGCACATCGATGGCGTCGCCGCACGTGGCCGGCTCGGCGGCGCTCTTTCTCGGCCTCAACCCGACCGCAACGCCCGTCCAAGTCGAAAGCGCCCTCATCGCAAACTCGACCACCGGCATCATCACGGGTCGTCCCGCGAATACCGTCGATCGGATGCTGTACATGGGTTTCGTTGGCAACACGCCGAGCGACCCCACACCACCCGACGTGTCGATCACGGCTCCCGTGAACGGCGCCGAAATAAATGGCGTCGTGTCGATCACCGCGACCGCAACCGACAACGTTGGTGTCACGCGCGTGGAATTCTTTAAAGACGGCCGGTACCTGGCGACCAATACGAGCGCTCCCTTCGCCGCGTCGTGGGACACGGACGACGAAACGTTGGGCTCGCACACGCTCTCGGCCCGGGCCTATGACGCATCGGGAAACGTCGCCATGAGCACAGTGACGGTGACCGTGACCGCGGGGCCGGGCGCCGCGGAATACGACCCAACGCTCAAGGTCCCGAAGTGCGCAACGGTTGGGACTCGCTGCGATTCGGCGGCGCTCCTGGCCGGGCGCGCATCGCTTGGTCCCGAGCCGAACCAACCCAACACGATCAACAACTCTTGCGCCGACGGCACGCTCGGGTCTTTCCACAACGCTCAATCGCTCGATCGCATTCGGATCTCCACGCTGGACGGGAAAAACTTCGCCCCAGGCAAACGCGCAAAAATCAGCGCGACGGTCTGGTCGTGGTTCGCCTACTACGACCGCCTCGATCTTTACGTCGCGTCGAGCGCACCAATTCCAACCTGGACGTTTTTGACGACGCTGAGTGCGACCAAAAGCGGACTTCAGACGCTGTCAACAACGTACGTTCTACCCGACAGCGCGCTCCAGGCCGTGCGCGGTCGCTTCCGATATGGCGGCACGGCGACACCGTGCGGCACGGGTTACTACAATGATACCGACGATCTCGTCTTTGCCGTTGGCGACGTTGAACCGGGAACGCCGACGATTTCGCCGATCGGCCCAAAGGAGGTCGCGGAGAATTCCCGACTCATCTTCGAGGTTTCGGCAACGGACGGCACGCCGAACGATTCGGTGACGCTGACAGCGCCCGTGATGCCGATCGGCGCGACGTTCAACGCGACGCCCGGCGATCCTGCAAACGGGGTTTTTTCGTGGACACCAACCTACTTTCAAGCGGGGATTCATCAGGCGACGATCACCGCGACCGATTCGAGCGGGCTCTCGTATTCGGAGATGGTCACGATAACGGTCACCAACACAAATCGCGCACCGACATTCTCAGCCATCCCGGCCAAATACGGCTACGAAGGGTCGTTGCTCTCTTTTTACGTCACCGCGTACGACCCAGACGGCGACGGCCTTTCGTACACGGCGACCGGCTTGCCACAGGGCGCGACCTTGTACGGGCGCAGGTTTACGTGGACGCCCAATTACAACCAAGCAGGAACTTACCAAGTCATATTCAAGGCGACCGACCCCGGTGGGCTCTCGTCGTCGCAAACGGTCACGATCAACATCGCCAACAGAAACCGCGCGCCGGTTTTCGCGCCGATCGGATCGAAGAGCGGCGTCGAGGGCGCGAAGCTCACGTTTACGGTGATCGCTTCCGACCCCGACGGCGACGCCGTCACATGCGCGGCGACGAATCTTCCGCAGGGCGCGAGCTTTAACGCGGAGACGCACACCTTCTCGTGGACGCCCAGCTATTCCCAGGCGGCGAGCTATCAGGTGACGTTCCGCGCGACCGACTCGGCGGGCCTCTCGTCGTACGCGTTTGTCACGATCACGATTTCCAATGCGAACGGGCGACCCGTGCTCGCGGCCGTCGGATCAAAGACCGTTGCCGAGGGCGCAGCGCTCGCCTTCACCGTGAGCGGATCCGACCCAGATGGCGACACGCTGACCTATTCGGCGTCGAATCTGCCACAAGGCGCGAGCTTCAACGCGGGAACAGGAACATTTTCATGGACGCCGAGCTACACCCAGGCTGGTGCGTATCAGGTGACGTTCAGGGTGGCCGACCCCGGTGGCCTCTCGGCGTCGGAGACCGTCGCGATTTCCGTTGCAAACACGAACCGCGCGCCAGTGCTCGCGGCGGTTGGTCCAAAGTATGGCGTCGAGGGCGCGGAACTCGCGTTTGTCGTGACCGCCTCCGACCCAGACGGCGACGCGATCACGTACGCGGCGATCGGTTTGCCGCAAGGCGCGACATTCAACCCAGAAACGCGAACGTTCGCGTGGACGCCGAACCACACGCAGGCGTGGACATACGCCGTGATGTTTAGGGTCACCGATGCGAGCGGGCTCACAACGTCGGAAACCGTCACCATGACAATCGCGAACACAAATCGCGCACCGGTGCTGGCGGCCATCGGCGCAAAGAGCGGCGTCGCGGGAAGGGCGCTCGCCTTCACCGTGAGCGCCACCGATCCCGATGGCGACGCATTGACGTATACGGCGGCGACGCTTCCAGAGGGAGCGACGTTCAATCAATCGACGGGCGCGTTTGCGTGGAAGCCGACGTTTGATCAGGCGGGGAGCTATCCGGTGACGATCACCGCAACAGACACGGGCGGGCTTTCGGCGTTCGAGACGGTTACGATCTCAATTGCGCACACGAACCGCGCGCCCACGCTGGCGACGATCGGAGCGAAAAACGGCGTTGAAGGCGCGGCGCTCGAATTCGCCGTGAACGCCTCCGACCCCGACGGCGACGTGTTGACGATCGCGGCGTCCGATTTGCCGGACGGTGCGCGCTTGAACGCACGAACGTTCTCTTGGACGCCGAGTCTCGCGCAGGCTGGGGTGTATAAGGTGACGATCTCGGCCACCGACCCAGACGGGCTTTCGGCGTCGCAGACCGTGACGATAACGATCGCCAACACGAACGGCGCGCCCGTGCTCGCCGCCATCGGACCGAAAACCGCCGTCGAGGGACGACCGTTTGTCGTTGTCGCAAGCGCGTCCGACCCAGATGGCGACACCGTCACTTACTCCGTTGCAAACTTGCCGGGCGGCGCAAGCTTTAACGCCGGGACAGGCACGCTGTCGTGGACACCCGAATACGGCCGGTCGGGAAAGTATCAAACGACGTTCACCGCGACCGATTCGGGTGGGCTCTCGGCGTCAGAGGTGGTCACGATAACGGTCCGGGACACCGACCGCGGGCCGGTGCTCGCGGCGATTGGACCGAAAAGTGTCACCGTGGGATCGACGCTGGCGTTTACCGTGAGTGCCACCGACCCGGATGGTGACACAATTGTTTTTTCGGCGACCAACCTACCGGGCCGAGCGAGCCTTAACGCGACAACCGGCGCGCTCACGTGGACTCCCAGCGAGGAACAGTGGGGAAGCCACGACGTAACGTTCACCGCGACCAGCTATGGCGGGCTTTCCGCGTCGGAGACGGTGTCGATGACCATCGTTTGGCCCGACGGCTTTGCGCTTGCGACTGGATGTGCATTGGGCGGCACAACGGGCAAGAGCAGCGGTGGGATCTGGATCGCGGTGCCCCTCGTGATCGCGTTTGTGATGGTAAGACGTGCGACGCGCCGCATTTAACACCCTCGAACTTTTTCTTATCGGCGCCATCGCGTGCGGCACGCTGGCCGTCGATTCGGTCGCGCCCACATCCGGCCTTAACACGCAGGCGACGCAACTCTCGATTCGCGGTTCCGGCTTCGAGTCATCCGCGACCGTCAAGCTCGGCGAAACCACGCTCGCCATCGTTTCTGTCGCAAACGGCGAAATCCGCGCGACCGTCCCGGCTGGCCTCGACGCCGGGCTCTTTGACGTCACCGTGAACCTCGCATCGACAAAATCTGCGCGCCTCACGAACGCCTATCGCGTGGTCTCGTCAAGTCTGCGCATCGTTGCCGTCGACGTTGGACAAGGCGACGCAACGCTCGTCATTTCGCCGACCGGCTCCGTTGGCGTCATCGATCAGGGCCGTCCCGGAAGCGGCGCCAAAATCCAAGCCGCGATGACACGTCTCGGCGCCACCACCATCGATTGGATCCTCGTCACGCACTACGACTCGGACCACTTCGCGGGCGCGCTCGAAATCCCGCTCCCGACCATCGCTTACGACCGCGGCGAACCGGCGCAAGGCACGGCGACATACCAAAACTACAAGACCACCATGGGATCGCGACGACGAACGGTTTCACCCGGTGACGTGTTCGACCTGGGCGGCGGCACCGCGCTGACGGTCGTTGCGGTTGGCGGGCGCTTGCTCGACGGCGGTGTCGTCGCCACGAGCTCCACCGAAGAAAACGAAAACTCGATTGGCGTCGTGCTCTCACACGGAAAATTCAGGATGTTTCAAGCGGGCGACCTGACCGGCCCAACCGCGCAAGGTGAGACGGACGTTGAAACCGCGCTCGGCCTCTTCGTCCCCGACGTCGACATCTACCACGTGTCGCACCACGGCAGCACGACGTCATCAAGCGATACGTTCATTCGCAAACTCAAACCCGAAGTTGCCCTCATCAGCGCGGGCCTCGACAACTCGTACTGTCACCCGGCGCCATCGGTGTTGAATCGGCTGTCAAACGAAGGCGTGACGGTGTACGCCACAACCGCCGGAATCGTGACGCCCGATGCCGGTTGCGCCGTCACGTCGTTTCCGGCAGGCTCACGCGTCTTAAATGGCGACATCGACATCACCACCGTCACGGGCGACACGTACACCGTCGCCGGCGACCCCCGAAATGACGACGGCGCTCCTTAAGCCGCGACGCCGATTCGGTCGCCGTGCCGCCGTCTGGTTCGCCGCGCGCCTTTTCGGTCCGCCGCCCGCGCGCCCCGCGCGCATCGACACCGCGCGCCTTCGCCGCATTCTCGTTATTCGCACCGGTGAACGCATGGGGAACCTCATCCTCATGACCCCCATGCTCCGGTCCCTGAAGCGCGCGCTCCCATGGGTCTCGCTCGACTGCCTCGTTGCGCCGCTCTACGCTTCGCTCTTGACCGGCAACCGCTGGGTCTCATCGGTCCACGTGTTTGACAAGCGTCGCCCCCTGGCCCTCTGGCGCATGGCACGCACGCTCCGCCGTTTGCGGTACGACGTCGTCATCGACGCCGCGCACCCCGAAACCCTCTCGCTCACCTCCGCGATTCTTGCCAGCGCCTCGCACGCAGCCGTCACGATTCGCCATGCGGCTCCAGGCGCCGACCGATTTTTCAACGTGCTGGTCCCCCTCGCAGACTCGGCGGTGCACGACATCGAGATCAAGCTTGACCTCTTGACGCCCCTCGGCTGCGCCCCGTCAGGCCTCGACATGGAGGTGCCAGAGCCGCCGCGCCCCGTTTCGCAAAGTCCCGTCCCACCGCGCCTCGCGGTCCACCTCGGCGCACGGAAATCGGCAAATGCCATCCCCCCGGCGCTCCTCCGAGACCTCGTCGATCGCGCGCGCCCAGCGCTGCCGCCCCTCTTTATCGCGGGCCCCGCCGAACGTGATGACGACGACCACAGGCCCCTCGGAGACATCGTTCGCCCCATCGACGTTGCCGATCTTTCACGCATTCTCGCGACGTGCACCCATTACCTCGGCGCCGACACCGGCCCAACCCATCTCGCGGTCGCGCTCGACCTTGCGACATTTTCGGTCTTCACATGGCACGGCTCTTTGCGCTTTGGTCACGACGATGGAAGCCGCCGCCGCGCTGTTGAACTCGCCGACGATCCCACGCGCGTCGTTGCGGCATTCGACGATTGGCTGGAGGCTAACGGCGCGACGTTGAGAGATACGACTCGAATCGCTTGAGGTAGCTCCCCGTCACGCGCTTCACATCGAGCTTCAAGACGCGTGCGTACGCCGACAAAAACCCGCGCACATACACCACCGCCGGGAGATTCTTGAACCGCTCCTCCTCGAGATGCTGCAAGTGATCGAAGCCGATCTTCGTGATCGTCGCCACCTGCCGAAGATCGAGCCCGCGCGACTCGCGAATCTTCTTAAGCATCGGCCCATCGATCTCAGCGTCCTCCGGAATATCGGGCACCTCGCGCGACGGCTCGGACACACGCTCCGCAAACGACTCCGCCCGAGGCGCGGCCGCGGCAACCGAACCTTCTAACGCCTCATCGGCGACGACCGCCGCCACAACCGACGCGGGCGCCGCCTCATCCAAATCATCCGAAATCCCGATTTCCCGATCGTACCTCGCCCGCCGATCCGGATCCGATAACACATCGTAAGCGACTTCAATTCGCCGATGCCGCGCGCGTTCCGCATCGTCGATCGATTCGCTCGCAAGCTCGGCCGGGCTGATCACCGATTCTTTCAGCCGCCGATAGGCGTTGCGAATCTCGTCTTGACTCGCTCCAGTCGGCACTTCAAGCGCGCGATAATGATCTTCGGTGTGCCCAGCCATCTCTCGTCCTTATCTACCCGAACCGTTAGTCGTGGTCCAGTTCCGTGTTCCAGTACGCGATGTCGATGATGTTCAAAAACGGCTTCCAGGCATCGTGGACCACGTGCGCGAGAGGGATTCGATAAAGCGGCGACCAGCGCGGACGCGCGGGCACCTTGAGAAGGCGAATCCCCGCCTGGTCTGGCGTTCGGCCACCCTTTCGCAAATTGCAATCGACGCAACTCGTGACGATGTTCTCCCACGTCGTGAGTCCACCCATGGCCCGCGGCACCACGTGGTCCAAGTTGAGCTCGGACGTCGGTCGTTTTCGGCCGCAGTATTGGCACGTGCTCTTATCGCGCGAATAGATGTTGTAGCGGCTGAAGCGAACCTGCGTGCGCGGAAGCCGATCGTACGCGAGGAGAAGGATGACGCGCGGAACACGAATCACGCGGCTCACGGTTCGCACAACGTTCGGGTCGTTTTCGGCGGACAGCTCGGACCAACTTTTGAAATCGAGAAGTTGATACTCCTCGTTCAACGCGCGCGCGACGCCTTGGTAAAGCATCGAAAACGCGCGCTTGGCGGTTGTCACGTGGACCGGCTGGTAATTCCGATTGAGCACCAACACACTTCGCGACAAAGCACTCGTGAACGTCGTCATGCGATCTCTCTCGTCTCCTCTCGCCTCAGCGCTCGCACGGCGCTCACCACAAAGTCAAACTCACCCTCAAAAATTGTCCGCGGATCAAGAAGCACGCGACCACGTGAAACCCGCGCCAGAACAGGCGGTGACGCACATCGGAGCGTCGCGTCGATGGCCGCTGCCGAGCGCCCTTTTTGCGTGAGCTCGACGACGCGCGTTGCCAACCGCGCAAGCGGGAACGAACCGCCGCCGACCCGAGAGACTTCGTCGCGAACCGCCACACCGAGGCCGTCGATCCGCTCGGCCAAAATGGCATCAGCGAGGCGACGCGCACGCACCGCGACTTCTTCGGTTTTGAGCGCGAGCGCCGCAAGCGCCGGGATTTCGCGCCACGGATCTCCATCGCGATAAATGCGAAGCGTCGCTTCGAGCGCGGCGAGCGTGAACTTGTCGCAGCGAAGGGCGCGCGCGAGCGGGTGCCGGGCGGCGCGTTCGATGAGCGCGCGTCGGCCGACGAGAATCCCAGCTTGCGGCCCACCGAGCAGTTTGTCGCCACTCGCCGTGATGACATCGGCGCCAGCCCCAACCGCCTCGCGAAGCGTCATTTCGCCGCGAAGCCCAATCGCCGCGAGATCGACGAGCGCACCGCTTCCCAAATCGACGACGAGCGGCACTCCACGCGCCGCCGCGATCAACGCAAGCGCCGCGACCGAAACCTCGGCCGTGAACCCCACGACCGCGAAATTCGACCGGTGAACTTTAAGAAGCGCCGCGGTGTCGCCCGTGACAGCCGCTTCGTAGTCCCGCGCGTGCGTTTTGTTGGTCGTGCCGACTTCAACGAGTTTTGCGTTTGACGCTCGCATGACGTCTGGAATTCGAAACGCGCCGCCGATTTCAACAAGCTCGCCGCGGGACACGACGACCTCACGCCCCGCGCCAATCGCCGTCAGCACGAGCAACACCGCAGCCGCATTGTTGTTCACGACGAGCGCCGCCTCAGCCCCCGTCAGTTCGCACAAAATCTCGGCCACATGCGCTTGCCGCGATCCGCGCCGTCTCTGTGCGACGTCAAACTCGAGATTCGCATAACCACGGCTGACCTCGGCACCCCAAGCCGCGGCCTGCGCCGCAAGGGGCGCGCGTCCCAAGTTCGTGTGAAGCACAACGCCCGTCGCATTCACGATCGGCGCGAGCGACGCCTGCCCGAGCTCACGCGCGACGGCCTCGACATCCGCCGCGCTCACCGCGAACTTCCCAGAATCTGCGGTCGCTAAAACGGCTCCCGCGCGAAGGGCGGTGCGCATCTTTTCGAGCACGCCCCCCAGAGCCTTGAGGACGAGCGGACGCGGAATTCTTTTAAGGAGCGGCGCGAACGCCTCTCGCCTCAAAATCTCGTCAACTGCGGGGATACGCCGAAGCGCATCGCTCGTTTCGCCGCCGTCCATCCCTCGTCCTGATTCCTCGCACCATAGATTTATTGTAGCGCGCCCAACCCCCGGAAATCCAGATACCACGCGCGGCTGAACGAACTTCATTGAGGAATCCAGACGTTTGATGCTCGGTCGGCCACGCAAGACCTGTTCAAGAACTGGCCAACTGTGGTCAATCGTCTCCAGAAATCCACTGGCTCCAACAAAACCCCGTCTGATTCTCTAATAAAACTTGTCAGTCTGTTTCAACTCCGCGTGGCCCAGCGATTGCTCAACGCAGTGCAGCGGCGTACTGCCGAATCGCTGATTAAGGTTATCAACCTGGAAGAAAGGGAAAAAAAGATGGAGAGAGTGGGGAAAATTGGACTTGTTTTTGCGCTTGCAATCTCGGGCGCATCGTGTGGCGTCGGGGTTGGAGAAGACCTGGCCGCGCTGGGCGAAGATGAAGATGGACTCGAAGTCGAAGAGCTCGCGGGCGGAAAGGCCGACGCGTATTCAGACATCGTCGGAACGTGGCAATCGCAGGTCGCGGACGCCGGTGGATTTGGGCTTGTGGCGCTGCTTCGAAACAAAAAATACCACACCGAAAAGACCGTTTACTGCGTGCGCGCTCCATGCCCACCGATCAGCGAGGCCGGGATCTATCGGCTCACGCGAAGCGGCTCGAAGCGATACCTCACATTTTCGCCCGTGCTCCACAACGCGCGACCCGTGAAGTACGAGTACAAACTCGCGGGCGACAGCCTCAAGCTTCGTAAGGTGAACACGAGGAGCTGGCAAACCCTCACGCGCAACGGCCAATTGTGGTGTGGAACGCCATCCGACTGCTCGCAGCAGCCGTTCGTTCACATTATGTGTGTTGGAACCACGACGTGCATACAGAACCGTTGCGGCTACGACTGTTCGGCGCCGCGCGACTGCCGCCAGACAGGATGCTCGACGGGCCGATACTGCACCTACTGCTGGACGGGATACGCTTGCATCCCGAACGGCGCCATGTGCTGATGTCATTCTGGCGCTCTCGCGCTCGGCCGCCCCTTCTTTCTCGTCCCTTCATTTGACCTCGCACTTTCGGCCCTGTTAACTTTCGCCGATGTTCGCAAACCTCCCTCGATTCCCGGTTAACGGCCAAGACCAGCGTGGGGCGGTCGGGGTTGGGCTCGCTCCGCCTCGCGGAAGTCCTCGGGTCTGACAGGAAATGTGAGGCTGCAGGAAATGAATCAAACATCATGAGAACGGAAATTCCACGCCCCATCGGCACCTCATCCCCTGCGGACGCGAGCCTCCGCTTGCCCAATCCCCGCCCGCCCAGTCAGAACCCGGCCGTTTTCCTGGACGGGCGGTTAAGAGACTTGGGGGTCGATCGATCGTCAGTCGACACCCAGTGGGTGAACTCTTCGTACCGCCCTCAAGCCCAGAAAACACGTCTCCGGAAAGCGGTCCACCCGGATTTGCGTGCGGTCGGCAGGGGCGCCGCAGAGGCGCGCCTCCGCAGGGTCTGCAGCGCGATATCGGCTTGGAGCATCGAGCTTTCGCGTGCCTGTAACCCGCGGATGGTTCGCACGTCTCGAATCAGACCCGAGGACGTCGGCGCGCCGAAGCGGGCTCCTGTCGACCCTCACGCTCACGAGCGAACGAACCGCTTAACCGGGGATCGGGGTTCGTGAACCTCGACGGCATCAAGCGCCTCCTAAAATCGAAGGCACTCCTCATCTACAATTTCTATCCGCCTTACTTCGGCGCCGGGATCCGCATGACGCACATTTCGGGCGACTTGCGAACCGTGAGGGTTCAAATGCCGCTCACGCGCCTCAACAAAAACTACGTCGGCACGCAATTCGGCGGTTCGCTCTATTCGATGTGCGACCCCTTCTTCATGCTCATCCTGATGCACAACCTCGGCCGCGACTACATCGTTTGGGACAAGGCCGCGTCGATTCTCTTCCTTCGCCCCGGTCGCGGCACTGTGCACGCCGAGTTTCATATCCCTGAAAACCGCATCGACGCCATCCGCCGCGAAGTTGACGAAACGGGAAAAGCCGAGCCGCGCTTCAAAGCGGAGATCCGCGACGATGCGAAGCAGCTCATCGCGCGCGTCGAAAAAACGCTCTTCGTCAAACCGGCGCAGGCGCGCGCTGCGACACCGCGCGCGAGCGGTTAGCCCGGCTCGCGCAACAGGAAACGCCGAAACGCCTCGTCGTGCTCAACGGCGAACGCCTCCTCGAAGCTGCGCCCCGGGTTTTCCATCATCGTGCGCTTTGTGAACGCCAACGTCGCATCGGGTGCTTCGAGGATTTGTCGCGCGATGCCGAGCGCGCGGGGCAACAGTTCCTCCGGCGACACCACCTCGCTGACGATTCCCACGTGGAGCGCCTCGTCCGCTCCGAATCGGCGCCCCGTTAAGCACATCTCGCGCGCGCGCGAATCACCGACGATGAAGCGGAGTGCCGTGAAGAGCGGCGGTCCGCCGAGTTTGATCTCGGGATGGCCAAAGCGTGCCTGCGGCGAGCAAAGGCGCACATCGCACAACGCCGCGAGGTCGAATCCCCCGCCCAAAGCCGCGCCGTTCACCGCGGCGATTGCGGGCTTTGGGAAGCGCCAGAGATCCCGGTGGTAGCGCGCAGACGACTCGAACACTTCGGCCGCGAGCTCCGGCCGCCCAAATTCGCCGATGTCAAACCCCGCACAAAACGCAGTCCCCGCTCCCGTCACGACGAGCGCGCGCGCATCACCGTCGGCCGCAAGGCGTGCAAGCACCGCGCTGATCTCCCGGCGCATGACGCTCGATAAGGCGTTTTTCACCTCCGGCCGGTTCAACGTGAGGAGCCAGATACCGTCTCCCACCGCCTCGAGCTTGATCGTTGTCGTTTCCATGGGTCGCCTCCCGATTGAGGTGGTTGAGCGCGCTACGCGGCGCGGTTGAAGAATCCGCCCGCAATTGTCCTCGCGAGAATCTTGAGGTCGAGCGCGAGCGACCAATTCTCAATGTAGTAGAGGTCATACTCGATTCGCTTTTCGAGCGACGTGGAACCGCGCCAGCCGTTCACCTGCGCCCACCCTGTGATTCCCGCCTTCACCTTGTGGCGCAAGTTGTAGCGCGGGAACTGCTGACGAAACTGCTCGATGAAAACCGGCCGCTCGGGGCGCGGGCCCACGAGACTCATGTCGCCGCGAAAGACGTTCCACAGCTGCGGCAGCTCATCGATCGAAAGTCGGCGCATCACGGCGCCGAGCCGCGTCGTGCGCGAATCACCCTTCGGCGACCAAATCGCGCCCGTCTCGCTCTCCGCGTCGACCGGCATCGTCCGAAACTTCAGCATCTCAAAAACGCGCCCATCAAGCCCCGTGCGCTCCTGCCGAAAAAAAATCGGCCCACGCGACGTGAGCTTCCCGAGTACCACGAACAACAAGACCACCGGCGCCACGACGAGCAACCCCAGCGCCGACGCGACCACGTCAAACGACCGCTTCATCAGTCGCTCGCGCGCACCAAACGGCGACGTCCGCAAACTCACCATGGGAAATCCCGCAAACTCCTCGACGACGCCATGCCGCCCGCTTCGAAGCGACGTAAAGCGCACCAAATCTGGGACGATCTGGATGTCGACCGTTTCGTCGCTGAGCGCGTCCAAAAGTGGCGCAAGACGCGGCGTGTCGGCGAACGGAAGCGCGACAATCAGGAGCTGCGCGCGGGTCTCTCGCACCGTCGCGACGAGTCCATCACGCCCCGAAACCGACGCGACCGTTTCGAGCCCGTACTCCGCGTGCTCCGCAATCGCCCGCGCGACGCCCTCGGCGATTTCGCCCTCGCCCACGATAAGCACGCGACGCCGCGGCATGCGCGCGTAAAGCGACGTCCGAAGCCATCGCCGAAACGCGAGTCGTGTCGCCGCGAGCGCCGGGCCCGCGAGCCCAAAGAAAATGGCAAGCGTGAGGCGCGAGTATTTTTCTTGCCGCAAAAAATAGGCGGCGGCGGTCAAAATGAAAAAGCCGGCCACGAACCCTTTCACGAGCCGAAACGCTTCGTCCCCCCATCGGTCGACCGGGTGAAGGTCGTAAAGGCGCGTCAGCCGAAACGCGACGAGCGTCGAAACGAGAACAAAGCCAAGCATGGTGATGGTCTCGGTGAAATCCGGGCGATGCTCGAAAGCAATGAACTCAGGCGACGCAAAGCGAATCAGGTCGGCGCACACAAACGCCACCGCGACGACGACCGCGTCGAACAAAACCAAGAGCGCCCGAAAATAAAAGCCTTCGCGTGCCAGCATCGATGCCCTAATGGACCGCGCATTATGAGGATTTCGTTGCCGATCGTCAACCGATACCGCCCGGTGCTAAACTCCTGCTCGATGTCGCGCTGGCCCTTTCACAGAGTCGCCGTCCTTAGCGCACCGCTTTTTATCGCCTGCATCCCAACCGCCGAACACGACACCCGCGGAACGATCCTCGTCGGTACGACGCCACCACCCGCACCCCCCGCGCGCTTCCGCGGCACACGCGCCGATTACGCCGCCGCCATGAACGCCGTCGAAGAATGGGTCGTCGCGCCCAAAACGGAACTCCAGATCGCGGCCTCGTTCACGCGGGCGTCCGCCGCGGGCGAAGTCGCGCTTCTCATCCGCGACGTCACCGAAATGATCGCGGGCGACGCCTCCGCCGCAACGGGCGAACCGGTTTTTTCGGACGTCGTCACCGTCGCCCCGGGTTCGCGCTCATTCGCTGGAACGCTCCCATCCACCTGGGCGCGTCCGTGCCGCCGCTATCGCCTTTCGGTTTTTTCGGATCGCTTTGAGCTCGCAACCGGTCACTTGAAGACGAAGCCGTGTCGCCGCGCCATCGACGAGCTTCGTGGCGGAATCTTGGTCACGATGCGGAGCGCGGACCGGGCCTTCATGGCGCCGCCAGCCCTCGCACAGTTTCCGCTGAGTCTCGCCGATTACGCGCGGATGCTGGGCGCGCGAAGCGAGCATCTGGTCGAAGGCGACAAACCCGTGCTCCTCGGAATTCGCGCCGCACTCCCGCGCCCGGCGGGCGAAAAACGCCTGACCGTTGTCGTGAGCGACGAGACCGACGCCGACTTCGACGCCGCGCGCCTCGACGTTGGCACCGACCCGACCTGGGACACCGTCGCGGCCGAATGGCCTGTCGCGGTCAAATCGGGCTGGCTGAAGCCCGGCCATCGCTATCGACTCGCGCTTTGGCCGGCCTCAAAAACTCCCGTTGGTGGCGTATCCAAGACCAACAACCGCCCTCTCGCCGTCGGCCGTTTTCGGTTCTTCCACCGCGAGTAAATCCAGCAAGTTCATTCGTCGTCTTCGTGGTCGGCCGCATCGTCTGTTTCGTCGGGCCCGGCGTCCGCCCGATCGCGCGTCGGCAGCTTTCGATAGATCGTCCGTGGCGCAATTCCGAGAATCTGCGCAGCCAGCCGCTTGTCGCCGTTTGTGTGCCGGAGCGTTTCCTCAATGACGCGCCGCTCAACCGTCTCCATCGTCGTGCCAAGCGGCACCGCGATCGAACGGCCATCGAGCGACGACGTTCCCAAAGCGCCTCCCGCGTCTCCGCGTGCCGCACCACGCCCCACAGGGATCTCGATATCGTCAGGACCGATGGCGTCTCCGCGCACGAGGACGACCGCGCGCTCAATCGCATTTTCGAGCTCGCGCACATTTCCGGGCCAATCGTACGTGAGAAGCCGGTCGACCGCCGACGGTGTTAAATCGAGCCCCGCCTTGTTGTTGCGTTCGGCGCTTCGCCGGATGAAGTGCGCCGCCAAAAGAGGAATGTCGTCACGGCGCTCACGGAGCGGCGGAATCTCGACGGTGATGACGGCCAGCCGATAGTAAAGGTCTTCTCGAAACTTCCCCTCGGTGACGAGCGTTGCGAGCCGGCGGTTTGTCGCAGCGACGATGCGGACATCGACCTTTGTCGGCGCGACGGCACCGAGCCGCTCAAACTCGCCGAATTGCAACACGCGCAAGAGCTTCGCCTGAACCGGCCCGCTCATTTCCGCCACTTCGTCAAAGAAAAGCGTCCCCTGGTTGGCCGTGTCGAAACGCCCTTCCTTTCGCGCCGTCGCTCCCGTGAAAGCCCCACGCTCGTACCCAAACAGCTCCGACTCAATCAGCGTTTCCGGCACCGCGGCGCAATTGAAAATCACGAACGGCCGCCCGGCCCGTGCACTCGCTTGGTGAATCGCGCGCGCGACCAACTCTTTGCCCGTCCCGCTTTCCCCCTGCACAAGCACCGTCGCCGTCGACTTGGCGGTCTGCGCGATAACATCCGCGATGCGCTTCATCGCGGGCGACGTCCCGAGGAGCGCCCCACGAAGCGGCGCCTCAGCGAGCTGCGCCTTGAGGACACGATTCTCGCGAATCAGGAGCTGCCGTTCGAGCGCCTTCCTGATCGCCTTGGTGACGGCGATTTTTCGAAACGGCTTCGTGATGAAGTCGTACGCCCCCTCGCGCATCGCGTCGACGGCCGCCGACACCGTTCCGAACGCGGTCATCAAAACCACTTCGCACTCGGCGTCGAGCGTCTTCACGGCACGCAAGAGATCGAGACCGCTCACAACGGGCATCATGAGGTCGGTCAGAACAACGTCAACGCGCACCGCCGATTCGGCCGCACCAGCAGCGCCTGGCCTCGGAGCGTCCCTCTCGACAGATTCGCCACGCCCGACCCCCGCGCGCACAATATCGAGCGCCGCCTTACCGTTCTCGGCCGTCGTGACGTCGAATCCTTCGCGCGCGAAAATCTCGACGAGCGTCGACAGGTTGATCGCTTCGTCGTCGACGATAAGAATCCGCGCCACGCGAGGACTTTAGCACACCGCTTTTCATTCGTCCGCGCGCGATCTAATGTCGCGCCTCGCTTCCGGGAGGTTTCCATGCTGCTCATCGCCGCTTTCGTCGTCACCGCCTCGGCTCCAACGCCCGGTTCCGCGCAAGTCCCGCGGCCAAGCGATTGCCTCGCACGATTCGCTCTGCCACCCGCCGCGACGAAATCTGCACGCGATATGACCCTCGACGAAGCCCGTGACGTCGTCGTTTCACTTGTTCGTGATCGCGTCGTAACGCTTCACACGCGCACCGTCACATTCGATAAAACTTGCCGCATCACGTACCCGCGACCAACGGACCGCCTCGACATCACCGAATCGATCGCCGGCGTCGCGCTCGTATACGGCCCGGTCGATCGCCCGAAGCCTTATCCAACGCGCCGCCTCGACCATCGGCACACGGTCGCACTCGCGCGCCTCGCCGCGCACCTCAAGGCGAAATGGGGCGCAACCGCCATTCGACACCTCGGCATTTCGGCCGGCAAAGGCGGCAACAACGCGCACAACAGCGGACGCGCGATCGATCTCGCCTCGGTCATCGGCAAACGAAACGGCGCCCCGTACACGATCGACGTTTGGCGCGACTGGGGCCGAAAGCCACGCCTCTCCCGAAAGGCGCGCGCCGACGCCGAACACCCACGCTTCCGTCTTCTCCCCCAAGAGACCAAAAACAAATCGGCGCCAGCGCCCAACGAGCTGTTTCTCGACATCTACGAGTTCGCGACGCGCGAGTACTCCGATTCGAGCACCAAACCTGGGCGAAACGGCGACCCCACCGAAATCGGAACGACGAGTTACGTCCTTCACCCGGACCACCCTTACCCACGCCTCGCATGGGACCACCGCGATCATTTCCACTTGCAGATTGGCCCCGCGCGCCGCGAAGGTCGCCCACCCCGTTCGCCGCAAAAGTGACCCAACGCGAACGCAAAGCGGCTCGCCCGTTCGGCCTCGCGAGAGAGCTCCTCGCCTGGTACGACGTTCACCGTCGCCGCCTGCCGTGGCGCGAGGCGCCGTCTCCTTACAAAACGCTCGTCTCCGAATTCATGCTTCAACAAACAACCGTCGCAACGGTGTTGCCCTACTTCGAGCGCTTCCTCTGCCGCTTTCCGACACTCGCCGCGCTCGCCCGCGCGCCTGAAAGCGCCGTCCTCGCCGCCTGGTCAGGGCTCGGCTACTACACGCGCGCCCGCAACCTGCATCGCGCCGCGATCGTCTCGCTTCGCGACCACGACGGTGACCTGCCGCACGAAGAAAGCGCGCTTCGCCGGCTCCCCGGCGTTGGTCCGTATACGGCCGCCGCGATCGCCGCCATCGCCTTTGACGAGCACGCCTTCGCGGTCGACGGCAACAGCGCGCGCGTCATCGCCCGCATCGCCGCGATCCGCAACGACATTCGGTCTCCGGCCGTGCGACAACGCATCAAGACTCGTGGCGAGGTCGAAGTCCCTACGGCTCGCGCCGGCGATTTCATGCAGGCCGTCATGGAACTCGGCGCGCTCGTCTGCACACCGAAGAATCCCTCGTGCACACAGTGTCCGATTCGTCCTTCGTGCGGAGCGTACCGAGCGGGCCTCACGGCCTCCATTCCACGCGTGGCCCCGAAACCCGCGCGCCGCGTTGTTCACGTCGCGTGCGTCGCCCTTCAGGATCCCGCGACCTCGAAGCCCCGTTTCGCCGTCGTACGCCGCGATGACAACGAGCTCTTAGGTGGAACATGGTCCTTACCCGAAGCGGTGATCACACCCGGTCAATCCCGCGAAGCCATCGCCCATCGTGCCGCCGCACTTGTCGGACTTACGGCTGACAAACTCGAACCGATCGGTGTCGTCCGCCAAATCTTCACGCATCGCGACGTCACCGCTTTCGTTTTTCGCGGGAATCTGAAAGCAAACCGACGCGCCTCGTCAAATAAGCTGCGCTGGGTTTTCCCCGACCAGCTCTCTCAAATCGCCATCTCATCGTTCGCGAAAAAGACTCTTCGTCTCGTGGCCGAAACGCCTTCTACGACACACGATCGACGAACCAATAAACTCCGCACAAACAAACAACGGTTGACGCCCCGAGCACGAATCGTCGATTCCACGACTGCGCCGCGATCCACTTGAGCGGCCAATAGAGCAAAAGAACGACGACAAGTTGCCCGATTTCAACTCCGACATTGAACGAAACCAACGAAACAGCAAGCCCCTCGTTCGTTAACGCCATCTCCCGAAGCACCGACGCGAACCCGAAGCCGTGAATGAGGCCAAATAAAAACGTCAGAATCCACCGGTGCCGAATGTTCTTCCGCCAGATGTTCTCCGCGGCGACGTAAACGATCGATGCGGCGATCGCGGGCTCGACGAGCTTCGGTGAAACCTCAACGACCGAAAGCGCCGCGAGAGCAAGCGTAATCGAGTGCGCGATCGTGAACGACGTGATGATCTTGATAATGTTTGCGAGCGACATCTTGACGAGAAGGAGCGCAAGCAGAAACAAGATGTGATCGATGCCAAGAAAAAGGTGCCAAACTCCCATCGTCAAGAAACCGAAGACCTGGCGCAAAAGGCCCGCGTCCGATTCAAACGCGCTCGACCCGCGCAAAAACGCCACGGTGTGCGTTCGCCCGCCGACCTCTATCTTCGCGACGTGCGTGTGCCGAAACGCCTCTTCGCGAAAAAGGCGAACGTCGACCTTGAGAGGACCGATCGCCTTCGCACAGCGAAAATGAATCAACGTCGTTGTTTCGTCGGCCGCGAAAGTCGTTTCGGCCATGGCCACGCTGCACCGCTCGCTCGCATTCCAAACATCGTACGCCAGCGACACAACGCTCGTGATTCGCGCCCGCGCCCGCTCAAACTCCGCGTCACTCATTCGCCCGTTGCGGTCTTCGTCGACGCCGAGCGCCTCGACCCAATCGCGAACGCCAATCACAGCCGTGCACGTGAAGTCAGGACCCTCGGCACGACACGCGCTATGGCTTGTCGACTCCTCGTGCGCACGCGCGTCGCGCGACAAACCGCCCAACGCGAAAACAACGCACACCCCCCACGCCGCGCGCCCCGATCGCTTGCCGACGTTCACTTTGTTTCGGTTCGAACCCAATCGAGGTACTGAGCGCGGCCGTCCCGAATTTCCAAGAACAGCACTTCAGGACAGGAATAAGGGTGGTTTTCTTCAACGACCTTGATCACCTCGGATGCGCGCGAAGTCCGCACCTTCGCAATGAGGAGCAGCTCCGCATCGGCGCACATCTTGCCTTCCCAGCGGTAGATCGACTCGACCCCCGGAACAATATTCACGCACGCGGCGACGCGCGCCTCGACAAGCGCGTTCGCGACGTTTCGCGCGACGTCAATATTCGGGACCGTCACAAGCGCGACGCAAACGTCCATCGCCATTATTCAGCCGTCCCCATCTTTTCGGCCGCGAGCAGCTCCGTGAGATGCCGGTCGCAAAGCGCGTCGACGTCGCCCGACACCTCGCGCTCCTTCGCGCACGCCTCACAGGAAAGCGCCCGCGCATAAACTTCTTCGGTGCGCAACGTCTGCTTGTCGACTTCGACTTGATAGCCCGGGAACTTCTCGCGCATCGCTGGATTTGTAACAACGGCCAGGAACGCGGGTCAATGCGTGCGGCGAAAAAAGCTCCGCGGACCAGAGAGGGGAGGGGAGGGAGAGATACTTTCCACTCTCTCTGGCCCGCGAATCGAAAAAGGTGGGGTTCGGGCTCCGTTCCGTCGCCCTCCCCAATTTCGCCGCGCGGACCCGGTGTAGACTTCGGGCTTCCCTTCGGTCGCCCTCGCCATTTCGCTTGCGCGCTCATGCCACTGGCATTCGCGCAGACAGCAAGCGAAATACCCACTGGGTCTTCCACCACTGCGGCGAAATTACTGGCACGTCGCCGAGACGGTCACGTCGCCCGACGCCTCGAAGGAAAGGTCCGTCGCGTTACCAGTCGTGGCAATCGCACCCGCCGCTGAGGCGCTCGCGTCGACGCTCGCCTCGCACCGCCGGTACGCCGAGCAGAACCGAAGCCATTCACCCGCGAAAAACCCGCGCCCGTCCGCATTCGCGTCAACAGCGTGCCCGCGAATCACGCCACGCACCTTGCCATTTCTCGCCCAGTGTCCACGGTACATTCCGGCATCGTAATGACCGAAAACCGTACCACGATTCTTGCCATCGCGCGACACGATTCTCCCAAAGAATACCTGCTCACCCGATAGGCGCACGCCCCAAATCCCCTCGACAAACCCCTTCGCCTTTCCATTCGCGCGAATCCACTGCCCACGGAACACGCCGCCCTTCGCATCCACGCGCGTCCAATGTCCGCGCATGAACCCGTGCTGGCAGCGCCCGAGCGGCAACGCACGAATCGAAACCGCGTTCCCCTCAGTCCCAACCGTCGCTACCGCGCGAAGCCGAATCAACTCCTCACCCGAATACGTCACCGAGTAAGGCGCCGTCGCAAACGTAAGGCTCGCGCTCGCCGCGTTTTCGGGCAACCCCACGAGCACCTGAACCCCGTCGTACTTGGGTTGCGTCGACGACGTCCAATTGATCTCCGTTTCGGTTTCGCTCGTGATCGCGTCGTTCGCCTCGAACCGAATCGTGCGAAGCAGTTTGAGCTTGGCGCCGCCGGCCACGCTCAACTTCCCGTTCCACGCCGTTGACGACGACGGGCTCCCCACAATCATCAGGTTCCCCCAAAGCACTTGCAGAACGACGTGCTTCGATGTCGCGACTTGCGATCGCGTGGCGTCTTCACCGCCTTCACCCGAATCGTCGTCGGCATCGCTGTCCGCGTTCGTCGCGGAATCGTTGTCCTCGTCGGCATCTCCCGTAGACGGGTTCGACGCGTTGTTTTCCTGTCCACAGTTGCCCGATTCGAGATTCGAGCTGTTGTACGCCATCTCGCCGCTGTTCATATCGCTTTGCATCCCACTACACGCTGGAATCGCGAGCAGCGCCGCTAAACTAAAACGAATTGTGTTATCCATTCTGCACCTCTCTAAACTGAGCCACCCCCATGCGGCTCACCCTGGCCGAAATGCACTCCCGATGCCGGCGCCCGCAGCCGAAAAACACCCGTGGTTTCGTCGTTTGGCACCGCAAAACCGACAGGCGGCGTTGTCATGCGGATACGACATCGTGACAAGCCACCTTGACACCCCTCCCCTCGTCACTACACTCCGCCGCATGAGTGAATCTGAAATCTTGCAACCCTCAACGGTTACATCGCATCTGAGCGCATCGCCCACATCTTCAGCGCCCGTGCCACCGCGCCCCGCGCGCCGCGCCACCGCGAAGGAGATGGCGTCGAAGCAACGCGACATTTCGGTTTCCGAATTCTTTACCAAGAACCGCCACCTGCTCGGTTTCGACAACCCGTCGAAGGCTCTTCTCACCACCATTAAAGAAGCGGTCGACAACTCCCTCGATGCGTGCGAGGAAGCTGGCCTTCTACCGGAAGTTTTGGTTTCGGTCGAAGCGATCACGGAGGAGCGTTTTCGCGTCACCATCGAAGACAACGGCCCAGGCATCGTCAAGGCGAACATCCCAAAAGTGTTCGGGAAGCTGCTCTACGGCTCGAAGTTTCACCGCCTCAAGCAGCAGCGCGGCCAACAGGGCATTGGCATCAGCGCCGCCGCGATGTACGGGCAACTGACGACGGGGCGCCCCGTGCAAGTGCTGTCGCGCACCGAAGAAGGGAAGCTCGCGCATTACTACGAAATTGCGATCGACACGAAGTCGAACGCGCCGGTGATTCGCGTCGACGAAACGCGCGCGTGGGACCGCCCGCACGGAACGCGCGTCACGATTGAGCTCGCGGCCAGCCACAAGAAGGGGCGCCACTCGATCGATGATTACCTGCGCGACACGGCCATCGTGAATCCGCACGCGACAATTCGATATCAGTCGCCGGATGGCGATGCGATCGCCTACACGCGGCAGTCGGACGAGCTGCCGCCGGAAGCGAAAGAGATTAAGCCGCACCCGTACGGCGTTGAGCTTGGATTGTTGATGCGGATGCTCGCCGACACCAAGGCACGGACCGTGCGCGCATTTTTTCAGGAGGAGTTTTCGCGGGTGTCGGGGAAAACCGCCGACGAGATTTGTTCGATGGCTGGCGTCTCGGGCGGAATGAGGCCACGCGAAGCCGCGCACCAAGCGGAGGCGCTGCACCTCGCGATTCCTAAGGTGAAGATCATCGCGCCACCTGCAACGTCGGTTGTGCCGATCGGTGAGGCGCTCATCGCGAAGGGACTCTCGGCGCAGTGGCCGGGATGCGAGCTCGTCGTCGCCGCGACGCGCCCGCCCGACGTTTATCGTGGCAACCCATTTCGCGTCGAAGCGGGGCTCGCGTTTGGCGGCGGTCTCCCGGCTGACGAGCCGATAAAGCTCTTGCGATTCGCGAATCGTGTCCCCCTCCTCTATCAACAGTCGGCGTGTGCGATCACGCGCGCGGTCATTACAACGGGGTGGCGGAACTACGCGCTTCAACAGCCGCGTGGCGCACTTCCGCTCGCGCCGATGGTGCTCGTCGTCCACATCGCAAGCGCGTGGGTGCCGTTTACGTCCGAGTCGAAAGAGGCGATTGCGCATTATCCCGAGATCATTAAAGAGGTGCGGCTCGCGCTCCGCGACGTCGGCCGCAAGCTCAGCGTTCACCTCAGCCACCGACGGCGGGCGCTCGAGGACGAGAAAAAACGCGCTTACATCACGCTCTACTTGCCGCACATCGGAATCGCGCTCCGTGAAATGCTGGCCCTGTCTGAAAAGGACGAGAAGAAGGTCACCGAGAAACTCGTCACGATGCTCGAACGCAGCCGGTCTTAGGAATCGCTACCGACATTCAACCCAGAAAGATTTTTGGGTGGCGATGGCGTCACCGACCGACGTTGGAACGGCGCTCGCACTTTCGTAAACCCGTTCGACGCGCCCCAAAAGGAACGTGTGCGCGCATTCCTTGTCGACCTTCTTGCCCTTAAGTCCGCCGAGCGTAACGCGAGCGCCCTGCTCGCGGTCTGCGACCACACCGACAACCGATGCCTTGACTTTCGCCTTGCCGCACACGAGGTCGATCGAACGCGCCTTCTTGATGGCGGCAACCGGCTTCGCCAAAAAAATCACGGCGGTGCCTTTGCTCGCATTCACCTCCGTCAATCGAGCGCTCACGAAAACCGCGCACCCCTTCACAACCCCCGCTGTCCGCCCCTTGCCGATTGTCAAATTCCCTTTGGCGTCCATTCGCACAAACTCGGCCTCCATCCCCTTGCCCTTATTCTTTGCTTTCGAAGCAGATTCCCCAATCGCGGGCACGAAAAACAACATCGCCACAACGAATTGATTCAACCGACGACCCACCATTCCCACACCTCCCGTTCCGATCGCTCCCACCAACTGTTAGACGCCTGCGTGAAATTTTTATTCATGTGCGCGGGGTTAATCTGGAGTAAAGCTGGGCGCGAATTGACGCGCACCACGACGATCGCTACGCTCGCGAATCAGATTGAGGAGGAGTCGATGAAACGTCGAGAATTTTTGAAAACCACCGCCGCTGGGATTGGTGTCGCGAGTCTGCCGGTCGTGGTGCGAAGCGCGCACGCGGTCGACGAGACGGCGCCCGCGGCGACGCGCTACCCCGGCAAGCTCGTCGTTGTCAAAAGCACGAAGGCGTTGGCGTCGCGCCAGCTCCCGAGCGCATCTGTGGTTGAGGATATGGTGGGGCGGGCCATTATGGGGCTTACGGGAAAACCAGATGTTGCGTCGGCTTGGGGCGAGTTCGTGCATCGAAACGATCGCGTGGGGATCAAACCCAACGCGCTCGGCGGACGCACGATTTCGACCAACAAAGAAGTCGTTCACGCCGTCATCAAAGGAATTATTGCCGCGGGCGTTCCCGTTGAGAACATCGTCGTTTGGGAGCAATACCCGTGGATGATGCGTGCGATGCGCGGCTACATCAATGTCGCGCCCGACATCAAAGTCGAGGGCGTTATCACGAAGCGCGAAGGTTGGTCGAAGAAGATTCATCGGTTTGCCGGCAAGGCGACGCAGGTGTGCAAAGTCATCGAGCGAATCACCGCGTTCATCAACATCCCGGTGCTTAAGGATCACGACCTCTTCGGTGTCACCGTCGCGATGAAGAACATCACCCACGGAACGATCATTCACCCGCCGACTTACCACTCACGTCGAAGCGATCAGATTGCACGTATTTACGCGGACCCGCTTTACATGAAAAAGCACCGCGTTGTGATCGCGGATTGGCTGCGGGCGCAATACGAAGGGGGGCCGCAGGGAAAGCCCCAATACAGAGCGGACGTGCACACGATCGCCGCCGCGACGGACATGGTGGCGATTGACGCCTACGGTTACGACTTGGTCGAAAGGCTGCGGCGCGAATCGAAATTCAAATTGAAGCCGCTCAAGGGTTCGGCGCGCGAACCGAAGTACATTGAAGCTGCGGCAAAGCTTGGCTTGGGCGTCGCCGACCTGACGAAGTGCAAAATCGACGAGATCAATCTGGGTTAGTTTCGCCCGCTTGACACAAACGGATCGCGACCTACTTTAACCTCCAGAAGGCGGGCTGGGCGAATGAAGCCGCAGCGCTGGATAGAAGGAGGATTGCGATGACGCTGTTGACCAGATGGGAACCGTTTCGTGAGTGGGACCGGCTGCAAGATGAAATGAACTGCCTTTTTAATTTTGCGGTTGGGAGACGGGGAGATGCTTACGGATTGACGCCGGCGTGCGATGTTCACGAGGACCCGGAAAAATTTACGGTAAACCTGGACATCCCGGGGGTCGATAAGAAAGACATCGCGGTGCGCGTTGAGAACGACGTGCTCTCGATTCGCGCTAAGCGATCGCTCAGCCGTCACGAGAAGCGGGAGGGTTATCTCGCGCTTGAGCGCGCCGAGGGAACATATGCGCGGTCGCTGGCGCTGCCAAACGGTGTCGACGCGGAGCGGGTTGCGGCTGAGTATAAGAACGGCGTGCTGGTGGTGACACTGCCCAAGCGCCCTGAAGCGCGGCCCAAGCAGATCGACGTTAAGGTGGGCTGACCTTTAGCCGTAATCGGATTCGCCGATAGAGAACCGTTCGAGGCGGTCGCGGAGCGTGTTGATGCTCCAACCAAGCTGCCGGGCCGCCTCGCGCTTGTTGCCCTTTGACAGGCGAAGCGCCTTGAGTACGATGCGCCGCTCGGCCTCTTCAAGCTCCTCGGCGAGCGTGAGGGGGCGACCGGCCGTGCCCGTCGCACCTGAGAGGATTCGGGGGTCGAGGTGTTCGGGGCCGATGGTCGACTGCCCATCCGCCGCAGCATGAATGACCGCAAGCCGAAGCGCCCCTTCAAGTTCGCGGACATTGCCAGGCCAGGCGTAGGCCGAGAGGTGACCCATGGCAACCGAGCTCACCGCACGAACAACCGGCTTCGTTCGCCCCGCGTTGCGACGAATGAGCGCCTCGACCAGAATCAAGACGTCGCCCTCCCGATCGCGAAGCGGCGGAATCGAAATCTCTTTTCCCGCTAAACGGAAGTACAGGTCTTCGCGAAACTGGCTCGCGGCGATCTTTTCGCTAATGTTCGCGTTGGTCGCGGCGACGATTCGAACATCGACGTCGATCGAGCGCGGATCGCCAACGCGGTTCATCTTTTTCTCCTGCAATACGCGGAGGAGCTTCGCTTGCAGCGCAACGGGCATCTCGCCTATCTCGTCAAGAAAAAGCGTCCCGCCCGCGGCGTATTCGACATAACCCGTGCGCGCCGTGAGCGCCCCCGTAAACGCGCCCTTTGTATTCCCAAAAAGTTCGCTCTCCAAAAGATCCGCGGGAAGTGCCGCGACGTTCACCGCAACAAAAGGACCGCTCCGTCCGGAAGCGCGATGGACGCGCCGCGCGAACAGCTCTTTGCCCGTGCCCGTTTCGCCAATGAGCAACACAGAAAGGTCGTCGTGCGGCGCGATGAGATCCACGGTGCGCTTCGCCTTGACGAGTAAGGAGCTCCGCCCCACGATTTCGTCATCGGCCGGCTCGGTTGTGGCTTCGAGCGACATCGTCCGCAACAGCCGCGCGCGCCGAAGCGCCTCGCCCGCGAGCGCCGCCGCCGCGACAACAAAGGAAATGTCGTCGTCCGAAAACGGTCGCTCCTCGATCGCCGACAGAACAAGAGCACCTATGGAGTCCGATTCTGGCGCGAGTGGAAGTGCAAGCGCCGTCGCGGGCTCGGCGCCTCCCGGCATGCGTAAAACATGACCCTCGCCAATAACCCGCGTCGACAGAAGCTCCATAGAAAACGGCGACGCATCGGCCGCCCCAACAATCGGCGCCTCGCTCCCCGCGAAATAGACCGCCGCGCCTTTGGGTCGAACCGACCGCTCGACGACAGCCACGAGGCGCGCGCTGATATCGCGTGGGGCCAATGCGCGTCCCGCAAGGCGCGTGAGGTCGTAGATGAGACGCAGGCGTTCCGGCGCGCCCGACCGCGTGGCCGCAAGGGTCGCCCCTTCAAACAAGGCCGGCGCCGGTTGCGAATCAAACGCGACGCTCGTCGCGCCCGCCGACCGCAGTCGAAAGCGCTGGCGACCAACCTCGATGACGTCACCCGCCTTTACCACAACTTCCCCTTCGGCGCGCACACCGTTAACGAGCGTGCCGTTGCGGCTCCCCAGATCTTCCACGAACAGCGCCGCACCGCGCCGCAACAGCCGTGCGTGCCGCCGCGAAACACTCGGGTCGCTCTCGCGCCCGAGTTGCACCAAGAGGTCGCGACCGAGCAAGAGTTCGTCGGTCTCTAAAGCCGACGCTCCACAGACTCGCCCGTCAGAATCGATCAGCTCAACTTTGAAATCGGCGCCCACGTGTTTGGATCCGCTCCGTCAAAACTTGCCCCATACGATAACACCTCCGCGCGCAATCGCCACATTTGCGGACACCGACGCCGTGGCCCCATCGCGAAGCAAAAACAGAACGATCGACGTCACAGCCGCCGCCGCTCCCACGCCGTAAAACACGTTCGCCGCGAGCGCCCGCCCGTTCGCCGAATCCGCGAGCGTCTGTTGTCGGTCGTTGTCGAGCGTCCCTTCGCGCGCGCGCGAGTCGATTTCCGATTCGGCCGACCGTGCGAGAAGGCTAAAAACCACGCCCGTCGTAAGAAGCGCAGCCGACGCCCCGGCCGTCAAATAGGCCCACGACCGCCGGCGCTTCAAAAACGGACGGTCATCAAGCGGTGTAAGCGAAACGCGAAGACGGCTCGGCGCATCGGGATTCACGAAAAGCTCATGCTCAGCGGGTCGAAACCCCAACAACTCGAACCGCAGGCGCCGCGAGCCGGCCGGCATCGTGAGCCCCGAAACTGGCGTTGTCGCGACGCGCCGCTTCCCCTCGAACACCGCCGCACCGCGCGGATCCGACTCGAGCGCGACCTTCCCCATCTTCGGCGTCAGTCGCCCTTCGACAAGCGTCGTCTCGCCGACGCGCACCAAGACGCCATCGAGGCGGAGTTCGGCAAATCCATCGAGCCTTCGCGCTTCCACACGGTGTCGACCGATCGGCCGCTCCACCTTGACGGGCGCTCTGCCAACCGCTGCGCCGTCGATCCAGACGGTGGCGCGCTCTGTCACGCGGACCTCCAAAATGCCACGCAATGTCCGTCGAACCGCATCAAAGGCGTCGAGAATCGCTGGACGAACGCGCGAGGCATCGGGTGAAATCTCCGGATCGTCGGCAAGCGCCCGTTTGAACGCGTCGCGCGCGGCCGGCCACTCGCCAAGAACAGCGCGCCCGAGACCGACAAAAAGGTGCGCGCGTGCCCGCTCGGTACCGCGCGAAAGTCGCGCCGTCGCCCGCGCGAGTGCCGCGAGACTCAGCTCGAACTCGCCCTCGTGAAAAAGGCGAACGCCCGTCGTGAGATCATCGGCACGCGAAGCGGCTGGAACCGCCAACGTGACGCAAACCACAAACGCCGTCTGCCCAAAGGATCTTCTCACGGGTCAAGACGCTCGAGCGTCAGCGTCACTTTTCTCACCCCACCTGCGACAACGTCCACAACCTTTCTGGCGGCGCGATAACCAGCTCGCTTCGCAACAAACTCGTGCGTACCCTGCGTTACCGCGTGGCGCGCGACCGGAGCCGTTCCGATCGGTGCGCCATCAACGAGCACTTCTGCGTACGTCGACTCGCCGCGATCGAGAACCACGACGCGAACAATCGCCGTTGAAGCACGCACACTCGGCACGGGAGTGTCCGCACGCCGGGCCACCGGCGCATGAGCCGCCGCCCGCTCCGATGGCGCATGCGATTCGCGTCGACGCGTCGCCATCGCGCGTCGCACCTCAGCGACCGTGCGTCGAACGCTGTGGTCGGGTAAAACCACTGCGCTCGGCCGCGGTGTCGTCTCGACAACAACGGGAGGCGCAAGTGCCTCAACGGGGCGCACGGACTCGACGGCTGGCGCCAAAACGCGTGGTGGTGCCCCTTCGGCAACCCGCGTCGAATCGCCCGATCGCCGCGCGCCTCCAAAATCGACCCCAACCATTACGGCGACAAGCCCCGCAGCCACCGCCAACGCCGCCGCGCCGATCCACCGCACACGGCGCGTTCGAATCGTCGTCGCCGCTCCGCGAAAAATCTCTCCGCCGAGCGCCGTATCGCCCGTCGCCGCAGCGTGCCCATCGCGCATCGGCGGCATCCCGCTCCAACGCGGCTCCGACAACGCCTCCAACGCACGTCGCATCTCAACCGCGCTCGCAAAACGCTCACCCGCTTCCTTCGCGAGGGCTCGCCCAACCACGCGATCGACCGCGCGCGACAAACCCCGCACGCGCGTCGACGGCGCCACCACCACTTCGGTATGGTGCTTATTTACGATCTCGTAACTCGACGACCCCCGAAACGGCGGTGCCCCCGTCAACATCGCGTAAACCGTCGCCCCCATCGAATACAAATCGCTCGCAGCGCTTGCGAGGCGCGCATCGCGTCCCTGCTCCGGTGCCATGTACTCTGGCGTACCGACGATGAAACCTGTCGCCGTCAGGTTGCTCTCCTCGGCGCGCAAAATCCCAAAGTCGAGGAGCGTGCACCGCCCCGCTTCATCGACCATAATGTTCGCGGGTTTCACGTCTCGGTGAACGAACCCCGCACCATGAATTCGCTCCAGCCCCGCGAGGACTTGCGCCGCGATGTGAACGGTCGTCGCGACATCAAGCGGGCCCGCCGCACGAATAAGTTGGTCGATCGTGCGCCCGAAAATTCGTTTCATCACAAAGAACGGACGTCCATCGGCCGCGGTGCCCACCGCGTAAACCGGCACGACCGCCGCGTGCTCGAGCGCCGCAAGCGCCTCCGCCTCGCGCCCGAACCGCTCAACGACGGCCGCGTCGCTGACGAATCGCTCGCCCAAAAACTTCACGGCAACAGGCCGCCGCAGCGTGACGTCGACACCCTCGAACACTTCGCCCATCCCCCCGCGCGCGAGGATCCGCCCAACGCGATACCGCCCATCGAGGAGCGGCCCGTCGCCCGGCACCAAATCGAGCGTCGGCGCCGAGAGATGGTCGGGTTCGCCCTCCGGTCCGTTTAAACCGTCGTGCGCTATCACGCCACAATCTGGGCACTTTTCGTCCGGGCGATGTTTTGTTCCGCAGGTGTTCATCTGAAAACCAATAAAACAATGAATATTACGCTTGTTTTTTCACACGGTCAAACCGCGATCGTCTATAATAGGCGGCTATGCCTCGCGCACCTCGCCATGGTTTTTTGTCCCCACCGACGGCGCAAGCGTCCCCTGCGTGGATCACGTGGCCATTCGCCGCAGTCGTTGCGAGCGCCTGCGTCGTCGATACGACGCCTCCCGCGGGAACGCTTCTCCTCTGTGGCGCGGGGGGCTCGTGCCCGGCAGGACTCACGTGCGCCGCCGACAACACTTGCCGCGATCCGTCGAACCTCGGCGTCGATGGGGGCGACGCGGGCCAAAATCCTGACGCAGGGACGCCAGCGGACGCGGCCACAGGTGGGGATGCAAGCTCGGACGCGGGATCAAGCGGCGTGAGCCCAACAGGATTGTGGTTCTCGGGAGTACGGCTGACGCCTTACAAGCCAACCCCAAGTCACACGATGGAGGCATGGCCGGTCGCGCTCTCGAATCCAACCGGCGCGTCGCTCACGGTTTCCGTGCGGTGGCTCGGATTTGACGGTGGCCTCATTCGCGAAGGCGCGTCGCTCACGCTCGATCTCGGCGACGCCGGCCAGACCGCCGGCTCGGAAGTTCGCGCGCAAATAACCGTTTCGGGTGGCGACGCGAGCGTGACGCAGACGTCGTGCGCGCGCATCGTGGCGCCGCCGGAAGCGACGTGGTGGGCCGATCGCCCGCCCCGCGCAACAACCCAAGGCGCGAACGAACCGCCACCCCGCACGGTGCTCGACATGGCGGCGCACCGCATCGTTCTCATCGGCAGCAACACGTGGGAGTTCGATCTAGAGCGCGCCCGAACAGTAACCGGCGTCGGAACGGCACGCCCCAATGAATCGCTCCGCTGGCGGCAACTTTCGCCGAAGGTTTCGTGGACCGACTTTCCAGAGCTCGCGATCGACACCGACGGCCAACGCCTCGTCTCGTTCGGCGGAACGCTCTCGTCGTTGCCCCTCGACCGCGGATGCGAAGCGTGGGCAACGCTCACCCCGACCGGCACCGCGCCCGCAACGCTCACGGATTCCACGATAACTCCCGACCCCACGCGCGGACGCATTCTCGTTTTCGGCGGCATCGGGGACGGTGGCGCAACGAAAAACCTCGCCGCGTTCAAAACGAAACCGAAGGGCGCCGAAGCGTGGCAAGCGCTCGCGATCGATGGCGGCCCGTCGGCGCGCGGTGGGCACGTCTCCGTGCTTGATACGGCGCGCGACAGCCTCGTCGTCATCGGTGGCGTATCGTGCAGCGGGTCGTGCGGAACGCGGACGCAGCAAACCGACGCGCATCGCCTCCAACTTTCGGACACCGTGAAATGGCACGCCATCACAACCGAAGGCGCATCGCCACCTGCCGTCTACCGTGCCGCCGCCGCCTACGACCCACCGCGTCGCCGAGTCCTTATTTGGGGCGGCTGCGCCGACACCGCATGCACGCAGTACAAATCGGAGCTTTGGTCGCTCACGGCATCCGCCGATGGCGGCAAAGATACGTGGGCGCAACTTTCGCCAGGCGGGACGTTGCCAACGGCCGGACCCGCAAGCGCTCACTACGACGCCGTCACAGACGCGTTCATCGTCGTCGCCGTCCCGAGCCCCAACACGTCGCAAATCACCTCCGGCGCGCCGACCCTCTATTCACTCCCACTCGACGCGGGTTCGCTCGCCTTCGAGGAAACCGATCCACGCCCGAGCGCACGCAACGCGCACGGCGCCGCACTCATTGATGCCGGTGGCATCGCGGGCCTTGTCGTTTATGGCGGCACCGAGATGACCGGTCTCGCCGACAATACGGTGTGGCTCTTTGATGGCGTGCATTGGTCGCGTTTGGGACCGAGCGGCACCGGACCCGGGCAGCGCGCTTTCATGGCCTTCGTGTCAGACCGCGCGGGCGATATCTTCCTTCACGGTGGCGAAAATGCGGCGTCCGAGCGTCAAGGCGATTTGTGGCGACTTCGCCTCGCGGGCGCAGCCGCGTGGTCACAACTCTCGGCGGCAAACGCCCCGACCGCGCGCGCCGGCCATGGCCCCGCATCGCTCATTGCGCTTCAATCCGACGTCGCCGCGTACCCGCTCCTTCGAACCGTTGGCGGCGTCGACATCGAGGGCCGCCTCATCGATGGCGGTGCGGACCTGATTCTCGACGGCGGCGCCACAACGTGGGTGCGCCACACCGGCACCGTCCCAAGCGCGCGCAATCTCCACGCCTCTGTCTACGACGCGCAGTCGGGACGCGTGCTTGTTATCGGCGGGCAAGGCCCCAATGCCGATCTCACCGACCTTTGGACGTCGTCCGCGTCGAGCACAAGCTCATGGACAAACGAACCGATGTCGACTCCGCTCCCGGGCCTTTCGTGGCATGCCGCCGCTTCGATCGGTCCCGGCCGCGTCGCCGTCTACGCGGGCGCCGGCCGCCAGGGCGAACTTCTCCTCCTGTGCTACGACATGTTCGCGATGTCACCGGTCAAGTGGTCGTACAAAGTCGTGACGCCGGCAAACGTCGCGCTCTGCGGCGCCGAGCTCCCAACGGCGAACTACGACGCACCGACCGACACACTTATCCTTTACGGCGGCGGCAACGACCGCAACTGCACCGCCGTTTGGCGCCTCGCGCCCGCTTCGTCACTCGAGTGCCCGTGATAAAGGGACTTACGCGGGATTAATGGAAAAGCACGGAAAGCAATCGACGCGGTCGCTCAGGTAGTTCTCCGCGAGCTCCGGGATTTCGTCGAAGGTGAAAATGCGCTCATCGGGGATCGGCATCCAGCCGTTCGCCTCGGCATATGCGACCGCCATGAGTCCCTGCGGATACCGCGCGTAATGCGTGTGGATGTGCTGGTGGCGCTCGATGCATTCGGAAGCCCGCAGGTTCCAGAGCTTCATCCCCTCTTTCCAGCCGGCCGTCGTGATCACGCCTTCGCGTGCGAGCGCCTTGAGCGTCGCGCGATAAACCGGCGCGCCGACATAGTCGACAAAAATCTGCACCATCTGCCCCTTCGTGACGCGCTTGACTTCCTCTAAGAACGCGGCCTCCGCGCGCTTGTAACCTTCGCGATACGCCTCGTCCGCACCGAACCGCTCCTCGTCGTATGAAATTGTCCCGAACTTGCGGCGATCGATCGGCGTTATGCCGAGCTTCGCAATCGTCTCGAGGCGCCGATCCTTCGCGGACAACATGACCGTTCGGCAACCGTGACGGCGCGCAAGGTCGAGCGTCCCAAGCGTAACGCCACCGCCCCAGCCCCACACGTTTGGCTGCGGCATGCGGGCCCATGGGACCTGCAGGCGAAACACACCAAACGCAAGCTCCCAGTTCGACCAGGCCGTGATATAACGGAGCGAGAAGGCGGCCCAAGCGGCCAGCGCGTGTCGCGTGTCATCGGCGAGCGGAATAACATTGTATTGGCCAAGCTTCATCTTCGTTGCGAGGCACCCCATCGTTCCGGGCGCGTCGAACGCAAAGATTTTTTTCGGATAGCCCCATTCGTCCCAGACGCCGTTGCAAAAGATGATCGCCTTCTGCCCCGGCGAAACGGTCGTAACGCCCTTGCCGCACTCGAGAACGCGAACGACGCCGGCGTTGCCGATGACGACTTTCGGTTCGCCGCGCTGGCGACAGATATCGACCGGCCGACGCTCGAGCGCATGGCCCATGTTGCCCTCGAAGCAACCGTACAAAGGCTCGGCGAGAACGTCGTCGTCGCCCAGAGCCGGAATTTCTATTGTTTCGCGCACCAGAGCGGCGCGCTTCGGATTCCGCGGGTCTTCCCCCGCGTGGAGGACCCACGCATCGGCTTTCACCGTTTCAACCTCCTTGCGTTAAGCGCCACGTTGCTCGAGAAAAGCGACCAACGCGCTCGAATTACTAAGCGGGAAGGCGATGCGCGTCAAGCCACCTCGATCCCCCGATAAGCAGCCAGTACTCTTCCGTGCGTAGGCTCGGCAGGGTGCCGCTTCGGCGCGCCGACGTCCTCGGGTCTGAATTCACTCGCGCGATCGAGCCGCTGAGTAAGAGGCATGCGAAAACTCGGTAACCCCGCGCGATATCACGCTGCAGACCCTGCTCAAAGGTGGGGCTGCGGGCTGCGCGGCACTGCCGCGACACCAAGTTCGGTCGAGCACAACCTGCATTTGCAACTCCGAGCACACAAAGGTCTCGGGTGTTCCGTCGCCCTCGCCATTCTGCTCGCACAGGCAAGCCACCGGCTTGCCTGCAGACCGCTCGCAGAATAGGCGTGCCTGCACGTCGCCCCTGCCGACCCTACCCAAATCCCTGCCGACCGCTTTCCGGGGACGTATTCTTTAGGCTTGGGGGCGGTACGAGGGGTTCACCCGCTGGGTGTCGGCCGACGATCGATCGACCCCCAAGTCTCGTATCCACCGT